>CAKSNY010000013.1 GCA_934476455.1 uncultured Clostridia bacterium | reverse complement strand
GCGAAATATTACCGTGCGATATATATACCTAACTGCCTGGTATGGATTGCGTATGATTTTATGGCAAAGGCGTACGGAAATCTTTTAACACATATTGTCTTAACGATTGCGCTGCTGGGTGCAATTTTTATAAGAGACGGAAAAAGACAAAAATAGCCGGATGGGCAGGGGAAAATATATGTTTTATGAAAAAAGTAAATCTTTTGACGAAAAATTATTTAAAAATCCCACAGAAAAATACCGCGGAGCGCCGTTTTGGGCTTGGAACAGCGGGCTTGACCGAAAAATGCTTGAAGAGCAGATAAACTGTTTTAAGGAAATGGGCTTCGGCGGATTTCATATTCATCCGAGGGCAGGTTTAGACGAGCAGTATTTGGGCGAAAAATATATGCGCCTTGTAAAATACTGCGCAGACAAAGCCGCCGAAAAAAATATGCTTGCTTATTTGTATGACGAGGACAAGGCGCCCTCGGGCTTTGCCGGCGGACTGGCAACAAAAGAGCCGCGTTATTGTATGCGCTGCTTGCGCTTTACACAAAATAAAATGCAGCATACCGATATAAAAACGGCTGCCGAAACCGAAGAAAATGCACTGCTCGGTGTGTATGACGTAAAGCTTAATGAAAAAGGGGAAATCATAAGCTATTTGCGGATAGATGAAAACGATAAACCGACATGGCAGAAATGGTATGCCTATATGGTTATTACAAAAAAAGAGCCGTGGTATAATAACGAACGCTACGGCGATCTTTTAAATATCAACGCGACAAAAAACTTTATAAATATTACTTATGAAAAATACAAAGAAGCGGTAGGAGGATATTTTGGTACGGTTGTTCCGTCGATTTTTACCGATGAACCGCTTTTTCACAAAAAAATTCCGCAGGCGTTTGCATTGGGCGGCGCCGACAGCTTTTATCCGTGGACACCTGAATTTGAAAAAGGCTTTGCAGAAAGATACGGATATAATATTTTAGACTGCTTCCCCGAAATAGTGTGGAATAAGGAGGACGGCAGATGTTTACAGCCGCGTTACCACTATCACGATTATGTTGCGGAAAGGCTGGCGGCGTGTTTTGTGGATGCTTTGGCAAATTGGTGCAAAGAAAATTCCATTGCGCTGACGGGACATATGCTGTGGGAGATTTCACCCTATAAGCAAACGGAAAATTCGGGTGATGTAATGCGCTGTTACCGCAATATGGAAATTCCGGGTATAGACATATTGTGTAATAATGTAGAACTCGGAACGGCAAAACAGTGCCAGTCAGTGAAAAATCAATTAAGGCGCGAAGCAATGGCATCTGAAATGTACGGCGTGACAGGCTGGGATTTTGATTTTCGCGGGTACAAGTTTCAGGGCGATTGGCAAGCGGCGCTTGGGGTAACAATTCGTGTGCCGCATCTGTCATGGACGGCGATGCAGGGGGAAGCAAAGCGCGACTATCCGGCATCGTTTAACTATCAGTCGCCCTGGTGGCGTGAGTATAAGTACACAGAAGACCATTTTGCCCGCATAAATGTGGCACTGAGCCGCGGCAAGCCCTGCGTAAAGGTGGCTGTTATTCACCCGCTTGAAAGTATGTATCTTGCCTTTGGACCGAAAGATACATGCAACGATTTGTGCAGGCAGCTTGACGAAAATTTCAGCAATATTACAAATTGGCTTTTAAGGGGCGGTATAGATTTCGATTTTATAAACGAATCAATGCTTCCAATGCAGTATAAAGACAGCGAAAACGGATTTTGCGTAGGCGCAATGACGTATGATGCGGTTATCGTTACGCCGTGCTTAACGCTGCGGTCGTCCACGCTTGAAAGACTTAAAAAATTTTCAAAAAAAGGCGGCAAGCTTATATTTGCGGGGCAAGCACCCCGATATGCAGATGCACTTTTTTCAAGCGGCTGTGAAGAGCTTGCAAAAAAAAATATCCGCATACCGTTTGAACGGTGCTCACTGCTTGACGCCCTTAAGGATGAGCGGGATATAGATATACTAAACACAGACGGAACACGCACAGATAATTTGATTTATAATCTGCGTGAGGACAATAAAAGCAAATGGCTGTTTATAGCATCGTGTGTGCAGCCCGAATGCAAGGAGGAAACAAACGCGCAGAAGCTTATTATAAGGGTTAAGGGAGAGTATACGCCGGTATTGTATAACACGTTAAGCGGCAAAACAGAAAATACGGAATTTAAGCTTAAAAATAACGCTACAGAGATATATATAAACCGTTACCAAAGCGACAGCATACTTTTAAGGTTGGGCGAGCCGAAAAAAGCTACAATTCCCGAAAACAAAGTTCGGTTAAACCACATAAAAACGCTTTATTTTCCGGCAGAGGCGGAGTATGAACTTGAAGAGGAAAATGTTTTGCTTCTCGACAGGGCAAGATATTCGCTTGATAATTCGCCGATAAGAGAAGAAGAGGAAATACTGCGCCTTGACAATATTTGCAGAGCAGAGCTTTCCATGCCGCCGCGCGGATACGATTATCCGCAGCCGTGGGTAATACCGCATGAAGTGACAAAGCACAGTATTAAGCTGTATTTTACGATTAACAGCGAAACTGAGCTTTGCGATGTTAAGCTTGCAAGCGAAAATATCGATAATGCAAAAATCACGCTTAATAACAAGCCCGTAATTTCAAAGGTATGCGGCTATTATACAGACCGAAGCATAAAGAAAATTGTGCTTCCCGGGATTTTAAAGGGAGAAAATACTTTAACTATGCAGCTTCCGCTCGGATTGAGAACCAATACAGAGTGGTGTTATCTTTTGGGAAATTTCGGCGTTAAACTCTCGGGAAGAAAAGCGGTAATTGTTCCCGCACAGGAAAAAATCGGATATATGAGCCTTGACAGGCAAAAAATGCCGTTTTACGGCGGCAACGTTATCTATCGCACGGAAATTGAAACGCAAAGCTGCACTGCGGTTCTTCACATCAATCATTTTCGCGGTGCGTTAATACGGGTGTTTATTGACGGTGAAGATATAGGTAGGATTGCCTTTTCGCCGTACGCGCTTTCATTTAAGCTTGAAAAAGGAAAACATAAAATAAAGCTTGTATTGTACGGACACAGATTTAACACTTTCGGCGCATTGCACTGCGTATCTCAGCTTGAATGGGCAGGAAGCCCGCCTACATGGCGAACGGACGGCGACGAATGGTGCTACGAATATGTAACGCGTGAATTGGGAATATTGTCGGCGCCGCGCATAGAAATATTTGAGTAGGTGCGAATTCAGATGCTGTTAAACACAAGAAGGAGGAAATATATGCTTTATAAGAAAAGTAAAAGCAAAAGATTTGACAAAAAATTGTTTGAAAACCCTACATCGGAATATCGCGGGGCACCCTTTTGGGCATGGAATTGCAGACTTCAAAAAGACGAGCTTATGCGGCAGACAGAGTGCCTTAAAAAGATGGGAATGGGCGGATTTCATATACATACAAGAAGCGGAATGGCAACAAAATACCTCGGAGACGAATTTATGACTCTCGTAAAAGAGTGTGTTGAAAAGGCAAAAAGCGAGAAAATGCTTGCGTGGCTTTATGATGAAGATCGCTGGCCGTCGGGCAGTGCGGGAGGATATGTTACAAAGACGCCGCTCTTTCGGGAGCGCAACCTTACGTTTACAACAAAAAAAGAGAAAAATATTTACTCAAAGCAGGAGGCAACAGAAAAAGGAAAAACATATTTTATTGCCGCCTACGACATTGTGCTTAATGAAAACGGAGAGCTTCTTTCATATAAATATTACAATGAAAATGACAAAGCACAGGGAACGGTATGGTATGCGTATTGCAAGGTTAACCCGCCCGTGTCGCCGGGGTGGCATAACGGGCAAACTTACGTAGACACACTAAACCCGAAGGCAATAAAAAGATTTATTGAAATAACGCATGAAAGATATAAAAAAGCAGTCGGCAATGAGTTCGGAAAAACTGTCCCCGCAATATTTACGGATGAACCGCAGTTTGTGCATAAACAGGTACTGCCGTTTGCACAAAGCAAGTCCGACGTACTTCTTCCGTGGACACCCGATTTTGACGAAACCTATAAGAAAGCATACGGCATCAGCGTAACGAAGCGTCTGCCGGAGCTATTTTGGGAGCTTCCGAACGGGAAAGTATCGGTTGCAAGATATTATTATCACGACCATATATGTGAAAGATTTACACAATCGTTCAGTGACACATGCGGCAGATGGTGCGCCGATAACAACATATACCTTACAGGTCATATGATGGAGGAGTCTACCCTAAAACGCCAGACCGCAGCAATAGGAGAGGCTATGCGCGCATACAGGTCTTTTGAACTGCCGGGGGTCGATATGCTTTGCAATCTGCAGGAGCTTGATACGGTGAAGCAGGCGCAGTCGGCTTCAAGGCAATACGGGCGCGAGGGCGTGCTTTCGGAATTATACGGCGTCACCAACTGGGACTTCGATTTCCGCGGACACAAGCACCAGGGCGACTGGCAGGCGGCGCTCGGTGTAACCGCACGTGTGCATCATCTTTCGTGGGTTTCAATGAAAGGGGCCGCCAAGCGCGACTACCCCGCGTCAATAAATTATCAGTCACCGTGGTATGAAAAATACGCATACATAGAAAACCATTTTGCAAGGCTTAACACTGTTTTAACGCGCGGCAAAAGCGTGGTAAAGATAGGTGTAATACATCCTATTGAAAGCTATTGGCTGCATTGGGGACCTGCGGAAAATACCTCCTTAATACGGCAGCAAAAGGATGATAATTTTAAAAATATTATAGAGTGGCTGCTGTTTGGGACCGTGGATTTTGATTTTATAAGCGAGGCTTGTATGCCGGCGCTGTGTAAAAGCATCGGTCCGGAAATACAAGTAGGTGAAATGAACTACAGCGTAATTATTGTGCCGGGATGTGAAACATTGCGGAAAACCACGGTTGATATTTTAAATAAATTTACAGACGCCGGCGGAAAAGTAATTTTTATGGGCGAGGCGCCGAGGTATGTTGACGCAAAGCCCGATAATAAAGTAACTTTGCTGTATGAGCGTGCAGAGCGTATCCCCTATGAGCAAGCCGCACTGATAAATTCGCTCAGCGCATACAGAGATATAGAAATCAGAAATATTACAGGGGAGAGAGAAAAGCAGTTTTTGTACCAAATGCGAAAAGACGGCGATTGTTACAATTTGTTTATAGCCCGCGCCCGTGTTCTTGAAGATAAATATTGCAGCGCGATAGGGCTGCCGGTGCAAACAGTAATAAAAATAAAGGGAGAATTTAAGCCGGTTATACTAAACACCCTGACAGGTAAAGAAGAAACCGTAAGCTACATCGCCAAAAACGGTTATACGCTGGTGTACTACAGCTTTTTTGAAAATGACAGTCTGCTATTAAGGCTCAAAGGCTGCAAACCATCGAAGCGGATTATCAGGGAAAAATCGCAAAAGGAAATAGGAAAAATAGATTTTAAAGATAAGGTTAATTATAAGCGCGGGGAAGATAACGTTTGCATTCTGGACTTGGCAAAGTTTTCTTTTGACACGGAGACTTTTTCCGACACTGAAGAAATATTAAGAATAGATATGGCACTGAGAAAGAAACTGGGCTGGTCGTTTGCCGACGGACAGGACATTCAGCCGTGGGCAATAAAAGAAGAAAAAACAAATCATTTTGTAAACCTTCTTTTTGAGTTTGAAAGCGAAACAGAGCTTGAAAATACCTGTTTTTGCGCGGAGGAGATTATTTCCCTAAGCTTAAACGGGGAGAGAGTAAAGCTGAATCCAAGCGGATATTTCGTAGATAAGGCTATTGTTAAATATCCCTTGCCAAAGCTTTGCAAAGGGAAAAATGTAATATGTGCAAAGGTTCCGTTCGGAAAGCGCATAAGCCTTGAGGCATGCTATATCACCGGTAATTTTAACGTTCGGGCGGAGGGGTGCAAAAAGACTTTATGCGCGGCGGAAAGCAATATCGGGTTCGGCGATATTACACGCCAGGGAATGCCTTTTTACGGAGGAAACATAAAATATTATGCAAAAATCAACATTCCCGAGGATTGCGATTTTATTGTGAACATAGGAAAATATGCAGGCGCGCTTACCGAGGTAAAGCTTGACGAAAGAGAAAGCGAAAAAGTAGTGTTTGCGCCGTATAATGTAAAAATAAAGAATGTTTCAAAAGGGGAACATATGCTTGAATTTACATTTTACGGAAACAGATACAACACCTTCGGTGCACTTCACAACTGCGGCGACAGCCTGTGGTTTGGCTCAAATTATTGGTATTCGTCGGGCAATGCATGGTGTTACGAATACAATACAAAGCCCACCGGAATTTTAAAAAGCCCGGTAATTACGATGTTGAAAGGACAAAAAAATGATTGAAAAACTGAAAATGCAAACGCAGGCAAAAGACTGGCTCAGCGGTTTTCCGATAGGCAGCGGAAGAATTGCGGCAATGGTAAGCTCCAAAAAACAATGCGATGTTTTAACAATGAATCACGAATGGCTGTGGAGGGGAGATACCGATGTGCCGCGCGAGGCGTATAAATCTGCGGAGTTTCTTCCGATGGTGAGATCGCTTTTGGACAAAGACGATATCTACAGGGCAACCGGAATAGCGGGGATCCTTTTCGGGGGGTACGGCTCAGGCTCGGCGCTTAAAAATAATTTTGATTGCTACCAATATGCGGGCAATTTAAAATTTGAATACAGAGGGGAATGCAGCTTTGCAGAAAGAGAACTGGATATAGAAAACGCGATTGCCCGTGCTCAAAGAAAAATTGACGATAAGGAAGTTTTATTTGAAGCCTTTTGTGATTGCGTGAACGATGTTTTGGTTGCAAATTGGTATTCGGAGGATAAATTTTCGGGTGAGCTGACATATTTTAAAGATATTAAACAGCCGGAAACCTTCAATTACAGCATTACCGATGATACACTTATTTACAAGGGAGCCTTTAAAAACGGAACATCATTTACCGTAAAAGTGCGCTTTATTACAGACGGAACGCCATATAAGTCGGAAATGGGGTGGCGTATTGAAAACGCAACCTATATAAAGGCGTACTGTAATGTAGGCTGCTCTGCATCGAGCCTGGGCGAAGAAAATGAAACGGAAAAATATGCAGTTGATTTGCCAAGCTATAATTCCTTGAAAAAGGTACATTCCGAAAAATTTTCAAAAATAATGAACCGTGTTGATTTTGAAATAGGCGACAGACAAAAGCACAAAACATTTCTTGAAGAAAGAATGAAAAACATCAGAAACGGAGAAAGCGACCCCGAACTGTACAAGATAATTTACGATTTTGCAAGGTATCTTATGCTTTCATGCTCGGTTACGGCAGAGCTTCCGATGAATCTTCAGGGAAAATGGAACTGCTACGACGAAGCGCCGTGGAACAGCGATTATCATTACGATATAAACCTGCAAATGTGTTATTGGATTGCCGAATCGGCAGCGCTGGGGGAGTGTACGGGCGTGCTTTCGGACTACCTTATTAAACGTATGCCGGCGGCAAGGACATCCGCTAAAAATATCTATGGGTGCAGAGGTGTATATTTTCCGCTTGCGGATGACGTATGGGGGCAGTGTACGCCGGAGTCAACCTTTTACGGAGTATGGATAGGCGCGGCGCCGTGGATTGCGCAGCATTTGTGGTGGCATTATATATATACGGGCGACAAAAAATATCTGGAAAATACGGCGTATAAATTCTTTAAGGAAGTAGCCGAATTTTATGAGGACTATCTTTGTGAGGATTCAAACGGGGTTTTGCAAATTTATCCCAGCCAATCTCCCGAAAACAGATTTAAGGAGCATGAGCGTGAAACCTACGGCGAAATAGACGGCGCTATGGATTTCCGCGTAAGCATTTGTAAATCATCGGCAATGGACATAGAGCTTGCAAATGATGCCTTTGATTATGCAATAAAATCGGCAGAAATTCTTAATACAGACAAAAAAAGCGTTAAAATATGGAAAAACCTAAAGGCGAGGCTGCCAAAAGTAAAGATTTCGTCTGACGGAAGAATAGTGGAATGGGACAGCGAAAAACGGCAGGAAACAGAGATAGGACACAGGCATTTGTCGCATTTGTACGGATTATATCCTTCGGAGCAGTTTACCGCAGATAAAGGGGAGGATTTCTTTAATGCAGCGGTTAAGTCACTTTATACCCGACTTGATAACACGGGTATAAAAACGGGCTGGGGAGAGATGTGGGCAGCTTGTATGATTGCAAGAACAAAGGATAATAAAAGATTTTCCGAGCATATGCACAGAATACTTCAAAATTGCTTTACAGATAATCTGCTCGATTTGCACCCGAATTTTTATCCGCATATAGATTCAGACGTTATTTTTCAGATAGACGGAAATTTCGGTGCTGCCGCCGCCGTTACGGAGGCGATTGTTTCTTATCATGATGATAAGCTGTATCTTTTATACAATCTTCCGAAAGGGTGGGAAAACGGACATATGTGCGGCGTTAAAATTCCCGGCGGACACACCGTAAATGTTAAATGGGAGGATTCAAAAGTAACAAGGCTTGAAATCATTTTCGGATTTAAAAATGAGCTTAGAATATCTGTTAACGGCAGGGAAATCAGCGCGAAAGCAAAACAAGGTGAAAAGAAAATTATTATATAAAATTTGATTAAGGACGAAAATATGAAAATAGAATTTAAAAAAGAAAGGGGGAAAACCATCTTACATACGCCTATACCGCCGGATACGGGGCAAAGCCCTCGTTTGCTCAGGCGGAGGACTGCGTACTGAACAGAAAAAATTAAGTAATTAAAAAGGGGGCACTGAAATGATAGGTAATGTAATAGTCGGGCAATCGGGCGGACCTACCTCCGTAATAAACGCAAGCCTGGTGGGCGTATACAAAACGGCGCTTGATATGGGTGCAGGTAAAATTTACGGAATGATAAACGGAATGTACGGCTTTTTTGATGAAAAGTATGTTAATTTAAAAGACTGTATACAAAACGACCTTGAAATAGAGCTTTTAAAGCGCACGCCGTCGTCTTACCTCGGGTCATGCCGCTTTAAACTTCCGGATTACAATATTGACGAAGAGCCGTATATCAAAGCCTTTAACCTGTTAAAAAAGCTTGATATAAAATATTTCTTTTACATAGGCGGCAACGACTCTATGGACACGCTTTCAAAAATGGGTGCATACGGAAGAAAGATAGGGTCTGACATTCGATTTGTCGGGGTGCCGAAAACCATTGATAATGACCTTAAGGGAACAGACCACACACCGGGCTTCGGCAGTGCGGCAAAATACATAGGCTCTGTAATGAAAGAGGTTATAAGGGATAACAAGGTGTACGGCTCGGACCTTATCGCCGTTGTTGAAATTATGGGAAGAAACGCGGGATGGCTTACGGCAGCGTCCGCACTTTCAAAAGCGGAGGACTGCGAAGGCCCCGAAATGATTCTTCTTCCCGAAATAACGTTTGACCCTGAGAAATTTTTAAACGAAACAGTACAGCGCCATAAAGAAAAGAAGGCGTTTGTTATAGCCGTGTCGGAAGGAATTATGACAAAAGACGGAAAATACGTATGCGAAATGAATAAAAAAAGCGAATATAAGGACGCCTTCGGGCACACCTCGCTCGGCGGAACGGCGTTGTTTCTTGCAGATTTTCTTGCGCAGAATATGGGAATAAAGACAAGGGGATTTTCCCTCGGACCGCTGCAGCGCTGTGCCTCGCACATAGTGTCAAGAACGGATATTACAGAGGCGTTTCAGGTAGGGGCAGAGGCGGTAAAAGAAGCTGTTATGGGAAAATCCGAGATAATGACGGTTATAAAAAGGCTTTCTGACGACCCGTACAGAATTGACATAGAATCGGCGAATGTATCCGAAATTGCAAATGCGGAAAGAAAAGTACCGCTTGATTGGATAAAAGGCGACAAAGTCGGCGTAAAAAAGCAGTGCGTTGATTATATGAAGCCGCTTATCATCGGCGAGCTTTCGCCGTTTATGGTAGAAGGAATGCCGAGGCATTTGTTCCTTGATATTTAATAGAGAGATGGGGCGTAAACTTAGGTTTACGCCCCATCTCTCTATTAAAAACAAAACCTATAGGGGATATAAATTTCAGGGAAGTTTTGTCGGCTCTGTTTTTTAGCAAAAAATTAAAAATGTATGATTTAATTGTTATATAAAAGCTCTCCGATGCTTCTTACGGCATTTCTTAATTCGTTTTCCTCGGGCAGCATTACGATGCGAAAGTGTGACTTATCAACACAGCTGAAGCCGCTTCCGGGAATTATTAAAATGTGCTTTTCTTCAAGCAGCTTTTTAGCAAATTCCGTGTCGCTTAAAAAGCCGTGTCTTTTAAGGTCAAGCTTTGGGAAAATATAAAAAGCCGCAGAATTTTTAACATAGCTTATTCCTTCTATTTTATCAAGCTCCTTTGTAACGGCATCTCTCTGGCGCGGAAGCCTGCCGTTCTTGTTTATCATATTTTCGGTATAAGCGCTGTCATTAAGCGCATCGGGAATAACAAGCTGCATAAGAGCGTTTGAACAAAGCCTTACCGATGCAATGTTTACAAGCGCATCTCTTAAAATTTCCTTTTCCTTTTCCGGACCGCTTATACAAAGCCAGCCGCATCTAAGCCCGCATATGCAATGCGACTTTGAAAGGCCGTTCATTGTAATAACAGTAACATCATCTGCAAGGGAGCCTGTGGGAATATGTATGTTATCGTCCAAAACAAGTCTGTCGTATATCTCATCCGATATGATGATAAGGTTGTTTTTTCTTGCGATATCAATTATTTCAAGCAGTATTTTTTTGGAATATATAACGCCTGTGGGATTATTGGGATTTATCAGAACGATTGCTTTTGTACGGCTTGTTATGGCTTTTTTTATGCTATCGATATCGGGTTGCCAGCCGTTTTTTTCGTCACAGGTGTAAAAGCGCGCTTTTCCGCCAGCAAGATGCGTAAGGTTTGTCCACAGAGAATAACACGGAGAGGGGACAAGCACTTCATCACCGGGCCCTATAAGTGCTGTAATAATCATATATGCTGCTTCGCTTACGCCGTTGCCTATAAAAATATCGTTTTCGGTAACATTTTTTATGCCGCGCGACAAATGGTAATTTTTTATAGCAACTCTTGCGCTTTCCACACCGCGTATATCGCAATATCCGAGCGCCTTTTCCACATCGGCGGTAATTCGGTTTTTTATGCTTTCGGGCATTTTAAAGCCAAACGCTGCCGGGTTTCCGGTGTTCAATTTCAATATCTTTGTTCCTTGCTTTTCAAGTTCAAGAGCGTGAATATACAAATCTCCGCGAATATCGGAATGCACGCCTTCAAGATTTTTCGACAGTAACATTTTTTTGCCTCCAAATTTAAATTCCTTATTGATTATAACAGTGAATAATGATATAATCAAATACATATATTGATATGTTTTCCATAAAAAATATTTATGAGGTGACAATTGTGTTTAAATATGCCGATTATATTTATGAAATCTATAAGGAAAAAAGCTTTACAAAGGCTGCGGAAAATCTTTTCATCTCTCAGCCCGCACTCAGTGCAACAGTGAAAAAGCTTGAAGAAGAAATGCACGTAAAGCTTTTTGACCGTTCGGCAAATCCTCTTGAATTAACATTGGAGGGCGAGGCTTATATAAATGCTGTTGAAGAAATTTTCAATATCAAAAAAAATTATGAAAACTTTATAATTGATATATCAAGGCTGAATGTGGGGAATATATCTGTAAGCGGTGCAAACTTTATATCTTCGTATATAATACCTAAAATTTTGGTTCCGTTTTCAAAAAAACATCCGATGATAGATATTAAGCTTTTGGAATCTAACTCTAAAATGTTGAAAGAGGAGCTGATAAGAGAAAATATTGATATTTTAATAGACTATAATTTTGACGATGAAGCAATAGAATCATATCCGTTGTTTAAAGAAACCATACTTCTATGTGTACCGAAGCATATAGGTATAAATTCGGAAACGGCAGCTTGCGCATTGACAGGTAAAGATATTCAAAAAAACAAGCATTTAAAAAACAGCGCAAATAAAATCAGCATAAAAAACTTTAAAGATGAAAAATTTCTTATGCTGAAAAGCGGAAACAGTATGAACTATTATGGATTAAAGCTATGCAATGAAGCGGGCTTTGTGCCGAATACGTCAATTTATTTTGACCAGCTTATGACATCGTACAATATGTCGGCGTCAGGGTTGGGGATATGCTTTGTAACGGATACGCTTGTAAAAGAGGTTGCGGCAAATGATAACCTGCTGTATTATAAAATAGACAGCGACTTTGCGGAAAGAACGGTGTATCTTCTCAGAAAAAAGAAGCGCTATCTTAATCGGGCTGTCAAGGAATTTATAGATGTTGCACTATGCGTTTACGGGGAACTAAAGAATTTGCCGTAAATTTTTGCGGAATGATTGTTTATTGAAAAAAATAATTGACAAGATAACAGTGCTAATGTATAATGAAGTTGCAAACGATTGCAAAGGTGGTTTAAATGAGCAGATATACGTTAAAGAACATAGCTGACGAGCTGGGTGTTTCTGTATCGACTGTTTCCAGGGCGGTAAACGGAAAATCCGTGGTGAAAGAAGAAACAAGGCAGCTTATCTTAGATGCCGTGAATAAGTATTCCTATATACCGAACGAGGTTGCGCGCTCGCTGAAAAAATCATCTACAAAAACGATTGCGGTTGTGCTGCCGGATATTTCGGAAACATTATTCGGAACAATTGTTAAAGAAATTGATACTGTAGTTTCGCAAAAGGGATATATGGTTATTATATCGGACACAAACGAGGATATAGAAAAGGAACAACGGACGCTTGAGATGATATATAAGCGGCGCATAGACGCTTTGGTTTTGGCAACGGTAGACTGCAGCGGAGCGTCTGCCGGAATGTTTGTTGAAAACGATATTCCTATTGTATTTATAGATAATGTTCCGAAGCTTAAAAACATAAATCTGATTACAATTGATAACAAAGCTGCGGGAAAAATGGGAACGGAGTATCTTATTTCCCGCGGTCACAGAAAGACAGCTGCCATAATAGGCTCTGTAAAAGAGACTACCGGTGCCGATAGACTTGCCGGATATAAAGAGGCTCTTAAAAAAAATAATATCAGCTTTAACGAAAAGCTGATAAGATACGGCGACTATAAGACAGAGTCGGGCTATAGGGCAATGTGTGATTTGTTAAAAGAAAGAAATACAACAAAGTTTTCCGCCGTATTTGTTACTTCGGAACAGATGACGTACGGGGCGCTGCGTGCCATTCATGACAAAGGCTTAAACGTGCCGGAGGATATTTCCGTTATGGGGTTTGATATACATAATTTAAAGGATGACAGACGGCAGATGATAACCTCTGTCCGCCAGCCTGAAACCGTAATAGGGAGGAGCGTCGGAGAGCGCCTTTTGGATTGCCTTGACGAAAGCCGGAACAGAAAATCCGAAGAAAAGATGCTGCTGATGCCGTATCTTGAGTACGGAGATACGGTTTTAGATAAAAACGAATAACGAAAAAATAAAAAATAAGCATGCTTATTTTTTATTTTTCAAGATTTTGCAAACGTTTGCAAAAAAAGAAAGAGATGATTAAAATGAAAGTAGCGGTTGGCTCGATTCAATGCGAGGGGAACAGCCTGACACCTGTTTATACAAGGTTTGAAGACTTTGACTATGCGGTGGGTGCGGCAATGTATGAAAAAATAAAGGTTACGGATTATTTCCTTAATAAAGGTTATGAAGTTGTACCTACCGTTTATGCGCATGCATTGCCGGGCGGGGCTGTAATAAAAGAAGATTTTATGCGTCTTGCAAATGAGCTTGTTGACAGAATTCCACCCAAAGGGATTGACGGAATATGGCTTTATCTTCACGGGGCAATGTGCGTTGAAGAAATCGGCTCCGGAGATACATATTTGTTAAAAAAGGTACGGGAAAAAGTCGGGGGCAGCATTCCGATATCAATAGCTATGGATTTTCACGCCGATAACACAGATGAAATAGTAAAAATGGCAAATTGTATTACGGCATTTCGCACCGCGCCGCACTGCGACCATACAAAAACACAGCTGCGTGCCGCAAAAATGCTTGTATATTGTATGGAAAATAATATTTTGCCTGTACCGCAGATAGAAAGGGAAAATGTAGTAATATGCGGTGATGCGGTGCAGACAAATACAGAGCCGCTTAAAAGTATTATGGAAATGGCGGAGGAATGCGAAAGGACAATCCCCGGAATGCTCTGCGTTCAGGTGTTTAACGGTCAGCCGTGGATTGATGAAAAATATATGGGGCCCGCCGTGGTTGCCACGCATAAGTCGGATCCTGATATTGCAAAAAAGTGTGCAAGAAAAATTGCCGATGAATTTTATAAGCATAGGTATGAATTTAAATTCCTTGTAGAGGCGGTTGAGCCGAATGAGGCTATAAGGCTCGCGATGGAAACCGGAGAAACGGTTTTTATTTCCGATTCGGGCGATAATACCACGGCAGGCGCGGCAGGTGACAATGCGTATATGATAAACCGCATTGCTGCGGCAGGCGCAAAAAATGTGCTTATAGCAGGAATTGCCGACAGCGCCGCATGCAGCAGATGCTACAGCGCAAATATCGGTGACGAGCTGTCATTAAAAGTAGGTGCAAGTTTGGATAAAAACAGCGAGAGTGCATTTATAAAGGGAAAACTTATCCACAAGGGCGATATTATTTCATATACGGGCGGAAATGCGGGGGAAAGCGCCACCCTTGACTGCGGAGATATGACTGTTATAATAACGAAAAACAGAGCAAGTATGTGCCGCCCTGATATATTTAAATCAATTAACCTTGATTTAAATAAATTCAGAATCATTGTAGTGAAGCTGGGATATTTGTTCCCGGAGCTTGCAAAGCTTGCAGGGCGGTCAATTATTGCTTTTACGCCGGGCAGTTCAACAGAACGCCTTGAAGATATGCATATGAAAAATATCAGGCGGCCGATGTTTCCGTTAGATGATAACTTTAAAAAAATCTGAGATTGCCGTTTTTTATTAAAGCAAGGCGTGCAATTATGCAAAATTCATTCTGTATTTTTGCGTTCAGGCTGGTTTTTTAGGCGGCTTGAACGGCATTAAAATAATTTATTTAAGGAGGAAACGGTTATGGCATATTACAATATGCGGGAAACGGAAAAAAGAATTGAAAAAGTAAGAGGTATTTTAAAAGACAAGAATTTGGATGCGGCACTTGTTTACTTTGATGAACTGAACATTGCAAACGGGTGGTATCTTACAGGGTGGTGCGGTCAGTTTGAAAAAGGTGCGGCACTCATTCCCAAAGAGGGCGAGCCGATGCTTTTGGGAGGTCCTGAATCAGAGCCGTTTGCAAAGATGAACTCCGCAATTACAAAGGTGCGCTGCTTTCCTGTGTTTATGGTTCCCGATGAAGAATATCCGAATGCAACAATTATCAATTTTAAACAGCTGAACGAAGAACTTAAAAGTGAAGGAACGGTGCTTAAGAGAATCGGCTTTGTAGGAACCGCAACAATTCCGCATCAGGTGTACTGCGACTTTGCCGCAGGTTTTGACGGTGTTGAAATGGTTGACATAACGGACGAATATGAAACGCTGCGTGCATACAAATCCGAATGGGAGGCTGTACAAATTCAAAAAGCGACAAACCTTTGCGATATGGCATACGACAAAATGATAAGCGCTATAAAACCAAACGCATATGAGTTTGAGGTTGCCGCAGCCGGCGAGGCAGTTTGCCGTGCAAACGGCGCAACAAGCTTTGCATATTCAACAATTGTTGGCTCGGGAGAGCGTGCAAAGGCGGTTGTTCCCACGGCTACAAACAAGGTTATGAATGACGGAGAGCTTGTTATGATTGGTATTGCACCGCGTTTTAACGGTTATGCCGGAACATTCGGCGATACAATACCTGTAAGCGGAACATACACCCAAAAGCAAAAGGATTTGCTTAACCATATGCGTGAAACCTTCAGGCTTACGCGCGATATGTTAAAGCCCGGTATGACGGGGCGCGAAATTGATGCCCCCGGCCGTTTGTATTACGAAAAGCACGGACTTAAAGATTACATAGTTTGTCCGTTTGCTCATTCCATAGGTCTTATGGAGGCAGAATCCCCGTTCTTTGGACCTAACGGTGATTTTGAGCTTGTTCCGGGAATGACAGTTATGGTTGATGTAAGCTTTTTCGGGCATCCGGATCTTCACGGCGGACGCATTGAAACAGGCTTTGTTATTACCGATAACGGCTGTAAGCCACTTTCACCGAAAATGTGCGGCTACTTTATGAAAGACCTATAATAGGGAGGGGAAAAGAAGATGTCAGAAAAAGTACTGGGATATCAGCATTATATGTTTATTGACGGGGATCTTCCCGGAAACGGTGATGATATGTCGCTTCCGGGGCATGAGGCAATGATGATTACAAATAAGAATACAAGTGATGCAAATATTCTCGTAAATATTTATTTTGAAGACAAGGAGCCCGTAAAAGGGCTGCATCTTACAGTTCCGGCGGAAAGAGTAATTTGCATCAGAATGGACCTTCCTTTTTGCGACGAGAAGTACAGCATTCCCATGGGGCAGTATTCGGTAGAGCTAAATTCCGATGTTCCCGTATGCGCATGCTTCGGAAGATTGGATCGCCGCGCAAACCTCGGCTACTATACAACGGGTTATTGCGCCGTTTAAGCAGACACTGACAAACTGTTATAATACTTATAAAAACGAAGCGCTTTACAAAGCCACAACCCGATAATGAAGCATTGGTTTTGAAACCGTATTTTAGATTTATACTTCGCAAATGGGCAGTCGTAACTTACCATATATGGCTGCCTGTTTCCTTGCCCAAATCTTAAACTCCGGTCTTCAAAACTGTTTTGCACCCTGTAAACAATAATTTTTGATGAATTTCAAGGCAAAAAAGCGAGTAATCCTGACGGATTCCGAGCCTTTTTAACACGGAAATCAAAAAAAGGATGTTTATCAGGGCAATACTTCCTTATCGGGCTGTGGCTAAAGTGAGAGGCGCTTCGTTTTTTGGTTAACATATATAAAAACAGCGTTAAAGGCAGTCCGTAATAAAACAGCAATAATGTTTTCGGTGTTGTATGCTATAAAAGACTTATTTATCTGTATAAGTCAAAACGAGAAAAAGAAAGGAGTTGTGCATAATGAAAAGCACAAAAATCACGCCTTTGTATGAGCGTCTTTCCCGTGATGACGAGCTGCAAGGCGAAAGCAACAGTATCACAAACCAAAAGAAACTGCTTGAAGATTATGCAAAGCGGAACGGCGTTGTTTCTTGCGCAGAATATGGGAATAAAGACAAGGGGATTTTCCCTCGGACAACTCCCCAAATTCTCGAATCCCCAGTTTTTCGACAGTCTGAAAGGAACTGATTAAAATCTTAATCAGTTCCTTTTTTACGTAAAAATATAGGTTAAATTCATCAAGTGTATTGCCGAAAACTTACATTTTACACAAACTATAACAAAATATCTTCAATGGTTCTTTTGGGAACATTTACAACTTGGTCATCGGTTAAGTAGTATTTTGTGCTTTGGTTTTTCATATCGACTGCCCGTGATTTTTGGAGAGGATAGCCGAACGCAATTAAATATTCAAGCTTATATCTTTCGGGAATTTTCAATTCTGATGTAATTTTTTCTTTGTCTATTGCACCGAGCCAGCAGCTTGAAATTCCCATCTCTTCTGCCGCTAAAATCATTATTGTCGCGGCGGTGGCACTGTCTGCAATAAAATTTTGCTTGATTTCGGTATCACCGAAAACTGCGATATAAGAAACGGGGCGTTCATCAGCCTTGGGAGTTCCGTCTGCCAATGCGGCGCCCCATCTTGTATAGGGGAAAATGACGTCTGTCAGACTTTTGTCATCAATAATTTTAAATTTTAAAGGCTGCGCGTTGACAGCATATGGTGCCATTCTTGCACAATCCACAAGCTTTAACAAATCGTTGTGATCAATTTTAATTTGCTTGAATTTTCGTATTGTTCTTCTTTTCATTACAGCTTCGTATACGGTCATTGTTTTCTCCTTATTTTTTTGTTTAATGGGTAAAATCAACTAAATATATTATATCACAAATTTAAAAATCAACAAGCGTTTTATTTACATAGTTTTATTGTGAAAGGGCAAAAATGTGTACTCAAAAAGATAATTCAATTGGTATCTTTAAAAAATAAATGATGATAAAATATAAGCATTAAGAATTATTCAAGGAGGTGTTTATATGGAAGCCATAACAAAATGGTGCAATATTTTACCTTTTCCGAAGCAGTGGAAAAAAATAATAACAGATGCAAGCAAAGATTTTGACAGATACAGGAATTCTGCTTTGCCGATGTACAATCTTTTAAAGACACTTTGTGACTGTGAACAATTAGCGGCCGATTACCAAAAAATGAAAATCAGTGAAAGTATTTTGATTGATACCTTAAAAGACGTTGTTGTATGGACAAAAAATTACCATACGGTAAGCGGAGAAATCGGATTAACGGAAATGGACTGGATTAAGTCGATTATGGAGATGCGGCTTTTTCGTCTGGGGCGATTGCAGTTCAGGTACGGCGAAGCAAAAGAAAAAAACGAACGCCTTAAAATAAAGACAGGCGACCCTGTTACAGAGGTACATATCCCGCAGGGAGAACCGCTTGATATTGAGGCTTGCAAAAAATCATTTGAGAAGGCGGTTGTTTTTTTTGAAAGGTACTATCCTCAATGCAGCTATAAGTATTTTTGCTGCGAATCCTGGCTTTTGGATTTTCATTTAAAAGACTTTTTAAATGAAAATTCAAATATAATTAAATTTCAATCTCTTTTTGACATAGTTTCATATTTTGAATCGGGTCAAGCGGTTGAGAGACTTTTTACATATAACGCAGATAAACTGAATGAAAGTTCGCTTCAAAGGGCAGTGAAAAATCATATTAAAAACGGGGGAAAACTGTTTGAGGGATATGGTTTTGCCGATAAAGAAAAATTTACGGAGGGGGTATGAAAATGAGAATATACGATATGCATATACATGCGGAAAACGGGTCTCCGTCATCCGGTGCGCTGATTGAAAGAATGGAGAAGTCGGGAGTGTACGGAGGGGCGGTATTCTCTCGCAGACCGATGGAGGCAGGCGGAGAACCGCGTGCCGATTACAAAGAACGTATTGAAAATGTATTGGAATGGACCAAAGGATATGACGGAAGATTGTTTCCGATATTATGGATTCATCCTTCGGAAAAAAACCTAAATGAAAAAATAAAAGATTCGTCAGAGCGTGGCATATATGGCTATAAAATGATTTGTGATGACTATTATGTTTACGAACCGAGGGTTATGAAGGCGCTTGAACAAATATCAGAGCTGAAAAAGCCGGTGTTCTTTCACTCGGGGATACTATGGAACGGGGCAGTTTCATCACAGTACAATAGGCCCGTTAATTGGGAGGCCTTGTTATCGATACCAACTCTGCGATTTTCAATGGGACACTGTTCATGGCCCTGGCATGACGAATGTATAGCGCTTTACGGAAAATTTATGAATGCTTATACGGAAAATCCAAACGTTTCTTGTGAAATGTTTTTTGACTTAACGCCGGGTACGCCGGAAATATACCGTGAGGAATTACTTTTCAAAATTTTTAATATCGGCTATGATGTTCCCCATAATATTATGTTCGGTACCGATTCCTCCGCATCAAACTACGGCGGAGAATGGGTTAAAAATTGGGTTGAAATTGATAACAGACTTTACGAAAAATTGGGTGTAAGCGAAGAAATCAAACAAAAAATTTATGAAGATAATTTCCTGCGTTTTATCGGTGTTAAGGAAAAGGATTTTACCCACCGTATGCAGTCACCCGACAGCGGAGTTGCGTGGAGATTGTCAGACGGTATTTAAGTGCAAAAATTCAGGGACGACTGCAACAAGATATTCTCTCATAGGTCGTCCCTGAATTTGTCAGTTAAAATCTACCGCAAAAATTTTGAATTCATCCGCACCATGGGTTTTAACAAGCCGTATCTCAATGTTTTTTGCATTGACCGAAACTGCGTGTTTTCGCATACGTTGATAATTATTCTTTTCATCAACAATAACAGTACCGTCCGCAATAATTTTGTATTCTTTAACAATTGTATTCGGCAGTTTATAGCCGGGTTCGTTTAATCGGAAATTACACGGCATATTATCGTATTCCCGATTGAGATTACTGTCGAAAATCAGCCGTATTTCGCTTATGTTTTGCGGTGTGCTGAATGAGTATGTCAGTGTTTTTTCATTACTGCAGTTTTTTTCGTCTCTTTCGATGCCGTTTATTGTGAGCGGAGCGTTTGTTTCTGCGCTTGCGGTAAGAGAAGAAATTTTCCTTGATACAAAGGGCAAATAGCAATCGTCATACATAAGTTCCTGCTGAAGAGATTTAATATCTATTTCATCGAAACCTACATTACGCTTAACAATTTGCGCAACACCCGTCCCCAGGGCTTGTCCGATAACACCGCAGGTCGCCATCACCCGCGTAGAGCTTAGGGCAACATGCGTTGTACTGATATTTCTGCCTGCAAAGCAAAGATTGTCAATATTGTTTGAATACAGGCTTCTCCACGGAATACCCCAGGGAGAGGGCGCAGGATGCCAAATTGTGGAGCATCCGTGTTTATAATAAAATCCCTCGGGAAAGTGGTCATCCATGGTCCAGCCTGCGTATGCAACTATATCGTCGAATCGTCCTTCGTTTTCCACATCGTTTTGGGTAATGATGTGCTTACCGACATATCGTCTGCTTTCACGCTTGCCGGGCAAAAATCCGACCCAATCAAGAGCCCAATTTGTATATCCGTGGTCACCTTTGTTTTTAATGTGATCCCATACACCGAAGGCTATTTTAAGCAGCTCGTCTTTTAAATCCTCCGTATCGTGAATACTGTCAGCCATTCCGCCGAGCTCTATCCACCAGAAATTATTTGTTAAGTCAAACGCGTGTTCCCTGTAAGGAAGGGAACTATCATCCGGATATTCATACGCCCAGGCAGGGGGGATGAATGTTTGCACAGAATTTGTCTCTCGGATTTGGAAAAGACAGCTCATTCCCATTGTCTTTTTATCGGCAACTTCGGGAGCAATGCTTTCACCAAACATTGCTTTAGCCTCACGCCCAAGCATAAACTGTGCCCCTGTAAGAGGAACTAATATAGAGTCGCCGGAGCAATCCGCAAAATACTTTGCCTTTACAATGTGAAAAGTTTCTGTTGTGAGCTGCCAACCCGTAATGCTTTCGATATGGTTATTGCCCGCTTTCGCTTCGTTGCAGCTACAGTTTAAAAGCAGCGTAATGTTGGGCTCGAAACGTGCTTTTTCATATAAAACACTGTCCCAAATGCTGTAGCTTAAGCTTTGATTGCGGTAATAATTTTCGAGCATAAGCTCTTCAACAATACCGGTTTCCCGTACATCTGTGCCTTCTGCACCGCACACCCACATACGAATTTCGCTTGAGGCGTTGCCGCCCAAAACCGGTCTGTCCTGCATGAGAACGACCTTAATTCCGTGGCGCGCAGCAGCTACAGCTGTGCAAAGTCCTGCAATACCTCCGCCGACAACACATAGGTCGACACTGTGATTAACTGTTTTCATTTTTTCAGATCCTTTCTGCGATACCAATTAAACAATCGGTACATAAAATGATAAACGCATCCCCCGGACTTCCGACAAATGTCATTATATCAAATAGATTTTGTTTGCACAAGAGTTTTTTTGAAAACCAAATAAAGTACAAATTTATGAAGGAGAATTATTCAATGAAAAACAAGATAGAAGAAATTGACCGAAATTTTAGAAATGAGCGAAACGACCTTCCCGATGTTGTTTTTAAGAGCTGCTTTGAAAATCCGTTTTCACTTCACGGATTCTGTAAGCCTTATGAGCTAAACGGATTTTTACGGCTTCCGAAAGAAATTGACGGCGGACAGAATGTTTTGGAAAGATTAAAGGAGCTTTCAAAGTGTACGGCAGGGGGAAGGGTGCGTTTTAAGACAAACTCTCCGTATGTGGCTATATCGGCAAAGCTTAATGACCCGGTGCCTCTTGTGCATATGTCGTCTACAGGAGTTATGGGATTTGATATGTTTTCAAGGCCCTCGGGATGTAAGCTTCCCCTTGCATACAACAGTTGCTTTGTACCTCATTTAAACGAGGATGGATCGACTTTTGAAGGAGTACACAAGTTCTCTAAAAAGGATGAAGGAATTATGAGAGATATTATAATAAATTTTCCTCTCTATACGTCTGTTGATTCTCTGTTTATAGGGGTCAGTGATAAGGCGGAAGTGATTGAACCCGATAAATATACGGTGGATAAACCTGTTGTGTTTTACGGCTCTTCAATAACACAGGGCGCTTGCAGCTCAAGACCGGGGAACTGTTACAGCTCAATTTTATCGCGGGAGCTTGACTTTGACTTTATCAATCTGGGTTTTTCGGGCAATGCGTACGGGGATAATGCAATAGCAAGGTACATCTCAAACCTGAATATGAGTGCATTTGTGCTTGATTATGACTACAACGCAAGAAGTGAAAAAGAACTTGCGGATACGCATTATTCATTTTATGAAACAATCAGAAGAAAAAATCCGGATTTGCCAGTTATAATGATGTCGGCGCCGCTTAAGGCACCCACGAGGGTGGTAACATGGGAAAAGCCGATGCAGATTTCAAGAGTAATTATAATGGAATCATATATAAAAGGAATAAGAAACGGTGACAAAAATTTATACTTTATTGACGGAGAATCACTTCTTGGGGACAGGAATGCCCAGGATTCGCTTGTTGACAGTGTACACCCATCCGATGTAGGTTTCAGATATATGGCAGACAGGATTTATCCGGTTTTAAAAGATGTTTTGTATAACTTTTAACAGTGGATCTACCTTATTCACAGTATTGAAACCGTGATGAAAAGCAAAATTTTATACTAAAGTGGTAAACTTTGTGGGTTTTTTTAAAATAACAGGAGTGTTAAAATATATGTAAGGTACCAAATGATAGAAGTTATGTATTTAAATAGGAGAAGGTTGCATTGTTGCGACAGATTGGAGAGATATATGAAAACGACAGTTAGCGGTACACGTAAAAAAACAAGTACAGACAAATGCCGACCGGGGAAAGACAAGTGGCTGTACATAATGTTGGTACCGCCCCTTCTGTATCTGTTGATATTTAATTATATACCAATGTTCGGCACGGTGATAGCGTTTAAGGATTTTAATATCTTGAAGGGTATTATCGGGAGCGAGTGGATAGGATTTGAAAACTTCAGATATTTGTTTCAATCGCAGGAATTTTATCAGATACTGAGAAACTCGATTTTACTCAGCTTTTACAGACTTGTTTGGTGCTTTCCCGTACCGATTGTATTAGCCTTGTTCCTCAATGAAATCAAGGGACAGACCTTTAAAAAGAGCGCACAGACAATTCTTTATTTGCCATACTTTATTTCATGGGTTGTTCTGGCAGGTATGATTACCCAGTTTTTATCACCTACCGAGGGAATTATCAATTATATAATAGGTTTTTTCGGTATAAAGCCTATTCCTTTTTTGCAAAAGCCGGAATGTTTCAGAAGTATAATTGTTATTTCGGATGTATGGAAAAATTCGGGTTGGGACACCATTATTTATCTTGCGGCGATTGCAGGTATTGACCAGGAAATGTATGAGGCTGCTTATATAGACGGTGCAACAAGATTGCAAAGACTTGTTAAGATTACACTGCCCGGCATTATGAGCACAATAATGGTTATGCTTATTCTTCGTATGGGCAGTGTTTTAAAAAACGGATTTGAACAGATATTACTCCTCTACAGTCCGATGACGTACGAAGTTGCGGATGTTTTTGAAACATATACATATAGAATCGGTGTTATCGGCGGAAGACTGGGCTACTCCACTGCGGTGGGTATTTTCCAGTCAATAGTAGGGTTTATTATGATTACAACATCAAATAAGCTTGCTAAGAAATTCGGCGAGTCGAGCCTTTATTAAGGAGGTGCAATATGAAAAAGAAAATTGAAATGTTTGATGTCTGTGTATATTCGGTTGTAACATTGATCTGCATAATAATGTTGTACCCTTTCTTAAATGTTATTGCGGTAGCCTTCAGTGAATATACGGAATATTTAAAAAATCCGCTTATGATATTACCGTCAGGATTCACACTTTCTGCATTTAAGTTTGTATTAAAGGAAGGGCAGGTTATCATTTCATACGGCAACACGATATTTGTAACGGTAATGGGTGTTTTAATAGGACTTACACTTATTACGCTTATGGCGTATCCTTTGTCAAGACTGCACCTAAAGGGCAGAGGCATTATAATGAATATGGTAATTTTTTCGATGATGTTTTCGGGCGGTATGATTCCAAACTATTATCTCGTGCGTTCTCTGGGGCTTATTGACAGCTTATGGGCGGTAATTCTTCCCGGAGCTTTCAGCGCTTACAATATGATTCTTATGAAAAACTTTCTGGAGGCGCTTCCGGACAGCTTAATGGAGGCGGCGTCTATAGACGGTGCTTCGGAACCTTGCATTTTATTTAAAATTGCATTGCCTCTTTGCAAGCCCATTCTTGCGACACTGTGCCTTTTTATTGCGGTGCAGTATTGGAACAGCTATTTCACGGCAATGCTTTATATCAGAGATCGTACCAAATGGACGCTTCAGCTTGTACTTCGGGAGATTGTTCTTGCCAATGTACAAAACGGTAACAACGACCCTGCGCAGGAAAATTATATTGTATCCATAAGCATTAAGTACGCGTCGCTTTTGGTTGTAATGCTTCCGATTATGCTTGTTTATCCCTTCTTGCAAAAGTACTTTGTAAAAGGCGTTATGATAGGTGCGGTTAAGGGGTAACGCATACGGCAATGCCTAAATAAAAACATTATATTAAATAATAGGGGGAATTTTAATGAAAAAGTTGAAGAAAATGAGTTGTTCCTGCATTGCACTTGCAGTTGGATTAACGCTTTTTGCAGGCTGCAGCGGCGGCAAAAGTAAAACAAGCTCTGAAAACGGCGCTGTTGAAATTAAAGTGTTTTCTGATTCTGCACCTAATGAAACAGGGGATCCCGCATGGTTTGAGCATATAGAAAAAGAAAGGGGAATAAAGCTGTCCATAGAGGCTCCGCCCGCTACAAGCTATACAGAAAGATTGCAGATAATGCTTACATCGGGAGATTATCCGGATTTGGTATGCTTTCGTACAAACGGAACGGAATTTGTTGATGCTGCAGAGGGAGGCGTACTTATTCCGGTGAACCAATATCTCAAAGGTAAGAAAAATTTGGAAAAGTACACGTATGAACAGTCGTGGGATGCAATGAAGGTTAAACAGGATGACGATATTTACGGTATTCCGAGAAGTACAATGATGCGTCAGGACGGATTTTATATAAGAGCCGACTGGCTGCGCAACCTCGGAATAGAAATTCCGAAGGACAGAAAGCTTTCCCTTGACCAATTCTATGACATTTTATACAAGTTTACCTATAATGACCCCGATGGAAACGGCAAGAACGATACATACGGTATAGCCTCATATAATGATGCGGCAAAGGGTATGGCAATTACAGTTGAAGAAACATTTAAGCTTTTCGGATGGCAGAAAGCAGACGGAAAATACAAGTATATGGATCCTAAATACAGCAGAACGGACGATACATATAAAAAGGCGCTTAAATTTAATGCAAAGCTGTTTAAGGAAAGACTTATAGATCCGGATGCCCCGACAATTACAACATATGTCAACTCTACAGAGAGATTTAAAAGGGGCGTCGTAGGCGTAATCAGAGCGTTTCCGGCGTATATCGACGGCTACATTAAAGAAATGCGAAAGATTGACAAGAACGCAGATATTTGTATGGTTACATGTATTATCGATGAAGAAGGCAGCAGCAAGGCAGGTACTCCTTACGGGACAGGTTTCTTCGGACTTCACGGCATTACGGTAAACAGTAAGCATCCCGATAAGATTGTGGATTTACTCGACTGGATGCTTTCCGATGAAGAATGGCCGACAACAATGTACGGAATGGAAAACGTTTGCTATAAGACAGAAAACGGTGAGAAAAAATTTGTCCCAGATGTGTACCAGGGCTTTGGTAAGTCTGTTGTAAGGAGAAACACGGATACAGACTTTTATATGCCTACCGACGCTACCTTGGTGTCTACCGATGATATTAAAGCAGCCCTTAACGAGTGTATGGATAATGCCGTATTCAGCCTTGACAGAGGCTTTACCCCAAGTATTGCAACAAAGCCGCTATTTATCGACCAGCAGACAAATCTTATAAAGACAACAACAAAGATTTTGCTTGGGGAAGAGGATGTATCCGCATATGACAAGGCTCTTGATAAGTGGTATGAAAACGGCGGTGAAGAATACGTAAAGGAAATGAATGAGTATATCAAAAGGGTTGAAAAATAATTTATCGGGAATTGAAAGGACAGAGTAAAAATGAGAAAATCCAAAACGTTGGCAAAAATCAGAAACGGAGAATGGGCATTGTCTACAGCTGTTGCCGTCGGAGGCTCCAGAGTTGCCGAACTTGCAGGCTATGTAGGTTTTGACTGCCTGTGGCTTGATATGGAGCACAAGCCCGTCAGTCAGACGGAGATATTTCATATGATTATGGGTGCAAGGGCTTCGGGAACAGATTGCCTTGTAAGAGTCAGAAAGCAAGGCTATCTTGACTATTTCAGAGCTCTTGAAGACGGTGCTGCGGGTATAATGGTACCCCACGTAAAAAGTGCCGAAGAGGCAAGAGAAATTGTAAGAAATGCAAAGTATCCGCCTCTCGGAAAACGCGGAATGGATTTTGCAAGTGCAGACAGCAGATATATGTTTGATGACGGAAATCAGGAGGCAATGGGTTTTGCAAACAGAGAAACATTCGTTATGATACAGATTGAAGACAAGGAAGCTCTTGACGAATTGGATGAGATTGCAGCGGTACCGGGCATTGACGCTTTTTTTGTAGGGCCTGCCGACCTCAGCTCGAGTTTAGGCGTTTTCGGAGAAAGTAACAGTCCTGTTATGCAGCAAGCTATCGAGAAAGTTGCCGCCGCTGCAAAAAAGAACGGCAAGTGGTGGGGATTACCTGTCGGAAGCCCGGAGCTTGCACAAAAGTATTTGGATATGGGCGCAAGCTTTATAAATTACAGCTCCGACTTAGGTGCAATTTTGAGAGAATTTGAAAGATCGTATAAGGAATTTTGCACTCTTAAACCTAAAAAATAATAAAAGGTGGTTGTACTATGAAAAAACTTTACTCATTGATGATTGCGGTTATTATGATTTTGAGCATAGTTGTAATTCCCGGGGCAGCAGCCTCTGAAATTATAATTACGGTTCACGACGAGGAATGTGTATTTGACGGCACATGGGCGGAAAGCACGGCTGAAATAGTAAAAGGACCGACGGGCGAAACTTCATATTACGGCAGCGGAAAGGTGTCTTTTTCCGCAGCAAATATTCCGCAGGGCAAATATGATTTATATGTTTACAACCTCCCGGTTTATGCTACACCGAATGCAGTTGAGGCATTGGTAAAGTATAAGGGAGGCGAGGAAGCGGTAATTTTGGACTATACCGCTAACCCAAAGGATTGGCTCGGAATCGGTACATATACCTTTTCGGGTGATTCAGGCGAGGGTGTGGTATTTTCCGTTCATACTCAGTCTAACGAAAAAATTCAGCGGGCATCAGCGGTTAAGTTTGTTCCGAATAACGGAAAGGAAGAGATAAAGCCCAAAAAAGCAGAACTGGTAACCATATCGGATGAACAAAAGGTTGTTTCTGAATGTAAAGAGGCTATTGTAGGCTGTCAGGACCCCGGATTTTCCAAAACGGGAAGCTGGACAGACAGCTCCCTTGCAATGCCCAGTAAACAGCTTTGCTGGTATAGCTTCCAGAAAGGTTCAACGGCTACATGGAAGCCGAACCTCGCGGCGGAGGATAATGTTACCATATATTATATGAAGGCTGCCGCAACAGAAAAAGAAGACCCCGCGGCAAAATTCGAAATCTTTGCGGAAGGTAAAATTACCGAAAAGATTATTGATGTAACCAAGGGTGAGAACGGTTGGATTGAACTTGGAACATTTAACTTTGCGGGTGACAATTCCGAATATATTAAGCTTATTAAGGAAACAGACGGTTCATGTACCCGCGCAACGGATTTGCGCTTTGCAAAAAAGTCTGCAGAAGAAGCTGCAAGGGACAATTCAGTTTTCAAGGGCACTGATAAGGAAATTCTTGAAAGACTCGGAATGTTAATAGGCGAGGGCTCGGGAATAACTGCGGACTATATCAAAACTGTTCCTACGCGTATTCAGGCTGCGGTTTTGGTTCTCAGACTTCGCGGACTGGAGGAAGAAGCAAAAAAGTACAGCGCCTCGGATAATTTTGCTGACGCATCCGATGCGGACTGGGCAAAAAATATTATGGCGTACATTAAAGCTCATCCCGAATACGGTATGATAGGCGTAGATGACGGAAGATTTGCCCCAAACGACAGAATCAATGCAGAGCAGTATGCAAAAATCCTTCTTGAAGCGTTGGGTTATAAGTACAATACAGACTTTACATGGGAACAGACAAAATCAAAAGCGGATTCTGTTGGCATTGCCGTAAACTATGACGGTAATTTCACGGTGGACGACCTGGCACAGGCGACAGTATCTGCCCTCGGATTAAAGCTTAACGGGCAGAAAAAAACGCTTCTCGGCAGTGTAGTAGAACAGAGGGAAGGCATTTCTGACGATGTGTATTTAAAAAATGCAAAGCCGCTTACACCGGAAATTGAAGCTGCGCAGACACAAATGCGCCATAAGGCACGCGGACTTATATATAATGATGACGGTAACGATACTTACGTTGAATACAAAAATTATCCCGGGGATTTTGATATAAGCGACGTAACAGAGCCTATTACCCACGAGAACTTCCTTTCAAAGAGAACCGACGGCTTAGAAGACAGCCAGGCTACGACCATTATGTACTGTGACGGTGTATTTAACAGCTATCACCACCGTTCAAGCGGCGAAACAACGGTGAGAAAGCGTGACTGGAGCTATATGCTTGCCGATACTGAAATGGATTCGCTTGAAACAAAGATTGACTTCGGCAAGAAGCATAACATTGAAGTGTTCTGGAGTATGCGTATGAATGACTGCCACGATTCCGCATATCAGGAAAATGAGCTTGACCCATGGAAACAAGAGCATTTGGATTGGCTTATGAGCGGCAAGAATGATGCGGTTATGAATCTTAGATACGGTGTTCAGTACTGGTCTGCGGTTGATTACGGTATACCTCAGGTTCGCCAGAAAGTATACAATATCTTAAAGGACACCGTAACTCGTTACGACATAGACGGTATTCAGCTTGATTTCTCACGCTATCCGATATTCTTTAAGCAGGTTTGCCAATCCGGTGAGGTGTGGCCGGAATCGATTGAGCGTATGACATCTCTTATCCGTAGCATCCGTACAATGATGGATCAAATAAGTATTGAGCGAAACAAGCCATTACTTTTGGCGATTTATGTTCCCGATTCAATAGATTTTTGTAAGGCATTGGGGCTTGACATAAAGTCATGGATGGAGGAAGGTCTTATTGATATGTCAGGTATCCGTACAACGGTTGCAATCCAGAGCTGGGAAGACAGCGTTAAGGAATATTCACCGTATGATGTGCAGGTTCATGCTACGTTTGATATCTATCTTGCAAAGGAAAAGGGCTCTTCCCCCGACTGGAATAAGGAAGCCGCACTTGCGTACCGTGCAGGTGTAGACGGTATTCAGCTTTATAATAATTTTAACCCCAAGGGAGCGCTTTTTGATACGCTTGGAAGCGCCGAAACATGCGGACCTGTAGATCCAAGCTACAAATCGCTTATTAAGCGTGAAGGAAACTACGGTATGCAGGTGAAAGACCCGCAAAGATTTATGAAGCCTATCCCATATTCAACAAATTGATTTGATCAGTGTGGGATGTGAAAACACACATCCCCGAAGAAAATATTATTTTTAATACGAAAGGACCAATTATTATGAGCAAACTTAAGGTAATGGCAATTTATGCACATCCGGCAGACCCTGTAACGGATTGCGGCGGAGCAATAGCAATGCATGCTGAAAACGGTGACGAAACATATGCCCTTGTATTAACGCACGGAGGAAGAAAACACCCCAACTACTTTGTAAAAGAGTGGAGAAAGGAACATCCGAACGAAAAAATCATCAATATGAATAAACAGGATGTAATCGATTTTAAAAAGGCGGAATGTTTAAGAGCCTGCAAAATTCTCGGATATACAGGGGTGACATTGCTCGGTCATGATGATGACTGCCTGCTGATGACAAACGATATTATTGAGGAGGTTGCCGCTGAAATTGCAAAGGTGTGCCCCGATATTATTATAATGGATTATCCTTACCCCCATACGCTTGACGCTCATTCGCTGACATCGCAAATCGCTTTTAAGGCACTGGAGCGCGTCGGGCTTTGCCTTCAGAATATGGATGACGGCATAGCAGGAAACACGGATAGCTTTCAGTATCATCCAAAGGCAATTTTCTTTACAAAGGTTCCTGTTACAGTAAGTGACGCACTTATTACAGACGGCAGGCGCAATGATGTATTTATTGATTTTACACCGGTTGTGGAAAAGAAAATCCGTGCAATGGATCAGTTTATTTCGCAAAGCTACCATAATGATTTTGCAAGAAAATTTGTGGAAGCGCACGACGGCGCTTTCGGGCGTGCGGGAAATGTTTCATTTGCAGAGGGATTTTCGAGATACTATAATGAGACATTTAAGCTTTTACCCGTATCGGAGTATGCCATGGGCTATGATGACATTATGACGCATGAAGAGTATTCCAAAATTGACATCAGAAAACTGTATCCGTATGATGAAAATTATTACGATAAAAATTTCAAATAAGTGTGCTTTGAAAAATTTTAAATAAAGGTGGTGGACAGATGCGTCGCTTAACATCAATATTGGTATCAATATTACTGATTTTCAATATCGTGCAGCCCGTAATGGGTGATGATACCTCTTCGGATCCGTCGCTCGGTGAGGAGATAGTAATTGAAAGCGGCTCTGCCGAATTTCAGGCAACGGGAAATTGGGCAAACAACTCAAGCCTTTTAAATCCGTCGGGAGCACCAAGCTGGTTTACAACCGCAAATGGCGCAAAGGCAAAATACAATATTACTGTTGAAGCGGGAAAGTATGATTTGTACTACTGGCGACTTTCGCATAGCGAGCGAAACGACCCTTCGGTTGATGTTACGGTTTCGTTTAACGGAAAAACAGAAAACAAAACCATAAGCTTTGAAGGTAAAGGCAGTGAGTGGGTATTACTGGGCAATTACTATTTTAGCGGTGACAGCGGCGAATATGTTGAGTTTGGAAGGAATGATTCCACGGCAAGTACGGTTGTTACGAGAACGGGTGCCGTTAAGCTTGTAAAAACAGCGGGCGCCGATGCAATCGACAACTTACAATCGGAATTTTTTGAAAAAGAATTGCTTGAGGCAATAGGTGTATCGGAAGATGTTTCGATAAGTGAAGGGCAGCCGCCCTCAAGAGCAGATTTTTTGAAAATGGCAATGAAAGCAACCGGGCTTGAGGGGATGAAAAGCTCCAAAAGCCTGCGCTTTACCGACCTTGACGCGCTACACCCCTGTTACAGTGTTATAGCTGCTGCAGTTGAAAGCGGGATAATAAGTGAAGATGACACTTTCAGACCTGATGCCCCGGTTTCTCTTAATGAAGCTGTTAAGATCCTGGTAACAGCGTTAGGCTATAAAACTCCGGCAGAGCAAGCCGGGGGATGGACAGGAGGGTACGTTTCTCAGGCAATTAAGCTGGACTTGCTTGACAATATGAAAGAGCCTTTTGACGATAAGGCAGCAATAATGATGCTGCACAATGCACTTTTTGTTAAGCCTATGGATATTGTAAGCCTTACCGAGTTGAAGCCGGCAGATGAAATTGCACTAACAAAATTTCACAACATTTACTATGAAAAAGACATAGTTTACGCAATAGAAAATATAAATCTTGACGGCGGATTGTCCGTAAAAGAATCGGAGGTAAGGATTGGCAATAAAGTGCTTTACGATCCTGATTCCATTGCTGCGGGATATATCGGGCAAAGAGTCGAGTATTATTACAAAAACGATTCTGATGATACATTGATTCTTGCAAAACCGATGAAAGGTGAAGATGTTGTTAATATTGCTGCGAGAAATATTGAAGATGTAAATGTTTCCGGCAATCAGATTACCGTAAAGTACAGCGAAGGAAGGTCGGCACGTACCGTTTCAACCTCCGCCGACGCGGTTGTTGTTTACAACGGACAGATGCTTGTGCCCCCTTATCAAAAAAACGATTTTGATATTGATTCCGGTTCGCTTAAATTTATGTCAGTTAACAAAAACGGGTATAATGTTTTGTTTGTATACGCCTATGACACATATGTAGTTAATTCGGTAGATGTACATAATGAGAAGGTATATGCAAAATACAGACCTGATGCTTTGGATTTATCAAAAAGTAATGTTCCGAAATATGAGATTACAAAGAATATCGGCGGGAAAGTAATTTCTCTCGATAATTTAAAAGAATGGGATGTTTTGAGCGTATTAAAAAAGCACCCTTCACAAGAAAAAGGACCCCTTAAAATCAGCCTGACGGCTAAAAAGGTTACGGGAATTGTAGAGGCTGTGTATGAAGACGGTGTCACAATCGGCGGAAAAGATTATGAAATAAGTGATAGCTTCAAACCGTATGCTTCGGGTCTTCTTTTATCGGATACAGACAGACTGGGAAAAAAGATTACCGTATATTTGGGATTGAGCGGAGAAATAGTTGCATCCGACCTTCCGAGGGAGGAATCAGACAAGTTTGTTTACGCCTACAAGCTAGGGAAAAAGCAAAAGGGAGCAGACGGAAAATATATTTTAAAAACGTTTACATCAAAAGGCGAGTGGGAGGAAATCCCTCTGAAAGATGATGTTGTATTTAACGGTGTAAAAATGAAAGCTGTCGACATTGCTTTGCGGCAGTACGAACTTGTTGATCTTACATGGTTTGATGAAGCTACAAAGGAAGAAACCGTAGATTACGATGTAATTTGGGGAGAGCCTGCCTCCGCAGGTAAAATTACGAAAAGCGGCGGAATTGCCGAGTCAAGCAACGCGTACGTTTTGGGACCGACGAAGAAAAATTCGCTTTATTCCACAGATTATCAAGGTACCGTAACATACAGTGCATCCGGTATTCCCGCAGGAATGTACGGTGTTTACTACTACAGAATTGTGTATGCAAGCACAACAACAGGCGTTGATGTTACGGTTAATCATTCGGACGGAACCGATGTAAAAACATTTAACGAATACACAAGCACAGCGCCTAACAATAATTGGGTATTTGTTGGAAATTACAATTTTGACGGCGTAAGCGGTGATGTGAGCTTTAAGCTTACACCGGGAGCGACAATCGGTTCAAGCTCTGCAAGAGGCGTATATCGTTCTGCCGCAGTGAGATTCGGTGCACCTGTATTAGAACCCAAGGAACCCTCTGACTATATCGATAAGATGGCTTTGACGATTGAAAAACCTATATTCATTGAAAAAAACTCTGACGGAGAAATCAGAGAAATAAAGACGCTTACAAAGGATATTGGTTACGCACGTTACGCGTATTATTCGAGGGTAAAGGGATTCAGTCTTGGTACAAGCAGACAAAAAATCGATTTTACCATTGATCCCAGTACGGTTATATTCGGTATTCCGAAGGATAAAGAAAACTTTGATAATTATAATTTGGAATCCCCCGCAAGCTTTACAAATGAGAGCGGATATGCGCTGGAGGCATATAACCTTGATGAGCTTTTAAATGCGGAAGTGGTAATTACAGACAGGGAAACAGATATTATTGATGACGCCCCGCAGTGTGTAATTGTTTCACGGGTGAGTAAGGGCATAAATTCCGACGGAAATTTTACAACCTGTATTAAGGGGCTCGGCGGAGGAAACGAGGTAACATTTGTAGGGGCAGATGATGACACCTTCAAAGAGGTGAGCAAGGGAGATATAATAATTGCAAAGAAAAACCATAAGGGTGATACGGAATCGAACGATGCCGGGTATCGTCTGATGTTTGCATATAACGGCAGAACCCCGGGACAGTGGACAAAAAGCAGCGACGGCACAGGAATACACAACCTCTATTGTATCGCTTTCGGTACGGTTACAGAAGTTCATAAGGGCGGCGCGGTAATCAAAATTGACATCGGCACCGATGAACGTATGTGCTTTTTAAGCGGGACGAGCGTGTACACATATGAAGTCGGTTCCGACAATGCAGAGGTAGGCACGATAGGCGATGTCAGCGTCGGAAATGAAATTGTTCTGCATTACAGAAGAGGTGCAGTTGTAGAAGCTTTTGTCTACAAATAAAGATTGTTTTCAGCCGTCGGGAAATATTTATGCGGCTTCCGACAGAGTTGCGCATTTCCTTGTTTATAAATTTCCCGTCGGCTGATAAACATATATAATAAAAGGAGTGTGAAAAATGAAGAAGATTTGGTTGCTTGTTTTGGCTTTTATAATGTCAGTTTCAAGTGTATGCGTTTTAGCTTCAGATGCGGATTTAAACGATGAGCCGGTTATTATGACGATAACGGCAGCTCAGAATACGTCACTTGAAAACGGTACAGTCACTTTAAGCGGAAACTGGGGCGTAAGCACCCCGACAACGGAAGATGAAAAGAACAGCTACGGCTCTCCCAAGGGAGACCCTACAATTTATTCCGGCGGAGAAAACTCGAGCGCTTCATTTAAGCCTGATTCGGGCGTATTAAAAGCAGGTTTTTATAAAGTGGATTATTATAAAATTCTTTATGCGGGAAGCTACAGCCGCCCTGTAGTAAAATTTGAAATATTCCATAACGGTAAACTTGATACCGAGTCTTTTAATTTTAACGAAGCCGCAACGAAAAATGTTAAAGAATACATTGATTTGGGCACATATTACTTCAGCGGCGACGGTACGGAATACGTAAAGGTTGTCAATACTACCCAGGATTGTGTACTGCGTACATCTGCCGTCAAATTTACCCTTTCAGAAGCAACAGAGGAAATTGCAGCTGACAGGGGCGGTATTTTGGTAACAGGCGCTCCGTTCGGTAATTCCTGCTGGTCAAATACAATAGGTCATGCCAAATGCGTAACTGCAAAGGGTGAAGAAAATGTATTTTCTACAAATGCCGCAAACGCTTTTGCGGGATATACGGCAGATATAGCCGAAGAGGGGTATTATGATGTTTATATTTATAAAATTCGCTATATCGCCGATTCAGCCGCAAAGTTAAATACATACATTATACACGACGGCAGGCAGGATTCCGCAGAGGTTGATTTTTCAGATATGAAAGGCGACTCATCCGTTTGGCAGTATCTGGGCAGATATTTTTTTAGCGGGAATGCAAAGAACGAGTACATCTCTTTTGAAAATACTGTTTCCGGACAGTGGGCGAGGGTCGGCGGTGTGAAGCTTGTTAAATCAGACATCCCGTGCGAAGGATACGAAGAAACAATTGTAAGGGCAACAGACCGAGCCAATACAAATGCTAACGGGTTTTCGTGGGCGCTCAGCTTAGCGGTCACGGCAGACGACGGCAGTGCCACGCTTTACTCGACCACACCAGGCGCCAGATTTACATTTAAAGCAAATACCCTTACGGAGGGTACGTATAAGGTATATTATTGGAGAGCGCCGTATATCAGCGGTAGTGACGATAATTTGTGGATGACTGTAAGCCATAACGGAAAAACAGATGCAGTACTCTTTGATTACAGTGCCGGTGAAAAAGAATGGGTTTGCATAGGTGAATACGATTTTGCAGGCGGAAGTGAAAATGAAAATGTCACGCTTTTACGTATACAGTCTCATACAAAGACAAATGTTTCAACTCGTGCAACAGCCGTTAAGTTTGTAAAAAATGCCCCTGCGGAGGAAGAAGATACGTATGTAATTGCTCCTTCATTTACAAACGGCGCAAATGTTGAAGTTTCGGGTGTTTCGGAAAGCAACCGCACTACTGCGGAGGGCTATGTAATAAAAGGCGTATTTCCGTATGCCGCATATGCAAGCGGAAGCTACATAAAATATTGCCTGCCGACATCAGGCGCCAAGCCGGGTAAATATGACGTATATATGACGATATTTACATCATCACGCGGCAATAACCCGAAGGTTACCGTGCTGCATAACAACGAAACGGAAACCCCGGATATTGATATTACCGCAATAAACCCGGATGAAGACGGATTGTATAAAATCGGTACATATTATTTTACCGGTAACGGACGTGACGAGTATGTTTCGTTAAGCAACCGGGCAGGCGCACTAACACGTTTCGGCGCGGTTAAATTTGTATACAAGGGCGGCGACGCTGTAGTTTCCGACGGCAGGCTTAGCGCAAAGGTGCTTTATTCCGACGGAGCAGAAAGTATTTCAAAAGCTATACTTCCGGAGAAAACTACAATCGCGCTGAGAGCGTCGGTAAAAAACGGAACCGATGCCGTCGTTTATGACGTTCCGACGGTATTTGCGGGCGTTTACAGAAAAGGCAGACTGGTTGAAGTGACTATGCTTTTAACAGAGGTAAAATCAATCGAATCGGGAAGAACGGCTTACTATACAGGAAATATTCCCGCAACACTTTATGAGTCGGGCGATGTTGTAAAAGCGTTTGTATTGCAGGATAATCTTAAGCCGGTTGATACAATTGATGTACTTAATATAACAGAATGATGTAATAGTCGGATATAGGGGTGTATTAGTACACCCCTTGACTATAAGGAGAAATTAAGCTATGAACCAAAATTACTGGGAAAATCCGCAATATTTACAAGAAAACAGAGAGCTTCCGCATACATACTTCATACCATTTTCAAATAAAAAATCCGCTTTGGGGGGCGGGCGCTCAAGTTCTGACAGATACCGCTTACTTAATGGGAATTGGGCGTTTAAGTTTTTTGAATGTTGTCATGATGTGTATGACAACCTGTTTGAAAAAGATTGTGATATTTCCGAGTGGGACAGGATATGTGTGCCTTCAAACTGGGAAATGTTCGGATATGATAAAGCCTGTTATTCATGTTTTAGGTATCCCTTTGCGGTTGATATGCCGTACGTTCCGGACGATAATCCGGCGGGGATATACGCAACGGATTTTGTTTTGAACAAAGAGGAGGCGTCAAGCGACCTTTATATAATTTTTGAGGGGGTTGCGTCCTGCTTTACGCTTTATGTAAACGGGGAAAAGATAGGTTACAGCCAAGGCTCGCATATGCCGTCTGAATTCTGCCTGAAACCATATGTAAAGCCCGGCTCTAACAGAATTACGGTAAAAGTGCTTAAATGGTGTGACGGAAGCTATTTGGAGGATCAGGACTTTTTCCGCCTTTCCGGAATTTTCAGAGATGTGTATCTTCTTTCACGTCCTGAAAATCACATAAAGGATGTGTTTGTAAAAACGTTTTTTACCGATAAAGATTATTCAAAAGCACAGGTAAGTGCAGAGATTGCTGTTAAGGGAAAGACAAATATAAGGTGCTTTTTGTATTCTCCCGACAATGTTTTGTTAAAAGAGGCAGATGTTGCCGATAGTAAGGTTCTTTTTAACATACATAATACAAAAAATTGGACGGCAGAAACACCGTCGCTTTATTCGCTTGTTTTTGAAACAAATGAAGAGACAATATGTATTCCGTTTGGTATTCGCGAGGTTACCGTAGGAAAAAACGGCGCTCTTTTGATTAACGGCGTAAGTGTAAAAATAAAAGGGGTAAACAGGCACGACTCGTATGCGGAACTTGGGTATTATGCGCCGTATCAAAAAATGGAAGAAGACCTTATTTTGATGAAAAGGCATAATATTAACGCAATTCGCACCTCGCATTACCCGAATACATCGGAGTTTTTAAACCTGTGTGACAGGTACGGTTTTTATGTCATAAGTGAGGCTGATTTGGAAACCCATGGATTTTTCTGCCGTAAAAAGGAAACAGGCTTTGAAGAAAATACGCCGGGCTGGCCAAACAGTGAGCCTGAATGGAGGGAAGCCTGCCTTGACAGAATGAAAAGAATGGTTGAACGTGATAAAAATCACGCTTGTGTTATCTTTTGGTCCATCGGCAACGAGAGCGGATACGGCGCAAACTTTGATGCTATGGCACAGTGGACAAAGGAAAGAGATAATACAAGGCTGCTTCATTACGAAGGGGCAAGCGGGCTTAAGAAAGTGCCTGCGGTTTTTGATATGCTCAGCCGAATGTATCCCTCGATTGACGAAATGAAGCAATATTTAAATGATGAAAATGAGAAGCGACCTTTATTTTTATGCGAATATTCCCATGCAATGGGTAACGGCCCCGGAGATGTTTTTGATTACTGGGAAGTGATAGAAAGTCATCCGCGTTTTATAGGCGGCTGCGTATGGGAATGGAATGACCATGCAATTATTCTCAAAGATAAAAACGGCAACCCATACTGCGGATACGGCGGAGACAGCGGCGAGGAAATGCACAATGGTAACTTTTGTGCCGACGGTCTTATTTTTCCGGACAGAACGCCGAGCTCGGGACTTCTGGAGGTTAAAGCCGTTTATGCGGGAATAAAAGCAGAAAGACGCGGAAATAAGGTTGTTGTTTATAATAAATATGATTTTATTTCACTTGACAAATTTGATATGATTGCAGAGCTTGAGAAGGACGGAGAAATAATTTACGAGGACAGAATTGCGCTTCCGGATATTTTGCCGCACACCTTCGGTGAAATTGAAATAACTGTGCCGAAAACAGAAGCATACAGGTTGGGCTGTCACTTAAATATTTATTTTGTGCTCAGAAAAACAAATAAGTGGGCAAAAGCAGGGTATGAAATTTCAAAGTTTCAGTTTAATGTCGGTGCAAAGCTGCATAAAAAAGCTGACGGTATGAAAGAAAGAATGTCTGTCGAGAAAAACGGGCGCTGTTACAAAATTTGCGGAAATGATTTTTCGTACACATTTGACGCCGTTAACGGCAAAATTACCTCTGTTAAGAAAAATGATGTTGAATTTATGGAGTCTCCTCTTGTTATCAGCATCGAGAAGGCATATACGGATAATGATATTAAAGATGTCTGGAGACTTGCGCTTTACGACAGAACAAAAATACGTACCAAAGACGTGAAAGTTTCAAAGGATGGTCCCGAAAAGATTGTAATAGAAACAGTACAGACGCTTGCACCTGTTTCAAAGTGTGCTCTTGTTAATGCCAAAATAAAATATACTTTTGAAGGGGACGGAAAGGTTTTGGTGGAAATATCGGCAGTGCATAACAGCGAACTGTTTTACCTGCCGAGATTCGGAATGAGCTTTTCAATGAAAGAAGGAAACGAGTATATTTCTTATTACGGAAACGGTCCCGAGGAGAATTACAGGGATATGTGCCATTATGTCATTTGCGGATTATATAATTCTACTGTAACAGAACAGTATGTTCCTTATGTCCGCCCTCAGGAACATGGTAATCACACAAAGGTAAAGATGGCTCAAATTTATGACAGCAGAGGAAGAGGGCTGCTTATTGAGTCGGAAAACGGTGTGGAATTTTGTGCAAGTCATTACAGCGCAAAAGCGCTTGATAAGGCGGAACATACAAATGAACTTATAAAAGACGGTGCAACATATGTAAGGGTTGATTTTGGAGTATGCGGAAACGGCTCTGCAAGCTGCGGACCCGAATTGGCGGAAAAATATCGTATTAACAAAAAAATGGAGTATGCGTTTTCAATAAAACCTTTTGTTGAAATTGAGCCGCTTATTTACAAGGAACAGAAAAATATGATATAATAAAACCGAGCATTTAAGATGTCTTTATTATACAATAAGGAGCGTAGGGTGTCATGCTGAATGATGAACATAAATATAAGCTTATTATTGCAGATGACGAAGAGTATGTCAGAAAAGGTTTGTCCGAGGTCATAGATTGGGAATCTGTCGGGTTTACGGTTGATGCGATCTTTGATGACGGCAAAGATGTTTTAGATTATATCAAACTGCATTCTGCGGATGTTGTTCTTACAGATGTTCGTATGGCACACATAGGCGGTCTTGATGTCGCAAAGCATATCTGGGAGTCAAAGATTGACACCAAGGTTGTTTTGCTCACAGGATATAAGGATTTCGACTACGCAAAAAAAGCCTGTGAATACGGTGTTTCATTTTATTTATTAAAGCCAACAGACATAAAAGAATTGTACTTAACATTTGAAAAATTAAAATGCCAGCTTGATTTTGAAATTCACAAAAGATTGAGTATAAAAAGGGTAATGGACAACATAACAGAGCCTTTTTTGCGTAAACTGTACTACGGCGCTTTTGCCGATGATAACGAGGTTGCGGACAGAATACACAGATTGAAGCTTGAAACCGAATTTGATAAAATGATGTATTCAATCATTACAATAAAAATAAGCAATTTCACCAATTCGTCAGACTCTGAATCAGAAAAAAAGCAATTCTACAGTGCAGTACACAATTTTTGGAAGATAAAATATCCGAATTTTTCGTTTGCCGTAATTCATCAGGAGGAAAAAGAAATAATCTATATTGTATACGGGCAAGAAAAAATTGAAGTTAATGAGAAAGAATTAACGGAGGAAATCGCAGATATTTTCGGATTAAATGTTAATATTTCTTTGCGTGGAAGTTATGACAGCGTATACCGTTTGAATAATAAATATCTAACCGATGCCGAAAATGGGAAAAATATTGATTTAAAACAGTTTATTGAGGAGCAAAAACAGTTTTTCTCTTTCCTTTTTTCAGAGCAAAGCGAGCAGGCTGAAGAGCTCTTGTCAAAAATGATTCGCTCTCTTTCTTGTATTGATTCAATGCTTATGCACAGTTGTATTCAAGATTTATTCAGCCTGTTATCAAAGAAAACACACGATGCAGGCATAGTTTGCTCCGAGGATTATTTTAAAATTCCGAGTGCTGAAGAAAATGCAGCCTACGTAGAGAAAAAATGTATTGAAAACATACAAAATATAGCAAATGTTCTGGATGAAAACCTGCATGCCAGGGAACATGAGGCGATAAGAGAAGCAAAGGAGTTTATCTTCAAAAACTATTCAAACGATATTTCCCTTAAGGATGTCGCGAATGCTGTTTTTTTAAGCAATACTTATTTGAGCCGTATTTTTAAAAAATACGTGGGAGAGAACTATTCCGACTATCTGTTCCGTGTTCGTATGGATAAGGCAAAGTCGCTGCTTAAAAATTCCAATCTCAAAATATATGAGATTTCTGAGAAAATAGGTATACAGACACCTAAATATTTTTTCAAAGTATTTAAAGAGTATACGGGATATACGCCGATAGAATACAGGAAAAAAGCTTTGGAGGGAGATAAGAAAAATGGATAGAAAAACTTTTTGGCATCATCTTAAAAAGTTTAAATTTAAGAGTATGCTTGTAAGGGATTTTATCCTTTTTTTTACTGTTGCCTCCGCAATGCTGGCTTCGCTTTCAGTGACTTTTTATTTTTTCAACCGCAAAATTACGGAGGACGTAATTTCGGCTTCAAACATTAACGCATTGTCAAAAACAGCCGATTTTGTCGATCTTATCTCAAAAGAAGCAGACCGTGTTTCTGTCAGAATAATAAACGATAACGTCGTTAAAGCTTTTCTGAAAAAGGATAATATAAATTCAAATAGATTTGAAGATATTGAAGAGATTAACGCTGTAAGAAGTATACTTTCGTCATCTTCTATAGCAAAGGATTATTTGTATACCGTTGAGCTGTATTCGTATAACAATGATTATTTTATCAGCTCGAACAGAATAAGCGGTAAAATGTCGCGTATGGGATATTCCGTTCCGAAAAATTTGCCGGATAAAAATATTTTTGTGGAGCCTGTTAAAGACCCTTACACAGGAGAAATGTACCTTGCATATTATCAAAAGCTGTATACAAGAAAAACGGCTGAATCGGACGGTACGCTTGTTGTTTTAATTGATATGGAAAACTTCGGGGCGCAGATAAAAAATTCATCCTCTAAAATTTATGAAGATATTTTTCTTCTTGACGAAAACAATGTCGTCCTTTACGGAACGCAGAGCGACAATATCGGAAAGAATGCAAAAGACGTTGACATTCTTTTTCAGTATATGAATACTCCAAAAAATAAGGTTATGAATTTCAGAGGTGAAAAGCTGCTTGTAACAAGTGTCAATTCAGAGTATAAACGGTGGAAAATGATTTCTTTTACCTCGCCCGAGCATTATTATGATGCCGGTATCGATTATTTGAAAAAAGAACTTATTTTATCTGTGGTTATCGGTATTTTAATAGCTGTTTTAGCTGCCGCTAAGGCATCCTCGCGTATGTTTGAACCTATAAATTTACTTCTTGAATTGCTTGAAAATAAAAAAAGCGTAGGTATTCAAAAGGGTAAAAAGCAATCTGCCGAGTTAGAAATAATTATTAAGGAAATTCTAAATAACTATGAGGAAAAAAATAAGATGGAGCATCAGCTCCTTACAAAACAAATTATGCTTAATAAAGCGGAAAGCATAGCTTTGCAGGCTCAAATAAACCCGCATTTTTTGTATAACACACTTGAATATGTGAATTTCTCGGCGCTTCGCCTTACAAAGAGCGAGAACGAGGTATCGCAAATGGTTGTAATGCTGTCAAAACTACTTCGGTTTTACCTTAAAACCGAAGAAACAATAATCAGCATAGATGATGAATTATCCTATGCAAAATTGTATATGCAAATCCTCGGGAAACGATTCGGCAACACATATGATGTGATTTGGAATATCTCGGATGATTTGAAGAATGCAAAGATTGTAAAGGTTACACTTCAGCCGTTGTTGGAAAATGCGGTAAATCACGGTGTGAGGAAAGGCGATAAAAAGGGGTATATAAAAATAAACGGATTTACAAGCGGCAGTGAGTGTGTGCTGGAGGTAATTAACACAGGTCCTCCGATTACAAAGACGAAAATAAATGAAATAAATTCGGAAATGCAAAAACGTACCATTCACGAAAATTCATTTATAGGGTTAAGCAACGTAAACAGCAGAATAAAGCTTAATTTCGGTGAGGAGTACGGCGTTTTAGCAGCCTTGGATGATGAGGGGCATACGCGTATTCGTGTAAGATTTCCGAGGCAGGAGCGTTGAATTGCGGTGACAGAAAACAAAATATCCGCGATAGAAAATCAGGATGCGCAGCAATTTGCTTATTTGCACCGATAAACTTTCAAATATTGGTGATTTTTATTGACAACCGTTAAATTTACATATACAATTTAAATAAAAAAGCGGGGTTTTATGATGTTATCGTACAGTATTTCAAAATCGGCAGGTGTTCCCAAATGGAGCGAAACAGAAAAAGCGCCTATCGATAAGCTTGCATGGACAGGGCCGACCGACATAAAGGCTTACGCACAGCTTTCTCACGGGGAGGATTGTCTTTACGTACACCTTCATGCAGACGAAAAGGATATTCGTGCAGAGGGAAAAGGGTTACTTGATGAACCGTGTGTTGACAGCTGCCTTGAGTTTTTTCTCAGCCCGGTTTATGGGGATCCGCGCTACATAAACATTGAAATGAATCCGAACTGCTGCCTGTTTTTCGGTATAGGCACGGGGCGCGGCGACCTTACAAGGCTGATTTTGCCCAAAGGGGCGCAAACGCTTAACGCAAGGTGTGAAAAAACGCCGGATTTTTGGGATTTGTATTACGAAATTCCGTTTTCGCTGCTGCGGCTGTTCTTCCCGGATTTTAAGCCTGTGGGACATATGCGCGGAAATTTTTACAAATGCGGCGAGCTGACAAAGCAGGAACACTACATTACATGGAACCGCATAGAGTGTGACGAGGCAGACTTTCACCGCCCCGAATATTTCGGAGAGCTTGTTTTCGGGTAATACAGCATTTTTACAGCGGACACGCTTATGTTGTTTTGTGGCACAGCATTTCAAGCGCTGATGAAAGATAAACGAGCTTTTCGGACTCTGCCAATGTTATCAGTGACGGGTCGCCCTCACGTATTCTCATAGTACGGCGTATTTCCTTTGGGATAACAACACGACCGAGATCGTCTATTCTTCTTACAATTCCTGTTGCTTTCATTTATATAAAACTCCTTTTGCTTATTTGGTGTAAATCTATTATTTGCACACAAAAGGAGTTTTATGTAATTTTAAAATTGGAAAAATATCTCTGCAAATTAAAAGTCTGTTAAAAATTTCTGACATGAAAAAGCAAAAAATGTCAGCACGACGGAACAATTTCCGCAATATGCAAATATATTCCCGAGAAAAACATTTTCGACAAATGTATCATAGGCGTAAGCTTTGGGGCAGACGGCGAGATTGCCGACTTTCCGTACGGAATAGGCGCCCATTACAACGGCGGAAAGATAACGGAGGATTATTTAACCGTAGAAACAATTCCCGCGCATACATATGCGGTATTCAAATGCGTCGGGAAAATGCCGGTGGCATTTCAAAAGGTATACAAGTACGTATGTACGGATTTTTTCCCGGCAAGTGAGTATCGCCCCTGCGGTATAGAGACAGAAAGCTACCCGTCTGCCGGTACGGAAAATGCGGACTATACCTGTGAAATATGGATTGCGGTTGAAAAAATAACAATTAAGCTTACATTATTACAGCCGGCGACCCTGTGAAAGGCGGAATGTCAGCTCAACCATAAGTACCATTAAAATTATGAAGGCAAGCAGGTAAACAGGCATTATAAAAAAGCCTGTTAAATTGCCTATAAGCCCGAAAAGCGGCGGTACAAAGGTTGAGCCGACATAGGCGCTTGCCATTTGTATTCCTATTATTGCCCCGGAATTTTCCGCACCGAAATTATACGGTGTAGAGTGGATAATACAAGGGTAAATCGGCGCACAGCCAAGACCTATCACAATAAATGCGGCAACAGAAAATACATAAGAGCTGAAAGGAATAATTAAAAGCACTATTCCGCAGATTACAATGCACGCGCCGCCGCGAATCATCATTCTGTAGCCGAATTTATCTGTAATAAATCCGCTTATAAATCTGCCGATTGTAATGCCTATGTAAAACAGCGCGGCAAATGCTGCCGATTTTTCGGCGGTTATGTTTTTTACCTCGGCAAAGTATGTGCTTACCCATTGCATAGTTGTTGCTTCAGCGGCACAATAGTTCCGTCGGATATAACCATAGAAATTATACCCATAAACGAAACCGGAACACCCAGTTCACGGTGCATAACGGGCCAGCCCGAGCCAAGCAGCGAGTCCAAAAGCCCAAGACTTATAAAAGCAAGGTAAATCAGTGCAAGCAGTAAAATGTACATTATTATCACTCTGCCCATAATTTTTTATTTACGGGTTATTTTAGCATATAAAAAAATCGAAAATCAACAAAAATAAAACATAATATTGCAAAAAAAGCCGAGGTGTGATATGATTTGCGTATGATAGTTGAAAGAAGATGTTTTATATGAATATCACGGTATATCTCGGTGCAAATTTCGGAAATGACCCGTCCTTAAGTAAGGCAGTGAAAGAGCTTGGAGAGTGGATCGGGAAAAGCGGAAACACCTTAGTTTACGGAGGGTCAAAAACAGGCCTTATGGGGGAAATAGCAAAAAGTGTTTTAAAAACGGGCGGTAAGGTTATAGGGGTTGAGCCGCGTTTTTTTATGGATGAGGGGTATCAGTATGACGGGCTGACCGAGCTTATCGTAACGGAAGATATTCCGATGAGGAAGAAAAAAATGATAGAGCTTGGAGAAGCCTTTATTGCATTTCCGGGCGGCACCGGAACACTTGAGGAAATTTCGGAGGTTATGTCTATGGTGTCGCTGGGAAAGCTTGACGCACCGTGCATTTTATATAATCTTAGCGGCTATTATGACAGCCTGAAAGAACTGCTTTCTCAAATGATTGACAAGGGGCTGTCGTCAAACGAGCGGCAAAAGAGAATATATTTTGCCGAAAACCTTTGCGAAATAAAAAAGCTTTTGGAAGTATAAACTTGAAAAACGTGCAGAAAAACGATTTCGTTTTACTGCACGTTATTATTGAGCATTTTTACTATTATATTTTACGGAAGTGTTCTGAAAGCGCGCATACGTCCGTCTGCCAGCAGCGGGCGGAAAGCTTCGGCATATTCAACGCCGCACTGATGACCCCAAAAGGCAGCACGTATCCGTGCTTCACTTACAGCGTCGACACCGTCGTGCTCATTAAGCCATTCGAGCTGACTTTTGTGGCATGCCATCATTTCCAATTTCTGCTCAATACATTCCGATATATCGACATATTCCGTAGGAATAAAATTGATTCCGCTGTCAGTATCGGCATAATATATACAAGAAAGCGGCGCACTTTTCCCAAGCTGAGGATAAAAATGCGGACAGCTTGCGGAAAACGATGCGTTAAATACAAGCTTGGACACCTCGCAGTGGTCGCTGCAATAATCATTGGGGTCATGTGTGATTATTACATCGGGGCTTGCATAACGTATTATACGGATAAGTTCCTTAAGCTGCGTTTCGCTTGCGGAATTTACAGTCAAATCGTTTATATCTGCCGAAATATACTCAATTCCGGCGAGAGAACAGGCGTTTTTTGCTTCCTTAAGCCTTATTTCGCGCAGATTGTCGGGCATAATTTCAAAATGCCCCATATTTCCGTTTGCAACATTGCAGCTAATAACATCGTGACCGGATTTTTTATAGCGGATAAGCGTTCCGCCGCATTTAAGCTCCATATCATCGGGATGGCACATTACAGAAAGTATACGCATATCAACAAACCTCCGTTATATTTATAATTATCCGTCGCTGCGGCTTAAAACCAGTACGGCGCCCAAAATCAGAACAATGCCCGAAACAGAGAAAACGGAAAGTTTTTCGCTGAATAAAACAATGCTGAACACCGTTGCGGACAAAGGCTCAAAAACCGCCATTGAAGACGCAACACCCGCCGGCAGCTCTTTTAGCGAGAGCGTGTACAAAAAATACGGCAAAACAAAGGTCAATATACCGTGAAAAACCGCAAGCAGCGAGGCGGATGCAAAATTATTTACAAAGACGGGGAAAATTTCCGAAATGTCGCATGTGACAAAAGAAAGTATAAAAGCAAAGAAAAAACCGTACAAAGTGGCGGATATGGGATTGCATTTTCGCCGCATTTGAAGCTTTGTTAAAATATTGTAAGCCCCGTAAGAAAGTCCGGAAAGAAGCCCGTACAAAATTCCGACGGCATTGAAGCGCAAACCGCCGACAACACCGGAAACAAGTGCACAGCCTATAATTATGAAAAGCACCGCGAAAGCTTTTTTCACGGTCAGCTTTTCTCCGAAGAACGCAACCGACCAGCCAAGTACAAGTGCCGGCGCCGTATACATAAGTATAACGGCAGTTGAAATAGATGTTTGCTGCATTGACGAATAATAAAACGCGGCGGTGGAAAATAACGTAATGCCGCTGCACAGGTAAAGCGGAAAATCCCGAAGGTTTATCCGCAGCGCTTTTCGGTTAAAAAGCAGCACACAGATAAGAAAACACGAGAAAGCCGCGATTGTACGAATTGCGGTTATTTGCATCGACGAAAGATTGTAGATTTGCCAAGCGTTAACGAATATCCCCGAAGTCCCCCACAATATCCCCGCTAAAATAACAAAAAATACAGATTTTTTACTCATTTGCACAAATTCTCCCATACGCCAAATTAAATACAGCGGATATTGTAGCATAAAATGTAAAAAATTGCAAGATATATGCATATAAAAAATCAGGCTTTATCTGATGATTTTTGTAGTTTTGAAAGAACAATAGCTTTTGTGTTTTTGAGAAAAGAAAAACATAAAAATTTTCATAGTGCAAAATACCTAAAAAGCAGAGAACAGTGAAGATTTCCGCCGTTTGTCTTGACAAGAAGAATAGATTGCTGTATAATTATTATTATTAGGAATAATTCCTAATAATATATAAAAATAAAATGAAAAGTATGAAGTGATTATGAAAAACGATAAATATGCGAGAACAAGAACCAATAAAAATTTAATGAAGGCATTTCCCCGGCATATACTGTTGTTGCTCCATGCAGGGAATATGTTCCGCTTGACGGACGCTGAATAACAAATTTGAAATATGACAAAACTTAGGGGAGTGCATAAATAATGCTGAAACACAGGGAAACAAAACAGCGCAGAATCATTTTGGAAACGGTCAGAAACCACACAGATCATCCGACCGCCAACACGATATATGAGGAGGTTCATGCAATTGACGGAAAAATCAGTCAGGGTACCGTATACCGCAATTTAAACTGTCTGTCAGAGGACGGAGAAATACTTCATATCAAGGTGCCGGGTGCAGACAGATATGATTTGAGAACAGACCTTCACTATCATATCTTCTGTCTTAAGTGCGGAAAGGTAACAGATATTCCGTTTAATTATCTTTCCGATCCGGATGAAAAGGTTGCAGATGCGACCGGTTACACGGTATTTCGTCACAGAGCCGTGTTCGAGGGAATCTGCCCGGAATGTAAAAATAAAAACAAAATATGATCCGAAAGCGAGGGAAAAAATGCATATTGCCGGACTTCAAAAATTGTCCCTCTTGGACTATCCAGGAAAGGTTGCCTGCACAGTCTTTCTTTCAGGCTGTAATCTTTGCTGCCCGTATTGCCATAACGCGAAGTTAATTTCTTCAAATTATGACGGAGATGGAATTGCTCAGATAGAACTTATGGAATTCCTTGATTTACGCAAGAAAAAAATAGACGGAGTCTGCATAAGCGGCGGCGAGCCTACTCTTACCCCCGAGCTTCCTAAGCTTATAAAATCCGTCCGAAAAAAAGGATTTTCGGTTAAGCTTGATACCAACGGAACAAATCCGGAAATGCTAAAAAACCTGATTGATGAAGGCCTTATCGATTATGCGGCAATGGATATAAAGAACAGCCGAATGCGCTATAACGAAACCTGCGGTTCAGAGGTTTTGCCGCAAATTGAAAAAAGCGTTCGTCTTTTGATGAACGGAAATATTGACTTTGAATTTCGGACAACCGTGTGCAAACCGCTGCACACCTTAAATGATATGAAGGATATCGGAATATGGCTGAAGGGAGCCAAAAGATATTTTATACAGCAATTTGTCGATTCCGGCAATGTTCCCGATAAGAATTTATCGCCTTTTTTGCCGGAGGAAATAAAACAGCTTAAAAACGCAGTCCTTCCATGTATACCAAACACCCGCGTCCGCGGGGTATAAAGGAGTGATGAAACATGTATAAAGTGAGAAAACGAGACGGAAGATTGACAAGATTTGATCTTGAGCGGATTTCAACCGCCGTCACCAAAGCGTTTGACGCAACGAAAACGCCGCACAACACAGATATTATCAATCTTCTTACGCTTCAGGTAACGTCGGATTTTGCCTCAAAGGTTAAAAACGGCGAAATCAGCGTGGAGGACATTCAGGACAGCGTAGAGGCTGTTTTGCAGCGATCAGGCTATGCACCCGTAGCAAAAGCATATATTCTGTATCGCAAAAGCCGTGAAAAGCTGCGTAAAATCCGTTCTACCATGCTGGATTATAAAAAACTTGTGGACGGTTATTTAAGGGTATCGGACTGGCGGGTAAAAGAAAACTCAACAGTTACATATTCGGTAGGCGGTTTGATTCTCTCCAACTCGGGAGCGATAACGGCGAACTATTGGCTCAGCGAAATATATGACGAAGAAATTGCAAATGCACACAGAAATGCCGAAATGCATATTCATGATCTTTCCATGCTCACCGGCTACTGTGCCGGTTGGAGCTTAAAACAGCTTATTTCCGAAGGACTCGGCGGCGTTACGGGAAAAATTACGAGCGCACCGGCAAAGCACCTTCCGGCACTTTGCAACCAGATGGTAAACTTCCTGGGCATTATGCAGAATGAGTGGGCCGGTGCACAGGCTTTTTCAAGTTTTGATACCTACCTTGCTCCTTTTGTGCGGACGGATAATCTGGGCTATATTGAGGTAAAGCACTGCATAGAAAGCTTTATTTTCGGAGTGAACACGCCGAGCCGCTGGGGTACGCAGGCTCCGTTTACAAATATAACACTCGACTGGACTGTTCCGCCCGATCTTGCAGTGCAGCCATGCATCGTCGGCGGAAAGCAGATGAATTTTACGTACGGCGACTGTAAAAAAGAGATGGATATGATAAACAAGGCATTTATTGAGGTTATGATTGAGGGTGACGCTGAGGGCAGAGGATTTCAATATCCCATACCTACCTATTCGATTACACGGGATTTTGACTGGAGTGAAACGGAAAATAACCGCCTGCTCTTTAAAATGACCGCCAAATACGGCACACCCTACTTTTCCAACTACATAAACTCGGATATGGAGCCCTCCGACGTGCGCAGCATGTGCTGCCGCCTGCGCCTCGATTTAAGGGAACTCCGAAAAAAAAGCGGCGGATTTTTCGGCAGCGGCGAATCAACCGGTTCTGTCGGCGTGGTGACGATAAATATGCCGCAGATTGCCTATCTTTCTTCTGACGAAACAGATTTTTTTGTGCGGCTTGACAAGCTGATGGATATTGCAGCGCGCAGCTTAAAAATAAAGCGTACAACGGTTGAAAAACTGATGAACGCAGGGCTTTATCCCTATACCAAGCATCTCGGAAGCTTTGACAGTCACTTCTCAACAATCGGTCTTGTGGGAATGAATGAGGCTGGCTTAAACGCAAAATGGCTGAATATGGATTTGACCCATACCGAAACGCAGGACTTTGCGGTTCGCGTGCTAAAGCATATGCGTGAAAAACTTTCAGATTATCAGGAGCAGTACGGCGATTTGTATAACCTTGAGGCGACACCTGCCGAATCCACGGCATATCGCCTTGCCAAGCACGACAAGGCACGTTATCCGAATATCGTTACCGCAGATGAAAACGGCACTCCGTACTACACAAATTCAAGCCATCTGCCGGTAGGTTACACCGATGATGTTTTCTCGGCTCTGGATATACAAGACAAGTTTCAGCCGCTTTACACAAGCGGAACTGTGTTTCATACCTTTCTCGGTGAAAAGCTGCCTGAGTGGAAATCGGCGGCAGCTCTAGTGCGAAAGATTGCAGAAAATTACGAACTTCCGTACTATACCTTATCTCCGACTTATTCGGTCTGTGCAAACCATGGCTATCTTACCGGCGAACAAAGCGTTTGCCCAAAATGCGGAAACAAAACCGAGGTTTACAGCCGTATTACCGGTTATTATCGCCCGGTTCAGAACTGGAACGACGGAAAAAGTCAGGAATTTCTGGATAGAAAGACTTACAGTATCGGTTTGGAAAAGGCTTCCGAAAAGCATAGCGAAAAAGAGAAAAATCTTTCTCGCGTCCGATATTGCGAGCTTTACACAACCTCTGCCTGCCCAAATTGCAAACTGATAAAGCCTATTTTAGAGGACGCAGGCATTGAATTTGAGGTGCGTGATGTTGAAGTTTACGAAGACGACGCAAAAAAACTTGGTCTGACTCAGGCTCCGTCGCTTGTCGTTTACGGAGATAAGACTGTAATTTACGGCGGAATCGGCAAAATCAAAGAGTTTATTGACAGCCGTAATGAGGCGACGCCCAAAATCATTACCGATACGGCTTCAGTCTGCACAAACTGCAGATTTTAACGATAAAGGGTAACAGTTCTCAAATAGATGAAAGGAAAATAATAAAATGGGAATTAAATTACGGCGGGCAATTTTCAGTATTTTGTATATTGCGGCGTTTCTGTCACAGACAGGATATGCATACAGTGTTCAATCACCGTCCGCATTAAGAAATGTCGATATTGAAATGCTTGCGGCACAGCCGAAATATGACGGTAGGGAACACGGAATCGTCACGCCTGTCAGAGATCAGGGAAATACCTCTTTGTGCTGGGCATATGCGGCGGCAAACGCATCGGAAACATCGATCCTCAGAAAAGGGATTGACGCGGCGGTTACGTCGAGAGAGTGTTTTTTGTCACCGCAGCAGATAGGCTATGCACGATATAATCGGGGCAGTGATCCTTTGGGCAATACCGAAGGCGAAATAACCGTACAAAACGACAAATGGGAGAGCATGGGCGGCGGAACAAAGTACGCCGCCGGTCTTCTCTCGACATGGTGCGGTCCGGTTGCTGCAAATCTTCCGTATGATGTAAACGGTTGGGACAACGCGGCGTATAAGCTGGAGAATGCAATCGCAGTGGACGGCAGAAATCTTGCCGATAGCGAGGAGGCAAGAAAAAAGATGAAGCGCGCCATTGTGAAATACGGTGCAGTAACCTTTTCGTATAAATACGCAACAGAAACCGAACGATATAATCCGAACAACGAAAAAAGCGGACAGCCGCATGCATGTACTGTGATTGGCTGGGATGATACGCTTCCGGCTGAGAGTTTTGTGCCGGGAGGAGCAAAGCTTGACGGAGGATGGCTTATTAAAAACAGCTATCATTCATCTGAATATTTTTATCTTTCATACGAGGTCACCTGTGAACAAATTTACGCTTTTGACTATGTGGAAAATGATAAGTATGACCATAACTATTTTTATGACGCAAAGCCGGAGGACTTTGGAGTTGGGAGTATGCTGAAGCTGACAAAGGCAGCAAATGTTTTTGAAGCAAAAAATGGAACAGAAGAAAAAAAAGAGCAAATCAAAGCGGTCAGCGTCGGAATTTCCGGAGGAAATACGATATGTACCGTGAAAATATATACGAATGTTCGGGATAAGGAATTTGATCCCCGCGAATTGTCGGCTGCAGCGTCAAAAACCGTTTGTTTTGAATACGGCGGATTTCGCTGTATAGAGCTTGACAAGCCCGTGGAAATTGAAAACGGAAGCAGCTTTGCGGTAGTTGCCGAAGTTCAAAACGGTTATATTACGCTTAATGAAAGCAAGGGTAAATCCTATGCGTACAGAGGCTATTGGACGCCGATTGACGCAGCTGTGCGGATTAAGGCATTTACCAAAACAGAGAATAAATCATATTATGTGGAATTTATAAGCGAATCACAGGTGAAAGCAGTTGCCGAAAGCGGTTTAAGACAGCTTGTACTTGCACACTATGAGGACGGCATTTTGAAAGATATACGTATTGAGCCGGTAAATTTTGAGCTTGTGAAAGAAAAAATCCTGCCGCTGCCGAGCGAATGGAAACGAACCGAAAACACAGTATATAAGGCTTTTTTGTGGGAGAGCCTGAATAGCTTAAATCCGTTATGCAATGTGGCTGAGTTTTAATTGAAAACCTGTAAACAGCAAATTGCCGGGCTAACGATAAAGGAAAAATGATGCAGAATCAAGGTCCTTTGAGAAAAAATGCGAAAGGATGAGGTAATTGATACATCGGAAAAAAGCAGTGGCGCAGGCTTTGCTTTTGACTGTCGGAACAATAATGCTGTGCACCGGAGCTTTGCGGGGCGAGGCGGCGGCCGTGCTGAGCAAGGCAATCAGATTATGTCTGGAGTGTGTGGGGATTGGGTAAGAAATTTTCAGGTATATCACAAAAATTGACTCGCTTCCGCGGGTACATTCAAGCAGCGGCAGCTTTATTGAGCAATCCGCATCTGCCAAATTTTCTGAAGGGCGAAATTTATCGGGGAGCCGGAAAAAAAGTATGTGTGCCGGGACTTAACTGCTACTCCTGTCCTGCGGCATCCGGAGCCTGCCCTATCGGTGCGCTTCAGACGGTGGCTGGGTCTGCAAAGTATGGTTTCTCATATTATATTACAGGAACCCTCATATTGTTCGGAGTATTGCTGGGACGCTTTATCTGCGGATTTTTGTGTCCGTTCGGCTGGTTTCAGGAGCTGCTGCATAAAGTCCCGACAAAAAAGTTTTCAACCAAAAAGCTTAAATATTTGACTTGGATTAAATACGCCGTTCTTTTGGTAACGGTGTTTCTGTTGCCGGCGCTGGCGGTAAACGATGTCGGAATGGGTGACCCTTTTTTCTGCAAGTATATTTGTCCGCAGGGTGTGTTGGAGGGGGCAATTCCGCTGTCCGTTGTCAATTCCGGTATTCGGTCTGCGCTCGGAGTATTGTTTTCTTGGAAATTCAGTGTTTTGATTGCAGTAACTGCGGTAAGCGTGTTGTTTTACAGACCGTTCTGCAAATGGCTGTGTCCGCTTGGTGCGTTCTATGCCCTTTTGAACAAGGTTTCGCTGTTTCAAATGAAAGTGGACAAAAGCAAATGCGTAGCCTGCGGAAAATGCGCAAAAGCTTGCAAAATGGCTGTGGACGTAACGAAAACGCCGAATCACACCGAATGTATTCGCTGCGGTATGTGCGTCCGGGAATGTCCGACGAATGCCGTTCGTTTTCGGTACGGCTTCGGAGAAGGTAAAGATAAAAGCGGCGAAAACGCCGCAGATAATAAATAAAAAATCAGGAGGAATAAATATGAGTATAAGGAAACTTGCAGCAGCGGTGCTGATGCTTATGCTGCCGGTGATGGCTCTGGGAGCCTGCAGGACAGCGGACAAAAATGAACCGAAAAATGCCGAAGAAGCGGTAGCAATGCATAAAGAACTGATGGCACGTGAAAATGCGATTCTGGCGGAGAATACAAAGCTTTGGGAACAGGTTTTTGCGGCGGCGGACAAAGGTATGACTTTACAGGAGGACGGTAAAAACTACGGCGATTTTCTTCTCAAAACCATTGACACCGTTAAGGAACGGTTTACGGAGGACGAGTTTAAATTGCTCAAGGGTGAAGCAGAGAAAATCCGGGATATTGAAAATAAGCTGACTATGATTGAAAAAAAATATCCGGATGCAGCGCAAAAATCGTCGGA
>CAKSNY010000012.1 GCA_934476455.1 uncultured Clostridia bacterium | reverse complement strand
TCTCTTCTTCAGCCTGAGGCAGTTACCAAGCTTATAGAAAGCGATTATGAAAAGGCAATACAGGAAATTGCCGACGGCGGCAGTTTATAAGGCTTTTTTGCATTTTTATACTGTGGATTTTTTTCGGGCAGAAATAATTAAAGTGCTTATATTTTTTTCATTCCGCCTGCGAAGCCGTTGTATTCATTAAGGAAATTTTCTGCGTATTTTTCCATATACAAGGTGCAAAAATTATCTTTAAAGGACACCGTTGCGGTCATATTGCCGAAATACTTATCAATAATCTGTATTTTCATAGACAAGGTGTCATCGCCAACCCATGCTGCGGAGCTTGCACATTTGTAAAAATGATTTTTCGAGGATTGCCCGCCGACTTCGTCCGAATATCCCTCCTGCGGGAAAAATGAAAATTCGTTTTTGCATAAACCGAATTTTATCTCCTTTTCACCTTGGGCGTTTATATAGCGGAATATGCCGAAATCATCATAAAAGCTTAAAGAAAATTCGGAAATTCCCATTTCATTTTTTTGAAGCTTATATGTAATGTTGTTAATATCCTTTTCAATTTCGGAATGTTTTTTCCCGCGTGCGCAAATAAGCTCCAAGCCACTTACAACATCCGAAAGCATGGCTTTTGCGTCCACGTTTTCTTTTAAGCTGTGATCCTGCGCCGTATCAACAATTAAGCTGAAGAAATCGTCAATTACAACATCGCGCACGGCTTCCTTTCCCTGATTGTCGCCGTTATAAATAAGAATGATATCCTTATCCGGCACGCAAACGGCATATTGGCAGCCCATTCCGTTAAAGTAAAACGAATTTTCGTATGTCCTCCAAAATTGATATCCGTATCCACAGGTATTATAGTTATATATGTCGGTAAAATTATTGAAAGACAGGCAGGAGGTTGCCTTTTCTATATATTCTTTGTTTAATATTTGTTCGCCGTTCCAGCTGCCTTTGTTTAATATAAAGCGTGCAACCTTAAGTAAATCGGCAGGTCTGATTAAAACGGCAGAGTCTGACCAGGAATGACCGCCCGGGCATCTAAGGCAATGTGCGCCCTCTCTGACGCCTATTTTATACATAAATTTGTCGTATAAATAATCCATAAGAGGTTTTTTTGTAAGCCTTTCAACCATACTGCCGAGGATAAAAGAGCCCCAGCTGTCGTAATTATAAACCGTGCCCGAGGGGTGTATTGTGTTTGTTTCTATATCCGCTTTGTTGTTAAAATAATCATACACCCTGTCTTGTGTAGGCTCTGAAAACCATCCCTTGTCAACCCTTGATGTACGCATCATAAGCATATCGCGTACAGTTTGATTATGCATATAAATATTTTTTGTGTTTTTACATTCCTCAGGGAAATATTTTTCTATTTTGTCATCAAGATTTATAATGCCGTCCTGCTCTAAAAAGCCTATTGCAATGGAAACAAAGCTTTTGCTTACGGAATACATCCTGTGAAGCATATCGCTGTTAAACGGCTTCCAGTATGCTTCAAAAAAAATCTCGTTGCCTCTTGCCATTATTACGTTATGTGTGGCAAGATTCTTTTTTTCAAGCGATTCAAGGTATTTAATTATGTTTTCCGTTTTAATTCCGACCTTTTCCGGTGTTGTGTGGTTGTTCATGGTTTTACTCCTCAATAAAAAATTATGTTTTAAGCTTTTAATCATCTGTTAAAAGCCATGCCGCCATTTTGCTTTCTTCGTTCCAAAGCTTTCCAGCAGAGGCATAGTCTGTCAGAAAAATATCGTTATTATTTTTATCTTTTATCGAAACCTCCATAAGACACGGGTAAGGTGCATTTGCTTCGTCTAAAACCTGCGTATCGATATAACGCCCCGATTTGTCTATGTTTATCGGCTCGTCGACGGATTTTCCCAATCTGTTATCCATGGCAAGTATAACGGGTCCCCTCTTTAATGCAATATGTTTTTTCGCGGCAGGGTCTTCTTCATCGTATGACGGTATTACATAATTCTGCCCCCATACAACATGGTTCATCAAAATTTGATGACCGTAGGGAATAGGCTTGATTATCTCTGTCTGCATATTAAAGCTGATGTCAATAACGTCATTGTCTTTCCATATACGGTTAATTTTTATGTATTCGCCGTCGGCTGTAAAAGCTTTTTTGTTTACGGCAACCGATGAAAGAGTGCTCCAATGCGGATTTCTGATTGAAATACAAAACTCTTCGGGCTGATTTAATGATAATTTTATCTTTATTTCACCGGATTTTGGATAGTCGGTTTCCGTTGTAAAAACAACAGAGGTATTGTCTTTGGTTTTTGCGGTAATTTCGCCGGGGATAAAGAGATTAAATATAAAGCCGTTGTCCTTTTTTAAAAATCCGAATTTCGGAATAAGCCCTGCGCCTACCGCACCCATGCAGGCACAGCACCCGAAATAATGCTTGTCGCTCATAAGCTTAAGACCGCCGATGCCGTTTCCTCTGGTGCCGGCGGTAAGCGGGCTGTAGCTGTCGAAGGGAAGCGGCTCAATTACAGCATCGGGGAAGATGCTGCCGATGCTCGGCTCGATTGAGTTTTCTGTATTTACAGAACCTAAATACGCATTGTACATAGATGTTTCAAAAGCGTCTGCATAGCGGCTGCTGCCGGTTAAAAGGTTAAGCTTGGCGAAAAACTTCATAAGGGTTACCGTTACACAGGTTTCCTGCATTATTTTTCCGTTGGTTGTATTAGCTTGCCTTACGGCAGAGTGGTCGAAAAGCTCATGCGTACATCCGCTGCTGCCTATTATGGTGAAATCGCTTTCAAGAATTCTGTTTGCAAAATTGATGACGGCGGTTTTATACCAATCCGTTTTTGTTATTTTATAGTATTCCAAAAGCCCTTCAAAGCATGACGTCATTTCGTAGGCTTTCGTAACGGGATATTGATAAGGATAAAATTTATTTTCATATGCAAGCATAAAAATATTTACAACAGAGGTTCCGCCGGATTCGACGATATATTTGGCAAAGTCAAAATATGCCTGTTTTTTTGTAAGGTTGTAAAGCATTACCACAGGCTCTAAAATTGAAGAAGAATTAAGCCCGCGCCAGTGGTTTGTTGCGGTGTTAATCGGCGTTTTGCCTTCCTCCGGCAAGCCAATCTTTGAAATTATATAGTCAAGCTGATTGCACATACTGTCTGTAATATCTTGAACAAAGCTTTTATCGTCGCATATTTTTGTAAAATACAGCAAGCCCAAAAGTACGTTTTTTCTGTTCCAGATATCCCAGCCGGTAAACTCTCTTTCACCTTCGTAGGTGCTTAATTTACCGCTTTGTTCCACTGCGGCAAGCATATCAGAAACTGTATTTTTCAAGGATTCGTAAAGACTGCGGTCTTTGGTGTATGAATATATGCCGCAGGCTCCGCACATCATTTTTCCCCAGTATTCTCCGCGCCATCCGAAATCCTGCGTATCTGAGTGCAATTTGAATTGATCTACAAACCTTTTCCATAATTCATCATCCGACAGCCTTGCGTTTTCTATAAAACGTATAATGCTGTCAATATAACCTGTGTATTTGGTGTCAATTCCTAAATTCATTTCAATTCTCCCCGTATAAAATATTTAATAATTAAAATTTTATTTTTGTACCCCTTGGCGCATATTTCTGTATTTTGACGGTGAAATACCGTGTGTTTTTTTAAATGCGGTTGAAAAATAATTGCTGTCGTTAAAACCGCACGATGCGGCTATTTCGGAAATGGATTTTGATGTGGTTGAGAGCAGGTATTCGGCATTTTTTATCCTGTGCAGCGTAAGATACTGATTAAAGCCTATGCCGGAAACCTCTTTAAAAATTTTTGAAATATAATTGGCGCTGTAGCCGAATTCTTTTGATAAATTTGAAACGGAAATATCCTCCGAATAGTTGTCTGCAACGTATTTCATAAAACCCTCGGTTGTTTCTATAAGCCTGTTTTGGGGTGCGTGCTGAAAGCGCGCTCTGCTGCGGATAACATACTCAAGCAGCAAATGCAGCTGACAAAATTTCATTTTTTCGGAAAGAGAGTCTATCCCGTTGTATTCATCAAGAAGCTTTGTCATCAGTTCGTAAACATAGGTGGCATTCGGCGGAATGTAAAAGCTGTCGGTCCTGAATTGGGAAAGCTGCTTGGCAAACTCGTCGCCGATGCTGTTTTTTGAAAAGTTTATTACTATGCGACGGCTTTTTTCGAGGTATTCAAAGCCGCAGTGAATCATTCCGGGAGGAATGATAAGCATTTCGTTTTTTTTCAGCTGATATATATGGTCCTCAACGGAAAAGTTACACTTTCCGTAAATCAGGAAATAAATTTCATAGTAATTGTGATAGTGGGGGTCGGGCATATCATGGCTTCTTGTCATATCTTCCACGAACAAATATTTCTTTTTATCCAATGTGAAATCTCTTCGCAACATAAAAATCACCGCCTCAAAAAGAAAATTAACACAAAATCGTAGAAAAGTCAAGAAATTTTGTAAAAATATCAAGGAATGTTTAAAAATCATATGTTAAAATATAGGCAAAGACATAGAAATACTGCCCGAAATTTTAATCTTTATTTTTAATTCGGACAGCAAAAAATTAAAAGACAGCTTTTATTACGGTGAGGAGAGGAAATGTGTGATGAATAGGAAAAAAGCAGTTTTTCGGATGTTTGCGGCAATGGTGTTTTTGCTGTTAATCACTTTCGGTACGTGTAATGTTTATGCTGCCGAAAACAAGGTAACGTCTGATGACATTGCTCCTGAACTTTTGCTCAATCGTATCGGCATTTCGACATCTTACGGCGATGGCAGCTACATATCAAGAGGGGATTTTGCCGTAATGGCGGTTATGGCGTCGGGGGATGTTGTCCTGACGGACAAGGAGCGCTTCAGTGATGTAGCAGGCGAGCAGGGAAGGTATATCAATACAGCGGCAGAGCTTGGCTATGTTGCCGTAGGCGAAGACAGGCTGTTTTCGCCGGACAATATAATCACAACCGAGGAGGCCGTTACAATATGCCTGAGAATTTTGGGCTATGAAAATATTATGAAAGACGTTTCGTATCCCGATGGATATATGAACAAGGGAATAGTAGTCGGGCTTGCGAAAAATCTTTCTAAGGGGCAGTTGTTGACATGGAACGAAGCTGAAGAAATGATATACAATATGCTGACGGCAAAGTACGTTGCAACGTCATACCCTATATCATCGACAAAGACAGAATATGTAATGAGCGATGAACCGTATATGACATATGCGTTTGACATTGTAGAAAGACGCGGGGTTATAACATCTGTCTGCGGGCTGACGCTGAACGGTGAAAATTCAACGGACGGCAGCCACATCATTATAAATAACACAGAATATGATAACCCCTATTATTGTAACAGCAGCGATTACATAAATATCGGCAGAAACGTGGTGTTCTATACACGTAAAACCTCGGCAGACACCACAGAGGTTATCTATATGTACAGCTACGGAGAAGTGCTTGACATTGATACGTATGACATAAACGAGGTTGTCGGTTTTAACATCGGCGATTCGTCCGACAGTAAGCGCAGCCCAAATGTCAGCTATACGGATAAAAACGGAAAGTCGACAAGGAAAATAAGCATTTCGCCTACAGCCAGCATATTTATTAACGGTGTTTCGTGCGTTGATGTGAAAAACGAGGACTTTACATACGAAAACGGAATGGTTTATTTAACCGACCGCGACGACGATAATATTTATGATGTGGTAAGCATTGAAAAATATATGTATTATAAGGTAAAAAGCTATGACGGGTACGAACGGGTTTTGTCGGACGATTACGGTAAAACGCCGATTCGCTTAAGCGATTTTAACAAAAAGCTGATAAGCATTGTATCTGGCGGTGTAAATACAGATGATTCCGTTATTACGGTTGATTCGATGATAGAGGTAATGTGCAGCTTTAAGGCTGACGGCAATATAGATACAAAAAAGTTTATTCGTCTCAGATTGATGTCGGGCGTTGTAAAGGGAACAATAGACGCGGTAAGCGACGAATATTACTATATAGACGGCAAGCCGTACCGTGCGATACCTTACCTGAAACCCGAGCTTGACAAGAGGCTCGGACACACCGGAGAATTTTGCCTGGCAAATGAAAACCTTATAATTTGCTGTAAAAATTTTGTGTCGAAGGACGCCACGAATTACGGATATTTGGTAAACGTGGGTACAAAAAGCCAAATGAAAAAGGAATATCAGTTCCGCATTTATACGTTGCAGGCAAAAATGATTGATGTATATGCTTCAAAGGAGCTTAAATTTATAGGTGAGCGCAACGGCGCATATAAAACGGGATATCCGCTTAAGGAAAAGGATATTACGGAAATGATAGCAGCCGGAAAATTAAATCCACAGATGATTAAATACGAGCTTGACGACGACGGAAAGCTTGCGGTGCTTCAAACTGCTATTGACCATACCGGCGACGCGAATTATATAGGGTACGACAACGACCATTTCTCGCTTGATTATAAGTGCGTTCAATCGGACGGAATTGACAGATACGACCAATACTTAGAGAACGGATATCTGTTTAACAACAGAACAATATGTATCTATGTAACAGACGGAAGCACCTCCGAAGAGAGGTTTGACATCGGTAAATATGCATTAAGAGGCGGCTCGAAAAATAACCTTGAGATGGAAATTTACGATACAGCCGATAATTTAACGGTTCAGTATGCGGTTTTAAAAAATATTTCCGACGCTTCCAACGGCGGCGGAGGAAGCCTGTATTTTAACACTTCTATGACGTGGTTAATAGGGAAAAAGACGTATGCGTTGAATGATGACGGAAACTTCGGCGTAAAATTGTCGGTTATGAGAGGCGACCTTCCCGGAGAGCTTGTCGCGGTTAATGACGATTTGGCACCCGTAAATGCCAATTACGGCGGCGCGCGTTATGAATTTGTTGACGGCGCTCTTACATCAACCGGAGAATACGGAGTACCCACAACAATAAATAAATTTTCAGAGCTGGAGCCGGGAGATATTATTTCTGTTATGACCAACAGCCGCGGACAGGTTGCGGGCTACGTTGTAATGAATGAAAATGACAGCTCTAAACCGGAAACGGACGAAACCTATCAGGCAAAGGATACCGACAACGAAAAGCGCCCGTGGCTGAGTGATTTCAGGCGGATAAAGGGTATGGTGACAGAGTTTAATCCGGATTCTGCAATGAAGGTTGATGTAACCGGAGATACGAGGCTATGTATAGGGCGCTCGGTTCCTATTTATATGATATATTACACGGGAAGCAGAACGATAGAAGTTCCCAAGGATAAAATGACTTTAAACGTTGGGGATTACGTGTGGGTATATATGAATAAAACCGATGTTAAGATGGTTGTAAAATATGTGGACGAGTAATTCAGAGAGGGGTATTTATATGATGAAAAAAGTAATCGGATATGCAATCGGTGCAGCCTGCGCGTGCGCGATGCTTGCATCTGTTCCGTCATTTGCGTATGATACATATTTTAAAGACGATTTTGAAAATAAAGCGGCGGGAAATGTTACAACGGCTTACGGCGGAACAAAAATTATTGAAAAAGACGGCAATAAATTTGTAGCCGTTCAGAACAGGCAGGAGGACTGGAACTATATATACAGGGTGACAGCTGACGAAGACCCCATAAAAGATACCGACAGAGAAGATTCCTCCCCAGAAATGATTATCGGTGTGGATTTTATGGTGCCGACAAATGCAGGTGATGCAGAAAATACAATATCCAAATTTAAACTGATGGAAACAAGGTGGGACGGCACCGACCAGGGCATAGCGCTTTGGTACGATAACGGCAGCATTAAAACGGGAAATTCGGGAAACGCTTATTCAACCTCAGCGGCAAGATATGCGGTAGTAGCCGAAAACATTGAAAAGGATAAATGGTACAATGTATTTATCGCGCTTGACTGGAGCGAAGGCGCAAAAACCGGCGAGGGTGTTCCGAAGTATTCGATTTATATGAGTGACAACGCGCCTATATCAAACAGCTTTCCGGACGGAGGCGGTTCAAGCACCTTTTTAAAGCGCATACTGTATTCTTCGGCAACAAGACATTCGTCTACAGCAAACAGCCCGCAGGACCCGCTGTATTACTTGGACAATATTAAAATTGTAAATACGGATGATGCAAATTACGAGCTGGATTTAGCGTTATTTAAAGCGCGGAGTATGGCTGTAAATGCTGCGGCAGGTTTTGAAAACGGAAATGTTCCGAAAAGCATAATCAAACGTTTGATGAATTGCGTTGATGAGATTGAGCCCCTTATAGACGGTGCAGAATTGGATGCGTCGGAGGTATCGGCACGTTTGGACGAGATAAACGCGGAAACAGAGATTTTTAAAGGAGCCGTTATAGATGAAATAAACGGCGATTCTCAAAAAACAGCTTTTGTAAGGGTAAACGCGGATGCAAGTATGCCATCGCAGACCGCGGCAGGTGTAAACGGGTGCAAGGTACCTCTGGCGGCGAACGCCTACACGCAGCAAAACAGCATTTCCGGCGATGAAATTTTATGGAGTGTAAAAAATGCGGACGGGTCGGACTTAAGCGAAGAAAACGCTGCACTGGTTTCGATTGTTGACGGCGAAAGCGGCAAGGAATTAAGTATATCAGGCGGCTTTACCGGCGATTTACTGCTTATTGCAAGCGCAGCAAGAGATGACGGCGTAACGTTTTCCGACACACACAGCATAAATGTTGTTATCGCGCGCGTGCTTACGGTTAAAAGCATTGTAAGCGAAAACGGAGAAATTAAGATAGAGGGCAGTGCAAGCGATACAATATCTCAGGATATAAACATTGTTATTACAGGCAACGATAATGACGCGTCTACTGCCGATATATATAAGGAAGGAACAATAACCGTAAATTCCGATAAAAGCTTTGTGTGGAGCACCGATGTGCCGGACGATGAAAAAGCCCAGGAACTTGAAATAAAGATAACGGGTGTTGAAATAGAGGCCCTTTCAATAAACAGCTATTATTATGGTATCGATTGGGAGAGCGCTGTGCTCAATGCGGTTAAAAATGCTGAGAACAACGCCGCAACCGAAAAGATTTTGGAGTTTCACAATACTAAATTATACGTAGATGTAAGCCTGCTGAAGGCAGAACAAAATTACAGCACGCGTATTATGAACAACAAGGCTTCCTATGACACGCTCGACAGCCTTCAAAAGGTTATAAGAGATACCGAGTTTGTACTTGGATTTTCAAGAGCGTCGCGCAGTGAGATTAAATCGTTCATAGACAATAACAACGCTATTTTGAAAAATAACGGATTTGACATTGCAGACTTAAATTCCGAAGACATAACCGAAGCGGAAAGAACAAGCTTTTATGTTAATGCGTCTGTTTTGGAATTTGACACTCTGACGGCAACCGTAGCGGATATTTGCAGCGCGTTAAACAAAACCTTAGAGCCTTTTAAAGACAACAACAATTCATCAAACGATAATATGATTGACCCCGTAACCCCACCGGCAGCAGGCGGCGGTGGCGGTGGCGGCGGATTCAGCGGCGGCAGCAAGACCCCCTCTGTGCCGAGCAACCCTACGTCTTCCGAAATGTCGTTTTCGGATGTTAGCGAAACGGACTGGTTTTACGATGCCGTTAAGTTTATGAACCAAAAAAATATAATGGTTGGCGATAACCAAAAAATGCGCCCGAACGATACCGTTACACGCGGTGAGTTTTCAAAAATTGTTGTTATTGCGTTCGGGCTTGAGGCAAATTCCGAAAATATTTTCAGCGACGCAAACGGCAAATGGTGGAAGACATACGCGGAGATTGCCGCAGCGCACCGTATACTTAAAGGTACGGACGACGGAATTTTTGACGGTGACAGTGCAATCACGCGCGAGATGCTGGCAGTAGTTGTTGACCGTGCCGTAACTGCGAAGGGAATACAGCTTTACGACCAAAACGGCGGAGTAACCTTTGAAGACAGCGATTACATTTCCGACTGGGCGAAGGAATCGGTTGAGCGCCTTGCGAAAAAAGGCATTGTGTCCGGTATAGGCAATAATATGTATGTTCCGTCACTGCCTGTGACCCGTGCCGAAGCCGCACAGATTATGTATAACGTTTTGAAACAACTTTAATCTGATGGAAAGAGGAGTAATATGAAAAAAATAACTCTCAGATTGACCGCTTGTATAATGGCTGCAATCCTTGCATTCGGTCTTGTGCCCGTCAGCAGTGTCACAGCTGCCGAAAAGGCAGAACAAAAAAACGGGGAGATTTCAATTCCTTTTACAATACAGGAACGAAACGGCGTCGATATTAAGGATTATTTTTTCAGAAGAGGCGTTGCCTTGGAAAAAGGGCTTTTGTACCGGACAGAAAACATTTGCCTTACGGAAAATGGCGTTCCGATAGCATCGGCAGCGGAAGCTTTGGAAACATATGACGACGGCAGTATTAAATGGGTTTTAATTTCCGCAGTGACAGATTTGAAGGCAAATGAATACAAGCAATTGGTTATTCAAAATAAAAGTGCACCGAAAGGTAAGACAACATATACACAAAAGCACGATATGCTGACGGTAAATTCCGAAAAAATTGATATGACAGTAGGAATGAATGGAATAGAAAGCCTTAAATATAACGGGGCAGAAAAGCTTTTGAACGGAAGCATAAATGTTTATGTTACCGTAAACGGAAAAACAGACTATTTGAAAGTTACGGATTTTGAAGTGATGAAGCATACCGACAGCTATATAAAGCTTAGTGTTTCGGGACCTGTAAGAAAAGACATAACAGGGCAAATGTATATTACAATAGCGGAGGGTGCCTCAAAGATACAGATAGACCACCGCATTACGGTGACAAACCATATTGACATAGAAAGCGTCGGGCTGACAATCACATCACCCTGTGCCGGAAAAACAGAAAACGAGATTATTGATTCAGACTTTTTGGATATTGGATCAATGCAGCTTGCAACATACGATGATACAAGGTTTAACGGTGCTATTGAGGACGCCTCAAAAACAGGTTATGTAATAAGGGAAAATTCAGTGGATTTTTCACCGCTGAACAACGGGAAAAGCTTTACGTGGTACGACGGAATGTCAAGAACGTGTCACCTTACAATATGCTTTGACAAAGACGGAGAAAACTGGGTAAAAACGCTTTCACATTTACCAAATGCCAAGGTTGACACAAATCAGTTTATAAAAGCCGGAATGATACGCAATACAATTATCGGCGGTGTTGTTTCTGAATTTATCGACAGTATGAAAAAAGTATTTGCATCCTCCACGGGGATTTTTGAGGCAGGCAGCTACAGAGATTATAACGCATATACAGGTAAGTTTGACGATTTTTCCGCAAATGTTGTGGGCGAGCTTGAATACAACTTAGGTTACGGATATATGCAGACAGGCGATGAGGATATATTTTCAGCGATTGTAAATGCCTCGGAAATTAGGTCAGACATCGGTGTATATCGTGGAATGCATAAAGAAATGACCGGTTTAATGCGATACCGTATGAATGTGACAAGGGCAAAAAGCGAAGCAAACGGCGTAGGCTTTTGGGGAAGCCATTCCCTGTACGGCGACGAGAGCGGTCTTTATATGGCGTATCTTATGACGGGTGACGAATGGGTATACGATTCGTACAAGCTGTGCTCGCAGCGCACCATTGAGGATATGTATGCAAGACCGACGCTCGGCACATATCAGGTTGAGTATTGGTATTTCGGAAATGCAAACAACCCGTACAGAGTGCCGAACAAGGGCGAATTTTTAGAGTCGCGCGGGATGATAAGGGCAAGGTCCACCTATTTGGCGTCGCAATTCTTTCACGATGAGCGTTTTAAACAAGCCTCCGATGCCGTTGTACAGTGGGCGGAAAACGCACAGCTTGATGACGGCAATTACACACAGGCATATTATCACGACGGCTCATTGTATTATCAGGCTATCCCGGAGGGCTATGACAGGCAGCTTCCGCAAAAATACTGGGTAAATTTAATAGGTTTTCGCGGAATAGCGCATCTTCTTTATTTTGAAGATAACCCGAAGGTTCTCGCTATTGTCAAAAAAATGGGCGACTTTCTCTGTGGAGAAAATGAAAAATTCGGTCAGCTGCTTATATCCCCGTCGGGCGATAAAAATAAGTACGAGGTTGACGAAAAAGGCGACCGCTATATTGACGGACGTTCGACTATCCTTGCGGTTGATGTTCTTGCTTCGGCATTTTTGCATACAGGGGAGCAAAAATATTTAAAAGCAATGTTAAGCTTTTTGGAGGGCTATGTAGCCTGCTCCGTAGGCGGATTGGGAAATGTTGCAAACGACATCGGCTACGGTGCGCCTACCGGCTTTCAGGCGAGAATCGGCTATAATTTCGCTTTATTGAGAATATCGGACATTTTAAGCCAGATATTTATAGATTACAGCAGTGAAATTGAAAAACTTGGTTATGGCGATTTGGCGGTAGTGTTTAATAAAGGTGTTAAAAATCTGGGTTACGAAGGGGAATGTAATATTGAGTATCCGCATGTGACAAGGAACACCTATGAGCTTAACGGGACAAAGGCTATGTTTTTATATTGTCTTGCGCCGGAGGGTGCGACAGGCACCGAGGATGTGTGGGAGCAGGACGTAGAGGTTAAATACAATGACAATCGTTTGTGGGACGGCGCGCCGAACGTAATAGATTCCGCGTATGCGGTTACGCTGAAAAGACATATGTATTGGAAAGACGTTATGGCGGCTGTGCAAAGACCTATTTTTATTGACGAGTTTGCAGGACACGCCGACGCGGATATTCTTACATATGATTCAAACAAGATTGAGTTTACATTAAAGGGTAGTTTTGAAACTTCAATTAAAATAGAAGATGGCTTGTTCCCCGTTAAGGAGGGCAAGGGCTGCAATGTTGACGTTACAAAAGAAGAAGACGGTATAAAAATTACTGTTACACAGGGCGGCAGCGCTTATGCGGAAAACGGCGCGTTATATATTTTAACAAATTCAAACGCACAGCCGATTAAAGGAGTGGGTATGTCTGCTTTTGACGCTACAAGTATAAAAGGTGCCGAAGTTGACAAAGCGCTTACGGCTGAAGACCTGAAAGCGCTTGTAAAAGAGTCTTTAGGGTGCAGCATCAACATACAAAGCCAAAAGCCGACATGGGCAGAATTCAGCAGCGAATTGATCGGCGCTTTGGGCGCAGGTAAGAGCGAGGTACTGGAAAATGCAGGGCTTCGCGTGATTAAAGAGCGCCTTGCAAATAATGACGTAACAGACGAAGAGGCGGTTAAATTCGGCGCGGAGGCACTGTCTGTCGATTATAAAGGCGAGGAGCTTTCCTCGGACGTTTATTTATCGCCGGTGTCCATACATAACACCAAGGTAGAGTGGTTTTCCGACAGAGAAGACATTCTTGACGGCAGCGGCGTTTTAAACAGAGATAATATAGATTGCGGCGCTGTTACACTTACAGCCCGCGTCATCCGCGGAAATGCCGAATGCAGCAGAAATTTTGTTATTCCGCTGAAACAAAAGGCGGCGTTTTCAATGCTGTCGTATCAAAGCTATGATAAAAGCGTAAATATGGACGAGTTGGTAAAACAGACAGGTAATTTTGAACTTACATTCACCGCAACACCGCTTTATGATAAGGTAGACAGTGTTTTAAGTATATCGTCTGACGATTGCATTGTTAAAGGAAATTCCGATCCGCAGTTCCGCGTGCGTTTTTACAGCAACGGAATTATAGATTCTTATGACACAGATACCTATAAAGCTGAAAACGAGGTTCCGTATGAAAAGGATAAAGCTTACCATTTCCGTATGGTTGTACGCCTCGGGGAAAACAGGTTTGACGCATACGTTACACCGGACGGCGGACAGGAAATAAAGCTTGCAGACAACTATTATATGCGAAGTACTTCGCAGGTTGTTGACAATATCAATCAGTTCTGGGCGTGGGATTCCAACGGCAGCGGTGTAAGGGTTGAAAACATTTCGTTGCACAAGCAGGCAAAAGACAAAGCGCAGAATGTGCTTGTAACGGACGCAAAGGGCAATAAGTTCGGACCGCTGGAAACATACACTGGTTACGCATATCCGGTAATTTCCGAGTCGGGAAAATATTTAAATTGGACCTTGGTAAAAAGCGGCGTTTTAAATAAGTATAATGAAAAAATGACAATCAGCCTGGGTCAGGAGCTTCCGGGGAAAAAGGATTTAACACCGCTGGAGGTTCTTAAAAGCGTACGCCTTGTATCCGAACGTATTGACGGAAAGGATCCCGTGACAGCAGGAGCGCTTGCGCGAATTTGGGTAAATTTAAAATGAAAGGAAAAGAAAGAATACAGATGGTGAAGGATAAAGCTTTAGACATTGCGTGTCAGATGTGCGATACTATGATAAGAAAATTTCCGCAGGCTAAAGACCTGCCGCCGAGAGGGTGGTTTCACTATCACCAGGGCGTGTTTTTGTCGGGTATGTTGGAAACGTACCGCCTGACGGGTTGCGAAAAGTATTATAATTACATAAAATCGTGGGTAGATTCAATAATTCAGCCGGACGGTTCGATTGTTAAATACGACCCGACGAGGCTTGATGATATTCAGCCGGGAATATTGCTTTTTACACTGTATGATAAAACAGGTGATGAAAGGTACAAAAAAGCGCTGAATACGCTGATCGGTATATTGGAAAAATGGAATAAGAACGCTAAGGGCGGTTTTTGGCATAAAGAGTGCCATCCAAACCAGATGTGGCTTGATTCGCTGTATATGGCAGGGCAGATTTTAACGGAATATGCAAACTACAGCGGAGAAATGAAATATATGGACGAAGCTGTAAATCAGGCAATAATTATGTACGATAATATGCTTAAGAAAGAAAACGGTCTTATGTACCATGCATGGGATATGTCAAAAGCAGAAACCTGGGCGGACGCGCAAACAGGGCTTTCACCGGAGGTATGGGGAAGGGCGCAGGGATGGTATATCCTGTCGATATTGATTATCCTGTCCTTTATGCCGAAATCCCACCCCAAAAGAGAAAGGCTGACGGAAATTGCATTGCAGCTTTTTGAACCGATTATAAAATACAGAGATGAAAGCACGAAAATGTGGTATCAGGTGGTTGACAAGGGAAATTGCGCCGGAAACTGGATAGAAACATCATGCAGCTGTCTGTTTACGGCGGCAATAGCCAAGGCTGTAAACAACCACATTCTGGGCGATGAATATAAAACCTATGTAAGCGAATGTTTTGATGCTGTATGCAGCGGCATCGGAAGAAGCGGCGATGATGTTATTGTAAACAATGTATGCGTCGGAACAGGGGTTTGCGATTACGAGGGCTATATTGAAAGACCGACAAGTGAAAACGACCTGCACGGCGTCGGAGCGTTCCTGCTTATGTGCACGGAAGCAGCAAAAATGAATTAAATTTTAAACAAATAAAAATAAAAGAAAGGGAGCAGAAAAATTGAAAAACAGTAAATTCCTAAAAAGACTGACATCGGTTGCCACAGCAGCGGTTGTTGCATGTGGCATTGCGGGCTGTGACAGCAAAGATAAGGGCAAAACCGCCGAAGGAAACGGGGAAATCCCCAAAAGCGTGACAATTTTTGCGCCTATGTCCGGCGGCGCTGCTAAGGCGGGCGCCAAGAACAGAAACGAAATTCAGGTGTACAAAATTGCGGAAGAGGCGACAGGCTGCCATATAGAATGGACAAATCCGACATGGGCGGCAGCAAAGGAGCAGTTTAACCTGATGATTGCCAGCGGCGAATACCCCGACCTTATCCAGACAACATGGAACAGTGTACCCGGCGGTTCGGCAAAATACGTTGACGATGACGTAATAGTAAAAATAAGCGACTATGAAAAGTATATGCCGAACTTTAAAAAGTACATTGACGCAAATCCCGAGCTTAAGGCTCAATTTGCAAATGAGGACGGAAGCTATGAATATATTCCGTGCTTTAGGGCGGATGAAGAGCTGAGGGTTTACTTAGGACCTATCATCCGTCAGGACTGGCTCGATAAGCTGGGTCTTAAAATGCCCGAAACGACGGACGAATTATACGAGGTGCTTAAAGCATTTAAGACAAAAGACCCCAACGGCAACGGCGAGGCTGATGAAATTCCGTTCGGCGGAAGAGGCGGCGACAACAACTCGTACGGTATAGGTAACATTACGTCGGCATTCGGTGTATATCACAGCTACTATATTAAGAACGGAAAAATCACCTATGGTATGGTAGAGCCCGAAATGAAAGAAGCGTTGGCATACCTCAGAAAGCTTTACAGCGAAGGTCTTATCGACGCCGACTATCTGACGCAGGACGAGGATTCGTTCCACAGCAAAATAATGAACGACCGCACAGGCTTTGCTTTCGGTATTCAGCCGTCGAGATATTATGCGACAATGAATGACGGTACACGTGAGATTGCGGGCGTTCCGTGGATTGGCGGCATATCTCACAACCCTGCATATAAAGAAGGGATCGCCGGCGGACAATTAGCTATTACCACCTCATGCAAAAACCCCGTAGGTGTTGCAAAATGGTTGGATTATTTCTTCAGCGAAGACGGTATAACTGCTGAAAACTTTGGTATTGAGGGTGAAAACTATGAGGTCGTTGACGGTAAAAAGACATACATCAGCGATTTCTTTGAAAAAAATCCGAGCGGAAAAGACAGAAGCGATATGTTTAATACCACGGTAAATATTTACAATACGGATTTCCCCGGACTTCAGCTTTGGGACGCTTACGGACAGAGCCTTACATCATGGGGAAAGAGCGCTATAGAAACATGGAGCAAGAGCGCAAACTTTGAAAATGCGCTGCCGTGTATGAAATTTACGGCGGAAGAACAGGAAGTTATAAGCAAAAAAGGCGCAGACGTTGTTGCCTATGCAAGCGAGCTGTTTAACGGCATTATAATCGGAAACCGCCAGCTTTCAGAGCTTGACAGTATGAAAAAAGAGCTTAACAAGTTAGGGCTTAAGGATGTTCTTGACGCCTACAATTCCGCGTATAAGAGATATCTTAAGGTTACTAAGTAAGGAGCGAGCCACCAATGCAAATAAAAGGAAAAGAAAAAACCAAACAAAAAAATTTGCAAGTGCGCAAAGATGCAGGGCTTAGTGAGTTTTTTTCCGACGGGCAGCTTTGGTTAATGCTTTTGCCCACAATAATATATTTTGTTCTGTTTAAGTATGTACCGATGTTTGGAACAATAATAGCTTTTCAGGACTTTTCATTAAGCAAGGGTATTTTGGGAAGCAAGTTTGTAGGGCTGAGCAATTTTGTCGAGTTTCTGACAAACTACAAGTTTTTTGAACTGCTCAGAAACACGCTTACAATCAGCGGGCTTGCACTGCTTTTGGGCTTTCCGCTTCCCATTATACTGGCGCTTCTTTTAAACGAGGTGCGTAACCTGGGCTTTAAAAAAACGGTTCAGACAATTACGTATATGCCGTACTTTATTTCAAACGTTGTTGCGGTAAGCATACTTATGAGCTTTGTGTCGGTTGAAGGCGTTTTTAACGAGATACGCTCGGCAATGGGGCTGGCGGCGATACCGTTTATGACCACGCCGAAGTACTTTCCGTGGATATATGTAATCAGCAATATCTGGCAGTCGCTGGGCTGGAACAGCATTATATACGTTGCGGCAATTGCCGGCGTTGACCAGGAGCTGTACGAAGCTGCAAGGATAGACGGCGCCAATCGTTTTAAGCAGGTTATCCATGTAACGCTGCCGTGCATAGCGTCTACGATTGTTGTATTGCTTATAATGCAGCTTGGCAGAACCCTTACGGTAGGATATGAAAAAATTATTCTTATGTACAATCCCACAATTTACAAAACCGCAGACGTTATTTCAACGTATGTTTACAGAAAAGGTCTTTTAGAGGCGGACTACGGATATTCGACAGCGGTTTCCGTGTTCAACTCGATTTGTAATTTGATTTTGCTGGTGATTGCAAACAACGTTTCCAAGAAAATAAGCGGTGAAGGCTTATGGTAAGGTGGTGAAAAAATGAAAATTAAAAAATCTGTCAGCGGACGTATATTTGATGCGGCAAACACGCTTTTCCTGATTTGCCTTACGCTTATTACGGTTTATCCGTGTTATTATGTGTTTGTTGCTTCGGTAAGCGAGCCGAACGCCTTTTACAAGGGGTCTGCATTTGTTTTGTGGCCGCGTGATTTCGGAATTTACAGCTACTTAAATGTATTGAAGAACAGCGACATATGGCTTGGTTACCGCAACACCTTGTTTTATGTTATTGTGGGTACGCTTTTAAGCGTTATTTTGACAACATCGGCTGCATTTTGTTTGTCAAGAAGCCGTATGAAGGGCAGAAACGCAATTATGATGATGATTACGTTCAGTATGTATTTTGGCGGCGGAATGATACCTACATATTTAACGATACGCAGCTTAGGCATATTAAATACGCCGCTTGCAATGATAATTCCCAATGTGGTAAGTGCGTATAACCTTATTATAACGCTTAGCTATTTTAAAAGTATTCCGATTTCGCTTGACGAGGCGGCACGTATTGACGGGGCAGGCTCATTTACGATTTTCTGGAAAGTAATGCTGCCGCTTGCCACGCCGATTGTTGCGGTTATATCCCTGTATTATGCGGTAAGCATATGGAATGACTATATGTCGGGATTGTTATACATCATAAACCCGAAGCTGAAACCCCTGCAGATGGTATTGCGTGATATATTGCTGCAGGAGGGCGGCGGCGTAAATCAAAGCGGAAGCGTTTCATCGGGCGACGAGGTTGCGTATGCCGCAAACATCAGATATGCAACTATTGTTGTGTCAACCGTGCCGATACTGTGTGTGTATCCGTTTATTCAGCGCTATTTCATAAAGGGCGTAATGATAGGTGCGGTAAAAGGGTAAGGTTGTGATTTAATGAAGGATACGATGTTAAAAACAATAACACCCGAAAAAGCGGGAATACACTCGGCAGCAATAAGACATTATATTGAAGCGCTGGAAAAGCGCGGTGTAAATATACACAGCTTTTTGATGATGCGCGGCGAGGATATATGTGCCGAGGGGTATTGCCCCCCTTATTCGGAGGATAAGCTTCAGCGTATGTATTCGATAAGCAAATCCTTTACATCAGCGGCAATAGGGCTGATGCTTGGCGAGGGAAGGATAGGTATTAAAGATAAAATTATAGACTATTTTCCCGAGTATTGCCCCGAAAATCCGCACAAATGGCTTTGCGACACCACAATAGAGGATTTGCTTAAAATGGCAACCCCCTTTGTGGAAACAAAGCACACATCGGGTACGGGGCATTGGCTGAGGGAGTATTTAAACTGCCCCGTCAACCACCCTCCGGGTACAATTTTTATCTATGACACAGCAGCGTCGCATACGCTGTGTGCATTGGTTGAAAAGCTAAACGGAAAAACAATGCTTGAATATATGCGTGAAAAGCTGCTTGACCCCATCGGCTTTTCAAAGGAGGCATGGTGCATAAAAGCCCCCGACGGCTATTCGTGGGGTGGCTCGGGAATTATGGCAACGCTGCGCGACCTCGGCAAGTTTGCCTGCGTGTTTAATCACGGCGGCAGGTTTAAGGGCAGACAGCTTCTGTCGGAAAGCTATGTAAAAGCTGCGACAGACAAACAAATTTTTAACGACGAATGGAACGACCATATGATGTGGCGCGGCGGCTACGGCTACCAGATATGGCTGTCAAACGACGGCTCCTTTGCCTTTAGAGGAATGGGCGGACAGCACGCCATATGCTTTCCGAAAGAGGATTTTATATTTTGCTGCACTGCCGATTGCCAGGGCTCTGACCTGACGTACCAGTTTATTTACGAAGAGCTGCGGCGGCAGATTATTCCCAATCTTTCCGCAGAGCTTTGCGAAAATATACCGGAATATGAAAAGCTGAAAAAAACCTGCAATAATATGAGATTGGCAGCGGTGAAAGGAAAAACTGACGTGCCGATGAAAAATACGGTTAACGGCGCGGTATATAAGCTTGAAAAAAACAGAATGGAAATTTCGGACATTTGTTTTTTGTTTAGCAAGGACGAAGGCGTTATGCGCTATACAACCCCGCGGGGTGTAAAGGAAATAAAATTCGGGTTCGGAAAACCGGCAGAGTATGTATTCCCCGAAACACATTATTTCTTTAAACAGATTGATACCCCGTCCGGCAAAGGGTACCGTGCATGGTCATCGGCTGCATGGAAGGATGACCATACCCTTGTTATCAGAACGCATACGCTTGACGAATATCTTGGGGTTATAACAATGACATTTTCTTTCAGGAACGACGAAATCGGTATTGCAATGGTTAAAACCGCCGAATGGTATTTTAATGAATACAGCGGATACGCAGGCGGTACAAAAATAAACTAAATTATTTTTTAGGAGGATACTAACAATGAAGAGAACGGTAAAATCTTTTTTGTGCGCGGCTTTATCGTCGGCAATATGCTTCGGAGCCGCAGTTGGCGCATATGCTTCGTCTTACAGAAACAGCTTTTCCGTGGGCGACGGAAAAGTTACCGCAGGAGAGGTTGTTTTTGCGGACGGTAATTTTGATAATTTGGGAACAGTTGATAAAACAAACGAAGATGGCTACAATGAATACAATTACGCCACAGTGACGGGGGAAACAGGCTCAGTTCAACATAATGCGGGAAGCGGTCAGTTTATCAAGCAAATTACAGAGGATGACCAAAACAAGGCTTTGCAGATTGCAGGCAAAATGTATACAAGGATTTCGGATGATAGCGCACTTGATCAAAAAAAGTACAGAGTGGATATGAATTTTAAGCTTACCGGCGGAACAGAAAATGCCTACAAAAGCATTTTGGAAAGCGGCGTTGGTGTACAGTATCAAGCCTCCGAAGACCCAAAAGCAACAACTGCGCGCCTTGGGGCTTTGATTGCCAGAAACGCTAACGGTAAACTTACGTATACTTATCTTAATGGAACCTCAAATACTACTGTAGATACGGGTGTTGAAATCAAAAATGATCAATGGTATAATCTCAGCGTTTTGATTGATATTCCGGGTAAAGGCTTCAGCGTTTGGGTAAACGGCAGAAAAGTTGTTGACAAAACAAACGGACTTTATTTGGATGTGCCATCTATAGCGGATAAGGATTATAACTACACCACAACCTGGCATACGTTCAGGATTGATTCGGCTCAATCTTCATATGCTTCAACAAACAAAATGATAACGATTGACGATATTAAAATTTACTGCGAGCCGACAGGCTACGAAAAATTCTGGGCTGAGGATTTTTCCGCAGTAAAAGGGCAGAGCGTTACTGATGAAGCAGCTTTTTACGGCGATAATAAAACTTATAATTCCTGGGCAAACAGCTCTGTAGACAGTGAAGGCGTATTGGTTGCAGCTTCAGAAAGCAGCAGTGCATGGGCACTCTTTAGAGTAGGGACAAACAAGAGTAATGATTCGGCTAATAATGTCGGAACCGCGTACGCAACAAAGCTTGATTTTATGGTTCCTACAGAAGCGGCACTGAAGTCGGGAACTAAAAACATTCTTATAATGCGCGGAGACGGAAGTAATGGCGGATTTCGTGCAGGGATAGATGCAAGCGGCAAACTGTTCGGATGCGAAATCGAGCCGGGAAAATGGTACACGCTTGTTATGTATGCCGATATATCCGATATTAACTATACTAACAAAACAGGTGCAAAGGGCGCCGCATACCTTGCAAAGAGGGGCGAAGAACTTAAATGTGTAGCGCCGAAACTTACATTTAATTTTAAAGCTGGTTCTACAACGGGCGGTGACAAATTATACAGACCGTTTGAGTATAACATTGCAAAATCTACAGTGTATTTTGACAACATAGCAATTTATAAGGATGTTCGTGAAGCAGACCTTTCCGCAGCAGCAAAGAGCTTCGGAAATAAAGAAACGCTTGCTACAAACAATAAAACCATAACAATTCCGACAAATGCATCAACAGGATATAAGCTTAGCTGGACAAAGGGCGACACTGCGGTTACAGCAAATGAAACCGCTGTTTTTGAGGGTACGGAAGCTAAAACGGTAACCTATACCGCTAGCGCGGCAGATGAAGGCGATGCATATACCTTAAAGCGTACGTTTGATATAACAATTCCCGCAAAGTATGCTCTCGGGTTAAAAGCTTCGGGAAGTGAGTCAATAGCGGAAGTAACCGTAAATGCAAATGATGAAAATGAAGACGGGTATAAAAACGGTTTGGCAATTTTGGCGTTGTACCAGGACAATGTTTTGAAGAAAACAACAATTGCAAAGGTTACGGATGGCAAAGCAAATCTCAGCTATGACCCGAAAAGTGAGGGTACATTTACGGCAAAGCTGTTTTTGTGGATGAACGATACATTAAAGCCGCTGGCATCAAAAACAAATACATTTACGTATACAGCTAATTAAATAATCAAACAAACGAAGTAAAGAGTGTAAGTGAGGAGTTTAAAATATCTTCCTTGCACTCTTTATTACGTCAGCATCTGCTTAGGGGAACAGATATGAGTATACAATACAAAAAAACAGAAATGGATTTTTCAAATGCAAAGCTTATTTCCGCAGGTGAAGAATCGTTAAAAAGGTTTTGCCGACCGAGGGAGGAAAATTTCCCAAACGCTATGTATATATGGACGTTCGGGTGTACGCGTTTTCACCTTTTCAGGCTTTTTACACCCCGTGAAAACGTAAAATCGGCAGAAATTGGATTTTTATGCGATAATTTGTTTGACGTGTGGCTTAACGGTGTGCAAATTGCAAACGATACAAAGCATCTGAAGCTTACGGATGTAACAAAGTATTTGAAAAACGGCGAAAACAATCTTCACATAAGAGGATATCAAAGCGGAAATGACGAAAGCTTCAGCTCGGCAATTACGGGCGGTATAAGAATTTATTATACAGACGGCAGCGTGGAAGAAATTCTGACAGACGGGGGCTTTAAGCAGGTTAAACTGGTTGACTTTTGGGAAAATACCGAGCCTGAAAATTTTGAAACGGAAACCGTCGGGCGTGATGTGCTGGATGTAAACGTTATGCCTATGCACCCTGTTGCAATTAGGCGTTCATACTGCTTTGTACGCAAAGCAGATATAAAAAAAGATCTTAAAAGCGCTGTGATGTACGCTACCGCGCTCGGCTGCTATGAGCCGTACATTAACGGTAAAAGAATTACGGACGCGTTTTTTATGCCGTTTTGCAACAATTATCAAAAAGAGTATCAAAAATTTGACATACTGCCTTTTTTAAAAAAGGGCAGCAATACAATCGGTATGATTACCGGAAACGGAACGTACAACTGCCGTTCGTGGGGTATGCTGTATGCCAAAAAGCCCGAGGTAATGGCAATTATAAAGCTTGAATACCAAGACAAAGCGACAGAATATATTTATACGGACGAAAATTGGCGGTGCATTCCGTCGCCGCTGGTCGACAACGACATTCAATACGGAGAGAGGTATGACGCACGTCTTGAGGTTTCAGACTGGTGCGGTGAAAACATAGACCTGTCCGAATATGAAAATGTTTGCTGGCGGGAAAACACGGAATACAAAAAACTGCTTTTTCAGGATTATCCGTATATAGTAAAGGCGAACGAGTACATAGCCGACAATCTTAAAAAGCTTTCCGACGGCTCGTATTTATATGATGTCGGGCTGTGCATTGCAGGCAGGGCAAAGGTTACGTTTAGGGGATTGCCGCGCGGAAAAAAGGTCAGAATTCGGTATTGTGAGAGGTTAGACAAAAAAACGGGGCTTCCCGAAAACGGAGCGTATGTAAGCGTTTATTATCCGGCAGACTGCGGGGCAGGCGGCAGAAGCAGCGCCTTTGTGCGTAATATGGATGTGTATATTGCAAAAGGCGGCAGGGAAGTGTATGAGTGCCGCTTTGCATACACGGGCTTTAGGTATGTATATATAGAGGGGCTTGAAAGCAGCGATATGATAGAAGAGCTTTGCGTTTTTGAGCTTCACAACGATTTAAAGCAGACAGGAACGATTGAAACAAGCGATTCGGCAATAAACAAAATTTTTAATGCGGCAAAAAGAGCGTGGCTGAACAATGTATTTAACGGTCCTACAGACTGTCCCACGCGTGAAAAGAACTATTGGAACGGCGACATACAGATTTTTGCACATTCTGCATGCTGGTTGACGGATAATTCCAAAATTCTTGCACGCTGGACTGACAACGGCGTTAAAATGCACCCCGGTCCGTACGCGTGGGAGGATGAAACCTATATTTTGCCGCTGACATTGTACCGATTTTACGGGGATAAGAACATTTTAAAATGCAGATACGGCGAAATGCTGAAGCTTATTGAAAAAAGAACGAAATATCCCGGTATGGTTTTACCGCCCGGGGATACGCATGAATACTGCGACTGGCTTTCTCCGAAAGGTGTAACGCCGAACAAGGAATTTTTCTGCGGATGCTGGCATTATTATATGCTTAAAACCGTTTCCGACATTGCCCGTATTTTAGAGGATTACAAAACGGCGGAAATGCTGAAAAACCGCGCAGATGAAGCAAAGCACGAATTTAACAAAAGACACCTTATTACAGAGGAAAACGACTACGACGCGCATAATCAATGCGGAATTGTGCTTCCCGTTGCATTTGGCATTGCGCCCGAAAATCTGCAAAAAAAGCTTACAGATACGCTTGTAAGGTACATAGAAAAAGAGGATTACCATATAACAACCGGCTTTATAGGCACAAGGTATTTGTTTAATGTTTTGTCTGATTTTTGTCATACGGATGTTGCATATAAAATAATCCGTGCAAAAACGTTTCCGTCGTGGCTGAATATGCTGTCTTCGGGCGCAACGGCAATAACAGAAAGCTGGTACGGTGAAAATGACGCTGACAAGTCAATAAGTATGTCGCACTTTTCGTTAGGCTCGCCGGTGGGGTGGTTTTTTGAATACCTGGGAGGGATACGGATTGAAAAGTCCGCCCCCGGGCTTAAAGAGGTTTTTATTCAGCCGATGCCGATAGAAGAAATCGGCAGCTTTAAAGTAAATTATAAATCCATACACGGAGATATATCTGTAGCGTGGCGTTTTGAAAACGGCAAACCTGTATTTGAATATACCGTTCCCGACGGGGTTACGGTTCATTTTGCCCAAACATAAAGGAGATGGATAGTTTGACAAAAGATTTGAAAAAATATATAAAAGAAAACTGGAATACATGTGTAAGAGAAAATAAAATAGGGACCGAAACCCTTATAGGAATGCCGTATCCCTACATAATACCCGCGCCGAAATACTACTGGGAGGAAATGTATTACTGGGACACCTATTTTACCTCACAGGGGCTGTATTTAACAGGGGAAGAGGCGCTTGCCAAAAGCTGTACGGAAAATATGCTTTATCTTGTTGACAGGTACGGATATATGCCCAACGGAAACAGAACGTATTATCTTAACCGTTCACAGCCGCCGTTTTTGTCAATGATGGTAATGGATGTCTATAAAAGATATAGGGATAAAGAATTTTTGGAAAGGGCATACAAAACATTAAAAAAGGAATATAATTTTTGGATGACCCAAAGGATAACCCCGATAGGGCTTAATAAATTCAGCGTTAACAAAGACAATTTGGGAGATACAGAGCACATAAGCAAATATTTTTCCAAAAGAATAGGATATACAATCCCAAATTGCGACAGCAAAACCATGGCAGTAAAGCTGCTTACCGACTGCGAAAGCGGGTGGGATTTTAACCCCAGGTGCGAATTTAAGCAAGACGAAACCGTACATATTGATTTGAACTGCAATTTGTACCTTTATGAAAAAAACTTTGCGTTTATGTCGCGCGAGCTTAATTTAAAGGAAGAGGACAAGTGGGAAAAGCGTGCGGATGCCCGCAAGGAGCTTATGAACAGATATCTGTGGGACGGCAGCGCTTTTATGGATTATAATTTTAACGAAGATAAAACAATGAAGCTGTTTTCGGCGGCGTCGTTTTTTGCGTTGTGGGCGGGCGTTGCGTCTTCGCAGCAGGCAGAGGAAACACGCAGGCAGCTAAAACGTATAGAGCGCGAATACGGAATTGCCGCAACAGAGGAGTATTCGCTTCCGGGAATATATCAGTGGGCATATCCGAACGGGTGGCCGCCGCTGCAATATGTTGTTATAAAAGGGCTTGATAACTACGGCTTTAAAGAAGACGCCCGCCGGGTTGCGCAAAAATATGTAAGTATAATGGAAACGCTGTTTGAGAAAACAGGCACCTTATGGGAAAAGTACAATGTGCTTACGGGCAATAAGGATGCAGTCGGCGATTACGGCGAGCGCATTATGCTCGGATGGAGCGCAGGGGTGTATTTATTTGCAAAAGATTATCTTGAAAGCTAAGAAAGAGGAAAGCAATATGTTCAAAGGATATGATTTGAATAATCTTAAAACGGGATGTATCGCAGAAGCTGCAAAACTGTCAAGACAGGCGGCGGCAGAGGGCATCGTACTTATAAAAAATGACGGCGTGCTGCCGTTTGACAGGTCAAAAAATGTGTCCATTTTCGGAAGAGCGCAGACAGAGTATATTAAAAGCGGCCTTGGCTCGGGCGGAAGAGTGAACACAGAATATTGCGTTAATATTGTAGATGGGCTGCGGGGCAGAATAAATATAAACGAGGACCTGGCAGCAGCTTATGAAAAATTTATAGAGGAAAATCCGCCTGTTACCACCGATATATGGGACGAGGTTCTTTGGTCGCAGAAAGAAATGCAAATAAGTGACGAGCTTTGCATGCAAGCGGCAAAACAATCGGACTGCGCAATTTTTGTAATAGGGAGAACAGCGGGCGAATCAAGGGACAATCAAGCCGTTAAAGGGAGCTATTTATTAAGCGAAGATGAAGAAAGTAATTTAAAAACCGTTTTACGGCACTTTGAAAAGGTTTGCGTAGTGCTGAATATCGGTAATATTATGGATATGAAATGGGTGGAAGAGTATGGCGTGCCGTGCGTGCTTTATGCTTGGCAGGGCGGGCAGGAGGGCGGCAATGCCCTTGCGGACATAATACTTGGCGATGTATCCCCATCGGGCAGGCTTACAGACACAATAGCGTATGATATAAATGATTATCCGTCGTTTAAAAATCACGGAGACCCTGTAAAAAACATATATGCCGAGGATATTTATGTAGGGTACAGATATTTTGAAACGTTTGCAAAGGAAAGCGTTATGTACCCGTTCGGCTACGGCTTGTCGTACACAAATTTCAGCTATCAAAACAGCGCCGAAATTATAAACGACAGAATTAAGGTTACGTCTGTTGTAAAAAACATCGGCGGATTCAGCGGCAAAGCGGTTGTACAGGTTTATTTCAGCGCGCCGCAGGGGAAGCTCGGTAAACCCTCCCGCGAGCTTGTCGGCTATGCCAAAACACATACACTTAATGTCGGAGAAAGCGAAACTGCTTTTGTGGATTTTTCGCTTAACGATATGGCGGCATATGATGATATTGATACCTTTTCGTATATACTTGAAGAAGGGGAATATGTAATTTATGTCGGTGAAAATGTGCGTGATGCCAAAAAAGTGCTGACCTTAAAAACAGAAGAAAGAACAATAAAAAAGCTAAGGCAGGCTTTGGCGCCGATTGAGGAATTTAAAAGGTTAAAGCCAAATTATGAAAACGGGCATTTTGACGCCGTATATATAGCGGCTGCCACAAGGAAATATGATATTAAAGAAAGAATGAAAGAGCATATAATACCGCAGCAGCCGCCCACAGGCAAAAAAAATATAAGCCTGCGCGACGTTAAAAACGGCAAAAATACGCTTAATGAATTTATAATGCAGCTTTCCTGTGAAGATATGACCTGCCTTGTAAAAGGAGAGGGAATGAACAGCCAAAGGGTAAGAGCAGGCTCGGCAAGCGCCTTCGGCGGTGTAACGGACGAGCTTCTTGCATACGGCGTACCCACTGTATGCACCTGTGACGGCCCTTCGGGGATAAGAATGGATAACGGCGACAAAGCCACGCTTATACCTAACGGAACTTGTCTTGCATCTACTTGGAATAACAGCCTTGTCGAAGAGATATACGAATATGTAGGGATTGAATTAAGAGCCAACGAGGTTGATGTATTGCTCGGCCCCGGGGTAAACATACACAGGTGCCCGCTTAACGGGCGTAACTTTGAATATTTTTCGGAGGACCCGTTTATTTCCGGAAAAATTGCGGCGTCTTGTGTAAAGGGATTATCGGGCGCGGGCGTTTTCGGAACATTGAAGCATTTTGCGTGCAATTCTCAGGAGCTTGCAAGAAATATGGTAAATTCTGTGGTATCTGAACGTGCCCTGCGTGAAATATACCTCAGACCGTTTGAAATTGCCGTAAAAGAAGGCAACGCAAAGTCAATAATGACGTCGTACAACAAAATTAACGGTTCGTATTCTCCGACAAATTATGATTTGTGTACATCGATTTTAAGGGATGAATGGGGATACGACGGCATTGTTATGACAGACTGGTGGCCGCACCTCGATGCAGAGGAAGAGAAAAACACAACCAATCTTTCGGCAATGGTACAGGCGCAAAACGATATGTATATGGTTGTAAATTATGCAAAGAATAATGCGGATAATCTTACAGAGTGTGTAAAAAACGGCAAATTGGATGTTTATTATCTGAGAAAATGCGCCGAAAACATACTTTCGTTTATTCTTAACACACCGGCAATTTACAGAAAGGGCAATAAAGTTGTCGGAATGGACAGAGATAATTTTGAATTTGACGCAAGCATCAGGAATGTTTGCAGCGGTACACACTACAATGCCGAAAACGTTTGTGCAATAGAGGTTGAGTATAAGACCTTCGGTTCCGAACTTAACCAGTACTTTATAAGGGTATTTAAAAACGGAAAGTTTTTCAGGCATCTTTTTTTGAAAGGCTCGGGGGAAAATGCCGCTAAAGCATTTGTTTTTATGGGTGAAAACACAAAAAATGTAATGCTTAAATATAAAGATTCGTTTGAGTACATCAACATAAACATTTTAAAAAAACGTTAAATATACGAACCCGTATTGCCTGACAAAGCATTTGTTTGCAACAAACAGCAGCGGTGGTTAGCTCCACCGCTGCTGTTTGTTGCTTTTTTATTTTGTAAGGGAAACCCAAAGTATTTTTGCAATTTGCTCACGAAGCAGGAAGTCAAGCGGTCTTAATGTGCCGTCCTCAAATCCTGACACAATACCGTTTTCCGTCAGATAGCTTACAGCGTCTGCCGCATATTCGGAAACCTTTGAGCTGTCCGAGAAATTAAGCTGTCCGTCAGAGGTTTTTGTATCAAACAAAACCCTGTAAACAAGCGTCATTGCGTCTTGTCTGCTAACCCTTTCGGAAAGCTTTGCCTCAATTCCGCGCTCTGTTTTGCTGCCCTTGAACCATCCGTCATTGTATGCCGCCGCGGCATAAGGCTTTACCCAATCTTCTATTTCGTCGGCATCGGCAAACATACTGACATCGGGTGTGGTTGCTATTGAACCTTTTGCTGCCGCAAGTATCTTTATAAGCTCGCCGCGTGTTATTTCGTTTTGCGGCTTAAACAGCAAGCTGCCGCCCTCTTCGTAACCGTTTATAAACCCTGTATAAGACAGGCTGTTTATATAAAGCTTTGCCCAGCTTAGGTCAATGTCGCTAAAGTTAATTGATGACATTTTCGGGTTTTCAATAACAACATATCTTCCGCTGCCAAGTGCATATTCACTTACCATATTGCGTGCAGCATCGTATTTGCCGCCAATGTAAACCCACTTTCCGACGCTTTCGGAATATTTGTAAATGCCGAGATTTTCATTTGAGCCTGTTCCTGTAAGCTCAAGATCAATTAAAACCTTTTCAATATCGGAAAGCGTTGCAATCTGCAAAATGTCCGAACGGAATATACTGTTTTCCGGCAAGCCGCCCGCATAGAAGGAGGTATTTGCATCAGTTCCCATAATAAGATAATTTTCCGACTTAATGTCCTTTCCGGCGATAAACACGGTATTGCCGCTTTGCTTTGATGTAGAATCAATATCGGAATACAGCTTGTAAACTTGAACTTCCGCACTTGGACTCATTGAATCCTTTGTTTCCTCTTTAAGCTTATTTACAGCAGGGGGAAGGTCGTTTTTGCGCCCCGAGCCGCCGCCTGAGGAGGGTACATTGTCCTCCTGTCCGTCTGCAGCCGAGGAATCATAAATATCTGTAAGATATACTTCATTGCCGAGCGGAAGCTGTGCCTTTACCATAAACGGCGAGGCGCTGTTTTGCATAACAACAGCACAGTCGTTCCTTGAAGAATTTATAAGCGAAGCTTCGGACGGGTCTGAAAGAAGCGTCCATTTAAGCTTGCTGTTCAGAATGTTAAAACCAAGCTCCTTGCCGTCTGCACCGATACCCACGGCTGCAAGCTCTGTGGTTGTGCCTGCGGCTTTATTTCCCTTTATTTTAATTTTGCTGATTTTTGCCGCGGATTTATTAACAACCGTTGCTATATGCTCTGCCTTGTTGCCGTTTTTATCCGTGGCAATAATTTTAACCTCGTGCGAATATTTAGGATCCGACACATCTAAGGTTGTTTCAAAAAGTCCTTCAGAGTTCTTTATAAGATGTTTTGTTACAACCTGTGCATCGTCAAGAAATACATCAAGTGTTACGCTGTCATCCGTTGTAAGCTTTATGGGAATACCTGCGGCGGGGTCAAACAAACTGCCGTTTTGCGGATATTCTATCTTCATATCAGCCGGTGTTGTATCAACGGAAAACTTTTTGGTTATAACAGTTACGTCGCCGTCTTTGTTTATAAATACAACATCTACAATATGGTCGCCGTCCGACAGGTTAAATGCCGCATAGCCCTTGCTGCCGCTTTGCGCATTGTTTATAAGCTCTTTTCCGTATTGCTTTTCATCAATATCAAAGCGAACGGTAACCTCGTCGTTCGGTGCGGCGTCAAAGTTTGTAATTTCATATTCAAACAATGCCGTTGCGTTGTTTGCTTGCAAGTACTCTACATTTTTACTGTCAATTTTGCCCTTTGAGCCGAAGGAGATAATATTAAGATCTACCTGCGGCGGTGTGGGAACGGGTACGCTGACCTCGGACAAAAGCTTCGGACTGCTGAAGAAACCGCTGCCTTCGTTCATATTTACGGCATACGCCTCAACACGGTAGGTTTCACCCGGCACAATTGACGATGTGTATCTCGGGGTGTTGTTTTCGTCAAGAATTGTGTTATTTCCCTTAAAGTATGTCTTGATTTTACCTGTCTGTTCAAAATCGCCTACATATCCGCCCATTGCGGGTAAATATTCATATGATCCGTCTGCAAGCTTATGGTAAATGTTAAACTGCACGCCCGTTGCATTTTGCGGAATGTCCGCGGAAACATCCAAACGTCCGTCGCCGCCCGCCCAGGCGTTAAAGTTTTGCGGTACGGAAAGCGTGTTCGGGTTAACAAACGTAAGCGGAGTGTTTGTGTATTTGCTTGTGAACATACTGTTGTTGATGATTGAATCTATCCTTACAACATATTGCCCGGAGGGGATATTAAGCGGTATATCCTTGCTGCCGGAGCCTGTTTCGTTTGCCACTGCATAGCCCGGGTGTTCGTTTTCAATGAGATTACCGTTATCATCCGTAAAGGATTCTATAATAACGTTGCCGTTATCATCACACGGAACAAGCGAAATACATACCTTTGCATCCTTATTTGCTGTCCAGCTTGTATTTAGAGCTGTCCCCGATATGCTTGCCGAATCAATTGTAAGGGTGGGATTAACAGCCGGAACGGTGAGAACAGTATAATCGCTTATTTCAACACCGTTTACGGACTCGACCGTCCATGTTCCGTTTACCAAAGAGCTGTTTCTAAGATTGATGTAGGCATATTTTTTTGTTATGCCCGTGTTACTGTCCGTTTTTTCACTGTAAAGCAGATTTGCACCGTTTGCATTGTTTTCATCCTGCGTTTTGTCGTAGCTGTATGCCACAACAGGATAATCGGTACCGTCAGGCTTTTTAACCGTGAAAGCAGGCGGAACAGAGCCTTCATAGTAAACACGAAGGACAACATCATTGTCCAACGACATCTTGTTTGTTATATCAGCTGTAAATTTCTTTGTAGAATATAATGCGAGGGGTGCGCTGAACGAAGCAGAGGTGTGGCTGTCAACAGTTGAGCCTACGACCGATGCGCCCGAGCCTATGCCCATAAGCTGAACATTGCCCCTATTGTCCGAAATCTCCATAACTTCGAGATAGCTTACCGTATTGCGCCTTGGGGAGCCGCTTCTGCCGCCGCCGCTGCCGCTGCCGGAGGGAGAGGAGGACATTTCCGGAGAGTCGAGATCTATTTCTTCTATTTCGTCAATTTCACTTCCGCTGAGAAGTCTGAAGGTATTACTGTCATAATAATATACAAAGCCGCCGCTGAATATTAAAATCTGAACGCCGCCTGCAATATAGTTGTTTGTTATTACAAGCGTTACGCCGGCAAGTCTTCCGAGCCCCGGGATATTCAGACTGCCGCTTATCTTACCCATCATAAAAAATTCCGGTGATGTTGTAAGTCCAAGCGTAACGTTACCCAAAACTATTCCGGAAAACAGATCAACCGTTCCCGATAGTTTCGCACTAAAGCCGGTTGTCCAGTCAAACTCGCCTTTTGCCACAAACTTTATCTGGTCAAAGCCTGCCGGCGCACCGGTTATACTAAAGGTCAGCCCATTGCCGGAAACTGACATATCCGCCTGCATTACCATAACATTCACAAGGTCAAATACTGCCATAACGCTGACGGTTACGGGCGGTCTTGCATCGCCTTTATAGTTAATGGAGCTTGCAAGGTCGCTTATTCCGCCGCCAAGCCCTCTTAAGCTGGAAACGCCCGGAACTATCGGTATTACAAAGCCCTTTATTTCAAGGTATATTGTGTCAAGGCAAATTTTACCCGTGTTTGTTTCGGCAAGGCTCATTCGGAATGCCGAGCTTATCGGTCCTATGCCTATACCCAAATCCACACCTGCGTTAAATTCATAGGTGTTTACGGAGGCGCCCATGCTGAACCCGTTAAGCATACCTTTGTTTTTTCCTCTTGCATTAAGGGCGTTTTGATTTTGCCCTTCGGCAGTGGTAGCCCTGCTACTGCTTGCCCGAACAATCGGATTTTCAACGGGATTATTTCTGGAGGCACCCTCAGAAATTGCGGGATTGCTGTTTTGCGACCCGCCGGCAGGGAATACCGAGTCGGGAAGCTCAATTTCAACATTTGCCGCAAGACCGACAAAGCCTGTTACAATTTTCCCCTCCTCGTTTCGGTCTTCGTGTTCGCCGAAAAGGATCGAGTCAACCGAAATTCCAAGCGAGCCGCCGTCCCCGAACGAGCCGAGGGTTTTTGTTTGAGCGTTGCCGTCTTTAAAAAGCTTTTTTGTTTTGCTTTCGGCAGGCGCGGCAGATGCACTGCTGCTTGCTCCGCCGCTTGAAGAACCGCTGCTGCCCGAGCCTTCGCCGGAGGACGCCCCCGTTGGCCTTGCATACTCCCAATTGCCGTTATTCGCGGGGGTTTGCGCCTCTGCACGCGTTTCCCGTGGTGTTTCGCCGGTTTGCGTGTTACCTTCGCTTTGTGAAGCCTCGTCATCATCCTTATTCATTCCGAGAGGGAAGGAAACCGAACCGCTGAAATTAATTGTGTATCTTCCGTCCTGGCAGCCGAGCTCGCCGTAGTTAAGGTTAAATATAAATCCGCCCATATTTTGCAGAAGCCAACCTCCGCCGAGAAGCTGCAGCTGCGGTGAAAGAGTATTTGAAAGCCCGCCTTCTTCATCGGTATCATAGGTATATATATCGCTTAAAACCATACGAACCATGAATTTACGTTTCCATATGGTAGAGGCATTTATTATGCTTAAATCACCTTCGCCCTCAACACGCATTTCCGTTGGGGTGTCACCGCTGTAATTTGCACTGAAGGATAGGGGCATTATCGAATTATAGTACAGAATTCTGTTTATTTTTATATTATCAGAACCGGGTATTGTCTGAAATCCGCTTATATCAGGGTTATTTACAGCAGGGTCTGTGCTTATAATAAGATTCTTAAAAGTTGAAGTTTCGGCATCTTTACCGTTTCTGTAAAGAACCTTAAATACGCCGCGCCCCTCCATAAGGATTTCACCGTCATTATCCTCTAATTCTCCTTTATAATCCTTGAACTGCTCTTCAATGGATTTTGCACCGGCCTCAGCTGTAAACAAACGCATTTCATAATCATTTTTATTACTTGTTCTTGCGATTGTTGCAAGCGAGTAGCCGCGGTTTTTGTACTTGGGGTCGTTTGAGGTTTTAATATGATCATCAGAATTATTAAAAACGTGCTTTCCCAGATAATCGAGATTGTTTTTAAATTCGATTGTCAGCTCAAATTCACCCAAGCGGCCTTCCATATCCACGAGAAGTCCGAGCTGCTTGTTTTCCGTATCGACAGAGCAGTTAAAGCTGTCGATGTTTATAACACGATTACCTGTTACAACATCCTTAAGATATGCTGTCCAATTGGATTTATCGGAAAGTGCATTGAAGTTATCTCCCACACACTGAACAGAAAAGAACGAGTAACCCTCGTAATATATGATTTTTGGGTCGATGCCTGTAAAACCGAGGTCTATTTGCTCATCACCGAGAGCAGGAAGGGTTACAATTTTGCTTGCAACGGAGGGAATAGGTGTTCCGTTGCCCGTCAGCTGAAATGTAATTTTTCTTGTATCGATGCTTTTTTGCAGTGTGTAGCCGCTTGTCGGGGCATACACGATGTCGGGTGCATCGTGGTCTTGATTGTTTTTGTTCTTTTTATATATGGGGCGTGCCTTAAGCTTCACGGGAATATTTCTTTTTATTTCACCGCGGTTGATTGTTCCCACGCTTATCGTTTCGTCGGCTTCGGTTTCCGTATCTACCCATATTGCAGGCTCCTGAATCATATTAAGCTCGTCATCAAGAAGCTTATCCTCAAAAACAAGCTTAAGCTGACCGTCTACAATTTGCTTAGAGTCGGGATCGGAGTTATCGATATTTAAATAAAGTGTAAACTCGCCGTCGTTTGCATAACCGGTATTATTTTGGTTAGGCGTTAAAAGCTCTTTTTGCGTTACTGTCATAACACAGTAGTCGGAGGTTGATTCCATACCGTTAAGCTCGCCTATACCGTACATTGTGTCAACCTCGCCACCGCCGGCAGGATTAAGAAATTCCGGGTTAAAAATTATTGAAATAGCACTGTCCGGGTAGTTAAATTCGTTATAATAATCGTCAAAGTTAAGCGATGTATTAACGGTGTAATCCCAAAGAGTGTTTGCCAGATTATACCAATGCGCAAACTGGACACAATCCGGCGTACGATTCATAGAGGCGTGCTTTAAAAGCCCGTAAGCGCTTGTCGTTGAATATGTTGTACTGTCCGATATTGAATACATTTCGGGCATATTGGTATCATCAAACTGAATTTCTCTTGTAATAGGCGTTGTGCCGCCGTCTTTATAAAACTGACCGCCGTCATTTTCGGCAATTTTGGTATCAAGCAAAATCCGCACGCCTACGCCTACGCTTTCTTGATTGTTGTTTACGTATTTGTATCTGATGTTAACGTAGCCGCCGTGATTGGTCGCAGTGTTCTTATTTATAATAAGCTGCTGCGTTATTTTAACTCCGTCAACCGTCCATACGCTTTCTATTACGTCGTTTTCTTCATTAAGTGCATACTTGTGCGGCGGGGTTTCAAACGTGCCCTTAGAGCTGCCGTAAACATAGTCGCGTATATCTTTTTGATTGTTTGCAAGGTATTTTTCAATTCGCACCGTTGTGTATGAGGTAGAGAACTTATCGTCACCGTCATACAGCAGCGGTTTATTGTCATCAAATCGTTTCGACGGGTTTCCCTTTAAGGTATTTATACCGAAGGACGAGCCGTCCGCCGCCGAGGAAACGGCTATGTAGCCGTTCTCGGCAGTGAGTTTATCATTTGCAAATACCGCGCCCGCCGGAATAATGCCAAGACATAAGCAGACTGTCAGAAAAAACGCTAAAATTCTTTTCATATCTTCACTCCTTATCCTGCAATAAATACATACATAACCATCATACTGCGGTTTTCCGTTTGTACAAACAAGGTGTACATTCCGGCTTCATCAGGCTCAAGCATAATTTTAGAGTCGGACGCGGTAAGCTTTTTAAAGGTTGTTCCCTTTAACTGTGCGCCGTTATAAAAGCCTTTTGCAAATGCGTATGATACTTTGTTTCCCATTCTCTCGGCATTCATAAACGAAAGCTCAAGCTTTTTGCCGAGTGTAAAGGTTGACTGCGTATTCGGTATAAGAACCGTATTGTTGATTACCGCATAAACATCGTCAGCTCCCATAACGGTGACAATTCGGCTGAGCTTTGCAGTATTTCCTGCATTATCCGCAACTTCAAAGAGCACTTCATATTCGCCTGCCGTGTTTATGTCAAAATTTGTCGGATATGTAACGGTCATAGCGCCGCTAAGTCCCGACTCGGAATCTGTTGCCGTTACGTTTTCAAAATCGCTCTTGTTAAATTCACCCGCCTTTACATAGATGTCGCGTACACCGCCGTAGCTGTTTGAATAATCTATTTCAGGTGCGTTAATATCGACAAATTTAACATCAATCTTATGTGAAGAGCTGTTTCCGATGTCGTCCGTAACCATAAACGAATACACACCGTTTTGAGTGGGGGAGAAGGTTATGCTGTCATTCTTCTTACCGTTTTGTACAATGTATGTTTTAATTTGTGGATTGGCTTTCGGGTTTGGTGTAACGGTAATTGTCGGCGCGGTGTTTACCCAATCTGTCGGGTTTCCGCTGTCAGTTGCCGTGGGCAGTGTTTCGTCAATTTGTGTTACATCAACGGAAAGTGTGTCAAAGTTTCCCGCTCTGTCCATATACTTAAACAAGTATGTGCCGTTATTCATAACCGTGTGATACGGAGATTGCGACGCATTTTGAATAAGTATGGTGTCGGCATCGTTAAGACCGTCAAGCGTATCACCGGCAGATGTAGGCGTAAGCACGATTGTCGCCGCCCCCGGGAAATAAACAAGGTTATTATGCTCGTCAACCATTTTGTTCTCCTCTATGCGGTAAGTAAGATTTGGCTTTACCTTATCGATATTATGAACTGCCGCATAAAGCTCCTCGGTTAAATTGCCGCTTGTATCGCGGAAACGGAACGTGCGAACGGCATTATCGGTAAAGATATACGAAATATAGCTTGTAAACGACCCCGAAAATTCTTTTATACGGTTATGATTTTCGTCATATATTTCGTAATCTGCAAGCTTGTTGAGGTTTATTACAGCTTCAACGTCTGAATTTGTCGGCGCCTCCGTGCTGTAGCTGATATATGCCTTCGGCACGGTACGGTCAAGATTTGAGACACTGAGCTGTGTTTCCGTTGTATTTCCGGCATCGTCGGCAAATAAAATATTTGCAAAGCCGTTGTCGTTAAATTTAATACTGTAGCTGCCGTCAGGGTTTTTAATAAGGTCAGAACCGGTAAAGCTGCGCCCCGAACTGTCGCGCCCTGAAACGGAGGAAACCGATATGGGAAGGTCTATATTATCGGTAATGGTTATATCAGCTCTTACGGAATCTTTCTCAGTTTCGGTAGCTGCAATCGGGGTATAGGTTACAGCTGTTACAGGCGGCTCTTTGTCAAGCTTAATTCCTTTTATTGTAAGAACGGCACGGCTGCCCGATTTTGCGGTATAGGTAAAGTTATATTCGCTGTCATCACTTATTCTTATAAATCCTACCTGATTTCCCTTGTAACGTATAACACATTCAACGTCCGACTTTAAATATCCGCCTGTGTATTCATAAAGATAAGCCGTATTTTTATAGTCGGAAAGATTAGGCGTTTGCGCAAAGTTTGTTGAAATATCCAACGGTTTTTTACCGCTTGTAAATTCTACGGTAAGTTCTGTGGGCGTTTTATCGATATAGTCAATAACAACGGGAATATCAGTCGTATTACCGGCATTGTCTGTAAGTGTAAATGTAAAGCTGCCGTTTTCCTTAAAGGTATAGGAAGTTGCATTTACGCTTATTTCATCGGAAATGGTAAGATTATCGCTTATATCCGCCAAAGAAACGGTTACATCTGTGTTTACAGGCGCGCCGTTTGCGCTCTTGCGCGGTGAATATACCACGCTGCACGCGGGGGCGCTTCTGTCAAATTTATCAACAACATAAACCTGGCGGTACGGGGTTGTATCTGTTCCGCTCGGATTGGAAACATCAAACGAAACATCGCAGTTGTCCGTTACGTCAAATGTAAAGCTGCGATAAAGCGCGGTACCGTCCTCCGGCTGACCTACAGCGCCCTCAGGAAGATTCGAGATGCGGTATTCACTGTAAACTCCGTCGTCGGGAAGGGTAACGGTAACGGTAGCAAGCGGTGCGTTTGTATGTGTTGACGAAAGATTGCTCCCTTCAACCGTAAATGAAATGTTTTCTGCGGGAACATGCGGGCGTGATTTGTCAATCCAGTTGATTAAAAGCGGAAGCTGTGTTTTTCTGCCAAGCTTATCCATTACACCGTATACCTTGTCTATGTTATCCGTAAACGACAGGATATGTTCCGTTGAAAATGCTTTGCCGCTTATTGCCATATAGTTGCTCGCATATTTTTCGGCAATGGTTTCCATTTCTTTTTCACGTATGGATTGATAACGCCGAAGCGCGTTTAAAACAGTTTTTATATCACCGTATGCTCTTTCTTGGGCATGCTCGGAAAACGGATTTTTATATACAGCGGTGTAATCTTTAAGAAACGCGCTCATATGGTCTGTAAGGTCCTCGGAAAGATCGCCGATAAAGACATATAAATCAGTACCCAGCGGGTTTCTATAAAGCCCGGATGCAACGTCGTATTCCAAAACGGACAATTCAAGCCCGGTGTCAAATACTGTGTAAAGTTCCTCTGTCGTAACGTATTCCTTGCCGCAAAGCGGATTTAAAATTTCAAAATTCATATCCGTGCGGTCATCGCCTATCTTTGTAAGAGAGGAAATGTCAATGTCAGAGGGAACCTGCCAGCCGTCAAAGCCGGTTGTGTCGTTTTCATTATATGCTGTGACATTCAACATATCGTTCGGAACGTCGGGAACATATATATCGGGTGCGGCGCCCGGTCCCGGAACTCTTTCCCAGAAGTCCATAAGAAGCGGACGAACCTCGCTGTTGTAGGTGCGTTCTTCGATATATGCCATATAGCCCTCGTTTGGCGTTACGTTTCCTTCGTAATCAATTCCGCACAGACATTCGTTTATAAGATAGTCAAGCATATCGCCTACAGGCTCAACATACTGCGAAGATGTAAGGAAAAATTCATACCTTCCGATATTGTCGCCGAAAGGATTGTATTTTACCAAAATTTTATCTTCATCCGTAAGTGTTGTCGGGTCTGTTTGATATTTCATACGAATGTCGCCGTATTTGGAAATTGCCTCGTCAAACGTAAGATGCCGCGCTTCTCCGTTCAAGGTGTAACTGTAACCGTCTTTGCGGCGTTTCTTTGCATTTTCCTGCATAGCGGCTGTAACGTCGTCCGCCTCATAAACGCCGGTTAGCTGAATCGGTATATCGCTTGATACCTTTGCATTTACGCTGCCGCCTGTGGGAACTGTGCCGTCCGGAGTATACCCAACGGAGGTTTCAGCCGTAGAGGACGAGGTTTGAATGTCTGCAAGCTTCATCGTGCTTACATTTCCGGCACTGTCCGAAACGCGTACATAAACGCCGTACTGTCCGTCGGGAATTGCGCCGTATTGCAGTGTGTAGCTTGACGAAATACCGTATGAACCCTGATTTGCGGAAATAATATTTGCAAAAGCAAGTCCGGTGGGGTCGTTGAAATATCCGTTTTGCTCATACACGGGTGCGTCATCGGTGCCGGTGCTTTCCGCACGCCCGGACGCGGTATCTTCAAAGAAATCTTTGTCGGAAGGCTCTGCGCGCGTAATTGCAACGGACGGAACGCTTAAAGAATCATTATCCGAAACCGTAAAGGAAATTTCCCCATACTTTGCAGCCCCCGATACGGGCGTTTGATTTTGCGAATCAAACGTTATAGACGGGCTTTGGCGGTCGAAACAGCTTACCTCAAAGCTCTTTGTGTCCGATTTTCCCATTTTATCAACGGTTTTAACCGTTACGGTTCCGTTTTGTGTAATCTTAAGCTTTATAACGCCCATTTCACTTTTATCTTCAAGCGTTGCGCCCGTCACCGTAATATCTATATCGTCGGGCGTTTCGTATGTATCATATGAATAACGAAGCTCTGCCGCAACACTTTCCGCATTTGTCATATGGCCTAAATTTTCCATATTTGTAAAGTACATTGTCGGGGCGGTGTTGTCAATCGTAAAGAAAACCGACTGCGTTGCTCTGTTTCCGCCCATATCCGTACTGTAGAAGGTGTACATATACTTTAGTGCGCCGTTGTCATATGTGGTGAAAAAGTCGCTTTGTATCGGGTTTTTAATTTCACGCGTATAAATACCTGAAGCAGGGTCAATACTTACGCGCTGTGTGTTGTATATTCCGACCTGTTCGCAGGCAATATCAAGCTTGTCAAATACCGGCTCGTTATTTTCGGTGAAATCAAACGGTTCGTCATAGAATAATCCCGAAATGGACTTTACTTCGTCAAAGCTGTTGATAATATAAGTTCCATCACTGCGAACGGCAAGATTACCGGGGGAAAGCAGTATACCTGCCGCAGTCGGGGTTTTAAGGTCAATAAATAATTCATCGCTTTTAACAGTGCTGCTGTGACCGAATTTGTCCTTAAACGTTATTTCAACGTGCGCGGTTGTTTCATCAATATAGCGCGCATCTCCCGCAAAGTTTTTGTAAAAATCAATTGTCTGCATAGAAGCGTAGGAGGAAAGGACATACTCCTCGGCTATTTTGTCGCCGATAAACAGTGTCATTACAGGTGCATTGCCCTCGGAAAAATCAATATTCCTTTCCTTAACATATATCCCCTGATTATAGGAAGCGCTGTCATCGTTTAGATAATATGTGATGTTTGTAAAGTTGTTTACACCCTCGCGGTCTTTTTGAACAAATATTTTTGCATCGGGCGGGGTTATATCAAAATAGTATGTCTGCGAATGAGCCTGATAGTTATTGTCCGGCTTTAAGGTTGTGTGTATATACAGAGAAAATTCACCGTCAAAAAGATTGCCGCCGTTATATTGCCTTTGAATATCCTCGCTTGCAAAGTCAAACGCCTCGAGCGCCTCAATGCTGCTAAACGTTTTTGACGACTTAATATCGGAGCTTTTTGCCGCCGAGCCGCGTTTCCAGCCGTACCGCACCTCAAAGCTTAAGCTTGAATCGGAGGCAGGCTTTATAATATTCATTCTTATATCATGCTTATCCGATACAATGCTTTGTGCACTGTCTATAAGTTCAAACTGGAAGTTTCTTGACGCAGTTGCATATATGCCGGATTTATTCCAGTCGCTGACATTGCCGACGGTGTCGCGGAATTTTGCAAATACCTGCCAGGTGTCATAGCTGTCATCGATTGCATTTATATTTATGCGTTGCCCGCTGTCATTTGTGTTTAAGGTTTCGTCGGTGTTTTTTTCATAATTTTTAAGTATGTATTCAATAAACGGGTCGATTTTGCCGACACCCGTATCCGTTACATTGTATTTTACGGTAAGATCGCGCCCGTTTCTGATTTCTTCAACACCTGTTACAACGGGAGCGGTGTTATCAAGATGCAAAAGAATATTCTTTTGCCCGGCGTTGCTTGTTTTATTGCCTGCCTCGTCATACACCGCATATTCAAGATAAAGCGGAAGATTTGACGGATAGTCCGTAAGAAGACGTATGCTGCTTAAATCAATGGAGGCGCTTGTCTTTCCGGAAGATGTTCTGTTAAGCGGCAGGGTAAGCGTATCTGTAACCTTATCCGAGCCTTCAAGCTTAACCTTAAGCTTTTGCGAGGTATTGCTGTCATAGTTTACAAGTGAAATTTCCGCTCCCTTTACAAAGTCAAGGTTTCCCTCGTCCGAAAAGGTTATGCTTGCATCGGGGTTTATCTGCTTTGCCCATTTTGCAGCAATATTTGTTTTTGTGAGAACGGGCGGCTGGGTATCTACGCGCACACCTATACTTTTAGGGAGAAGGCTTATATACTGCTTGGGAACGGACAAGTAATTACCGTTTACCTCAAGGTCTGATATATTGCGAAGCTTTTGACCTTTACAGGTAATTGCATCATCGGAGAATACAAAACCCTTATCGTTATATTCGCCTGCAAAATCTATGCGGTATATAGGGTGTCCGTCAATCTTTTGCGGAAGATAGCGGAAATACAATTCCGTATGCGCGTCCGATTTTATACCGTTCGCCGTAACATTGCCGTTTACGCCGATTACCCTTGCGCCTGCAAGGTTGGCATATACGTATGTATTGTTAATTTTGCTTCCGTTTTGGTCGTATACCTGAAGCTTAAGCTTTGTATCGGCTGTAAGAGATGATTTTTGTATCTCATCGTCAAGAACAAGCCTGAAAATAGGTTCCTTTGTGCTGCTTTCCGAAAAGATAACGGGCTGCGCTCCGTTTTTTCCTATTATCTCAGTCGGAACAGAGCCGTAGAGATTACAGCTTACATCGCTCATCTGGCTGACAGGCGGATAGAATTTTTTGCTGTTTTCTTCAAAAGCGCGTTTGTTAATTCTTGTATAAGTGTCGTCAACGGTATTTTTGCTGTTGGAAAAATACCCTTCTATGGAATCGTCCTTAAGAGCATTTCCCGCAACGTCCGTGATACATTCTTTTCCGTTGATAAGCTTCGACGGTGTAAGGAAAACCGTAAGCTCGCCGTTTGTATTTGCCGTATTATCGGGAACAGTATATTCAAATATTATTTTGTCGCCTTTAATACCGTTAGCGACAATTTCTGCGTCAAACGCCGCTTTGTCCGTGTTTTTTTGCGGGTCTGCCTTAAGGCGAAGCTTAAGTTTTGACGCATCCTTAATCGACACTTTTTCGTCAAAACGAACATAGTACTGAATTTTGCTGCCGACCTTTGCCGTTTTCACCTCTGCGCCGTTTACATTTTTGCGCGTGGTAAAATCGCCGCCTTCAATACCGCAGTCTTTAACAGACGGACCAACGTTGTCGCGCAGAAAAACCCTTACCTTCTGCACGGAGCTTTTATTAAATTTTTTCAGCCCGGTTCTGCTTGAACGCAGGTTAAGCATCATTCTTGTTATGTCGGAGTTAAGCTTTATCCAATCCGCAGAAACGGTGCGCGTTCCGTCATACCAGCTTTCAGAGGTTGTTATTTCCTGCTGTATTGAAGATTGATTCGAGTAAAACCGAAGATTTGCAACGCCGCGCTGCTTATTGGTAGTTCCCTTATAGTTGTCGGTTTCAGCAACAATTGCTGCTTCAATATCACCTTTTTTGATAAGCTGCTGCAGCTCGCCGCTGAATCTTGCGGCAAGGTCAACCTTATAGTTTTTTCTGTTGTTTGCTTTGTTATATACGGCATAAAAGTATTTGCCATCGGCAAGACGTGCACCGTAGTCGGACTGATACACATCATACGCAAAAACCGTGTCATCGCTGTTGCCCGTATAATAATTTATGCCGCGATTATAGCGGAACTGTTTAAATACCGACTTATCGCTTGAGATATCTTCAAGCTTGCTGCCTTCGCCGGCTTTAAGGATTTTTCCGCTTTCAAGTGTAACCGTACCCCAGCCGGAAGAGCAATCCGACCATTTGATTTCGGCTCTGCCGCCGAAATTTTTGCTGTCTGCAAAAGCAGGGGGCAGTGCAGCGCCGAGCAGCATGCAAAATGTCAGGGCAATACTCAGTAAATGTTTTGATTTCATGCCAATACCTCCGTTTATTACTTAATTTCACTTTCATTCAATTCAAAATTAAATTTCATTGCAAGCTCCTTAAAAAGAGCCTGCATAACTAAATTTGCCGTTTTGCGTATATCAATACCGGACATATAGTCCAATACTGCTTTCTGTTCCTCCGGCGGAACGGAAAATGCGCTCAGACTCATCGATAAAAAGCGCTGTAGCTTTTTTTCAAGCGTAAAGTATTTATCACACGGTTTTGCCATATAGCTGTGCATAATTCCCGCAGTACCGATTTCAAGCTCGTAAAAATCGCTTTCCGTGTAACCGGGCAAATATTGTCCGAATATTCTATAAAGCTCTGTAGAGGTTTTTTGATATATATATTCTGCCGACTGCGGAAACGTATACGCTTCAACATAGATTTCTCTTAAATTTTCATTAAGCTCTGTAAGTGTCAATTGTATTGATGTTTCTACCGCATATATGAATATTGGTTTAATATTTTTACCGGTAAACTTTTCGGCAACACTGAATTGATTGGAAAACATAAATTCAACCAAATCCATCAGCACTCCGCTTTTTGAGCGAAACAGGTTTTGAAATGTGCTGTTTGATACGTTTGCCTCGTTTTCAATTTCGGCCATCGTTGTATTTATATACCCGTTTTCTATAAAAAGCTTGACGCAGGCTGATAATATCCGCTTGCGTGATTCTAAACTGTCTTTTCTCTTCGCCATGACGCCGCTCCTCTTATGTTATTATTGGCTTATATGCCAATAATAACATAAGAGGTTAATAATTGCAATACAAATTACACGTTTTTTTTGAATTTAACCTGCTTATTTTTGTAGAAATTTGTCTTATCGCGGCATATTATATACAGAGGAATTTCTCAAATTCTAGTAGGAAAGGAATTGTATTTATGCGAGATTTGCTTGACATAGAAATTAAACCGCCGGAAAAATGCACTTGCCTTAAAAGTTTGCCGCTTGCATATGCGTATGTGCCGTTCCAAATGATAGGGCGCACCTACAGTATGCAGGAGGGTTTTACAAACGGAACAATATTCCCCGAGCTGAATAAGCCTTTAGGCGTATACGGCGCAGAGTTTTTAAAAGGAGGCGCAAAATAATGGATGCAAACGCAAGACGTGCAAAGCTGCGCGCCGTTCAGGAAGCAGATTTTTTTGCGTATGATTTACAGCTCTACCTTGACACACATCCCGATTGCATAAGAGCGCTGGAGCTGTATACCGAAACGGTGGAAAAAGCAAAGAAACTGCGTGACGAATACGAAACCGAATATGGACCGCTGACGGCTTCTTCATCTTCGGTAATACCACCGTGGCAATGGATAGACAGCCCGTGGACATGGGAAAAAGAGAGGAGCTGAGGGTATGTGGGTATATGAAAAGAAGTTACAATATCCGATAAAAATTAAAAATCCCGACCCCAGGATGGCAAAGGTAATAATATCACAGTACGGTGGACCGGATTGCAACTGTTTGAGTGTTTCTTCCTTACCTATAAATTATCTCCAAAATACGCATTTAAGCGTTTTTCCATCGTCCCCGCCTTTGACAATTTCTTTGAAAATCGACCTTGCAACTTTGTTTTTCTCAACATTGTTTACACTTTCATCTTTCAAAATTTCTGTTAATCTGCGAAGTTCCTTCTTATTTATCTTTTCAACTGCTTTAGGTTGTTCTTCAGCATTCTTTTCCTTCATTAAAGCTTTCAAGTTTGCAATTTCATCAAGAAGACTTTTTTTATTTGCCTTATATTCCTGAAGTGTATCTACACCATCTTCGTAAGCTAATCTGATACGATCTAAACGAATCTCAAGTCGTTGTATCTGAGTTGAAATAATTAAGCTTTCATCTTCTGTTTCAATACGCTCAATGGTTTCAGGTTCAGCAAACGCAAGTTTTACATTTGGAAGTGCCACATCAGATAAAGCATTTAAAACAATCCCATCTAACTTAGATGTTTTTATGTATCCAACACCTTTGCAAGTTCCTCTGCTTCTGTTAGAGCATCCATAAAATCCACCTTGGTTAGACAATACGGCACCGCACTTTTCACATCTAACGATTCCTACTAACCAATGAGACAATTCTTTTCTGTCAGGATCATAATACTTTCTGTACTTTGCTTTTTGCTCGCGCATTTTCTCCTGAACTTTTTCCCATGTTTTCATATCAATTATAGCTTCGTGTGGTCCATCGGTTATAATAGCTGTTGTTGCTGTGTAATTCCTCGATAACTTTCCATCCGGATTCCAACGAGTTTTACCAATGTAAACAGGATTGTTGAGCCAATATTCGATTGTCCTATTTTCTATTTGATTCCCCCTATGCGTTCTTATGCCCATAGCATTTAAAGATTTAGCAATAGATAAAAATCCCTTACCGTTCGTATAGTCGTTAAATACCTTACGGATAATTTCTGCTTCTTCCGGTACGATAACATACTTACCGTTTTCAACTTTGTATCCATACCCGGCTATTGATAACACGCCACCTCTTTTTGCCTTTTCCGTCATTCCTCGCTTAACTTCTTCGGCAAGATTGATACTGTAATATTCATCCATCGCTTCAATCATTGCTTCGAAAAGAATAGACATCTTATCATCGCCAACATCTTCACTAATTGAAATGACATCAATATTCAGGTCTTTTCTGAGCATGGACTTGTAAACAACACTGTCTTCACGGTTTCGTGCAAATCTGCTGTATTTCCAAACAAGTATTACATCAAAGGGCTTTGGTTTGCGTTTAGCAAGACCAATCATTTCATTAAATGCAGGTCGCTTGCTCGCATTTCTTCCGCTTATGCCTTCATCTAAAAATATAAATTCTTTAGGCAATAAAATTTGATTTCTTTCTGCATAGAGTTTTATTTTTTCTAACTGACTGTCAGGACTGTACTCAAGCTGATCATCAGTGGAAACTCGTATGTAAGCTGCCGCTACTTTCACTAAAATATCCTCCTTCCAGAAAAAAACGGCAACTATTTATTCATACAATAATTATAGCAAAACCGCTTCTTAAAATCAAATTTTTTGTTTTATTTTTATTTTTTTATTGTAGTATTCACTAAGCGCGCGTAATTCCATATCTTTTTTCCACTCTTCCATATCTTTTTCATTTAAGCTTGAAAGCTTTATATTTTGCTCGTCTCCAATGTCTATGTAGTATTCCATACGAAAATCATTCATTTTTACCACCTCTCATAATTTTATGAAATAAATTTCCCCAAAATAACAACCTCTCTACTTTTTACAAAAGCACTTTAAAGATTCTTACAATCATACGCACCACCTTCTTTCACATTAATTTTGAGTACAAAAAAACGACCGAATAATCGATCGTTTAAAAAGCAAAAGCGACTGACATCTGTCAGCCGCCGTTTGCATATACTCTTTACATTTTACATTGTAACATACCTTGACAGTCAATTGCAATTCAAAAACAGTACAAATTTAGTACATTTTGGATTTTGATTTAGATGGCGCGTTGCTTGCATTTGGAATCTTATTATACCCCTCACAAATAAATTACATAATTTTTTGGCATCCGTTAGTATCTGCCGGTCGTTTTCCTTTTAACAAATAACAATACATTCTATCTTCTGGTATGGCAATATACTTCGAGTTGCAGTTAAATAAGAGTTCTTTCTCTTTTATAAGTCTGAACTGCCAATTTTCCATGTTTTCAGGTTTAACAAAATTAGAAATTATATCATCATAACTTTGAGTAATCAGAAGTATTACTAGTTTTTTGAAATACATTTTAAATTCTATTAATCCAATGAAATACTCAATTTCTCGATACAATGGAAAGAGTTTTCTCTTGTCTGCTTCTCCTGCATACCAATAGGACCACCAATAATTATAATACTGATAGTTGCCATCAACTTCTATTGTAAGCATAGCTCGTCTGAGTTTATCAAATTCCAAATTTTGAGTGTCTAAGTCTTTATTAAAGTAATTTTCAAACACCGTTTGAACTTTAGCAAGAAGCTCAAAATCAATTTCATCTATACTTTTGTTATAGTTTGCACATTCTAAAGCAAAAGTAATTCGACCTCTTAAAAGCTCATTATCTTCAGTTTTGTGTATAAGTTCCGTGTTCTCTGGAGTCTTTGTAATAATTTTTGATTTTAATATCTCTTCTTTAATTTGTTCGCGTGCAAAAGATGAAGATACAGAATTTGTACTTAAATAAGCATAAATATCGTTGCAACCAGCTGACAACTCATTAACTAAATTAATTGCACCATAAAAAGTTTCAGGACTTCTTACAATATCATTTCTTTTGCCATCAGGGGTAATATCTGCACGAGAAACGATGTTACGTACTACACGCATCCATTCTTCGTATTTTTCATGGTCAATCGTAATATTCTTACGTAAATATTCCGTTTGAGCAAAAAACAGAATTTTATGTGTATATGAAGTGTTTAAACCAAGGAAAATCTGATAAAGGATATTATTTTCTGGTTCATGTCTCCACATATCAATAGTTAAACAAGGCATCGTATCAGAATCAAATAAGTTGCAGTACAACTCATAAGAATCGTAGATGTAATTAAAAGTATCTTCATCAATATATTTTATCAGCTCTCTGTATGAATTGTTATCATTAAGTTTTCTAATAATATCAATACGTTCAGCGCCTTTTAAAATTTGACCTGTAGACAGTTTCGCCATTACGATTGTTGTTATAAAATTCATATGTGCTTCATCAACGGAATTATTTTTTCTGAAATTGTGCCATAGAAAATGTGTCCACCGTCCATCAATCTTATAGGAGAACTTATCAATTTCATTTCTTGAATCTTCCCAACCATTTTTAGATGATATGTCTTGTATTTCAGCTTTTAGATTTTCAAACGGAGTAAGCAAACGACCTCTCGCATTCATCTTAATATATAAATCATCTGAAAGTCCAAAATTTTCAAGTATTAACAAGTGAAAAACAATGTTCTTTTTGCCCACTAGCGAATTCCATATATTATCTACGTCTTTAAAAATAAAGTGAATTGTGTCTATAGTTCTTAGCATAGCTCTTATAGTTGAATCATTTTTCCAAGAAATGAAAAACCACTTCGAGTCGAGAATTTGCTCACTAATTGTATTTGTCACAGAATCTACTATCACTGCATTGTCCAATAATGCTTCACAAAAGCGGCGTGAGGATAATCTAGTTTCGTACGAAAATTTTTTCAGGGTTGTACGAGCAGAGGTATCCGCATTGTTTTCTTTTATAAAGGCATACCAGTGGAGTAAAAATAGTGTGGTAAGGCGTTGTTGTCCATCAAGTGGAAGAAATATATCATCTTCTACATTGCCATAGATGAAATCTAAATTTATAGTTTTATTGTTAATTATGCTATCCCTTAATGCTTTCAAAAAGTTTTCGCATATAGTAACATTTCCTTTACGTCCTTGGGCATAGTCTCTTTGAATAATAGGAACTTTAACTTTATATAATTGCATTAATTCGTAAAAAGAATAAATATCCTTGCTCATTATTTAGTCACCTCCAAATAATTAGCCAACACTCTAATTAGGTCTAATTCATACTTCTCGCGATCATCTTGTGTCCAAAAAGAAATTTTAGGAGGATAGTCGCTAAAATACTTTAAGAAAACATTTTTTGTACATATAGGAACAAAACCGCCTGTTTTGTCTAACTCAATTATACATTTGCGTTTTAGTGGGAATACCGCATTTTTATAGCCCTTGTTAGTTTTTTCATCTAAAAGTGTCAAATTGGATATTCCATCTATATTCTCTGTTTCGTTCATATATTGGTTGAAATGAATAGTAACTTCATCAAATAAAACTGTAAATTTATCGTCATTATTATGCGTTTCCTTTTCAAGCATGTCATCAATCTTTTTGAATAAAGCAGGTGCCTCTTTTTGTTCTTTATCAATATAACATTTAACATCTAACAACCAATCTCTTCTGTTTGTCATAGGAATAGATGTTGAATCCTTTCGAGATGCTATATGCTCTATATTCCATTTGTTGAGTTTAAAATCATCAAATGGGAAGTAAGAAGAATCGTGCTCATTTTGTAGCATAGTGAGAATATTATATAATAAGAGAATGCTTCTGGTGTTCTTATTATCATAGTCTAAATCAAATAGATTTTGATTTCGATAATAATGTTTAATCATTTCGTCGATATGTAAAACAAACTCACTTTTCTTCAAAGTCGAAGAACAGTTATAAAGTTCTTTTACCTTTGCGATTTTTGTAGTCAGTATGAAACCTATCTTATGATACAGTTCACGTTCGCTAAACCACTCATTGAATCGTTGATAATATGCCTGAATCATTTCCCAATGTGTGTTCATATCATCTTCGGTTTTGCCGGCTAATTTATCATAGAAAAATCTAAATGTGGCATACTGGTCTTTAGCTTCTGAGTCGTTCATCAAGTTAAAAATATACTCAATGCGATTATCTTCTTTTTGCTCATCACTTAAGAAATACCAAAGTTTATTATTTTGCAATGATGTTTCAATATTATCCCATTCATTTGCAATTTCGATTTGACGTAATCTCATGCGATCTTCATTACCGGTCTTGAAATTAGAACTATTCAAGAATAACGCTTTGATTAGTTCAGCATTTGTCAGACTAATTTTACCAATATTAAGTCTAGTAAATACGGTTATAGGATTATCCTCCGTCGTTTCATACCAAATAACTTTAGTATGAAATTTCAACTTCGATCTGTAATAGTTTTTATCAAACGAAGCATCATTTTCTAGGCTGTTAAACCAGCTGTCGATTGTTTGATATGCTTTATGCATATAATAAAAGTCAATGCAACTATCGTTTTCTTCATCAGGGTTCAGTAAAAATTCTTTGGAATCAGTTCTGGTTTGATAATCTATAGAAAACAATTTATCTCGTCTTTTTTCTATAAAATCTTGATTAAGATAGTGCAGAATTAGATAAATAGTAGTAAGTCTTTGCTGTCCATCTATTACTTCATACTCATTTTCTGTTCGACTTTTTACAACAATAGGTTGAAGACAATACCATGTTTTTTCTTCGGTTTCATTTATTTCTCTCGGAACAAACTCGTTAATATCATTTAGAAGATCTCTTACTTCTTGCTCTGTCCAACGATATCCACGTTGATATGCAGGAATAAAAAAGGAATATTGAGCAAGTTCATTCAGCGTTTTAAGTTCAATACTGTTCATTGTATTTCTCCTCGTATCATAAATATTTTTTGTCTTTATAATATTATCATATTTTTTATTCTTCGCTCAAACTTTTGTAGATTTCACTTATAAAAATCCCCAAGACTTGTTTTTTTGATTTCTTCGTTATAAGGATAACCATAATCATTGATAAGTTTACAAACAAGATTTTGACGTACTACTTCTTCAGGAGTACAAACTAACCATTTTTCTCTAATATATGAATATATTTTTCCATCATTCTTTTAACATCTAAAAGTACACATAATCTTTCTTCTTATAATCATTAGTATTAACTATTATTGAAATTAAACTAATTTATATTTCACACATTCTCCATCAAATCCTCAATCTTACATCCAAGAGTTTTTGAAAGTGCAAGAAGAGTGGTTGTTGCTGCTTTATTTATATCCTTTGCTTTGAGTTCGTACTGTTGCAAAGTTCTCATATTCACTCCCGATTTTTCTGCAAGTTCTCTTTGAGAGTAGCCGATGTTTTTACGAAGTTCCTGCAATTTGGTTGTTGTGGTTTTTCTCTCAATTATAGAATTTACAACATCAACAAACTTTTCTTCTGAGGCTTCATGGAGTGTAGGGTAGAGTTTTTCTATATCATCTGCAGAGATGTGTTGAAAAATATCCTTGAAAGTTCTGCCTGTATGCCATTGATAGTAAGCAATAATCCATCCACACCAATATTCAGGAGAGCAATCATATTCTGTCTGTACTTCCGGTAGGCTTTGTTCAATACCAGCTTTTACAACAATTTCGTGAATAAGCTCAGTTCCTGATAATCCTGAAATGATTTTAGGCACACCATTTCCAAACTGTGTAGCAAATCCGGTTGCAACAAATAAATCAAAGAATTTTTGCAATGACATCTTACAAGCGTTCACAGCATAATCTGCCGCCTCGCCAAGATTTCGCATTGCATCATCTAAATACTGCTCATCGTAAGCGCGCATCATCAGGGGTTACCTCCTCACGAATAATATCTCTCATATAAAGTCCGTTTAAATCTTCTTTTTCAAGTTCAGCATTAAATGCTTCTCTTGCTTCGTCATCTCTTGCTTTGCGTTTTGCATAGTAGATTGTGTTGTCACAAACTTCGTAAGACACAAATTTTATCTCATCAAATGCTTTTTTACTTTTCAAAACAACCTGTTCACCAAGTTTGCCAAGTCGCATAGCATAAGATAGCTGATTGAGTGAAATTTCGTTATTAACAAATGCTCTTGCAAATGAGAAATAGGAATCATCAGCACGGTAGCCTATAATTGCATCGTACCCTTCTGTGTCGGGCATAAAATGTTCTATAAGCCATTCACGACCACGTTTCATAACCGGAGTAGATAAACGAACCTTTCTGTGCTTCATCAAAATTGCCAGCCAATGTAAAATGGTATATTCATCTGAAGAAAGATTTAACACTTTAAGGCTTGATAAATCAATCTCGTATTTATTTACAAAGCCATCAACATCTTCGGTACAAGCCCATTCTTTTGCTAGTTCAATATGCTCTGTGCAATAAAAACCTCTGCCGTAATCGTTATAGGTTTTACCTTTACCAAACTGCGGGGTTTCAATTATTTCAGGTGAGCCGTGATATATCGCTAATTTACTCATAGTTACACCTCTCATACTTCTGTAGAGTTATACATTTATATTATACTCCCACAGAAGTATTTTGTCAAGACCTCTGTGGGAGTTTGTAAAAAAACATATATTATTCTAAGTCGTAAAGTATATCTTCCAATTCTGCAATGGCTTCCTCGATAAAGCCTGCTTGTAGATTTTCGTTATCAACAATACATTGAAACTCACTAGGAATTCCAACACCTGAAGTCTTAATGATTATATGCAACACAGCAAAAGCTTCTTGTGTCATTTCATTTTCCTTCATAAATTCAAGTGAGCTGTGGAGATTTTTGATTTCATCGGTTGAAACTTTCTTGCATAGTTTATCAACAATTGGAGACATTATTGCCCCTGATAAAGCGTTCATTATATGTGCATTCATAATAGCACCCCTTTCTCCAGTAATATTTTTACTATACATCATAATTTTTCAACTCCTTTTTCGAAATAGCTTATGTAAAATTTTATTGTTATTTTTATATTAAGTATGGAGATGTACCTAAGTGGTCATAACGGGGCGCACTCGAAATCCATTCAATTAAACCACTTCGGTAAGGGTTCGAACTACGCATATAATCTAAGAAATTTAATGTGACTTGCATTTCAAATAAGTAAATTCCCAAAGTATGTTCCCGAAGAATGATTAAGAAGTCCTGCTAAATAAGCAAGACCTCTTATATTGTTATATTTCAATTATATTTGATAAAGTTTTAAGCGATTGTAATTTTGAACTTAAATCTAAGTGAGCATAAATGTTTGCAGTAGTTTTATAGTCGCTATGTCCTAACCACTCCTGTATATCTTTCATTGTAATACTACCTTTCCCATTATTCAGCAAAAGAGATGCACAAGTATGCCTTAAATCATGAAATCTTATCCTCCTCATATTGTTATCAATTAACAATTTACGAAAAGCATATGTAATGTAGTCGGGTTTAATTATCGAGCCTGATTCATCAAGCATAACATAATCTCGCCATTCTTTGTTTTTCCCTTGATTTCGATTTTCTTTAATCTCTATCAATCTTTTCTTTATATTCAAATCGAGTGGCAAGGTTCTAACGCTTGCTGCAGTTTTCAAATTATCTTTTAAAAGCAACTTTTTCTTCCCATCAACCATAGCAGAAACCACGTTATGCTGAACAGTAAAAGTATTATTTTCAAAATCAAAATCTGACCATCTTAAACCAACACATTCGCTTCTTCTGAGTCCGTAAAAGCAAGCAAAAATAGCAGCAATTTCAAGTTTTGTTCCTTTAGTTAAAAAAATCAATTGATTTACTTCATCAGGTGTATAATAAGTTCCGATAAATTTGTTTTTCTCTGGTTTATCTACTTGTTCAATCGGATTTTCCTTGATATATCCCATCTTACGAGCATAACACAATGCCAATCTTATTATTGCGTGATAATGAATCACAGTATTCGGTTTAACCCGTTCTAACTGCACATCATAAAAATCTTGTATATCCTGTGCAGATAAATCATTTAATCGTATTTTTCTTTTCCTAAAGTACGGTTCAATGGGATATCTAACATTCTCACAATACCCGGCATAGGTAGTTTCTTCAATGTGTCTTTTCCTCTTTTTTGTCAAAGGCAAATACATCTTTATGTAATCTGCAAACAATAGATTAGCCACTTGTTCAGAGGATAATTCTGATAAAGTCACTTTTTCCAATAGCGCTGACAGAAGTTGCGGTTCAATTGGTTGTGATTCATCTATAGCTGAATCTTCTTTTACCTCGTGATAGCATAAGTCTTCACGAGGTATTTCAAATTCACGAAGAATCTTTCGAGAAAAAGCTTCCGCTTTTGTCTTGTTGCCTTTTACCGGAAGCTTGGTTGGGAACCATTTCTCTTTTCGCTCACCTCTAACATTTGTATAAACCATAACTGCATAATATAAACCGTTCTTTTGCCTGATATAGTTTTTTGACATCTATATACTGTTCTTTTTCCATTCGTTTTCGCCTCTATAATATCATCTCCTAATCAGGTAAATTCTATCGCACGATTAGATATATTTTATCAGTATATAAGAAAAAGAACATCACTTTTTAGCAATGTTCTTTTCGTAATAAAACATTATAAGTTCGCTTTTTAAACTTCAGCTACAAATGGTTGTACAAGCACCATAGCTCCGACGACTTTTTCTATAATATCAATTTCGTTTGAAACCTCCTCTTCGTTTGCTATCTTATCTCTTATTTCAGCAATTGAATCAAGAAGCAAGGCAACCACCTCTAAATATTCTTTGTTCTCATCATCAGCTTTTTTCAACAGTTCCTCTACAAAAAGTTTATTTTTTTCACCTTTGTGCACCATAGTAT
>CAKSNY010000011.1 GCA_934476455.1 uncultured Clostridia bacterium | reverse complement strand
TTTTCTAAGCAAAAGGTCGAAGAGTTTAAAAAGAGAAAATTTTGATATAAGGCAAGGAAAATTCAAAAATAATACTGACGTATATTTGCAGAATTTTCTGCGGCATTATGCGAAATTTTCCTTTTTAAACCATATCGGGTTCTGTTGTATTATGCCACACCCGAAGATGTATATAACAGGGCATCCCGAAAACCAAAGGTTTTTGGGAAAAAGGAGAAACAGCGTAATGAGTGAACAGCAAATTGAAATTTGCTGCGAACGATACAGCGCTGATTTCGACGCCCGAGAGGTGAAGTTTGTTCGTAGCAAAAAGGCTTATAAAAATACGGGAAAATCGAATGTAATGAGATTTTTCTACCAAAATCGAGTTTTTAAACTGTTTTGCAGTTACAAACTTTTTATTATAATTACCTTTTTGCGTTCTGGACTTTTTTAATATCCCCGTTTTTTTGAATAAATGTACTTTACCATTCTTAAATATTGTAGTATAATTAAAGGAAAGAGTTTTTAAGGCGGGGTGTATTATGGAAAGGCGCATTTCAAAACAAATTACCGTAGGCGGCGTAAAAATAGGCGGCGGCGCACCTGTAAGCGTGCAGTCTATGCTTAATTGCGATACGCATAATACAGATGCATGCCTTAATCAAATTAAAGAGCTTTATGCCGCCGGGTGCGATATTGTGCGCCTTGCCGTTCCCGATGCGGATGCGGCACATGCGTTTTGCAAAATAAAAGAGCACTCGCCCCTTCCCATGGTTGCGGATATTCATTTTGACTACCGCCTTGCAATAATGTGCGCAAAAGGCGGTGCGGATAAAATACGCATAAACCCCGGGAACATCGGCTCGACAGAACGTGTGCGCGCCGTTGCAGAAGAATGTAAAAAACGTAATATACCTATACGAATAGGCGTAAACGGCGGTTCACTTGAAAAAAAGCTTACGGAAAAATACAAAACCCCAACGCCCCGCGCCCTGTGCGAAAGCGCTCTTTCACATATAAAAATGCTGGAGGACGCAGGCTTTTACGATATAGCCCTGTCGCTTAAATCAAGCGATGTTAAAACTACCGCGGAGGCTTATCGCCTTATAGCAAATGAGGTAAATTACCCGCTGCACCTCGGCGTAACGGAGGCGGGAACGGAATATTCCGGCATTATTAAAAACGCAATGGGGATAGGCTCGCTTTTGCTTTCGGGCATTGGCGATACAATAAGGGTATCTCTTACAGCCCCGCCCGTGAGGGAGGTTAAGGCGGGTATAGAAATACTGAAGGCGGCAGGGCTGCGCAGCGGAATAAAATTTGTAAGCTGCCCGACCTGCGGCAGATGCAAGGTCGATATGTTGCCCATAGCAGACGAGGTATTCGGGCGGCTTTCCTCGCTTGACAAAAACATTACGGTAGCCGTTATGGGCTGCGCCGTAAACGGACCGGGGGAGGCGCGCGGCGCCGATATAGGCATTGCATGCGGCGACGGTGCGGCGCTGATTTTCAAAAACGGCGAAATACTTAAAAAAGTACCGATAGAGCGCGCCGCAGACGAGCTTGTGAAGGAGGCGCAGCAGCTGTGACAGATGCAGCATATGACATAAAAACGGTGTTTTCCGCTGCCCGGTGTGATTTTGACCTGAGCGGGGTAACCGTAAAATCGCTTAAAGCAAATATGAAAGAGCGCAAAATTTTTGCCGCTCTTGTTTTGCCGCGCCTTATAAGCCGCAGCGCGCTTGATGCTTTCAGAGAAAATATTAAAAAAAGCTATAATCTTTCAAGCATTGAATTTGATCTGTCGTTTGATTTGCCCGAAAAAGACCCCTGTGCCGAGGTTTTGTACTGCGCACAGACGCTTTCCGAAAAAAACGCCCTGTGGGGCGCTATATTAAATTCGTGCGAAACGAAAAAGCTGGGCGACACGGTAACGCTTTTTCTGCGCCACGGAAACCGCAAAATACTGGAAAAAGAAAACGTACCCGAAAAAATAGAACAGCTTATGCAAAAATATTTTTCTGAGGATATAAAGGTAGCCCTTGATACCGACGATATGGATGTTGATATGTCGGTTAAGCCTGTTGCCCCGCCGCAGTTTGTAAAAAAAGAGGCTGCGGTGCAGTCTCCCGCGGCGGCGGAGGGGGCTATTTTGGGAAAGCCCTTTCCTCTTCACGATATAACCCCTATTTCGTCTGTCAGCACCGATATAGGCGCGTGTGTTATTCACGGCGATATATTTAATGTTGATTTTAAGGAAATAACAAAAATAAAAAAGCATATAATTACCTTTTGCATAACAGACTATACAAACTCCGTTTCATGCAAGTGCTTTGTGCGCTCGGGCGTTTTTGAGGAGGTCGTGTCGCTTTTAAAATCACAGGGAACGGTTGCCGTGCGCGGTAAGGCGGAATATGATGCATTCTCGAACGAGCTTACGGTAATGGCGCGCGATATTATCCCCGATAAGCTCCCGCAGGAGTCGGACAACGCGGAAGAAAAGCGCGTAGAGCTGCACGCGCATACAAAATCCTCCGCGATGGATGCCGTTGTAAGCGCGAAAGACCTTGTAAAGCAAGCAATAAAATTCGGGCATAAGGCAATAGCAATAACAGACCACGGCTGTGTGCAGGCATTTCCGGAGGCTTTTCATACCGCCGGCGACAAGATAAAAATTCTCTACGGCTGCGAGGGGTATCTGATAGAGGCGGGAGCCCCCCTTGCAAAGGAAACCAAAAGATACCATATAATTATAATTGCACAAAACCTTGTCGGGCTTAAAAATTTGTACAAGCTTATAAGCGCCTCCAATTTGGAGTACTTTTACAGAAAACCGCTTATCCCGCGCGACGTGCTGGAAAAGCACCGCGAGGGGCTTATCCTTGGCTCTGCCTGCGAAGCGGGGGAGGTTTTCCGCTCGGTGCTGCGCGGCGACAGCGAGGAGGAAACACAGCGCATAGCCTCCTTTTACGATTACCTCGAAATACAGCCCATAGGCAATAACCGCTACCTTGTGCGCGGGGGGACGGTTAAAGACGACGACGCCCTGCGCGAGCTTAACAAAAAAATAGTGCGCCTGGGCGATAAAATGGGTAAAAAGGTAGTTGCCACGTGCGACGTGCATTTTTTGCGTGAGCGTGACGAGGTTTTCCGCCGCATACTTCAGGCGGGGCAGGGCTATAACGACGCCGATATTCAGCCCCCGCTGTTTTTCAGAAATACAGAGCAAATGCTTAAAGAGTTCGACTATCTCGGCGCGGAAAAGGCGTACGAGGTTGTCGTAACAAATACAAACTATATTTCAGACCTTATAGAAAATATACGCCCCGTTCCGAAGGGCAATTTCCCGCCCAAAATAGAGGGCAGCGCCGAAGATATAGAGCGCATCGCGCGTGAAACCGCCGAAAATCTTTACGGAACACCGCTGCCGGATGTTGTGGAAAAGCGCCTAAAGCGCGAGCTGGACAGCGTAATAGGCAACGGCTATGCCGACCTTTACAACATCGCCCGCCTTTTGGTAAAACACTCACGCGAGCAGGGATATGTCGTAGGCTCGAGGGGAAGCGTCGGCTCGTCCTTTCTGGCGTTTTGCGCGCAGATAACCGAGGTAAACAGTCTGCCCCCGCATTATCGCTGCCCAAAGTGCAAAAACACGGAATTTGTGTATGACGAACAGTACGACTCGGGCTGTGATATGCCCGATAAAAAATGCCCCGTGTGCGGCAGCGATTACGTAAAGGACGGACACAATATACCGTTTGAAACCTTTTTGGGCTTTAAGGGCGACAAGCAGCCGGATATAGACCTTAATTTCTCAGGCGAAAACCAAAGCAGCGCCCATAAATATACGGAGGAAATTTTCGGCCACGGGTATGTGTTCCGTGCGGGTACCGTCAGCACCGTTGCCGAAAAAACGGCATACGGCTATGTAAAAAAATACTTTGAAACACGCAATATGCACGTGCACAATGCCGAGGTAGAGCGCCTTAAGCAAGGCATTATGAAAGTAAAAACAACCACGGGGCAGCACCCCGGCGGCGTAATAGTTTTGCCGAAAGGACACGATATTCACGAATTTACCCCCATACAGCACCCCGCGGAGGACACAAACAGCGAAATAATCACAACGCATTTCGACTATCACAGTATAGACGAAAACTTGCTTAAGCTTGACATCCTCGGTCACGACGACCCCACTATGATTAAAATGCTGAAAGACCTCACCGGTGTAGAGCCGACCGAGGTTCCGCTTGACGATAAAAAGGTGATGAGCCTGTTTTTAAACACCTCTGCTCTCGGGGTAGAGCCTAAAGATATAGGAAGCGAAACGGGTACGTTTGCAATTCCCGAATTCGGCACAAAATTTGTGCGGCAAATGCTGCTTGATACCAAGCCCACGGGCATTGGCGAGCTTATCCGTATATCGGGTCTTTCGCACGGAACGGATGTGTGGACGAATAACGCGCAAACGCTTGTCGAAAAAGGCATATGCACGCTTAAAAACGCTATCTGCTGCCGTGACGATATTATGATTTATCTTATAAACCGCGGCTTGCCGCCGGCGCGTGCCTTTACCATAATGGAACAGGTGCGAAAGGGCAAAAAGCTTAAACCCGGTGATGAAGAGGAAATGCGCGAACACGACGTACCCGAATGGTACATAGAATCGTGCAATAAAATACAGTATATGTTTCCCCGTGCGCATGCGGCGGCGTATGTTACAATGTCCTTGCGCGTGGCATATTTTAAGGTGTATTACCCGGTTGCGTTTTACCAGTCGTACTACACCGTAAGGGCAGATACCTTCGATTACGAAACAATGGCTACAGGGCAGGAAAACGTGCAGGTAAAAATGCGCGAACTGAGCGCTATGGAAAAGCCCACCGCGCGCGACAAGGCAACCCTTACCATTTTAGAGGTTGTAAACGAAATGTACGCCCGCGGGATAGAGTTTATGCCCATAGATATTTACCTGTCGCACCCCACAAAATACCTTAATATAAACGGAAAAATTCTGCCCGCTTTAAACAGCATAGCCGGTATGGGCGACAAGGCGGCGCAGTCTATTGCAGACGCCCGCGCGGACGGAAAGTTCTTTTCCATAGACGATTTCAAGCAGCGCACCTGTGTAAGCGAAACGCATATAGAAATGCTTAAGCGCTTCGGGTGCTTTAAAGGTATTCCGCAGAGCGCGCAGGTAAATTTGTTCGACGACATCGGCGCATAGTGGCAAAAAACCTCCCCTGTGTATATAATGGTAGTGAAAGGGGGCGTTTTCTTTGCGGCGTGTTCCGTGCAGACCGTGCGGGGTGGGTATGCTTTGCTATATAGCGGGTATGTTCACCGCACTTATATTTCCGATATGGGTATTGGCTGCAATAGAAGGCGCTCTGCTGCTTATATTTGCAATTAAGCTGATGCGTTAGTATCCGAACACGTTTAATGCCCGGATTTTCACGCCACTGCTGCGTTAAAATACTCGCAAATGCACAAAGAAAAAGCTGATTTTTTGCCGTTTTGGCGTGTCCGTATACTGACGCATCAGCTTACTTTTTTAAAATGTAAGGAGGGCTTTTTATGAAGGTGGTAGTACTTAAAATGCCGCGCTGCCTGTGCGCCATAACAAAAGCGATATTTAAAATCAAATAAAAGAGGCTGTAAAAAAAGTTAGCTGACTTTTTTTACAGCCTCTTCCCTTAAGGGGATAGGAATCACTTTTCCGATACAATGCGAATTGCGCCCTTTCTCCTCAGCAGCCGTGCCGCCTTGAACGCTTTTTTGTCATCAACACATAAGGATATGCGCGCAGCGTCCTTTGTGTGCTCCTTTGCGTAAATATCAAAAGCGCCGCCCGATATTGCCCCCGCAGCCGCGCCGCATATAAGCCCCGCCGTGGGTAAAATTTTTACAAAAAGCGCGTTTTGTATAAAAAACGCAGCCAAAATCCCAAAACACAGCCCTATCGCCGCCCCGAAAAGCATATATTGCAGGGTGTTGTTTAAAAAATTTGCGCCGCCGTCTGACGAATCAAGCGTTATGTCCTTAAAATCGGCGCTTTGTTCGGAAAGCTCGAACGCGGCGTTTTTTGCCGTGTCGCCGTTTATAAAATAAGCCGAAATTTTTTTCATCGATACACACCCCCGATATTTTTATACTGCCCCGAAAACAAAAAAATACACGCCCGAATTTTATTAAAAAACTGTTGAAAAACGGCGAAAAAAAGGTTATAATATACTAAAGTAGTATAAGGGGGCGGTTTAAATGAAAAAGCTTGCTGCGATTGCCGTTTCCGCGGGTATGGCGCTTTGCCTTTGCTCCTGCGGGAAAAGTGTAACGCTTAAAATCAAAGAAAAAAACGTTCGTATGAATGTGGACGAAAAATATACCGTGAAGGTGCAAACCAACAGTAAGGAAGACGTTACGTGGACAAGCAATGACGAAAAAATTGCCCTTGTCGGAACGGACGGCACCGTTACCGCTATCGGAAACGGAATAACCACCGTTACGGCGAGGTCTGGCAGCGCGTATGCGCATATCGGCATTATTGTGGGCGGTGACGACTATACCGACGAATACGGAAATTCCGTAACCGTTTTTGACGGAGAGTCGGACATAGAAGAAATTACCGTGGGCGTAAAGGCGGGCGGCAAGGGCGATATATCGCTTAAACAGGGCGAAAAGCACGAGCTTAAGGCGTATGTTGTACCGTCCGATTCAAAGGATAAAATTGTGTGGAAAACGGACGACGGCGCCGTTGCACGCGTAACCGCCAAGGGAGAGCTGGAAGCCGTGGGCAAGGGCAAAACAACAATTTATGCCTATGCGCCCAACGGTGTAAAAGGCACGCTGATTGTGCGTGTTAGGTAGCGTAAAGAAGGGGCGCTTTTTATATATTTGTCAAGATTAACAAACGGCAAATATAAATTTGGACAAAAAGCCGAAAACTTTTTTATAATAACCCCTTGAAAAATTTTAACACTGATAGTATAATTCTAATAGTGTAACAGATATGGGTGGGGTATTCTGCATACATAACGCCCGCCCCGTTACAAAGAATTTAATTTATTTAATAATATAAGGAGGAAAAGAACAATGAGAAAAATTTTCAGAACAGCAGTGTCGCTTGCTATGGGCTGCGCACTTCTGTCCACATCTGCTTTTGCTGCCGGTGCAGGTACTGCTGAATTTGTAGATGGAAAGCTCAATATCGGTATTACAACAGCATCCGGGGATGAGCAGGTTGCAATCGTGGTTGTAAAAGGCTCGGGCGAAAATCTCACAATAGATGAGAATGCAACTAACGTTGCTTATATCGACCAGGAAGCTGCAACAAATGGTAATGTATCCCGTACAGGCATTAACGTGGGGGACGCGACAGAGGTTTCCGTATTTGCAGGCTATGCTTCAAACAAAACAGATAAAGCCGTTTATATAGGCGGCGCAAGGTCTGTAACAACCGGTGTTGGTCTTACAGCTGATAAAACAAGTGTAAGCACAGGTGAAGAAGCCATTCTTACGGTAGACCTTACCGGTGACGCTGTAGGTAAGGAAGTTATTTTTGAAGGCACGGGCGCTGCTTATATTACAAATAATGCAGCTGGGAACAAAGCGTTTAAATCAGTTATCCCCGGTTCTTATACTGTTAAAGCTACTGTAACGGTTGCTGGCGTGAAGTATGAATCAACTGAGGTTACTATCGAAGTAACAAAGGCAGCTCTTGTTGTTATAGACAGACTTCATACACCGGCGACGTTCTCTGATGATACTGTGTCAGGTGACCAGTACGGTATTGGTGCCGCTGTTAAAGTAACAGTTCCCGCAGCAAAGAACTTTGTAAAGATGATTTGGGCGTTTGACCTTGCATCTATGGGTGATACTACTTTTACCGATAAGCAAATGCGTTTCTCCAAGCCTATAGCGATTAGTGCAGCAAGCGGTGATGTTCAGTACGCTGCTTCGTTCCTCGCAGGAACAAAGAGCGGTAACGACAAGCTTGAGCTCAAGGCTGTAAATGGTGTACAGGCAATATTCCTTGACAGTGATGGGGTAGAGTATTTTACAGACGAAGACCTCAGCTCTTATAAAGAATAATTTTAGGAGGTAATGATAGAGATGAAAAAGTATAACAGACCTGAAATCGAAACATTAGCTCTTGAAACTATTGATGTGATAGCTACAAGCGGTACAGAGGCTGCTTCGGCTGCATTGCAAACAATGATGGTTGGTAATACTAATTTTGACAGTTCTAAACCCGTTGAACAGTATGGTGAACAGATTAACGAACTTGGTCAAAAGTATTCTTGGTAAAATAGTTTAGAGCTAATAAAAAGGCACGGTTTATACCGTGCCTTTTTTGCGCGTCAATGTCAACGTGTCAATATGTCAAAGTGTCAATAGGGACGTTCCCTATTTGTCACGTTTTTGCAGGAAAAAGCATTTCCATTGCTTTAATTATCAGCCAGCTTAGCCCGCACCACAGCACGGTATACAGCGGGCAAATCTGCCCCCACAGGTTAAACGCCCTGTCGGAATAATCCCATACATTCATTTGCAGAATTATGTTAAAAACTATCCCGAATAAAAGCTCTACAGCCGTTATATACAATCCGCATAATACGCCGCGCCACAGCGCTGAGCGATGTGCAAATTTTTTGTTAATATACACAATCATCATAAGGCATGCACCGCCCGCAATTCCCATTGTAGGGTGCGTAAAGCCGCGCCAAATAATTTCAAGCAGGCAATAACCAAGCCCGCCCAATATAAAAAGAAATAAATTTCCTGTTTTGCTTTTCATTTTCTGCACCAACCCTTATAAAATAAGTGTTCCGCAGAAAACAAATTTCATTCTTTAATTTAATATGTAAAAAAACACCAAAACGTGACAAATAGGGAACGTCCCCATTGACAAAAACGTGACAAATAGGGAACGTCCCCATTGACACGTCCCCATTGACACCATTGACACGTCCCCATTGACAGGGAACGTCCCCATTGACACGTCCCCATTGACACGCCGTGAGGACGCCCCCTAAATGTCACGCGCAAGGTGTGACATTTAAGAAACGTCCCCATTGGCTAAGGTGTGACATTTAAGAAACGTCCCCATTGGCTTTTTTGAAATCAATAAATTTACTTGCCAAGTGCTTCCAGTTCTCTCTTCACATCGTCGGGCGTTATTGTCATAACGCCGGTAAAGCGCCCCGCAAGCGCCTTGTTAAAATATTCACGTGCGCCGTCAATGTCACCAAGAGCCTTAAGCACGCGTGCGTAATTATAATACGGCATAGGCGTTTGAAACGTAAGCTTTACAAGCTTTTCATAAACCGTTTTTGCGCTTTCGTAATCGCCCATAATATAATAAAGCTCGCCCAGGTTGTCGCAGATTGTTTTGTCGCCGTCATTATATTCATACGCTTCTTTCATAAACGGCAAATATTCCTGCGGGTTTTGCAGCTTTTTCGCTTTTTCCAAATACAAAACGCCAAGCGTGCCGTAGGTATTTGTCGCCGGCGCCTCCTTATGCAGCTGTTCTAAAAGAACAATTGCACCGTCAAGGTTGCCTTCACGCCACATAAGCACCGCCATATTGTGCTTTGCGCCTATTTTTTCCTCCTGTGTGGAACGGCGCGAGTTTATCACCTCGTTTAAAAGGCGCTTGCCTCTTTCGTACATATTTTCTCTTAAACAAAATGAAGAATAAGAGATTTTGCACTGCGGCGTCATATCAAGCGTTTTGTACGCTTTCTCGTAAAGCCGCTGTGCTTTCTTTTTATTACCCTTTATAAAATACGCGTTATTCGCCATTTGCGTATACAAAAGCGCACGGCGCGTGTATAAAAGCGCGGCAATAACAACCAATGTAAGCAGACACGCCGCTATAAGCCCAAAGCTAGATTTTACAAACATAAATGCTAAAATAAAAACAACAAAATACAAAATATTTTTCATAATGTGCAAGCGGGGGACAGGCAATAAGCCTGCACCCCGTCCTTTCTTTTATTAAAATAAAATCCTTTAAAATTCTGCCGAGCCGGTAGTTCTCGGAAAGCTTATTGCATCGCGGATATTTTGAATACCCGTAATATACATAAGCGCGCGTTCAAAACCAAGCCCGTAGCCCGCATGACGTGCGGTGCCGTAACGGCGAAGGTCAAGATACCACCAGTAATCCTTTTTGTCAAGTCCCATTTCGTCCATACGCTTTTCCAAAAGCTCAAGCCTTTCTTCACGCTGGCTGCCGCCTATAATCTCGCCCACCCCGGGAACAAGGCAGTCCATAGCGGCAACGGTCCTTTGGTCGTCGTTCATACGCATATAAAACGCCTTTATATCCTTCGGATAGTCCATAACAAAAACAGGGCGCTTAAATATCTTTTCCGTAAGGTAACGCTCATGCTCTGTCTGCAAATCGATGCCCCATTCAACGGGATAATCGAATTTTTCGCCGCTCTTTTTCAAAAGCTCGATAGCCTCTGTATAAGAAACCCTGCCAAACTCATTTTCAAGCACTGTATTAAGTCTGTCCATAAGCGTTGTATCTATAAACTTGTTGAAAAACGCCATTTCCTCGGGCGCGTTGTCAAGCACATAGCGGATGATGTATTTTAACATATCTTCTGCAAGACAGGCAATATCCTCCAGGTCTGCAAAGGCAACCTCCGGCTCTACCATCCAAAATTCGGCGCCGTGACGGGGGGTATTGCTCTTTTCGGCGCGGAACGTGGGACCGAAGGTATACACACCGCCAAGAGCCATAGCGTGCGTTTCAACATTAAGCTGACCGCTTACTGTAAGGTTTGTGGGCTTTCCGAAAAAGTCTTGCGAAAAGTCAACCGTGCCGTCCTTTTTAAGCGGGAGATTGTTCATATCAAGCGAGGTTACGCGAAACATCTCTCCCGCGCCTTCACAGTCGCTTGAGGTTATAATGGGTGTATGCACGTAAACAAAGCCGCGCTCATTAAAAAAGCTGTGTATTGCATATGCAAGTATGCTGCGCACACGGAAAACAGCGGAAAATGTGTTCGTCCTCGGGCGAAGATGCGCGATTGTGCGTAAGTATTCGTACGAATGGCGCTTTTTCTGAAGCGGATAATCGGGGGTAGACGTACCCTCCACCTCGGCGGAAAAGGCGTTAAGCTCAAACGGCTGCTTAGCGTCGGGCGTAAGAACCACGTTTCCCTCAAAATATACGGCGCTGCCCACGTTAAGTGCTGTAATTTCGTCGTAATTTTCAAGCTTGTCTTTTTCTATAACCACCTGCAGGCACTCGAAAAAGCTGCCGTCATTTATTGATACAAAGCCTATATTGTTATTTGCGCGTATAGAGCGAATCCACCCGGCAACGCGCACCTTTTCTCCGTTTTTTAAATCTGTGCTTCTGTAAAGCTGCTTTACGGTTGTACGTTTCATTGTTATTCTTCCTTTCCTAATGTTATCGTATGATGTGCGGTAAACACGCCGCCCTTTTCAAGGCGCTTTATACAGCTTTTTTCCGCAATATTACCGCTTGAAAGGGTGCTGTCGGGCTCGCCGCACCACGGCTCTATACATACGTACGGGGCGCCGGGCTTTGTCCAGACAAGCAAATTGTCAAATCCGGGGTAATCCACCGTAACGGTTTTTTTCGTTGTGCTGTCTGTAAGCTTAACGGTGTGAATATCTATTTTTCTGAATATAAGCGCGTCATTCTCAAAAAGCTTATCGGAAAGCTTAAGCGTACTTTCATCATTCAGCACCGGCACGGTTTTTCCGTTTAAAAGGTTTCCGTCCACCCTTGCGCTTTCAAGCGTTACGGATCTTTCAAAGTCAAGCCGTGCGGCGTTTATTCCGTTTTCGCACATATACGCCTCGTGCGCGCCGACGGAAAAGTACATTTCACCGTCCGTTTTGTTCATAACGGTATACATAACCTCTATGCTGCTGCCCTTGAGCGTATAAGTAATGCGAAATTCATAATCAAACGGAAACTGCTTTTTCGATTCTTCGTCGGATTTTAGCAAAAATACCGCGCTTTCGTTTTGTGCGCTTTCACATTCAAACTCGCAAAATCTGCCGTAGCCGTGCTTTCCAAGCTCATACGAAGCGCCTTTATAGGTAAATTTTCCGTCTTTAAGACCGCCGCATATGGGCCACATAACAGGTGCATGAAAGCCCCAGTATTTTTCGTCTCCGTTCCAAAGATATTCGGCGCCGCCCATTTTTACCGAGTGCATCTCCGCGCCGTGTGTGCTTATTTCAACAACAAGCCTGTCGTTTTTAAGTATTACTGTCCGACTCATCAAAATCAACCTCTTTATTTATAATAAAAGGGGGTGTAAAAAACAAATTTTTTACACCCGCTCCTTAAAGGAATAGCTTACTTTTCACATTCCTCACAATTTTCACAGTCGCAATCAAACTCAAGCTCGATATCTTCACCGCACGAGGGGCAAGTAATCTTTGTTTCGCTGCCGTCAAGCATATCGGGGTCAAGATAAATCATATCGCCGCATGCGGGGCACTCTACGCCAAACTCCTCGTCGTCGTCCTCGTCCTCATCGTCATAAACATATTCTTCAAGCCCTGCAAGGTCCTCGTCAACCTCGTCAAGCTGCTCTTGCATTTCGTCTTGAATATCCACAATTTCGCTCATAGAATCGGCAGTGTCGGAAAGCGCCTCCACAATAGCGAGAAGAAGCTTTCCCTCTTTTGTGGTTTCGTCAATTTCAAGCCCCTCTGCAAGCCCTCTTATATAAGACATTTTCTCTGTTAAATAGCTCATACAAATCCTCCTTTTTAGTTGGCTCTGCCCATATATTCGCCTGTTCTTGTATCAACCTTTATTGTTTCGCCGTTATCTATAAACAGCGGAACCATTACGGTAGCGCCCGTTTCAAGCGTTGCGGGCTTTGTAGCGCCGGTTGCGGTATTTCCCGCAAAGCCGGGCTCTGTTTCCGTAATTGTAAGCTCTACGAAATTAGGCGGCTCTATACCGAAAATATTTCCCTTGTAGGAAAGAATTTTAACCTGCATATTTTCCTTTACAAACTTAAGCGAATCGCCTATTTGCTCTGTGCTTACGGGCAGCTGCTCGTACGTTTCGGGATCCATAAAGTAGTAAAGGTCGCCGTCGTTATAAAGATACTCCATATCCTTGCGCTCAATATGCGCCTTGGGCATTTTATCCGTCGGGTTAAAGGTTTTTTCAACAACACCGCCGGAAATTACATTTTTAATCTTTGTTCTTACAAATGCTGCGCCTTTACCCGGCTTTACGTGCTGAAATTCGATTATCTGATAAACGCTGCCGTCGTACTCGAAAGTTACGCCGTTTCTGAAATCGCCTGCTGAAATCATATTATACTATCCTTTCGTTGCTAATTTTATCATACGATAACTAACCACACTTATTTTACAACAAATTGGCATAAATATCAAGTTTTTTTTTAATATTTATGCTTTGCGAAGCTTTTTGCCGATTAAGTCGGCAAGCGCTTTTGCATCGCGGCCGATTTCCCGTATATCTTCGCCTTCTATCATAACGCGAATAAGCGGCTCCGTACCGCTGGGGCGTATAAGCACCCTGCCGCGCCCGTTGTATTTAACGTTTAAGCGGCTTATTTCGTTCATAATATCCTCGTCTTCTATATAGTCCGAATCTCCGCTGCGCTCCACACGTGCATTTTCAAGCACCTGCGGGTAAATTGTTATTATTTTTGCAAGCTCGTCAAGCGTTTTTTCGCTGTTTTTTATAATCTTTGTAAGCTGAAGCGATGTAACAAGCCCGTCGCCCGTGGTGTTGTAATCAAGAAAAATTACATGCCCCGACTGCTCGCCCCCCAGGCAATAGCCGCGGTCAATCATTTCCTGAAGCACGTATCTGTCGCCGACCTTTGTTTTTGCAATGCTTATATTGTTGTCGTCACCCATTTTAAACAGCCCCAGATTACTCATAATCGTTGCTACTATGGTGTTCCCCTTAAGGCTGCCGTTTTTTTTCATTTCGCTGCCGCATATTGCCATAATAACGTCGCCGTCAACGCTTTTGCCGTTTTTATCTACGGCAAGCACCCTGTCGGCGTCGCCGTCATAGGCAAAGCCCATATCGCAGCCGTTGTCCTTTACAAACTGCATAAGGCTTTCCATATGCGTAGAGCCGCAGTCACGGTTAATGTTTATTCCGTCGGGGGTGTTATGTATAACCAAAACCTCCGCGCCGAGTGCCTTAAATGCAGCCGGCGCCGTTTTTGACGACGCCCCGTTCGCACAGTCAAGCGCTATTTTAAGCCCCGAAAAATCAACGTCTACCGTATTGACGGCATAATCTATATAGCGCGAAAGCAGGCTTTCGTTACGCATAAGCGTACCCACGTTTCCGCCTATGGGGCGCTCGGCAACAGGCTCGTCGTTTAAGATTATATCCTCAATATCTTCTTCGATTTCGTCGCGCAGCTTATACCCGTCGGAATTAAAAAACTTTATTCCGTTAAATTCCGCCGAATTGTGCGAAGCCGACACAACAATGCCCGCGTCAAACCCGAGCGTTCTTGTAAGATACGCTACCGCAGGTGTGGGAACCACGCCCGCACACACAACATCGCCGCCCATAGACATAATGCCTGCGGCAAGCGCAGCTTCAAGCATACTGCCGCTGCGGCGTGTATCCATACCTATTAAGATTTTGGGCGATTTTTTATTTTCGCGCCCGAGAACGTACGCTCCCGCCTGACCTATTTTAGATGCAAGCTCAAACGTAAGGTCGCGGTTTGCAACGCCGCGCACGCCGTCTGTTCCGAAAAGTTTACCCATAATTAACCTATCCTTTCAAAGTTAGCTTTGTATATTATATACCAAAAAAGCCGTATATTCAACAACTATTTAAAAAAGTAGCCCCGTGTGTAAACGGGCGGCTTTTTTACGGGGGAAAGCCCCTTGTACATTCTTGTTATGCTTTGCGCCTCCTCGGGCGTTTCCGTTGTAAAGCACAGCCTGTACACCTCTGCACCGCTTTTTTTCAGCTCGCGAAGCTTATCCGCCGTAAACGTCGGGCGGGAATTTACAAGCGTGTTAAGATGCGTAAGGCTGTCGCCGAAAACAAAGAACTGTGCGCCCGTGCCGTCACTCAGGGAAACAGGGTGTGCGCAGCCGCACTTATTTTTAATGCCGCGTATCAGGCACGCACGCGAAAGCATAAGCGCCTGCCGCCCGTAAACAATAATTTCGCACTGCGCTGCGGTGCGGGCGGTTATATACGATATTTCCGAGAGCGTAAGCTCCGGCGAAAGCGTAAGCCTTTTAAAATCGCGTGACAAAACGTTTGCACATTCGGCGTTAAAAATATTAAGCCCCCAGTCGCCTACAGGCTCTGCCGAAAATTCGTTTAAAAGCCACGCTCCGCCCAAGGAAGCCGTGTATGCCGCCTTTACGCCGCTTATTTTTGAAAGCTCCTCCCTTATTAAGTCAGGATTTAAAATCACCGGCGGCAGATACAAAATACACCGCTCGTCGGGCGTAATGCTTTTCCAAAGCGAAAGCGGCACAGCCACAAAATCGGCGTCCTTTACGGCGTAAAACTGATTTGGCGTTGTTATTTGCGCGCATATTTTAGGCTTTGAAATTTCCTTTTTTACGGGTGATGACAAAAAGGAGGGGGCAAAGGTTTTTATTGCGGGTATCGCCCCTCTTAGGCTGTCAAGCTTTTTTACACATTCCCTGCGCAAAAGGTTAAGCTGTGAAGCGCCTAAAAAAAGCCCGTCCTCAATTTCACATCTTATATTTTTTAAAAAGTACGGAGTTTGCCCAAGCTTTGAAATGGCGTTTTTTGCGCTTTCTGCCGTAATGCCGCGCGTAAGCGCCGCCTGCGCAATATCGCCGAAAACTTCGGAAATGTTATTATCGCAGTCTTTAAAAACAAGATGTGCTTTTTTATCACGCTCTATTTTTAAATATGCGTCAATCGGGATTTTGTTTATATCGATTCCGTCACGGTAGGTTTCGCGCGCAAGGTGCAGCGCCTCCTTGTCCGCCCGTGCGGCAAGATTGTCGTTTGTTATGTCGTAATTCATAATTTCGGGCGTGTTAAGCTTTAAAAAATACCCTTTTGTAAAGTCGCTGCCTCGCATAAAAATTTTTGTGAGGGAGGCTTTGTCCTCCTCTTTAAGCGGGGCGGGATTATCAAGATATTTTCTGTATATGCGCACGGCAGAGGCGACATATTCGGCGCTTTTCATACGCCCTTCTATTTTAAGGCTGTCTATACCGCACTGCTTAATGCGTTCAATCTCGTCGGCAAGGCATAAATCCTTAGGGCTTAAAAAATAGCCCTCCTTTCCGCCGGAAAAATATTTCTTGCGGCAGGGCTGCGCACATTCGCCGCGGTTACCGCTGCGCCCGCCTATAAAGGACGACATAAGGCATTTGCCCGAAAAGCTTATACAAAGCGCGCCGTGCACGAAAACCTCAAGCTCGGCGTCTGTTTGGCGGCGTATGGCATATATTTCGTCATACGAAAGCTCGCGCGAAAGCACAATGCGCGAAAAGCCCGCCTCCTGTAATTTTATAACGTCGCAGGCGTTTGCCGCCGTAAGCTGCGTGCTTGCGTGCAGGGCAATCTGCGGGCAAATTTCACGGATAAGCCTTGCCGCGCCCAAATCCTGTACAATAAAGGCGTCTATACCGCACTGCACACATTCGCAGACGGTTTTTTCAAACGCTTTAAGCTCACCGTCATGCACAAGCGTATTAAGCGCAAGGTGCAGCTTTACACCGCGTATATGGCAAAATTCTGCGGCGGCGCGTATTTCATTCTTTGTAAAATTTTCGGCGTTTTTTCTTGCGCTGAAGCTTTTTTCGCCTATATACACCGCGTCCGCACCGTTTAAAACAGCCGCGCGCAGTGCGGCGGGCTTTCCCGCAGGCGCCAAAAGCTCCGGCAAAAATAAATTATTGTTTTTCATAAATACACACAAAAAGGGGATTTTTACGTCCCCTTAAATCGGCGGGTATTTTGCCGCAATTTGATAAGAAAAAAACGAACCTTATCGGACTACGGGCTTAACAGCCGCCTTATTCCTTTTAATTATTTTTTGATTTCATTTGCGTTTCAAGCTTTACAACGTTCATTTTTAAAGCCTGATTTTCTGCGCGAAGCCGCGTTGCCTCGGCATTAAGCTTGTCAAGCGCAAGCTTGGAGGCGCCCGCCTCTTCCGCATATTTTAAGAGCTGTGCACGCAGCTTTTCATTGTCGGACTGCGCCTGCATATATTCATCGGCAACGTTTACCGCCGTAAGCACGGCTGCCATAGAGGTTGAAAGCCTTTTATCGCGCGACATAAGCGCCCGCATATTTTTATCCACATGGTATGCCACATGGCGCACGTATTCCTCGTCCGCGTCGCTTGCAATACGATATTCGGCATTGTTTATGGTAACTACGGTGGTGGTTTTCTTTTCTTCCATACACATTCTCTCCTTAATACCACAATTATAAACGATAACAGGCGCTTTTTCAACATTTTTTTCAAAAAACGGACATAAAAAAGGGCGCGCGGCAAAACATAATCATTTTGCTGCACGCCCCCGGTAGGCAATATGGGTTTGGGTTCCGTTTGTCTGAAAGGACAACGCCCGTATGAACTTTTTTACATCCCTTTTTTATAAGAGGACAAAACGCGACAGATACTCGCATATAACCTCGGAGGTATCGTCTATTCCCAAAAGGCTGCTGTTTACGCACAGATGATACCCGCGCGAATCACCCCAGCGAATGTCGCAGTATGTATTATGGTAGCTTTTGCGCTTTTTATCGTGACGGCGCATTTTATCGATTGCCTTTTCGCGCGAAAGGTTGTAAATCTCCATAATACGGTGTATCTTCTCCTCCTCGTCGGCAAGAACGAAGATGCGTACCGCGTTTGGGTTATCCCTTAAAAGGTTATCCGCACAGCGCCCCACAACAACAAACGATTCGCCGCTGTTTGCTTTGGAAAGCAAAAATTCGTCAACCTTTTGCTGAACATGCCGCTCAATGGAATTTGAATGCTCGCCAACCCTTCGCGAAAGAAGAAAATTTATGGGCTTTTCGTCATACTTTTCCATAATTTCCGCGCTGTAGCCGATTTCGTCGTGCGCATTTATAAAAAAGCTTTTGTCGTAAAGCGCTATATCAAGCTTTTTTGCAATGCGTTCCGCAATAAAGTGCCCTGCGCTGCCGTACTCGCGGCTTATCGTAACGATTAGCTGTTTTTTCACTTAAAAACCCTCCTCAGAATATATATTTTACAAAAATACAAAGCATAGATACGGTAACAACCATAAGCGTTGCGGGTACGCAGTATTTGCAGTATGTACCCCAGCTTATGGGGTGTCCCTCCTTTGCTGCAACCGATGTTCCCACAACGTTTGCGGAAGCGCCTATAGGCGTTGCGTTTCCGCCGAGGTCTGTTCCCAAAGAAAGCGCCCAAGCCAGAACGTGCAAATCTGCGCCGCGCTGCGACATAAGCTCTACAACGGGAACCATTGTGGCGGCAAACGGGATATTATCCACAAATGCGCTTGCAACAGCGGAAAGCCACAAAACTATTACAACGATTATTGCCGTGCTGCCGCCGCTTACCTTCTCGATAAACGATGCGATAAGCTCAAGCACGCCTGTTTCCTCCAGCCCGCCGACTGCTACAAACAAGCCCGTAAAGAAAAGCAGCGTTTTATAGTCAATATGCTTAATTATGTACGAAATACCCTTTTTGCCGAAGGTAAACACAGTACCTGCAAATGTAAGTACAGACGCTATAACACCTATCGTTGCAACGGTAAGCGTTGTCTGTGCGTGCGTTATAAGAAGAACGACAACGCATAAAAAGATTACAACGGAAACCGTGAACGCACGTACGTTTGTAATTGCGCTGCGCGGGCTTTCAAGGTTTTTGGGCGGCTCGCCCTCTTCGCCAAGCTTTTTCCTGAAGCACAGGTAAAAATACAAAACTGTAAATACAAGGCATATTGCAACTATAACGCCGGTGTTTGAAAGGAAGTCGAAAAATGTAAGCCCGAGCGACGTTCCCACAATTATATTCGGCGGGTCGCCGCACATTGTAGCCGCACCGCCGAGGTTAGCGCAAAAAATTTCCGAAATTATCATCGGCACGGGATTAAAGCCAAGCGTTCTGCCAAGCTCTGCCGTTACGGCGGCAAGGAACAGTATTACGGTTATGCTGTCGATAAACATTGCAAGTATGCCTGACATAATCATAAAGCACACCAAAAGAGCGGTTTTTTTATAGTGTACCGCCTTTGCAATTCTTAAGCACAGCCAGCGGAAAAAGCCGGACATACCCATACCCTCTACCATTATCATCATTCCGAGAATAAACACTATGGTAGACCAGTTAATACCGCTTGACGTTTCGGACGACTCTCCGTACCAGAAGCTGCTTTGAGCAAAGCCGCCAAGATTAAGTGTGCGCCATATCGCCTGCGGGCTGTGCATACACAATCCGAAAACGAAAAGTATTACGGCGGCACCGCTTAAAAGGGTGACAATGTGGCGGTCAAAAACCTCAAGCACTATCAAGACAAACATTGTGATAAAAATCACCGAAGCAACAATTTGTGCCACTGAAAAGACCTCTTTTCCTAAAAATCGTATCAATGATAGCACAAACGGTTAAAATAATCAAGTAAAATTACAGATTAAATAGGAAGAAAAATAATTTACGTTAAATGCGGGGCTTGTAATCGCGGGAAAACTGTGATAAAATCAGTCGGGGTTTGAAAAAGACGCTCTCCGACCCGCACCATACCGCAGCGGAGAAAAACGCTCCGGCGGCGCGGTCGGGCGCAAAAAACAGCATAATTACGGACGCAGGGAAAAACAAAAAAAGCTTTTTCGGGCAGTGAAGCGAAATAAGCACCGCAGCGGCTGTAAAAAGCACGCGGGCAAGTAAAAATTCACTGTCCTTTGCAAAAAGGAAAATAACATCAAAGGAAAGCGCGCCCAAAGCTATCGCCCACAGTCTATTAAAAGGCTTTGCGGAAAAAATAAAGTAGGAAAGCGCAAACCAAGCCCATATATCGCCTATGCCCAGAAAAAGGCATACGGCAAGGGAAAACAAAAGGTACAAAATATTTTTCATAAAATCACCTTTTTTTATTATCTGAAGAAAGAATATATATATTCACGAAAAAACAAAGAAAATGCGAGGAAAATGAAAATGCACGAAACGGAAAAAGAGATTGAAAAAGCGATATTGTGCGGTATTCATACAGGCTTCGGGGGAGAGCTTAACGACACCACCGAGGAAACCGTAAGCGAGCTTTCACTGCTTGCCGAAACCGCCGGGGCAGAGGTTGTCGGCGAAATGATACAAAACAAAGACCACCCCGAGCCTGACACGTATTTCGGAGAGGGGAAAATAGAGGAATTGAGGTTAAGCGCACAAACGCTTAAGGCAACGCTCCTTATATTTGACGATGAGCTTTCGGGAAGCCAGATAAGAAATATTGAAAAACATACGGGCGTGCGCACCATTGACAGAAGCACCCTCATACTTGATATTTTTGCGGGGCGTGCCGCCACTAAGGAGGGCAAGCTTCAGGTAGAACTGGCGCAGCTTAAATACAGCCTGCCGCGCCTTACGGGAATGGGAACGGAGCTTTCGCGCCAGGGCGGCGGAATAGGAACGCGCGGACCCGGCGAAACAAAGCTTGAAAGCGACCGCCGCCATATTCGCCGCAGAATAAGCGCCCTTACAGAGGAGCTTAGAGAGGTTGAAGAACGAAGAAAAATTCTGCGCGCACGCCGCGAAAAGGAGCAGGCGGTTTGCGCTGCCCTTGTGGGATATACTAACGCGGGGAAAAGCTCGATTTTAAATTATATAACGGGCGCGGGTGTACTTGCGCGCGATATGCTTTTTGCAACGCTTGACCCCACCGTGCGCAAGCTTCCGCTGCCGGACGGAAGAAACGCCGTTATAACAGACACCGTCGGCTTTATAAGAAAGCTGCCGCACCATTTGATAGAGGCGTTTAAGTCCACCCTTGACGAGGCTGTTTACGCCGATGTTTTAATACACGTAATAGACGCCTCCGATAAGCAAATGGAAACAAAAATGAAGGTTGTTGACGAGCTTTTAGCCTCTCTCGGCTGCCGCGCCAAAAGAACAATAGCCGTTTTTAACAAGTGCGACAAGGCAGGCGGCGAATTTTTCCGTCCTGTCGGAAATTACACCGACTATGTGCTTGTAAGCGCAAAAACGGGCGAGGGAATGGAAAGCCTGATACAAATTCTTTCAGACGCACTGCCCGGGAAAAAGCGGGAGATTTGTATTTTGATTCCGTACAGCGATTCGCGCACGGCGGCAATTCTGCACGAAACGGAAACCATAATTTCGGAAAGCTATGAGGAGGGCGGAACAAAAATCCGCCTTATGGCAGATGCGGCGCTTTACGCCAAAATAAAAAAATACGAAACAGAGGAAAAATAAAATGGAAAACCTGAAAATATCTTTCGAGGTCGTCGCCCCGCTTATAATAATAATGTCGATAGGAAATTTAATGCGCATAACAGGGCTTTTTACACAGGAGGTCATAAAAAAGCTTAACGCCGTTGTATTTAAGACCTTTCTGCCCGTGCTTATCTTTTACAATGTGTATACCTCGGACATTAAAGACGTTACGTATATAAAGCCTGCGATTTTTTCCGCGGGGGTTTTGGCGGCGGCGTTTGTCATAACTATGCTTTTGGTGCCGGTTTTTGAAAAGGACAACAAAAAGCGCGGCGTTATGGTACAGGGTATGTGCAGAAGCAATTTTGTTATATACGGAATCCCTTTAAGCACATCTCTTTGCGGAGAGGGCGTTTTGGGTACGGTTTCAATTGCGGTTGCCATTGTAATACCCGTTATAAATATTCTGTCCGTAATATCGCTGGAGGTTTTCAGGGGAAAACGCATAAGCGTTTCGCGTATTTTAAAATCCGTTATAAAAAATCCGCTTCTTATCGGCTCGGTGCTGGGTATTGCAGCGCTTTTGTCGGGGGTAAGCTTTCCGATGTTTATAGAAAAAACAATGGGCGATATGGCGGGCGCCGCAACGCCGATTGCGCTTATGCTTCTGGGCGGCTCTATAGATTTTGCGGCGGTTAAAAACAGCGGTACACAGCTTTTTGCAACGCTTTTTGTAAAGCTTGTTGCGCTTCCGGCAGCGGGGTTTATTTTAAGCGCTGCGGCAGGATTTTCAAAAACGGACATTGCCATTTTTACGGCAGTGTTTGCATCGCCCACGGCAGTAAGCTCGTACACGATGGCGCAGCAAATGGACGGTGACGACGCGCTCGCCGCGCAGATTGTGGCGCTCGGTACGGCGGCAAGTATTTTTACCGTGTTTGTGTGGGTATTTATATTAAAACAGATAGGATTGGCTTAAATGGAAAATTACAAAACCGTTGCCCGCGAGGCAAGCGCGGAATTTACCGAGAGGAAAAGCCGCTTTATAGGTTATGTGCGCCCCGTAAAAACAAGGGCTGAGGCGGAAGAATTTATAGAAGAAATCCGCCGTATTCACCGCCAGGCAAAGCACAATGTTTATGCCTACGTTTTGCGTGAGGACAGCTTTTCAAAATATTCTGACGCGGGCGAACCCTCCGGCACGGCGGGCGCACCCGTGCTTGAAGCCATAAAAGGCGCGGGGCTCAGCGATGTATGCGTGGTTGTAACGCGCTATTTCGGCGGTATTTTGCTCGGTACGGGCGGGCTTGTGCGCGCGTACGGGAAAAGTGCGAAAATGGCAATAGAAAGCGCAGGCATATCAAATATGGTGTATTGCAGGCGGTATCTTATTAAATGCAGCTACCCGGACTACGAAAAAATAAACCGTGCCGCGTATGCGCTCGGCGCATATGCGGAGGAAACGTCCTTTGAAAGCGAGGTTATAATAACGCTTGCAGTCGAGGCGCTGCGCGCACATGAGCTTGAAAAAAAAATAACCGACACCGCACAAAACAGAGCGCAGCTTTTTGAGCTTGAGGCGGGATTTTGCAAACAAAATTCATAAATCTTTAAGTAAATTTTAAGAAAAGGCACTTATAATCAAAGCGAATTATAAGTGCTTTTGTTATGGAGGTATGGTTTATGAATACGGTTTTAAAAAAAGTATGCGAAGCGTTAAAAAAAACGCCCGCGGCTTTTAAGAAAATGAAAAAGCCCGCAAAAATCATTTTGTGCGCGGTTTTGGTTGCCGCCATAGGTGCAGGCGGTGGGCTGTACGCTGCCAAAAAGAAGAAAAATGCGAAAAAAGACAGCGGCGCGCAAACCTCGGTTGTAATGCGCGGCAGCGTTGTAAGCAGTATCACGGGTTCGGGCACGGTAGAGCCTATAGAACAGCGCGACATAGTTCCCCAGGTAAACGGAAAAGTTACATATGCCCCCTTTGACGAGGGCGACACCGTGCAGGAGGGCGACGTTTTATACACCTTTGAAAGCACGTCTGCGCAAAACACGGTGGAAAAGGCGAAAACCTCCGTCACCAATAAAAGTTCGGATATTTCAAAGGTGAAGGAAAACATATCAAACCTTACCGTACGCGCAAACGCAAGCGGCAGGGTAAGCGACCTTAATCTCAGCGTAGGGCAGGAGGCAAACGGCGCCATATGCAAGATAACAAACTATAAAAACCAAACCGCTACGGTGCCTTTCCCCGCAGATGAGGTTTACAAGATAAAAAAGGGCGACAGTGTAAGCGTATCGGTAGAAAAATATATGATAACAACCACAGGCACTGTAGCGCGTAAGTATTCGTCCACACAAACGCTTTCAAGCGGGGCGGTTGTATGCAATGTGGAAATAGATATAAGCGGAGAAACGCTTGAAGAGGGTGTAAAGGTTACGGCGACGGCACATACGGCGTCGGGCGATGTAACGTCGGCATCGTACGGGGAAGTGGAATACGAAATGCCCGTAACCTTAAACGCTGAGCAAAGGGGTACCGTAACAAGCGTTAATGTTAAAAACGGCGACTGGGTAAACCGCGGCGATGTGGTTGCAACGCTTAAAAACAGCGACTTGTCCGAAGAGCTGCGCAGCGCAAACCAAGGCTACAGCGAAGCCGTGATGAGTCTTTCGGACGCGGAAAGCAACCTTGAAAAATATATGGTAACATCGCCTATTTCGGGAGTTGTTTTATCAAAGGATTATTCCGCGGGCGATACCGTAAGCGGGCAAAATTCCACCACAATGATGGTTGTTGCGGATTTGTCAAAAATGAAATTTACCATTTCCGTTGATGAGCTGGATATTGCAAAAATAGAGGTTGGGCAAACGGTGGACGTTACGGCGGACGCGCTTGAGGGTGAAAAAATTGTCGGAACGATAACCTCTCTTTCAAAGCTCGGCACAGCGTCAAACGGTGTTACGACATACCCCGTGGAGGTTACGATAGATTCGCCCGGAAGCCTTATGCCCGGGATGAACGTAAGCGCGGAAATTATTGTAGAGCAGGCGGACGATGTTTTATATCTTCCCGTTTCGGCTGTTGAATATTTCGGCGGTAAATATTATGTAACCGTTGTGGGTGAAATAGAAAATATGCCTGCAAACACAGATAAAAACGTACCCGCAGACAATACAAAAAAGCCTGAAAGCGACAGAGATGAAGAAAAAAGCGGCGAAGGCAAAACAGGCGGCAGAAAAGCATCTGTCCCCGAAATTAAGCTGAGCGGAAAAGAAGAGCGCACGGAGGTTACCGTAGGGATTTCAAATGATGACTACTACGAAATAAAAAGCGGTGTAACACAGGGGCAGGCAGTTAAAAATACGACGCAGGCGTCCGGCTCGTCCGGAAATAACAGCACAATGCCCGGCGGCTTCGGCGGCGGTATGCCCGGCGGCGGAATGGGCGGAGGAATGCCGGGCGGCGGACCGGGCGGCAGAGGGTGATAAAAATGATAAAGATAACCGATATGTACAAAATATATAAGGTGGGCGATATAGAGGTGCGCGCGTTAAACGGTGTGTCGCTTCATATAAAGCCTAAAGAGTTTGTTTCGATAATCGGTCCCTCCGGCAGCGGCAAATCAACGCTTATGAATATGATAGGCTGCTTAGACGTTGCCACAAGCGGCGATTATATACTTGACGGCAAGCGCGTTGAGAAAATGAAGGAAGACGAGCTTGCGGCAATAAGAAACGAGAAAATAGGGTTTATATTTCAGGGGTTTAACCTTTTAAGCAAGCTTACCGCGCTTGAAAACGTAGAGCTGCCTCTTATATACCGCGGCGTAGAGCCGGCTAAGCGGCGCGCCCTTGCAATGGCGGCGCTGGAACGCGTCGGGCTTTCGGGAAGAATGGATCACAAGCCGAAGGAGCTTTCCGGCGGGCAGCAGCAACGCGTGGCGATAGCACGCGCACTAAGCTCGTCACCGCCGCTTATCCTTGCGGATGAGCCTACAGGTAACCTCGATTCCAAAAGCGGTGTAGAGGTTATGAAAATGTTAAAAGAAATTCACGCGGCGGGAAACACGATAGTGCTTATAACGCACGATTCGGGCATCGCGCGCCGGGCGGAGCGTGTTATAAGAATTGCCGACGGCAAAATTACCGAAGACACCACCAATACCGAGGATGTGAAATGTGAATGAATATATTTATGTCTTTTAAAATGGCACTTCAAAGCATATGGGGCGCAAAGGTGCGTTCTTTTTTAACAATGCTTGGCATAATAATAGGCGTTGCGGCGGTAATCGTGCTTGTAAATATGGTTACGGCGACAACGCTTGAAATGCGCCGGCAGCTTGAAAGCATGGGAACAAACCTTATAAATGTATCCATCAGCCGCGGTGGCTGGGGGCAAACGCGAAGCGTAAGCATTGCGGATATTGAAAAAATAGCCTCAGATAACGAAGATACGATAGATACCGTAACGCCAATCGTGCAAAGCCGCGGTGTGGCAAAATACGGCAGCAGCAACACAACAAGCACGCTTTACGGTGTGAACGAGCATTACTCTACAATACGAAACCGCGCGGTATCAAGCGGGCGCTTTCTTACAGAGAGCGATGTTTCAAACAGGGCAAGCGTTGTAATTATCGGCGAATATGTGCGCTCGGAGCTTTTCGGCACGCAAAACCCGATAGGGCAGCAGATTAAAATAAATAACGAGGTGTTTAACGTTGTCGGGCTTTTGGAGCAAAAATCCTCCTCCCTTTCACAGGGAGGTGAGGACGACTGCCTTATTATCCCGTACTCACGCGCAACACGTCTTATCAAAAATACGAATATAAACTCCTTTGCGGTTTCGGCAAACGGTGCGGACAATATGACGGCGGCAACAACGGCTATAGAAACCTTTTTGTATAAAAAGTTTAAGTCGGATGATTATTATACCGTATCGAACCAGGCAGATCAGATAGATACAATAGACGACGCGCTCGGTTCAATGACGCTTCTTATGGCGGGCATAGCGGGAATATCGCTTGTTGTCGGCGGGATAGGCATTATGAATATAATGCTTGTAACCGTAACGGAGCGCACAAGAGAGATTGGTATAAGAAAAGCAATAGGTGCAAAAACGCGCACAATACTTGTGCAGTTCCTTATAGAATCGGCGGTTGTAAGCTGTATGGGGGGCATAGCCGGAATTGTGCTGGGCGTCGGCGGCAGTTATTTTACCTGCAAGGCAATGGGGATGCCGTCGGTGCCTATATCGCAGCAAACCGGTGTAATTATGGGGTCGTTTTTATTTTCGGCGGCAATAGGAATTTTCTTCGGGCTTTACCCCGCAAGAAAAGCGGCGCGGCTGAATCCGATAGAGGCGCTCAGATTTGAATAATAACCGAGAGAGGAATGGTTAAAATATGAAAAAAGCAGCGGCATTTATTCTTGCGGTGCTTATTATGGCAACGTGCGGCGCGGCAGACGCAAAATATAACGATATAGACGCTTCTTCACCGTCAGGCACGGCGGTGGAGCAGCTGTCAAGGCTTAACATACTTTCGGGCTTCGGCGACGATTCGTTCCGTCCGAACGACACCCTCACGCGTGAACAGTTTGCAAAAATTGCGGTTTGTATGCTCGGCGAAGAAAAAAGCGCGGCATCGATGAGTGCGGATAACGTATTCTCGGACGTGACCACCGCCGACTGGTCAAGCGGGTATATTAACTACATAGCTCAGCGCGGCATAATAAACGGCTACCCGGACGGCTCGTTCGGAAAGGACGATACGATAAACTACGCGCAGGCGCTTACTATTTTGGTACGTCTTTTGGGCTACAGCGGGGAGGACGTTTCCTACCGCTGGCCCGATGGGTACATAAAAAAGGCGCAGGCGCTCGGTATATGCGACGGTATGAGCTTCGGAACATATGAAAACGTTACCCGTGCAAACGCCGCGTATATTGTGTACAACACGCTGCTTGCGGATAAAAAGGAAGGCTCCGATATTTCTCTTATGAGTGCACAGAGCACGGAGGATGTAATAATCTATGCCGATTCAAGCCTGGACGCGTCTGTCGACGCGGGAAACATTGTTACCACAAAGGGAACCTTTAAGCTTGCGCAGACAACCACAATAACAAGCGACGATTACGGAAAAATAGGCACTCTTTATACCGATTCCGAGAAAAAGGCGGTTGCGTTCGTGCCTGAAAAGGAAAGCGTAAAAAGCGTTACCGTTTCAAGCGGCGTGGCAGTGGGCGACACAAATAAGGTAGAGCTTACCTACACCTACGGCTCGCAAACCTGTACGGAAAGCTTTGCAGCCTCCGCATTGGCATTTGAGGGCGGGCGGCAGCTTACAATGGAAACGGCGGTTTCCTCTCTCGAGGCAGGGCGTGAGGCAAGGCTTGTATACGGCGAGGACGGAAGCTTTACACGAATGCTTCTTATGGAAAGCAAGCTGGAGGGTCCGAAAACGGTTGTTTCGGGCGGAGGCGACATATACTCTTTGTTTCAAATATCGGAAAATGCCGCTGTAAACGTTGTGCGTGACGGTGTAAGCGCGGCTCTGTCGGATATAAAGCCGTATGACGTTGTGTACTATATGCGAAGCATAAGCACGGTTTATGCCTATACCGACAAAATATACGGAACGTACGAAAAGGCATATCCGATGAAATCAAACGTAACAAGCGTTAAGGTTGCGGGCAGCACATACACGCTTTCAACGCAGGCTGCAATAAACAAACTTAACGAGTCTTCGGGCGCAGCATCTCTGGGCAGCAAAATAACGCTTCTTTTGGGAAAGGACGGCACCGTTGCGGACGTTGTGACCGGCAGCGCGTCATCACTGGGAAATATAGGTGTTCTTACAAACAGCTATATTGAGGTGTCGGACGAGGAACAGACCAAGGGGCAAAGCACACGTTACGTAAGCCTTACCCTTCCCGATGGCAGCGAAACAATCTATAAAGCCGATAAGGATTACACCGATTATATAGGCAGCGTAATGAAAATAACCTTAAACGGTGATGCTGCCTCCCTGGGCTATTTAAGTGCAAGCACTGTTTACGGAAAGCTGGATAAAAGCGCGCGTACGCTTGATTCCTCCTATATTTCCGAGGATTGCAGGATTCTTGAACTTACAAACAAGAAGGACGGCGGCGCGGCAACGGTTAAAAAGATAGAGCTTTATGATATAGAACTGACATCTCTTTCCAAAAATCAGGTGCTGTACGCGCAGAAAACGGCAAGCACGGGCGATATAGAATTTTTGTATCTTACGGATGTTACAAAGTCGGGCGCATCGTTCGGCGTTGTAAAAAAAGCCGAAGGCAGCAATCGCTATACCATTTTATACGACGGTGCGGAAACGAGCGTTAAGACCTCTCTTGCGCTGAGTGTAGGTACCGGCGTGGAGGTAAAGGGCGACGGCTCGATTGAAATGCTCACAAAGCTTGCATCGGGAAGTATAGAAGGTATCGAAAACGGAAGAATACGTGTTAATTCAAAAACATACTCCATAAGTGATTACGTAAAAATTTACGGCGGAAAAAACGGTGCGGAATATACTTCTATGTCATTTTCGGAGCTTAAGGAGCGCACAGATATTTTATCCGTAACGCTGTATTCGGATAAAAGCGCGCAGAGCGGGGGAACGGTAAGGGTGATTACCGTCCTTACAAAATAATATACAGAGGTGCCTTCAAGCCGAAAGCTCGCTTTCGGAGCTTTCGTTTGAGAACAAGGGCTTTCGCTCGCGCGGCGCTCACCGCGCCAGCCCTTGCATGGAGCGGTTTTTGCGGTACACGCCCGCGAAAACCGCGTTTTTTATGTCAGAGGGGATTTCCCCTCTGACAACTCCCCAAATTCTCGAACTTTCAGTTTTTCGACAGTCTGACGGCGCCGCAAGAAACGTCATGCGGCGCCGTTTATATTATTTTGTAAAAAAATCTTGTAAAAAATATTGACAATGCGGACAAAGAATGGTATATTGATAATACCTCGCTTTGAAGGTCTTTTTTATGTGCAAAAAAGTGAAGGGAAATCTATCTCGGGAGGCGCAGTTATGAGAGTTAAAATAACTTTGGCATGCACAGAGTGCAAGCAGCGTAATTACAATACTATGAAAAACAAGAAGAATGACCCTGACAGACTCGAAATGAACAAGTATTGTCCTTTCTGCCGCAAGCATACCTTGCATAAAGAATCTAAGTAATAGAGGGTGGATTATATGGGAGAAAATGCTAAGAAAAACGGTATATTTGCCCGTATGGCAAAATCCGTAAGAGCTACAAAATCCGAGCTTAAAAAGGTTGTATGGCCCACAAAGAAGCAGCTTATAAACAATACCTTGATAGTTATTGCCGCGCTTATTATCGTAGGGCTTATCATATTCGGGCTGGACTCACTCTTTATTTCGCTGAGCAAACTAATTCTGAAATAAGGAGGAAGGGCACGTGCCCGCGCGATTATGAGTGCTGAATTTAAGTGGTATGTTGCTCATACCTATTCGGGATATGAAAACAAGGTTAAAGACAGTATAGAAAAAACGGTTGAAAACCGCGGTTTGGGAGATCTTATCGCACAGGTGTGCATCCCGGTTGAAGAAGCCGTGGAGGAGAACGACAAGGGTGAAAAGAAGACCGTGTCAAGAAAAATTTATCCCGGTTACGTATTTATAAAAATGAAAATGACCGACGAAAGCTGGTACGTTGTGCGCAACACGCGCGGCTGCACGGGTTTTGTCGGCCCGGGAAGCAAGCCCGTACCCCTTTCCGAGGGAGAGGTTGACCGTCTCGGCGTGGGCGAAGCCCGCGCAGACCTTGACATAGCCGTCGGCGATACGGTTCGTATTGCGGATGGCAGTATGGAAGGCTTTATGGGTGAGGTTTTGGAAATCAACCGCGAAAGACGCAAGATAAGCGTTATGGTAACAATGTTCGGCGGCAGAGAAATGCAGGTAGAGTTTGACTACTACCAGGTAGAGCCGCTCGAATAAAATTGCTAATAGGCCGCAAGGCTTGTTATACAGGTGGGAGGAAAGTTTCCGCTAACACCACATTTTATCTCTAAGGAGGTGCAAACCATGGCTCAGAAAATCGAAGGCTACATTAAACTTCAAATCCCCGCAGGTAAGGCTACACCGGCTCCTCCGGTAGGTCCCGCTCTCGGTCAGCACGGCGTAAACATTGTTCAGTTTACAAAGGAATTTAACGAGAGAACCGCCAAGGACGCAGGCTTAATTATTCCTGTAGTTATTACTGTTTATGCGGACAGATCATTCAGCTTTGTTACAAAGACTCCGCCGGCTGCAGTGCTTATTAAAAAGGCATGCAAGATTGAAAGCGGCAGCGGTGTTCCGAACAAGACAAAGGTCGCACAGATTAAGAAGGCAGACCTTCAGCAGATTGCTGAAACAAAAATGCCCGACCTTAACGCTGCAAGCCTTGAAGCTGCAATGAGCATGATTGCCGGTACTGCAAGAAGTATGGGCGTAACGGTAGAGGAATAATTCAAAGTAAGTGGGAGGGAGTTTTCCCGTCAACCACAAGGAGGTAACAGTATGAAACATGGTAAGAAATATGAAGCCGGTTCCAAGCTTATAGAAGCCGGCAAGCAGTATGATCCTGCGGAAGCTCTTGACCTTGTTGTAAAGACTGCAAGCGCAAAGTTCGACGAAACAATCGAATTTCACGCAAAGCTGGGTGTTGACTCACGTCACGCAGATCAGCAGGTAAGAGGTGCCGTTGTTCTTCCGCACGGTACAGGTAAAAAAGTCAGGGTGCTTGTATTCGCTAAGGGCGAAAAGGCAACCCAGGCGCAGGAGGCAGGCGCAGATTACGTAGGCGCTGAAGAGTATATCGAAAAAATCCAGAAGGAAAACTGGCTCGATTTTGATGTTGTAATTGCAACACCCGATATGATGGGCGTTGTAGGTCGTATAGCGAGAATCCTCGGACCCAAGGGTCTTATGCCCAACCCCAAGGCGGGTACGGTAAGCATGGAGGTTGCAAAGGCTGTAAACGATGTTAAAGCAGGTAAGATTGAGTACCGTCTTGATAAGACGAACATCATTCACTGCCCTATCGGCAAGGCATCCTTCGGTGCAGACAAGCTTAAAGAGAATTTTGACGTTCTTATGGGCGCAATTCTCAAGGCTAAGCCCGCAACCGCAAAAGGTCAGTATGTAAGAAGCCTGGCAATTGCAAGCACAATGGGTCCCGGAATAAAGATTAACACAGCAAAGATTGGTTAATTTTCCGAAAAATTGTTGACAAATTAAAAATCTTCGTGTATTATATATGCGTTAGATTGTTTTTCCATAGACAGCAGGCAGTTTTGTAAGCCCTGCCGAGGAAGCATTTTCCCAAGAATTTACGGGGTTCCTTGTGTCTATGGACAAGGAATCCCTTTTATTATTTATTGTGAGGTGAGAATATGCCAAGTCAGAAAATTCTCGAAGAGAAGAAGCAAATCGTTTCAACCCTTGCAGAGCAGATGAAAAATGCCGTTTCGGGCGTTTTGGTTGATTACTGCGGTTTGTCCGTTGAACAGGACACTCAGCTGCGTAACAAGCTCCGTGAAGCAGGCGTTGAATATAAGGTTGTAAAAAACACCCTTACACGTTTTGCGGCTAAGGAAATCGGGTTTGACGAGCTTGACGAGGTGCTTAACGGACCGACGTCGCTCGCTATCAGTATGACAGACGAGGTTGCACCGGCAAAGGTTATCGCAGATTTTGCAAAGGACAACGAACAGCTCGAAATTAAGGCAGGCTTTCTTGACGGAAAGGTACTTGCACTTGATGAGATTAAGGTTCTTGCGGCTACGCCCAATCGCGAAACACTTATTGCCAAGATGCTCGGCAGCTTGAACGCTCCTGTAAGCAATCTTGTTCGTACATTGCAGGCTTTGGTTGATAACGGTGTAGAACCCGCTGATATCAAGGTTGAAAAGGAAGCTCCCGCAGAAGAAACCGCTGCAGCGGAGGCTCCCGCAGAGGAAGCTGTTGCGGAAGAGGCAGCTGCTCCCACAGAAGAATAAAAATATAATCCAAATTTAGGAGGTAAGTAATAATGAGTAAGGTAGAAACAATTATTTCTGAAATCAAAGAATTAAAGCTCCTTGAGGTAGCTGAACTTGTAAAGGCTATGGAAGAGGAATTCGGCGTAAGCGCAGCAGCTCCCGTTGCAGTAGTTGCAGCAGGTGACGGTGCAGCAGCAGCCGGTGCTGAAAAGACAGAGTTTGACGTTGTACTTGCAGAAGCAGGCGCAGAGAAGATTAAGGTTATCAAGGTTGTTCGTGAGATCACCGGCCTTGGTCTTAAGGAAGCTAAGGAAGCTGTTGATAAGGCTCCCACAACCCTTAAAGAGGGCGCTTCTAAGGATGACGCTGAGAAGTTTAAGGCTGACCTTGAAGCTGTTGGCGCAAAGGTTGAACTTAAGTAATTTTAGTAAGATTACATTAAAAAACTGCGGCAGATATACTGCCGCAGTTTTTTTTGTGATTTAATTTTTTTCTGTTCAAATATTTTTCTTGCGTGGCGCTTACCGCGCCGGCCCTTGCAGGGAGCGGTTTTTGCACTGCACGCCCGCGAAAAACGCGTTTTTTACGTCAGAGTGGTAATCCCCTCTGACAACTCCACAAATTCTCGAAATTTCAGTTTTTCGACAGTCCTCTTTATATGCGTTTATTTTTCAAAAGTCAGCGTTATTTTTGTTCCCTCGCCAATGGCGCTTTCAAGCTTCAGCTGCGCTCCAAGACGCATTGCACCATGCTTTACTATAGAAAGCCCCAGCCCTGTGCCGCCCGCATTTTTGGAACGGCTTTTATCCACACGGTAAAATCTTTCAAAGACCCTGTCGTGCAGGGAGGGGTCAATCCCTATGCCGTTGTCGGAAACCGTTATACCGACGCTGCCGCTATTCTCAAATATTGAAATTGAAACGTTCCCGCCGACATTGTTATATTTTACGGCATTGTCGCAAAGGTTGTATATAATCTCGTCAAGTGTGCGGCGCTCGGTTTTAATAACCGCCGTGCTTTTTTGTATTTCTAAGGTTACATTTTTCTTTTCGGCAAGCGGAGTAAGCCTGTTTATAATATCTTGGCAAAGAGGGTATAGCGCAACCTCTTCTTTTTCTGTGACGGCGCCTTTTTCATCAAGCTGCGATATTTCTATAATATCGTTTACCAGTGTGATAAGCCGCTGTGCTTCGGAATATATGGAGAAGGAGAAGTCTGCCACAGTTTCGGCGGGTACGTTTCCGCTCTTCATAAGCTCTGCAAAGCCTGATATAGACGTAAGCGGCGTTTTAAGCTCGTGCGAAACATTGGCGGTAAATTCACGGCGCATACTTTCGCGCAGAGTGCTTTCGGTAATATCTACAATCACCATAACCACACCGTAAAGTGCGGAGCCTGTTTTTACAGGGCTTGCTATAAGCTTGTAGGTGCGCTCGCCGTGCTGCATATCCTCTTCTGCGTGCTTTCCGCCGAGGGCGTCGTTTATGCACTTTCGGAATTTCTCGGTGCGGTTAAGTTCGAAAACATTATCAGTGTTTTCATCGCCGCCGAGAAGCCGCAGCGCAGCGCTGTTGCAGGAAAGAAGCTGTGCGGCACTGTCGGCAATTAAAAAACCCTCGCTCATATTTTCGGTGATAATGCGAAACTCCTCTTGCTTTTGCTTTGCCTCTGCAATTTGTTTTTTTATTGTGCGCTTTTGATTAAGTATTTTATGCAAAAGCGGCGAGAGCTCGTCATACGTAACGCAGTTTTCCGGGTCATCCGGATTTATTGCATTTATCGGCGCGGTTATGCTTTTTGAGACATGCTTGGAAAGCAGGAAAGACAGTATAAGCGCTATCATAACTATTACGCATATCGGCTGCATAAGTGCAAGCGACAGGCTGATAACACTCGATTGCGTCGTTGATATACGCATTACCCTGCCGTCGGGAAGCTTTTTTGCGTAGTACAGCGTTTTCTGCATCAACGTATCGGAGTACCGCACGCTTGTGCCGCTTCCGTTGGTAGCTGCTTCTTTAAATTCCGCGCGCCCGCCGTGATTATCCATATCCTCCGCGCTTGCGCTTGTGTCCGCCAAAACCGTTCCCTCCGGCGAGATAAGCGTTACACGTCTGTCGGGAGCAGAAAAGTTTTCAAAAAAACCTTTTTCACCTGCTTCAATCGCATATTCAACATATGCCGCTTCGCCGGAAAGCTCGTCCATCATTCTGTTTTCAAATGCCTCGAGCAATATGCCTACTATAAGCACAAGACAGGAAAACAGAACCAACGCAGAGGTTAAAAACGTTGAACGAAATATTTTCCCTGTCATTTTTCCACCTCTATTTTATAACCTATATTTTTTACAGTTTTAATATAGCTGCCCGCATCTTTAAGCTTAACGCGCAGCTTTCTGATGTGAACATCCAATGTGCGCGACTCGCCGTAAAATTCGCCCCACACGCTGCATAAAAGCTCATCGCGCGTTACGATTTCTCCGTTCGCTTTCAAAAGGACGGAAAGAAGCATATATTCCTTGTATGAAAGCGAAATTTCTTCTCCGTTTACGGTTACCGTGTGTTTTTTAATATCCATACACAAAACCCCGGCGGTAAGCGTGCTGTCTTTTGAGTCCGGCTTTTTACAGCGGCGCAAAAGCGCCCGCACGCGTGAGATAAGCTCTGTCATACCGAAAGGCTTTGTTATGTAATCGTCCGCGCCCATATCAAGCCCTGTTACCTTATCATACTCGCTGCCCTTCGCAGTGAGCATAATAATAGGTATATCTTCGGTTTCCGGGGAGGAACGCAGTTTTTTTAATACCGATAAGCCGTCCTCTTCCGGAAGCATTATGTCAAGCATAACAAGCTCCGGCGTTTCTTCTTTCAGCGCCTGCCAAAAAGAGGAGGGACTGCAAAATCCCTCTGCCGTAAGGTTGTCGTGGTTAAGTGCGTAGCATACAAGCTTTCTTATATTGTCATCGTCTTCAACAAGATAAATCATATAAAATCACCCGATTTCATTATACCACTGACGGCGTATCTATTCAAGGGGATTGTTCTTATCTTCGGTTTTATGAGTGCCGGTTATAGAGTATATTACCCATTCGGCAATGTTTTCGGCATGGTCGCCTATTCTTTCAAAATATTTTGCAATCATTAAAAGGTCTACAAGCGCTTCGGCGTTTTGCGCACCCTCGGAAATGCTTGCAATAAGCTCGTTTTTTACCTTTGTAAAAAGCGTGTCTACAATATCATCGTGGCGTAAAACCCTGTTTGCAATTGAAAGGTCTTTTTTTACAAAGGAATCTACGCTGTCGGTTACCATTTGAATTGTTGCACGTGCCATATCCGCAATATGTATTTTGGAGGAAATACCGTTTTCGTTTACAAAGTGCGCCATATCGGCAATGTCAGACGCCTGGTCGCCTATTCTTTCCATATCGGAAATCATTTTAAGTGCGGAGGATATTTCACGCAAATCCTTTGCAACGGGCTGCTGCTGCAATAAAAGCCGCAGACACAGGTTTTCTATATCGCGTTCCTTTCGGTCTATTTGCCTGTCTGTATCAAATACGCTTTCTTTAATGGAAAGGTCGTTTTCAAGCAGGCACTTTGTTGCTTTTGATATTGCCTCTTCACAAAGCGCGCCCATTGTTATAAGCTCTGTATTAAGCTGGCGCAGCTGATGGTCGAACTGGTTTCGCATTATCCGAACCTCCCTGTTATATAATCCTCCGTTCGCTTGTCGCGCGGTGCGGAAAACATTTTTTGTGTGTCGTCATACTCTACAATTTCGCCAAGCAGGAAAAACGCTGTTTTGTCCGCAATTCGCACTGCCTGTTGCATATTGTGTGTGACGGTTACTATAGTATATTTGTCCTTAAGCTCCGTTGCCAAATCCTCAATTTTTGATGTAGAGATAGGGTCTAATGCGCTTGTCGGCTCATCCATTAAAAGTATTTCCGGCTCTATTGCAAGCGCACGTGCAATGCAAAGGCGCTGCTGCTGCCCGCCGCTTAGGGAAAGCGCGCTTTTTTTAAGGCGGTCTTTACATTCGTCCCAAATGGCGGCACGCCTTAAGGAAAGCTCTACAATTTCATCAAGCTTTACCTTTGATTTTACCCCGTGCAGCTTTGGACCGTAGGCAATGTTTTGGTAAATACTCATCGGAAACGGGTTCGGCTTTTGAAAAACCATTCCGACGCGCTTGCGAAGCTCGGTAACGTCAATATCCTTGTAGACGTCAACATCACCCAAAAGAACTTTACCTTCTATGCGGCAGTCCTCTACCAAATCATTCATACGGTTAAGCGATTTTAAAAAGGTAGACTTTCCGCAGCCGGAGGGCCCTATAAGCGCGGTAATTTTGTTTTTGGGAATTTCCATATTTATATTTTTTAACGCCTTGTTTGTGCCGTACCACAGGTCAAGCGATTGTACGTTTATAGCTGTATTCATTCGTCATGCGCCGCCTTTTTCAGTTTTTTTGCGGCAAGCTTTGCCGCAGTGTTTATTAAAAACGTGAGTATTAAAAGAATTGCCGCTATTGAAAATGCGGTGGGGAAGTCGCCGCGTTCCTTTGCGTACATATACAACGCCACAGTAAGCGTGGAACCGGCGTGCCCGGGCTTTGCGGCGGAAAGAAAGCCTATAATTTCGTTCGCCATACCCGCCGTAAAAAGAAGTGCGGCACTTTCACCGACAATACGCCCGATTGAAAGTATGCAGCCGGTAACGATACCGTCAATGCACGACGGCAGCACCACAGTACGCAGCATATGCCATTTGCCGCTGCCTAAGGCAAGTGCCCCTTCACGGTAGCTGTCGGGCACGGTTTTAAGGCTTTCCTGAACAGTACGCAAAACCGTCGGAAGCGTCATAACCGAAAGCGTAAGCGCCCCGGCAGCAAGGCTTGTGCCAAGCCCTAAGAACTGCACAAAAACAAGCATACCGACAAGCCCGTAAATAATAGACGGAATGGCGGAAAGCGTTTCTGCGGCAAGCTCTATTATGCCTACAAGAAAACGGTTCTTTGCATACTCGTTAAGATAAACCGCAGAGCATATGCCGATCGGCAAAATAATTACAAGCGTCATTATTACTATGTAAACGGTGTTTAATATGTTGGGAAGTATTCCCACGGTGCCTTTTAAAAGGCTTGGCTTTGTGGTTATAAATTCCTTTGTTATATTCGGCAGCCCCGCGGCTGCAATATAAAGGATAATACCGAGCAGAAGTACCAGTACACACGCCATTGCGGCATACATCACTGTTTTTTTAAAAAAGTCCGAAAGCTTACGCTTTTTCAGCTGTTTCATCATTTCACCTTTTTCTCTTTTTTACAACCAGGTTTAAAACAAGATTTATAACTAAGATAAATGCAAACAAAACCAGTGCTATAGAAAACAATGCCTCTCTTTGAAGCCCCGAGGAATAAGACATTTCAGAGGCAACCGCCGTTGTAAGAAACCGCACGCTTTTAAAAAGGGCGGGCATATTCGGCGTATTTCCCGAAACCATCATAACTGCCATCGCCTCGCCTACGGCTCTGCCCATTCCCAATACCACAGACGCCAATATTCCGCTTTTTGCAGCGGGAACGGTCACCTTAAAAACTGTTTCGCACTTTGTAGCGCCAAGTGCGAGCGAGCCCTCCTCGTATTCCTTCGGCACTGCCGAAAGCGCCGTCACCGAAACGCTTATTACCGACGGTAAAATCATTACGGCAAGAACAATTATTGCGGAGAAAAGGTTTGCACCGTCCGGCAGTGAGAAGGCTTTTCTCACTGCCGGAACAATTATTATCATTCCCGTAAGACCGTATACAACCGAAGGAATTCCCGAAAGCAGCTCTACCGCAGAGGTTAAAACCGGGCAAATACGGCGCGGTGCGAATTTTGAAATATATATTGCGCAAAGTATTCCTATAGGAACCCCCAGAAGCACTGCGCAAAGCGTGCCAAGCACCGACGATGCTATAAACGGAAGTATTCCGTAAAGCGGGCTTTGCCCCGTGGGGCGCCACACCTTTCCGAAAAGGAACGCGCCCGCGCCTATCTTTTTTATAGCGGGCATACCGCTTAAAAGAAGGAACGCTGTTATAATAATTACAAATGCGATTGAAGCAAAGGCACAAAATGTAAATATGGCGCGCATTAAATTTTCGGTAATGTTTTTATGCTTGCTCATAAAATCAAATCCTTATCTTACAACCGGTACGGCGCCGGCTTTTTCAATAAGCGTATCGGCAGCCGCGCTTGTTGCAAAATCGTAGAACTTTTGTGCTGCGCCCGAAAGCTTTGCACCTTTCTTTGTTATAAGGTTGAAATCCCTTTGTACTTTGTAGCTTCCGTCCTGAATTGTCTTAACGCTCGGCGCTACGTTTTCAACACTGAGAACCTTTACCTTGTCGTTTACCGCTGCAAGAGAAGCATAACCAATTGCGTTGGGGTTTGAAGAAACCGTCTGTATAACGTCGCCTGTAGAGGTAAGCTCCTGGGTATATTTGCATTTTTCTTTTGTATCTGTTATGGATTCAAACCCGTCGCGCGTGCCGCTGGCAGCCTCTCTGCCGATAAGAACAACGGGGGCATCGTCTCCGCCAAGCTCGCTCCAGTTTGTAACCTCGCCTGTGTAAAGCTTTGCTATCTGTTCTATCGAAAGGTCGGAAAGCTTGTTTTCGGGATTAACGATTATCGCAATACCGTCTATGGCAACCGTCTTTGAATCAAGCGTCTGTGCTTCGTCGTCCTTAAGGTCACGGCTTGAAAGACCGATGTCGCAGCGTCCTTCGCTTACTGCCGTAATTCCTGCACCCGAGCCTGTGGGATTGTATGTAACCTTTACGTTTTTGTTTTCTTCCATATAGCTTTCACTTAAAAAGCCGATAACCTTTTCCATAGATGTTGAACCGTCTGTCGAAACCGTACTTTGTGTTTCTGCGGAATCTTTTTTTGCGGCTGTGTTTTTGTCATCTCCGCTGCCCGAGCCGCATCCGGCGAATAAAAATGCCGCAACTGCCAATGATAAAATAAGTGCTGATGTTTTTTTCATTTGAAATCACTCTCCAAATCTTTTTTTATTTACAGGCATATTATAGGTGACGCAATGTTAATTTTGAAACCACGGTTATGTTAATTCTATGTTAATTGTTGACAATTTCTTTTATGGGATGTAAAATATATAAACGTAAAAGCAAGGAGAGTTTAATATGAAGAGATTTATGCTTGCGGCACTTTCTGTGCTGATTATATTTTCGCTGTGCGGGTGCAAAAGCAACAAAAAATGGGAAGAGGAAGCGTACGCATACACCGGCAGCTTTCTGGCAGAGTATAAAAGCGGTAAAATAACCGCTGCAAATGCAAAGGATTATTTTGATACGGAAAAATCAAAAATAGCATACGAGCTTTTTATTGCGGACGAAAGCCTTACATCACCAAAAGCGCTTAAAAAAAGGTGGAATGTGGACAATACCGTGCTTAGTGACAAGCAGCTTTATCTTATATGCGATAAGGTTAATGCTGCGCGTACAAAACGCATAAGCTACAGTATTGAAAGTGCGAAAGGCTCAAAAATAAAAAAGAACCGCGCTTATGTAAAGGCAGTTTTAAAGCATCCTTACAATGACGGCATTTCCGAAGATAATGCAAACAACGCTGTGCTTAAGGCGGCAAATGTAAAAGATTACGGAGAGCTTATGGAAAAATTCCTTAAAGAAAGGCAGCTTTCCGAGGATGAAACAAAAACGTATGAGCAGGAGCAGTTTTCAAAAGAATTTTTCGGCTATATTGTGTCAAACTACATTCCGTCGGCGCTGATAGATATTATGGAAACAGCTCCGCAAAAAAAGGAAAGCTTAACATTTACCGTGGAAAAGAAGGATAAAAAGGCATATATAACGAAGATAGAGGTGGAATAATGCAGGATTATATTGTAAGTGCAATAACAAAAAACGGTGCGGTTCGCGTTGTTGCGGCACAGACTGCGCAGCTTTGCAACCGTGCACAGGAAATTCATAAGATGTCGCCGGTAGTACTCGCCGCACTTGGGCGAAGCCTTACGGCGGCTTCCATGATGGGAAGTATGGAAAAAAGCGCGGATAACTCGGTAAGCCTTCAGTTTAAAGGCGGCGGTCCGGTAGGAAATATTATAGCAGCGGCAGACGGAAACGGTAATTGCCGCGGCTCGGTTGACAACCCTGTTGCGGATTTGCCGCTTAATAGCGCGGGGAAGCTTGATGTCGGCGGCGCGGTCGGCAGGGAGGGCTATCTCTGTGTTGTTCGCGATATCGGTATGAAAGAGCCGTACATAGGAAAGGTTCCGCTTGTAAACGGCGAAATTGCCGAGGACATCACGTATTATTATGCGCACAGCGAACAAATTCCCACGGCGGTCGCGCTTGGCGTTTTGGTTGATACTGATTACACCGTGCGTGCCGCGGGCGGGTTTATATTACAGGTTTTGCCCGGCGCATATGATGAAGATATAGACAGGGTGGAAAAAGCCGTTTCGGAAATTAAATCCGTAACGGAAATGCTTGATTCGGGGAAGACACCGGAGGATATTGTGGAAAAGCTTCTTTCGGGGTATGAGATAGAATATTTTGAGAAGAAGCATCCCAAATATATATGCAGCTGCTCGCGGGAAAGAATTGACAGGGCGCTTATAAGTATGGGAAAAGAAGAACTTTTAAAAATGATAGAGGAGGACGGCAAGGCGGAAATAACCTGCCGATTCTGCGACAACGTATACAACTACACAAAAGAAGAACTGGAAAATCTTTTAAAAAGCGCAAAACGCTGACAAATGCAGCGCTAAAAAGTCCGTTTCAGGGCTTTCCTATTTAAGTTAAAGAAGAGCTGCGTCAAAATGAAACCGTTTTGACGCAGCTCTTCGCTGATTTTATCACGTTTTTATATTTCGCGCCTGCCCTCCATAGCACGCGCAAGGGTAACCTCGTCCGCATATTCTATATCGCCGCCGACAGGTATTCCGTGCGCAATACGCGTTACGACAATTCCCATAGGCTTAACAAGCCGCGCTATATACATTGCCGTTGCCTCACCCTCAACAGTGGGGTTTGTTGCCATAATAATTTCTTTAACGGAACCGTCAAGCCGTGCGATAAGCTCGCGTATTTTTATGTCCTCCGGACCGATGCCGTCCATCGGTGAAACAGCCCCGTGCAAAACGTGGTACAAGCCGTTGTATTCGTGCGTTTTTTCCATTGCGGTAACGTCTTTCGGGCTTTCCATAACGCATATAACGCTTGTGTCGCGTCTTTGAGAGGAGCAGATGTCGCAAAGCTCCTCATCCGTAAGGTTTTGGCACTTTTTACACAGGTGCACCTTTGTTTTCGCACTTTGTATTGCTTCAATAAATTTTTCGGTCTTGTCCTGCGGCATATTCATAACGTAAAAGGCCAGCCGCACGGCGCTTTTGTGCCCTATGCCGGGCATTTTTTCAAATTGCTCTATCAAAGTCTCAAGAGAAGCCGGGTACATACTTATCAGTCCGTTCTTTTAAAATAATCCCGGAATATTCATTCCGCCGGTAATCTTTCCGAGTGCGCCGCTTGCCGCCTCGTCGGCCTTGCGAAGCGCCTCATTTACGGCGCTTACAATCATATCTTCAAGCATTTCCACATCGTCGGGGTCTACCGCTTCGGGCGCAATCTTTACCTCAATAAGCTGCTTTTTGCCGCTTAATTTAACGCTTACGGCACCGCCGCCAACGGTGGCTTCGATAACCTGTTCCTCCAGCGACTGCTGCGCCTTAAGCATTTCCTCCTGCATTTTCTGCGCCTGCTTTATCATACTGTTCATATTGCCCATTCCGCCCATATTTCTCGGAAATCCGCCTTTTGCCATTTTTAAACATCCTTTCATTCAACATTTGTAATAGGTAGCTTTATTATATCCTCAAGCGGGTCTGCGCCGCTCGGTTTTTCTGAATTCAAATCGCTGTCAAGCCTTGTTATAAGCTCAATCTGCGCCCCGGTGTGCGCACAAACGGATTGCTGTATGCGCGCCAGACCGTCTTTTATCATATCCTGCAATTCACGCCCGCCGCCCTCGGGAAAGGTAAGGGCAAGCTTTCCGTCCTCTTCGTTAAGAGAAACATTTTCAAGCGTGGAATATAAAACAATGCTGTCCGAAATATCCGCCATAACCTCGGGCCATACGGCTTTTACTTTCTTAACAAGCTCGCCGTCGGGGAGGGGGGCGCGTTTCTTTTTTAAAGGAAGCTTTTTTTCTTCGGGCGCGCTGCCTTCCGTTTTTCTTTCCGGTGACGGAGAGGAAGTCTTTAATTCATATGCGCCGCTTTCAAGCTTTCTTTCAAGCTCTCCGATACGCGCGAGAAGCGCATCGTACGAGCCGTCGTTTCCTTTTATGCAAAGCTTTATAACGGCAGCCTCATACACAACGCGCGGATTTGTCATATAGCGCGCGGCGCTTACGGCTTCGGAAAGAGTTTTCACAACGTAAAGCAGCTTTTCGGTTGAAAAAAGCGGACATATATTTTCAAGCCTTTTATACTCGCTCTCTTCAAAATCGCTTTTGCATTTTCCGGTAATACTTATTATAAGCAGGTCGCGCACTGCCTTTATAACATTTTCTATAAAAGGGGTAAGGTTTTTTCCGCGGCGGCAGATAGCGCTTATCGAATCTGCGGCGGCTGCCGCGTTGCAAAGACCTATCTGCTCACACAGGTCAATAACAGAGCCGTTTTCTGCCTTGCCCAAAAAATCTGCAACAAATTCGGGGTCAAGCTCTTTGCCGGATGCAATGCACGGTTCAAGCAGGCTCAGCGCGTCGCGAAGCGACCCGTCCGCCGCCACGGCAATCATACGAAGCGATTTTTCGTCTGCCAATATCCCTTCGGCATTGCAGATATAATCAAGCCTTGCATATATATCCTCCGGCGTTATGCGCTTAAAATCAAAACGCTGGCATCGGGAGGATATAGTTTCCAAAACCTTGTTTGCCTCAGTCGTTGCAAGTACAAATTTAACATGCTCCGGCGGCTCCTCCAAAAGCTTTAAAAGCGCGTTAAAAGCGTCATTGCTGAGCGCATGCACCTCGTCTATTATATATACCTTATATTTTGTGACGGCGGCGGTATAGCCCGCCTCCTCGCGAAGTGTGCGTATGTTGTCAACACCGCCGTTTGACGCGGCGTCAATCTCTATAATATCCATAATACTGCCGTTTTCTATGCCGCGACAGGTTGCACAGACGTTACAGGGGTTTCCGTCTATCGGATTTTCGCAGTTTACGGCACGGCTTAAAATACGCGCGGTAGAGGTTTTTCCCGTTCCGCGGCTTCCGCAAAAAAGGAAGGCGTGTCCGCAAACGTTGTTTTTAATTTCGTTTCTGATTGTGTCTGTAACGTGCTTTTGACCGATTACATCGTCAAACGTTTTCGGCCGCCATTTTCTGTAAAGCGCCTGATGCTGCGTAAAATCACCCCCAAAACTCTTAAAAAGGCTGTAAAAAACAATTAAAAAGCAAACTGCCCCCCAAAGGTTGTTTTTTACAGCCCGAAATAACAAAAAATAAATATGCCGTACACCCCGAAATCGACGCGTCACCATACACAAGAACCACACAGCCGACTCAGAAAAGGCACCCTCGCGGCACACCCGGGTTACCGCTTATCGCTGCTCGGTTCCCCGCCTGACGAGGTTCACGGGCCCAAGTTGCGCAAGACCCAATCGTCAACATCACTTATGTGGCTTTGCTGTACAATGAACACGCCTCAATCGGGGAATTAACCTCCGCTGCAGCGGACTGCGGATACAGGGAACCGCTACCTCCCCGGCTGGTACAGCTATATCAGTATAACACAAATATAAAATATTATCAACAATTTTTTTGAAAAGCAAATAAATTTTTTGTCAAAAAACAGCTTGACAATATCTCTTTATAAATATATAATATATAAGCATTTATGAAAATGCTATCCTTGCTCCGGATAAACGGGGCCAAAGACCAGAAGGAGGTGTAGAAAATGGCTGAAATTATTAACAAGTATGAAACCATTTTTGTTCTTGACACTGCACTTGAGGAGGACGCGCTTAACGCTCTTACGGAAAAGTTTAAGAGCCTTATCGCTGCCAACGGTACGGTGGAAAGCGTCGATGTATGGGGCAAAAGAAAGCTTGCTTATCCTATCGACTTCAAGACAGAGGGTTATTATGTTCTTGTGAACTTTACCTCAGCGCCGGAATTTCCGAAAGAACTTGAAAGAATTTACGGAATTACAGACGGCGTTATGCGTACAATCGTTGTTCGCAAGGATGCGTAAGGGAGGGTTTTTTTGATGCTTAACAAAGCAATTCTTATGGGTAGATTTACCCGTGACCCCGAGCTGCGCAGCACCCCGCAGGGAGTGAGCACCTGCTCATTTTCGTTGGCGGTGGATCGTAATTTTGTCCGTCAGGGTGAGGAGCGCAAGGCAGACTTTATAAGCTGCGTTGCATGGCGCCAGACGGCGGAATTTGTTTCAAAGTACTTTAAAAAAGGAAATCTTGTTGCCGTTGAGGGCAGCATACAGTCACGCACATGGGACGATGCGGAGGGCAAGCGCCACTATGCAACGGAGGTGCTTGTAAACCAGGTTTATTTCGTGGAAAGCAAAAGAGACGCACAGTCCGCGCAGGAGGCAGCGCCTCTCGGCGGTGATTACGGCTCTCTTCCCGATCCTATCGCACCCATGGGAACGGATGACGATTTACCATTTTAATTGAGGGAGGTTTTAGCCATGATGGAAAAGGAAAAGTCTGAAAGACCTTACAGAGCGCGCAAGGCAAAGAAAAAGGTTTGCCAGTTCTGCGTTGATAAGGTAGCGGATATTGATTATAAGGATGTAGCAAAGCTTCGCCGTTACGTGTCGGAGCGTGCAAAAATTCTTCCCAGAAGAATTACGGGTACATGCGCAAAGCATCAGCGTCAGCTGACAGTTGCAATAAAGCGTGCGCGCCACGTTGCACTTCTTCCTTTCTCGGCAGAATAATAATTACCCCTTCGGAATATTCTTTTCCGAGGGGGTATTTTAAATGAAAAAACAAATTTCCGCACTGCTTGCTGCGGCGGTCTTGTCGGCAGTAAGCGCAAGCGAGGTCTCTTGCCGCGATTACAGCGCCATTGCGCGCAATATGGGCTTTTTTGGTGTGTCTGCATATCCCGGAGAGGTGTGCGAGGTTGAAATACCTGAAAGCTTTACGCCTGTATATGAAAGGTACAACGCCCTGCAAAAAGAGGGCGGGTACGACCTTTCAAATTACCGCGGGAAAAAGTGCGTGCGGTATACATATACAATAGAAGACAAAAACGCACGGCTTAACGTGCTGGTATATAACGGAAGCGTTATAGGCGGGGATATATGCTCCGTAACGCTTGACGGGATAATGATACCTATAAAAAAGGAGGCAGCCGAAAATGCGCCTTGATAAAATGGTAGCGGATGCTGCAGCAGTTACGCGCTCTCAGGCGCGGAAAAAAATAAAGGACGGCGCGGTGGAGGTAAACGGCGCTGTTGTGAGAGATATTTCGGCGCAGGTGTCGGAAAAAGACGCCCTTACGGTTTCGGGGGAGAATCTTCAATACAAAAAATATATTTACCTTATGCTTAATAAGCCGCAGGGCGTGGTAAGCGCAACCGAGGATAAACGCCAAAAAACCGTTATGGAGCTTATACCCGGCGAATATAAAAGGTACAGCCTTTTTCCCGTGGGCAGGCTTGATATAGACACAACAGGTTTTTTGCTGCTTACAAATGACGGAGAAACGGCGCACAAAATCCTTTCACCTAACAAAAAGGTCGGGAAAACATATGTTGTAACGGCAAAGCTTCCCGTTACGGAAGATATGCTTTGCGCGCTTCGCGAAGGGGTGGACATAGGCGGGGTAATAACAAAGAAAGCCGACGCGCGCCTTTTATCGCCCGATAAGGTAAGGCTTACAATATACGAGGGTAAATTTCACCAGATAAAAAGAATGTTTTACGCCGTCGGTAATGAGGTAATCTCATTAAAGCGCATTGCCTACGGAAATGTTTTTTTGGACGCCGCGCTTAAAGAGGGAATGTACAGACCGCTGACCGACGAAGAACTGAAAAAGCTTGTCTGAAAAACGGCGGCTTATATACACTATATGCAATGTTTACAAATAAAAATATTTAAATTTGTACAATAAGTGTATTTGCAATTTTGAAAACCTATGCTACAATGTATATAACGCAAATATGGTTTTTAAGGTAAATCATTTAGGAGGTCAATTCAATGGCAAGTTTACAGTTAAAAAATATCTATAAAAGATATGCGGGCGGCGTAACAGCTGTTTCGGATTTCACTCTCGACATTGCGGACAAGGAGTTTGTTATTCTCGTAGGTCCTTCCGGCTGCGGTAAGTCTACAACTCTCAGAATGATTGCAGGTCTTGAGGAAATCAGCGAGGGTGAGCTTTACATAGGCGATAAGCTTGTAAACGACGTTGCCCCCAAGGACAGAGATATAGCAATGGTTTTCCAGAACTATGCTCTTTATCCTCATATGACGGTATTTGAAAATATGGCTTTCGGTCTTAAGCTCAGAAAGACGCCTAAGGCTGAAATTAAGAAGAGAGTTCAGGAGGCTGCACGTATCCTTGATATAGAGCATCTTCTTGAAAGAAAGCCCAAGGCTTTGTCAGGCGGTCAGCGCCAGCGTGTTGCTCTCGGTCGTGCAATCGTTCGTGAGCCCAAGGTATTCCTTATGGACGAGCCGCTTTCCAACCTTGACGCTAAGCTTCGTGTTCAGATGAGAACTGAGATTTCAAAGCTGCATCAGCGTCTTCAGACAACATTTATCTACGTTACCCATGACCAGACAGAGGCTTTGACAATGGGTACCAGAATTGTTGTTATGAAGGACGGTCTTATTCAGCAGGTTGACACACCGCAGAACCTTTACAATAACCCTGTAAATATGTTTGTTGCGGGCTTCATCGGTTCACCGCAGATGAACTTCTGCGACGCTGTATTGGAGAAAACGGCAGACGGAACGGTTGTTAAATTCGGTTCTCATGCAGTTAAGCTTACAGCTGAAAAGGCTGCAAAGGTTGAGGACTATATCGGCAAAACCGTTGTTATGGGTATTCGTCCCGAAGATATGTATGATGACGAAGATTCGCTTGCGAAATTCTCTGAAGCTGACTTCAAAGCAAATGTGGAAGTAACAGAACTTATGGGTGCTGAAACCTATCTGTATCTCACTGTTGACGGAATAAACTTTACCGCAAGAGTTAAGCCCGACAGCAAGTCCGAGAGAAATCAGACAATTGATATTTGCCTTGACCCCGCAAAGATTCATCTTTTTGATAAGACAAGCGAAAAGGTTATCGCTAACTAAATATAATAAGACCGGGAGCTGTTTAAAAGCCGATTGGCTTTTAAACAGCTTCCCTTTTAATTGTGTTTAAATTTCTGACATAAACAAATGCTCTGCAACATCTGTTTTGATAACCAATCAACAGATATTACAGAGCATTTACCTTATTATCATTTCAGCAAAGCATCGCGTATTTCTTCAAGCAGCTTTACCTCGTCGCTTTTTTGTGCAGGTGCGGCGGCTGCCTCCTCTTTTTCTGCAAGGAAATGTGCATTTTTAATTCTATTCATTGTTTTAACAACGATAAACAAACACAATGCCTTTATAAGAAAATCGATAAGGTTTTGAATTAACATTCCGTATTTAATAACCGCGTCACCAACGGCAATACTAAGCCCGGAAAAATTGCGCCCGCCGAGAATAATGCCGAAAATCGGTACTAAAATGTCGTTTACTATCGAGCTTACAACGGCGTTGAAAGCAGAACCTATGATTATGCCGACGGCTAAGTCAAGCATATTGCCCTTGAGGGCAAACTCTTTGAATTCCGAAATAAATTTTCTCATTTGTCGACCTCCTTTAATTCAGCCGAATACGGCTGACAAAGGTACAATATCATAAAAGGCACCGTATTGTCAACAGTTAATATTTTTATCCGGAAAAGTCTTCTATAAGCTGCATTGCTTCGCTTAGGTTTGAGCAGCTTATGCCGTCTTTCAGCATATCACGGTCATGCCGGGGGAGAAGTGAAACGTATATATCGCCGTAGCGCCTTAAAAGCGAAAGTGACCCGTCTGTATTTTTAAGATACATATTAACCGCGCCTTCGCTTTCCTTTACTATATACGTTTTTACAATGGAGTTTTGATTTTTCACTTTTACAATAGGCTCGCTTGAAGCCGCCTCTTTTTGATTTTTTGATTTGTGAACGCCGGAAATATATCCGCCCACAGTACCTGAAAATGTAACGGTAAAAAGAAGTATACACAGACCAAAAAGCTTTTTATAACTCATATTTATTCCCATTTCCTTTTTATAATGGTATATTTTGTACATAAATGGTGGTTTTGATACAAATAATTTTGTATTTGTAACACTTTTTTAATGCTTTTGTGTTATGGTAATAAGGTAAATATGTAATGACAGGAGGGGTGATGTTATGACAAAAAAAAGAAGAAAGAAAAAACGAATGAATGTTTTTCTTAAGATAATCCTTGTCATACTTGCAACCTTGATTATAGGCGGTGTTGCCGTAGTCGGGCTTTTGAGCGGCACACTTTTCGGATATATAGAGGGTACACAACTGGTTGATGTTGACAATATGCGCCTTAACCTTACATCGTTTGTATACGCCACAGACCCGAAAACAGGTGAAACGGTGGAGCTTGAAAAGCTTTACGATACGGAAAACAGAATATGGGTCAGCAGCGGCGAAATTCCCGAAAACCTGAAAAATGCTTTTGTTGCTATAGAGGACGAGAGATTTTATTCTCATAAAGGCGTAGATATAAAGCGCTTTACGGGTGCAGTTTTTCAGTATGTTACGCACAAGGGTAATTCGCGTTACGGCGGCAGTACAATTACGCAGCAGCTTATAAAAAACCTTACAAAGGACGACGATTACAGCTCTAAGCGTAAAATACGCGAAATTTACCGCGCAATAAACCTTGAAAAGCAGCTTTCCAAGGATGAAATATTAGAGTATTATCTGAACACAATTTATCTCAGCCAGAAATGTAACGGCGTTGCAAGCGCCGCGCAAACCTATTTCGGAAAGAACGTTTCCGATTTGTCCCTTGCAGAGTGTGCGTCGATAGCAGGTATTACACAGTTCCCCACAAAATACGACCCGCTGCAAAATCCTGAAAACAACAAAAAGCGCCAGCTTGTTATACTTAAAAAAATGAAGGAGCTCGGATGTATAACAACGGGCGAGTATGAAGAGGCAAAGGCGGAAAAGCTTGTTTTTGCCGACAAAGAAAAGGACGATAAAGAAAACAGCCAAAGCTATTTTACAGACGCGGCAATAGACCAGATTATAGCCGATTTAATGGACAAGTACGACTATACAAAAGAATACGCAAGTAAAATTCTTTATAACGGCGGGCTTAAAATCTATTTGTCCATAGATACAGACATACAAAATAAGCTTGATACGGTGTATAATGCAGACGATACCTTCCAAAAGCGCGGCACGGGTACGCAGCCGCAGTCGTCAATGGTTGTTATGGATCCGTATACGGGACAGGTGAAAGCCCTTATCGGCGGCCGCGGCGAAAAAGAGGGTAAAAGAACCTTAAACCGTGCAACGCAAACGCTGCGTCAGCCGGGTTCTACGATAAAACCGCTTTCGGTATATTCGCCGGCGATAGAATACGGGCTTGTAAAGCCGTCCTCCGTTGTAAACGACGCCCCGGTAAAATTCGGAGATTGGGCGCCCAGAAATGATGACAGAAGATTTTTGGGCAAAATTACGGTTGCGGCTGCACTGCGCGGCTCAAGAAACGTGCCGGCGGTAAAAATATGTAACTACATTACGGCGGAGGCAGCTTTTGACTTTCTTAAGGATAATTACCATATATCAACGCTTGTAAAAGAGAAAAAGAAAAACGGAAAGCTGTTTACGGATATTGGGCTTTCGCAGATTGCGCTCGGCGGTCTTACAGACGGCGTGTCCGTTCTTGAAATGTGCGCGGCGTATTGTACATTCCCAAACGGCGGGTTTTATATAAAGCCGACAACCTATACAAAGGTTGTTGACAATGAAGGAAAAACAATACTTGAACACAGCGAAAAAGGGCAGATAGCAATAAGCCGTACAACAGCAGAAGATATGGTAGATATGCTGTCTGCGGCAGTAAGCGGCGGTACGGGTACGGCAGCACGCCTTTCCAATATGCGCGTAGCGGGAAAAACCGGTACTACCTCCAGCAATAATGACCGCTGGTTTGTAGGCTTTACGCCTTACTATGTGGGCGCGGTATGGTTCGGGTATGATACGCCGGCGCCTCTTAGGGGCTATTCTCCGAACCCGGCGGCAGTTGCGTGGCGCAAGGTTATGTCAGAGGTGCACAAGGACCTGCCGAATAAGAAATTTTTTGCAGATTCCGAGGGCAAATACTCTATGATGGTATGCGCCGACAGCGGAATGCGCGCAACGCCTGCCTGCACAAAGCTTAAGGCAGAGGTTGTTTCAAAGAGCAATATTATAGACGAATACTGCACAAAGCACAAGTACAAGTTTAACAAAAACGACCTCGGCGGCGGTTCGGTGCAGACCAAAGTTATAGAAAAAAATGAACAGGTAGAAGGCGTTATAGATACAGAAAATAACCAGCAGGGCGGGGAAACACCGGCTGCCGGGGGAGATACGCAAACCCCCTCGCACAACACGGATAAGCCGAATACCCCCCCGGCAGACAATACGCCTAAACCGCCGCAGAACGATAATTCTGCAGGTGTTATAATTGAGTAGAGGGGTAGGGAAATGGCATTTAAAGAATATATGATAAAAAAAGAACGCACGGCGGCAGATATTTTAATATCATTCGGTTGTTATTTTGCAGCCGTTTTGATAGGGCTTGCGGTGATGATTTTTATGCTGCCTTATAACTTAGGCGGCGTTGCAATGCTTTTGTTTGCGGGTGCAATATACGGCGCGCATATAATTTCAAGCAGAAGAAGAAAAGAATTTGAATATATTATGACAGAAGATAATATTGATATTGATGTTGTAATGAATAAAGAACGCAGAAAGCGCCTTATATCATTTTCTATGAAGGAAACCGAGATAATCGCACCTATGGATAGTACAGAATTTGCAGACAGAAAAAACGGCAGCTTTGCAAAAACGGTAAATGCGCTCAGCGGAAGAAAAGAGGCGGACACCTACTTTGCAGTGGTTGAAAAAAAGGGGGAGCGTATCCTGGTTTTATTTGAACCGACATATAATATGCTTACCTCGCTCGGGCAGTATGCGCGTTCCAAAATTCACGTAAAAGATTAAGGAATTAACGGTGAAATGGGGTTTATGTATGTTGTTTTTAAAATCCGAAAATATACGCGCTTTGGAAAAAAAAGCTTGCGAAACCGTGACGGAGGCGCACCTTGTGGAAAACGCCGCTGCTGCGCTTGTTCGGGTTCTGAAGGATTTTTCATCCGTACGTGTTTACTGCGGAAAAGGAAATAACGGCAGCGACGGTTACGCCGCTGCCGTTGCTTTGAAAAAAATGGGTAAAACCGTGGAGGCTGTAGGCGTTTTCCCGCCCGAGAGTGAAGAATGCAGGCTGTTTTATGAAAAGGCGGCAGAGCAAGGCGTTTTGATAACGGAGGATATATCTTTTCCGACAGAGCAGTTCGAGTGTATACTTGACGCCATATTCGGAACAGGCTTTTCGGGTGAAACGCATGGAAATGCGAAAAAGGCGATAGATATTATAAACGCGTCGGATTCTTATGTTGTGTCTGCCGACATTCCGAGCGGTATGGAAGCAGACACCGGAAAATGTGCCGCTTCGTGCGTAAGGGCAGACGAAACCGTTACATTTACGGCGCCGAAGCATGGAATGATTTTTGATGAAAGCGTAGATCCCTGCGGGAAAATAACCATTGCGGAGATTGGCATACCGGTAGATTACACAAAGGAAAGCTCCGGTTTTGTTCCCATTGAAAAAAGAATGGTTAATGTTATGCTTCCGAGACGAAGCCGCCTTTCTCACAAAGGCAGCTTCGGCACGGCGGTTATTGCAGCGGGCAGTTTCGGTATGGCGGGGGCTGCGGCAATGGCGGCGGAGGCGGCGCTTAAAAGCGGCTGCGGCTTGGTTAAAATAATCGCACCTATATCAATATGCGGAATTTTGAATATAATGGTAAAGGAGGCCGTCGTTATCCCCGCGCGTGAGGCGGGAGGCGTTATTTCGCCGGAACTCGGAAGCGAAGCCCTGGAAGCTCTTAAAACGGCGGACTGCGTACTTGTAGGCTGCGGTATCGGCAAGGGTAGGCACGACAGGCTTATTGAAAAAATTCTTGAAACGATAAGCTGCGGGCTTATTGTTGATGCCGACGGTATAAATGCACTTGGCGGACATCTTGATATTATAGAAAATAAAAACGTTCTTCTTACGCCGCATCCGAAAGAGTTTTCGAGGATATGCAAAAAAACGGTGGAGGAAATACAAAAAGACCGTGTACACGCGGCGGAGAGCTTTTGTAAGGAACACGGCGTAAGTTTGCTTTTAAAAGGCGCGCGCAGCATAATTGCCTACGGAGGAACAAATAAGTATGTTTCGATAGGCTCTACCAGTGCATTGGCAAAGGCGGGTTCAGGAGATGTTTTGGCAGGTATTTTGGTGTCGCTTGCCGCGCAGGGAATGGTTCTTACGGACAGCGCAGCGGCAGCGTGCTTTGTTCATACCTCGGCAGGGCAGCTGGCTGAAAGGCTTATCGGTCCGAGGGGGTGTACTGCCGGCGACATTATACGCCTTATTCCGCAAATATTTAAAGAATTGCAGCTTAAAAAAGAATAATATGCGTATGCAGTGCGGGCGGGGTGTGCATAATTAGAATATAAATGCACTTGCCGTATAGGTACATACGCATTACGGCTTTTTGGAATAACTTACATTTGACCTCGCCCCGAAAATGTAGTATACTTAAAAAGTATCAAGCGGTTTTTCCGCAATTGCAAGGGGGCGGGTCTGATGGGCGAGAAGGCTCGGCGCACAATAAGGCTTACACTGCCCGAGGAGCTTGTTTCCGAGCTTGACGGGTTTGCGCGGACGGACAATAAATCGCGAAGCGAATTTGTGGCGCTGGCAATGAAAAATTATTTGCGCGAAAGGCGCAGGGTTGAGCTGAAAGGAAAAATAAAAGAGGGCTACAGGCGTATGGGTGAAATAAATTTATCCATTGCTGCAAGCTGCCTTAAATCCGATGAAAGTGCATTTAAAATCTACGAGGAATTTTTATCGGAGAGTGAAAACAGTGATAGTAAAACGCGGTGATATTTTTTACGCTGATTTAAGCCCGGTGGTAGGGTCGGAGCAGGGCGGAATACGCCCGGTGCTTGTCGTGCAAAACGATGTGGGAAACAAATACAGCCCCACCGTTATAGCGGCGGCAATTACCAGCAAGATAAACAAGGCAAAGCTTCCGACGCATATTGAAATAGACGCCGCCGAATACGGGCTTAAATGCGACAGCGTAATTTTGCTTGAGCAGGTGCGCACAATTGATAAGCAGCGCCTGCGTGAAAAAATCGGAAGACTTGACGAACTTAAGATGATTAAGGTAAACGATGCAATCGCCGTAAGCTTTGGGCTTATAGATATTTAAACGAAGGGATGAATCAAAGGATGAAGAAAAAAGTATGTATTATAAGTGTGCTTTTAATTGCAATGCTTGCTGTAAGCGCGCTGTGCGCACAGCCGGGAACAGACGGTGACCCGCTTATTACAAAAAGCTATATCGACAGTGTTGTGTATCCGTATATAAAAACCTCGTCACAGTTTCAGATAGTAAACGTTCCCGCGGGGAAATCGGTTATTTGCGAGGCGGGAACAGAGGTAATCTTAAGGATGGGCACATGTACCGTTATAGCAAGCCAAAAAGGCGGAATGAGCGATGTTACAATGGGTTTTGACCTTGACAATGCAACCTCCGTTCAGGGAAACCATCTGCTTATAACACCCGTTGGAGACGGGCGCGGCGTGTGGACTGCAACAGATTGTATTTTAATGGTTAAGGGCGCATATTCAATAAATTAAAAAAAGTGGGATGTTAAAAAGATTGATTGACTTTTTGCGGTCTGAAGCTTTTTTCCCTATCCCCTTGAGTGAATGAGCTGTTTAAAAAGTTTTAAACAGCTCAGAGCGTGTCGATAAAGCCGACACGCTTCAAGCCGAAAGCTCGCTTTCGGAGCTTTCGTTTGAGAACAAGGGCTTTCGCTCGCGCGGCGCTCACCGCGCCAGCCCTTGCAGGGAGCGGTTTTTGCGGTACACGCCCGCGAAAACCGCGTTTTTTACGTCAGAGGGGATTTCCCCTCTGACAACTCCCCAAGTTCTCGGATTTTAAGTTTTTCAACAGCTAATTTTTTATACCAAAAAAGCGGAATATGTTTTTTTCGATTGCCGGCGAAACGATATGCTATATGCTTTTAATACGGTTTATATTTTAATGTTTTCGGAATATAATGTTTTATTTGACAATATTCTCCTTTTGCATTATAATTACATCATATACCGTTTGCGGAGGTGCATACGATGAAAAAAGTTGTTAAGATTGTTTTGCTTGTTGTAATTGCGGCAGCCGTTATATACGGCGGCTTATTTGTGAAGGAGTTTACAAATAAAACATCGGGCGGTGCAAGCGTTACCGTAGAGATAGAAAAAGGCTCTTCCGGAGAGATGATTGCATCTGCTCTTAAAAAGGCGGGCGTTATACATTTTGAAAAGGCGTTTTGCTTAAAGCTAAAGACCTCGCCCGACCGTGACAAGCTGAACTACGGTAAATACAAGCTTTCAAAAAATATGGCATATGACGATATAATTGCGGCGCTTAAAAAGCCCGCAATAAATGAAAACACGGTTCGCCTTACCGTTCCGGAGGGCTACAGCGCCGAAATGATAGCACAAAGGTGCGAAAAATTGGGAATATCAACAAGCGAAGAGTTTTTAAACGAGCTTGAAAACGGAAAGTTTAAAGCGGATTTTACAGAGAATATTCCAAAGGTAAGCGGGGTAAAATACAGATTACAGGGATACCTTTTCCCAAACACCTACGAATTTATGAATTATTCTACCGCGCACGACGTAATACAGACAATGCTTTCGGAATTTGAAAAGCAGTATAACAGCGTGAAAAATACAAACAAAACGGATCTGTCGATGAATGACATTGTAATTGCGGCGTCGCTTATAGAGCGCGAGGCTAAGCTGAAAAGCGAGAGAAGCATAATTTCCGGCGTTATAAAAAACAGGCTTGAAAAGGGTATGCCGCTTCAGATTGACGCAAGCGTTGTGTATATTATATCGGGCGGGCTTTACAATGTGGACAGGGTATATTATAAAGACCTGGAGAAAGACTCCCCTTACAACACATACAAAAATAAGGGGCTTCCGATAGGGGCGATATGTAACCCCGGTGCAGAGTCCTTAAAGGCTGCAATGAATCCGCAAAGCCATTCGTATTTATATTACAGAACAGATACAAAAAAGAATGACGGAAGCCACAGCTTCAGCGAAACCTTTGCAGAGCATAAAACAAAATAAGGCGTGGAAAATATGGAAACTTATATATTAGACAGATTTGAAGAGGGCTTTGGGGTGCTTGAGGACAAAAACGGATTAACGCATCCCGTGAAAAAAGAGCTGCTGCAGGGCATAAAAGAGGGTGACGTTGTGCTTTTTGACGGGGAAAGATATACGCCCGACCGCACACAGACAGAAATGCGAAAAAAGATGATAGAAGAAAAAATGCGCCGTTTGTTTAATAAAAAGGGTTGACAAACATATGTGCGGCGCGATATTATAGTATTGGATTGTGAGGTGAAGAAAATGGACGCAGGAGGAAATACAGGTACAAGCATCGGTCGACGACGGTTGCAGGCGTCTTGCGTGCATTTTTTTGGTATCACCGTATAAAAATGTTCGACCGGTTTTTTCCGCACGGAAATAATCGGTCTGTTTTTTTGCATTGCACCGCGGCGCCGCACCATATTTGAAAACAGGGGGTAAAAATATGGCTGAAATTGTAAACGGCAATGCACTTGGTGCAACGCTTCAGCTTTTGATTGAGGGGAAAAAATATACCGCGGCGCGCGACGTGCTGGAAACAATGCACCCGGCGGACATTGCCGCAATGTTTGAAGACTGCGAAAAAACAACCGTTCCGCTGATGTTTCGGCTTTTGCCCAAAGGACTTGCGGCGGAAACCTTCGTTGAAATGGAGGAGGACGCACAGGAATTTTTGATACAAAGCTTCAGCGACAGCGAGCTTAAAGAGGTCGTTGACGAGCTGTATATGGATGACGCGGTTGACCTTGCGCAGGAGATGCCGGCAAATGTTGTAAAGCGAATACTTCGCCAGGCAGATCCGGAAATGCGCAAAATGATAAATGAAATATTAAAATATCCCGAGGACAGCGCCGGCAGTATTATGACCACGGAGTATGTGTCGCTGCGCCCGAATATGACGGTTGAGGACGCAATAAAGCGCATACGAAGAACAGGTGTGGACAAAGAAACTATAAATACCTGCTATGTTACAGAGGACGACAGGCATCTTTTGGGGTATGTTACGGTGCGCGGGCTTTTGCTTGCGGATGAAGATGCCACGATGGAGGAAATAATGCACGGAGAGGTTATAAGCGCCCTTACTACCGAGGACCGTGAAACCGTAGCACTGAACTTTACAAAGTACGACCTTTCCGCAATGCCCGTTGTTGACGAGGAAAACCGCCTTGTCGGGATTGTAACCGTCGATGACGTAATGGACGTAATGCAGGAGGAAACCACCGAGGATATTGAAAAGATGGCTGCTATTACGCCGTCTGACAAACCATACCTTAAAACAGATGTTGTGGAAACCTACAAAAGCCGTATACCGTGGCTTTTGATACTGATGATTTCGGCAACCTTTACAGGTATGATAATAACAAAGTTTGAAAGTGCGCTTGCGGCGCAGATTGCGCTTGTAGCGTGTATTCCTATGCTTATGGATACCGGCGGAAACTGCGGAAGCCAGGCTTCGGTAACGGTTATACGCGGTATTTCGCTGGGCGAGATAGAATTTTCCGACATCGCACGTGTTGTATGGAAGGAAATTCGCGTAGCCGTTATGTGCGGTGCAACGCTTGCAGCGGCAAACTTTGTAAAGCTGCTTTTGCTTGACCGTGTGGGTACGGCGGTAGCGGCGGTTGTATGTATTACGCTTCTTCTTGATGTTGTGGTTGCAAAAATTGTGGGCTGCACACTGCCTATGATTGCAAGCAAAATAGGGTTTGACCCGGCGGTTATGGCAAGTCCTTTTATAACAACCATTGTGGACGCAATTTCGCTTATTATATATTTTGAAATAGCAAGCCTTATACTTTAGTTTCCGAAAAGGTGAATGTATGAATAATGTTTTGGAAGAAAAGTTAAAAAAACTTCCCGCACGCCCCGGCGTTTATATGATGAAGGACGCTGCGGGAACAATTATTTATGTAGGAAAAGCAAAGGTGCTTAAAAACAGGGTGCGCCAGTATTTTCAAAATTCAAAGGCACACAGCGCAAAAACGCTTGCGCTTGTATCGCGTATTGCAGACCTTGAGTATATAATCTGCGACAGCGAGATGGAGGCGCTTGTGCTTGAATCGAACCTTATTAAGGAAAACAAACCCAAGTACAATATTATGCTTAAGGACGACAAGCATTATCCGTATATTAAGATAACGCTTAACGAACGTTTTCCGCGGATAATGTATGTCAGAAGAATAGAAAACGACGGGGCAAAATATTTCGGGCCATATCCCAGCGGCTACTCGATAAAGGAAACGATGGCTCTTGTAAAGGATATTTTTATGCTGCCGCACTGCTCGCGCAGCTTTCCGCGGGATATAGGAAAGGGGCGGGCGTGTCTGTATTATGCGATGGGAAAGTGTGCCGCGCCTTGCATAGGGAAGACAGATGAAAAAACCTACCGTGAGCAATTTTCAGACATTGTTTATTTTTTAGAGGGGAACGACGGCGAAATTACAAAAAGCCTTGAAGAAAAAATGCACGCCGCCGCGCAAAATACAGAGTTTGAGCTTGCCGCACAGCTGCGCGACCGCATAGCGTCTGTAAAAAATTTGCGCGAAAAGCAAAAGGTTATTACCGAAAACGGCGGCGACACAGACGTTTTGGCAGTGGCAGCGGCAGATTCGCTTGCATCTGCGGAGGTGTTCTACATCCGCGGCGGGCGCCTTATCGGAAGCGACAGCTTTGACCTTTCCGACGCTGTGTATACCGACGAAACACAGCTTATGAACGAGTTTTTGCAAAGGTTTTACAGCCGTGAAAATTTTATTCCCGCAACGGTGCTTTTGTCTGCACCGGCGGACGATTGTACCGCAATGGAAGAAATACTTTCAAAAAAGGCGGGGCACCGCGTATATATTAAGTGCCCGCAGCGCGGCGACAATAAGAAAACGGTTGATATGGCGCGTGAAAATGCGCTTAAAAATATAGATAATTACAAAACGCAGCTTGTAAAGGAAAGGCTGCGCCAAGGCTCTGTAACAGAACTTGCGCAGATTTTGGGGCTGGAAATTATCCCGGACAGGATAGAAAGCTACGATATTTCGCATATATCCGGAACGGATACCGTCTGCGGAATGGTTGTGTTTGAAAACGGAAAAAGCGTTAAAAGCGAATACCGCCGCTTTAAAATAAAAACGGTGGAGGGTGTAAGCGATACCGATTCTCTGCGGGAGGCGCTGCGTCGCCGCTTAACGCATGAAAAGCGCGTCGGCGACGGGCATTTTGAAAAACTGCCCGACCTTATACTGCTTGACGGCGGCATTGCGCAGCTTAACGCGGCGGATTCTCTTCTGGAAGAACTGGGAGAGGATATTCCCGTATTCGGAATGGTAAAGGACGACCGCCACCGCACGCGCGGGCTTGTTTCAAAAAAGGGAGAGGTCTATGTAAACCCCACAGGCGCCGTTTTCAGGCTTATAACAAATATTCAGGACGAGGTGCACCGCTACTCGATAGATTATCACAGAAAGCTCAGAAACCGCCGTATCGCACAGAGCGAACTTGAAAATATTGAGGGGATAGGCAAAGGAAAAACCGCGGCGCTTATAAAGCATTTTAAAAGTGTAAATGCAATAAAAAAAGCCTCTGCCGAGGATTTGTGCGCCGTAAAGGGTATAAGCCGAAAAAATGCGGAGGATATACGAAATTACTTTGACACAAAGAAGAAGCTGTAAAAAGTCAATTGACTTTTTACAGCCTTTTTTGCGTGTCGATAAAGCCGACACGCTTCAAGCCGAAAGCTCGCTTTCGGAGCTTTCGTTTGAGAACAAGGGCTTTCGCT
>CAKSNY010000010.1 GCA_934476455.1 uncultured Clostridia bacterium | reverse complement strand
AAGAATAAGGTATCAGGGATAGCAAGTAATATGTAATGAACTAGGTCTTAACGAAGAGGAGAAATAGATAACTTCCATTTTGTATGTATGATAAATCTAAACAGTATTTTAGCAACATTTCCTGAATGGGGGCAGAAAGTGCCCCCACTTTCACTATTTGGGGGCGAAAAGCGCCACCATAGCAAATGTGTATATCGACTGTTTCCCAAATACTTCAACAGTTAAGACCTCGATTTTGCTGCCCCAAAATAGACAGATTTACGCTGTGAATTCAGATTTTTGGTAAGCGTGGACTTGTTTCCGCTTTGATAGGATATGTTTCCGGGAACGGGCAGGCTTTCTAACATCAATCAGAAAGTATCGTGCCATGTGGAAACGGTTGTTCTTTTGTGCAGAAAAACTCCCGATGACGTCATAAAGGTGAAACTTAGCCTTGACGAGCCTGAACCTATATCGGCTGAAAGCAGGGCAACGCATGAAAACCGAAGAATATGTCATGAGAAATTTTGGCTTAAAGGTGCAGGCGCTTTATACAGCACAGACTAAGCAATAGTTAAGTATAACCGGGAACACTGCTTCGCAAATTTATCCGTTTGTCTGCATGAAAAAAATTTGCCGGATACGATTAAATTTAGTTAAAACTCTTGACACTGCGCCATTCTTCGTGTACAGTATAATTATGGTAGCATATTTGCCAAATATATAGAGAATTGGGTGTTTAATATGGATCAACAAAAAATTGATATGTACATCATGACCAACCAAAAATACTTTCCGGAAGAAAAAATAATGTATCTTAAGGACAAATTGAAAACTATTGATGAAGAAAAGTTTTCTATTATTTCCACAGTTGAACTTAAAGATCCTATGACTATTTTGCTTGTTTCTATCTTTTTGGGAAGTCTTGGCATTGATCGCTTTATGATAGGCGATACCGGAATGGGAATCTTGAAGCTCCTCACAGCGGGTTGCTGCGGCATTCTCACAATTATTGACTGGTTCTCAATACAGAAAAAAGCAAAAGACCTGAACTTTAATAAGATTATGGCTCTTATCTGATGATAAGAAGCATAATCAAAAAACATCTTTTGGTTATTGCAGCCGGCACATTGTATTTTTTGATGTGCCGGTTTTTTGATATTACATGTCCCATAAAAGCAATAATCGGTATAAACTGTCCTACCTGCGGTATGACAAGATCAATTTTATCTCTTTTACGCGGGGATTTTGATATGTATTTTAAATACAATCCGTTTGCATTGCCGTGTGTTGTTTCGGTATTTTTGCTGATACACAGGCACGCCTTCGGAACAAAAAAAGTGTGCGATATTTTTGCCGCCGCCGTACTTATTATGAATTTTATTTACTATATTTTCAAGCTTTTGGGTGCATAGAGAAAACGTACACCGGCGGAAAACGCGCAAGGAAAACGCGCGTGAAAACGGCATAGCAAATGCGCGGTTTTAACAAAAAACGGGTAGGAAAACGGGGCTTGCGCAAGGGCGCGGGGGCTTCGGATATGAAAAAATTAAAACAATCGCCGAAACGGCGCTTTATAAATAAATTTTGCCGATTGATAAGATGTGTTTTCCCGGCTGTATTTTGCAAACGGCAAAGAATATGTAAATATTATAAACGGTGACAGGATGTCGCCCGACATACAAATGCACAGGCTGGGGTTTATGATATTAAAAGAAAATGAATAACGGTGGTGTAAAAAAAATGGCAAACACAATATTTGAAAAAGATTTACATAGATTTTACGGGAAGCGTAAAGAAACGTTAAGGGATAGATTGCTTCGACCCGTGGAGTTGAAATATTTATCAGTACTAAGAAAGCAGCAAAGTTGCCAAAATGCCGTAATGGAACTATATTATAAGATAAGACTTCGACATCTATCGACAAAAACATAAATCCAAATACCCGCAAAAACACAAATAGGAGAGGGCTTTTATATAGGACACACAGGAAGAATTATAATAAACTACAGAACAGTTATAGGCAGAAATGTGAATATTTCAACAGGGGTAATAATAGGACAGGAAAATAGAGGGGGGAGAAAAGGGACACCGGTCATCGGAAATAACTGTTGGATTGGGACAAATGCCGTGATTGTAGGAAATGTTAAAATAGGTGACGATGTGCTTATAGCATCTCTTACATTTGTGAACTTTGACGTTCCGCCACATTCAATTGTAATTGGAAACCCGGCGAAAATTATTCCGCGTGAAGATGCTACAAAAGGGTATATCAATCATACGGTATAAAATGTGGGATGCCGCCCAAATTGGTGACATCCCACATTTTTACTTTATTTCAACAATTGTTACCCCTCCGTCGCCCTCGCCGTAGCGCCCGGGGCGGTAGCTTTTTGCGTGCGGGTGGTGCCTAAGCATTTCGCCGACGGCATTTTTTAATGCGCCGGTACCCTTGCCGTGAATAATGCTTACCGTTTCGTAATGCATAAGAGAGGCGTCGTCAAGATATTTGTCAAGCAGAAACAGTGCGTCGTCAACCGTTTCACCGCGCAGGTCAAGCTCGTTTTTAACGGTGCTTCCGCCGGTGGAAACATAGGTGCTTTGCACATTTTTTTTGTTTTTCTTCGCTTTTGGTGCGGCGGCAAGCGCCGTTATATTTGTGCGTATTTTTAATATGCCGACCTGTACGGTTAAATCGCCCTTTTTATCGGGCAGGGTGAGAATGTTCCCTGTTTGGTTCATTGTTGTTACCTCTACGGCTTGACCTAAGGTAAGCTTTGCGGGGTCAAGCTTTTTTTCGGCATGGGAGGTAAACACATCCCCGGAAGCGGCATACGCCATATCGTCGGCGCTGCGCTTAAGCTCGCGCCGCCCCTCCTCGGCTTTGCGGCGGCTTTCCTCGGAGGCATTTTCCAAAAGCTTTTGCATTTGGTGAACAATTCTGTCGGATTCCGCTTTGGCGCGGTCGTAAATTTGCTTTGCGTCACGCCGTGCGGCAGACAGTATCTCTTCACGGCGGGCGCGTGCGGCGTCAAGCTCTTTTTGGCTGTCGGCAAGTGTTTTTTGCGACTGCACGTTTGCTTTGTTTGCGGCAAAAAGGTGCTTTTTAGCCTCGGCACTGCGTTTTTCAAGGGTTGCTATTACATCTTCAAAACGTGTGTTGTCGTTTGTAAGAAGCGTTTGGGCATGGCTTATTATGCTTTCGTCAAGTCCAAGCCGCTTTGATATGGCGAAGGCGTTGCTCTTTCCGGGAATACCTATAAGAAGATTGTAGGTAGGTCTGAGGCTTGCAACGTCAAACTCGCAGGCGGCATTTTCCACACGGTCTGTGGAAAGCGCATACAGCTTAAGTTCGCTGTAGTGGGTGGTTGCAGCTATTTTCGCACCGAGAGAGCGCGCGTGCTCAAGTATGGCGATTGCAAGGGCGGCGCCCTCTACGGGGTCCGTTCCGGAGCAAAGCTCGTCAAACAGAACAAGCGACTTATAATCGGTGTTTTCAAGTATTTTTGTGATGTTTGTCATATGTGCCGAGAACGTGCTAAGCGATTGCTCGATTGACTGTTCGTCCCCTATATCTGCAAACACATTTTCAAAAACGGCAAGCGTGCTGCCCGAGGAACACGGCACAAAAAGCCCCGCCTGCGCCATAAGCGTGAAAAGCCCCAAGGTTTTAAGAGATACTGTTTTTCCGCCGGTATTCGGCCCTGTAATGACAAGCGTGTCAAAGTCTTTCCCGAGGTAAATATCCGTAGGAACAACCTTGGCAGGGTCTATAAGCGGATGCCTGCCGCACTTTATGTTTATAATTCCGTCGGAATTAAGGATAGGCTCCGTTGCGTTCAGCTTGCGCGAAAGGCTGCCCTTTGCAAATATAAAATCAAGCTCTGTTATAATGGCGTAGTCACGTATGAGCGCCGGTGCACATTCGCCGACCAGTGCGGAGAATTCGCGCAGGATACGCTCTGTTTCTGCCTTTTCCTCCGCCATAAGCGCACGCATACGGTTGCCGTGTTCAACACAGGTCATAGGCTCTACAAAAAGCGTTGCACCGCTTGCTGAGGTATCGTGTACAATGCCCGGAATCTGCGCTTTGTTTTCGCTTTTTACCGGGATTACATACCGTCCGCCGCGCGTGGTAACGATGGCGTCCTGCAAATATTGCGAATATACGGGGGAATGAATCATACCGTTTAAAACCTCGCGCACCTTGGCATTTACACCGCGCATTTTGCGGCGAAGCGCCGACAAATTCGGAGAGGCGTCGTCAGACAGCTCCTCCTCACTTATAATCGCGCTTATAAGCTGCTTTTCAAGGTGTTTATTCTCCGTAAGAGAAGAAAAAAGCGGATATACGGACGAAAATTCGGGTTTTTCGGAAAAGTCCGAAGAATACGACAAAAGAGAGCGCGCACAGCCAAGCACGTGTGCTGCTCTTAAAAGCTCACTCATAGACAGCGTGCCGCCGGCTGCCGCACGCTTTGCGGCGGCGGTTATATCCTTAAGAGGAACAATCGGCGGCAGCCCTTTTTTTATTATAAGCATCTCTGCCTCGCCTGTAAGCCTGAGATTTGCGCGTGCCCCGTAAATATCGGTACACGGGGTAAGCGACAGCGCCGCGTCCCGCGCACCGCCGCAAACGCAAAGCTCTGCCAGCATACGGCGGACGGTATCAAATTCAAGTATTTTTAATGAACGCTCCTGCATTATTATCCTTCCTTAACCTGATGTTAGTTATCCGAACCCGCGTTAATCGGGTTCGGATAACTAACATTTGCGGGTATATTTTGTCACAGCGGCTTTATGTGTGCCGAAAGCCCGTTTACGGTGATGTTTTCGGCACTGCCCTCTGTAAGAGGGCGCACAAACCCGATAAATTCTTCTGTTACGAAATCGCCGCTTTCATTTATCATATTGCGCGGGACGGGCTTTTCCATATTTGCAACGGCGCGTATGTCATACGTATCGGTTTCGGATACATATGGATTTGTGCTTATTCTTTTAATAAACACCATTTCGCCCGTATGCCCGCCTGCCGCGGCACGTACCGCAGCGTTGCCCACGGCGTACGCTTCGTTCAAATCCGTAAGCGATACTATGTGGCTTGCGCAGCGCTGGAGGGTGGAAAGCTCCACCGCACGTGTTTTTATTCCGAGGTCTTTTTTAAGCATGGAGGCAACCGTCTGCCCGGCGTTTGAAAGCTGTGTATGCCCGAACGCATCCTTAGAGCTTTCTTTGCCAAGCTCGCACACATACCTTCCGTCTTTTGTGCGTATGCCCTCGGAAAGAGCGATAACAAACGATTTGCGCGTTTTTTGTATTTCCTTTATGCGCGTTTTTACATATTCGTAATCAAACGGAACCTCGGGCAGAAATATAAGCGCGGGACCCTCGCAGTCCTCCCCTTTTGAAAGGGCTGCCGCACCGGTAAGCCAGCCGGCGTCGCGCCCCATAATTTCCACAATCGTAACGCTTTCCAGGTCGTAAACAAGGCTGTCGCATACAAGTTCTTTTACAGCCGTTGCAATAAACTTTGCCGCGCTGCCGTAGCCGGGGGTGTGGTCTGTGACGCACAAATCGTTATCAATCGTTTTCGGAACGCCTATAAAACGCACGGGGCTGTTTATTTGCGCGGCGTATTCGCTGAGTTTTTTTACCGTATCCATCGAGTCGTTTCCGCCTATGTAGAAAAAGGCGCAAATATTATATTTTGAAAAAAGCGAAAAAAGCTTTTCATACACGGCGCTGCCATTTAAAGGCTCGGGCAGCTTAAACCTGCATGAGCCGAGGTATGACGACGGCGTTCTTTTTAAAAGCTCTGTATCAAGCGAGGTTTTCAGAACCGAGCAAAGGTCAACAATGTTTTCGTTTAAAAAACCCTCTATTCCGTAACGCATACCGTATATTTTTTCTGCGCCCGCGTCGCGCGCTGCTTCAAATACGCCCGCCAATGACGAATTTATAACGGCAGTCGGCCCGCCCGACTGACCTACAAGCACATTTCCTTTAATTTTCAATTCCAAAACCCCTTATAAATATAATAACAGTATTTTATCTTACGAAACGCCGCGTGTCAATATTTATTCCACGATTTGGGAACATATATACTGTCAAAGGTGTATATTGCAAACCTGTCGCTCATACCGGCGAGATAATCGCATACGCCGCGCTGTATGCCCTCCTCCCGTGCGGTTTGTGCCTGGGCGGGGGGAAGCTCTTCGGGGTGCGATAAAAAGTGCTTAAACATTATTCCCATAATGCCTACAACCTTTTCCTCCTCCGTTTTTGCGGCAGAGCCTATATATACGTTTTCAAACATAAAGCTGCGAAGGCACTGCATGGCGTTTTCTATGTGCGGCGTCATACAAATATCGTTTTTACCCTCGGAGGATTTTATAAGATCCAGCACAAGGGTGTTTATTCTTTCCGAGTGGGTCTCTCCCAAAATCTTTGTAGCCTCACGCGGGAGGTCGCTTTCTCTTATTACACCGCCGCGCACGGCGTCGTCAATATCGTGATTTATATAGGCTATTCTGTCGGCATACTTTAAAATTTTCCCCTCGAGGGTGTGCGCAACCGCGCTGCCCGTGTGGTGGAGTATGCCGTCGAGAACCTCCTCCGTAAGATTAAGCTTTTCCAAAACCTCAGCCACGCGAATGCTGTGCTCGTTATGCCGAAAACCGCCGTCACACAGCTTGTTTAACGCATTTTCGCCGGAATGGCCGAACGGCGTATGCCCAAGGTCATGCCCGAGCGCCATTGCCTCTGTCAGGTCTTCGTTAAGGCGCAGCCCGCGGGAAATGGTGCGGGCAATCTGCGCAACCTCCAGCGTATGCGTAAGCCGTGTGCGGTAGTGGTCGCCCTCAGGCGTTATGAAAACCTGCGTTTTATGCTTAAGCCTGCGAAAAGATTTGGAATGTATTATTTTATCGCGGTCGCGCTGAAATTCTGTGCGTATATCGCACAGCGGACGCGGAATTTTGCGTCCCTTTGTATTTTCCGAAAGGGTTGCATACGGAGAAAGCGTTTTCCTTTCAATTTCCTGTGTTCGCTCACGAATATTCACACAATCACCCCCAAAAATATTAACCGCAGAAATAAAACGGGCAGGCTGCACCGAAACGAAACCGTTTCGGCGCGGTCTGCCTTAATAATCAGTCGCCGAAGCAAATACCGAATGCCTTTGCCATTTTTACAAGCTCCCCGTTCGGATCTACCTGCTTGTTTTCCTGACCTATTACATCTTCAAGCGACGCATAGCCTATGGCATCGCCCTTTAATATAACCATATTGCCGAATTTCCCCTGCATTGCAAGCTCTACCGCAGCATAGCCGTAGCGGGAGGACAGCACCCTGTCATGCGCGCCTGTTGTTCCGCCGCGCTGAACGTGTCCCAAAACGGTGGAGCGTGCCTCGTTCTTACAAAGGTTTTCAAGCTGGTCTGCAACCATACTTGCAACACCGCCCAAGCGGATGGGGTCCGGGCTGTCCTCGCGGACCTTAAGCACAACAGCCTCTCCGTTCCTGGGCTTTGCCCCTTCGGCGCATGCAACAATACAAAAATCCTTACCGCGTGCAAAGTCTTTTTTAATTCTGTCTGCAATAATGTTTATGTCAAACGGAATTTCGGGAAGCAAAATAACGTCCGCCGCGCCGGCAATTCCGCCGTGAAGCGTAAGCCAGCCCGCGCCGCGCCCCATAATTTCCGCAACCATAATTCTGCCATGGCTTTTTGCGGTTGTGCGCAGACGGTCAAGCGATTCGGTTACAACGTCCACAGCCGTTTGAAAGCCGAAGGTATAGTCTGTGCAATTAAGGTCGTTATCAATCGTTTTCGGAATACCGATTACGTTTACACCCATACGTGCAAAGTCGCGCCCGCTTGTAAGCGTGCCGTCCCCGCCGAGGATGAAGAGCGCGTCTATACCGGCTTCCTTAAGGTTTTCAACAGCCTTTTCCGACACGTTTTCGTAAACAATTTTGCCGTCTTTTTTTACAATATCGCCGTTTTCGTCACGGACGGGATATTTAAAAAGATTGTCTTTGTTTGAGCTTTTAAGTATTGTACCGCCTTCAGACAAAATCTCTTCAACGGAGTCTAAGGTAAGGTTTACAAAATCCTTGTGATAAAGACCGTGATAGCCCTTTCTGATACCTACAACACCGAGCGAATATTTTTCGATAGCGGTTTTTGTAACGGCACGGATAACGGCGTTAAGTCCCGGGCAATCTCCGCCGCCGGTGAGAATGCCTATTTTCTTAATCTCTTTCATACTGTTCCTCCTGGAAAATAAAAATTATACCCTATTAAGCTATATTACTACAATTTTGTATTTATTTCAAGAAAATTTTTACACATTTTGCAGTTTTATTATATGCAGCGGCATATAAATGCGTCATTATCTATTATTAACATATTTAAGGCGTATTAGTATGTTTTTTTTTAATGCGATAATTATGCGGCGCATAATTGACAAACGGGCGGCAATTTGGTAAAATGAAAAAAATGTATATAAATTTATTTTTTGAAGGGGCATCATTATGGCTAATGAGAAGAAAATGGTTGAGGAAATAACCTCGATGGACGAGGATTTTGCGAAATGGTATACGGACATCGTAAAAAAGGCAGAGCTTATTGAATACACCAGCGTAAAGGGCTGCTGTGTTTTCCGCCCGTACGCTATGGCACTGTGGGAGAATATAAAAAATGCGCTTGACAGCCGGTTTAAAGAGCTCGGGCATGAAAATGTTTATATGCCTATGTTCATTCCCGAAAAGCTCTTGGAAAAAGAAAAAGACCATGTAGAGGGCTTTGCCCCCGAGGTTGCATGGGTTACGCACGGCGGTAACGAAAAGCTTGCCGAAAGAATTTGCGTGCGCCCGACAAGCGAAACGCTTTTTTGCGAGCATTACAAAAACATAATTCATTCTTACCGCGACCTGCCGAAGCTTTATAACCAGTGGTGCAGCGTTGTGCGCTGGGAAAAGACAACGCGCCCGTTTTTGCGCAGTATGGAATTTTTGTGGCAGGAGGGGCATACGGCGCACGCCACCGCAGAGGAGGCGCAGGAGGAAACAATACGTATGCTTAACGTATATGCACAGGTGTGCGAAAAGTACCTTGCAATTCCGGTAATTAAAGGAAGAAAAACCGATAAGGAGAAATTTGCCGGGGCAGAGGCAACGTATACAATAGAAAGCCTTATGCACGACGGAAAGGCGCTGCAGTCCGGTACAAGCCATAATTTCGGCGACGGATTTGCCCGCGCTTTCGGAATACAGTATTCCGATAAGGAAAACAAGCTTAAATATGTTTATCAAACGTCGTGGGGGGTTACCACACGCCTTATAGGCGCAATAATAATGGTACACGGCGACAACAACGGGCTTGTCATTCCGCCGATGATTGCACCCAGACAGGTTGTTATTGTTCCGATAGCAATGCATAAAGACGGCGTTAAAGAGGCTGCACAGGCAGTGTGCGACAGGCTTAAAAAATGCGTGCGCGCAGATATTGACCTTACGGATAAAACACCCGGCTGGAAATTTGCCGAGCACGAGATGAAGGGCGTGCCGATAAGGCTTGAAATGGGTCCGAGGGATATAGAAAATAACGAATGTGTGCTTGTAAGGCGTGACAACGGAGAAAAGATAAAGGCGTCGCTTGACAAAATAGAAGAAACGGTGGCAAAGCTTTTGGAGGAAATTCAAGAAGCGATGTACCAAAAAGCGCTTGCGCATCGGAACAGCCATACGTACGACGCGACAGAATATGACGAATTTAAAAACATTGTTGAAACAAAGCCCGGGTTTATACGTGCAATGTGGTGCGGCGATGTTGAATGTGAAAACAAGATAAAAGAGGACACCGGCGCAACAGCCCGCTGTATACCGTTTGGGGGAGAGGCAATCTCCGACAAATGCGTATGCTGCGGCAAAAAAGCAAAAACACTTGTATATTGGGGCAGAGCATATTAAAACTGTTTCGGGGTGAGGTAATGCTACGCTATGTAATTATATGTACGGTGATATTCCTTTCGGCGGCGGCGTTTGTACCGGCGATATGCGCCGCCCGCCGCAAGAGAAGCTTTACGCGGTGGTACATATACGGATTTTTCCTGTTTCCGATAGCCTTTATACACAGCCTGGTTCTTCCCGAAAAGGCTGCGGCGGTGCGCGTTTTTATGCACAAAAAGGGTGCGGAAAAGGCAGAATGCCGCGTGTACCGCATAAAACAAAAAAACAGGCAAAAAGAAGCTGTTACAGGACGTTTTTTAGCCTGTTCGGTACTGCCGACGGCGCTTTTCGGGCTGCTTTGGGCAGTTTCGCTTTTCGGCATTTCGCGTATTTTTCTGCCGGACGGGTTTTGGATCAGGCTTTTGTGCGGCACGGCGGGCGTTTTGTGCGCGGTATTTCTAAGTGCGGCGGAAATTATGAAGCTGTCAAAGGCACCGCTTATTGCGGGCGAGGTTGTCCGCCGTACGGTAAACACCGTTTTGGCATCTTTAATATGCTCGCTGCCGGTATATCTGCTTGAAAAGCTTTTGCTTGCGGTGCGCCCGCAAAAAGAGATGCAGCTTTGGAGCTTTCTTTGTGCGGCTGCAGGGGCGGTGCTTTTTATATCGGTTCTTCTTAAAATAGAATCGTCGTATTATGCAGTGTTTGCCTCATTTTTCGATTACTGCGTTATAAGTATGATAGCGTACGCAATGTATGCCGCAGTTACACTTGTGTGTATGTCGGTTTCACACGCGGACAATGTTTATATAGCGGCGTTTTGGCTCAAGCTTTTTAACATTGATTATATAAACGACACTGTTTTGGAGAATGCTTCCTCAATATATTCAGCCGCGGCGCTGCACCTTTTGACAGAGGGAATAATTCTTTTGTCGGGGCTTTTGTGCCTGCGGTACAGAAGAAAGGAAAGGCAGTTCCGCACAGAATACCGCTCGCACGCGGTACGTATGAGCCAAAAGCCAATACTGCGCAGACATATAAAACCGAACAGATAACTTTAAAGGGGATGTTAAAAAAGTCCAGAACGCAAAAAGGCAATTATAATAAAGAGTATGTAACTGCAAAACAGTTTAAAAACTCGATTTTGGTAGAAAAATCTCATTACATTCGATTTTTCCGTATTTTTATAAGCCTTTTTCCTATCCCCTTGAATGAATGAGCTGTTTGAAAAGTTTACTTTTCAAACAGCTCATTTTTTATTTATCGGTTGACATTTTTTTAAATATAGTGTAATATGAGAATGATTTTCAAATTACACGGGGTGAGTATATGAAATCGGATTATAACACACGGCAAAAAAACGTTATGCTTGAATATCTTAAAGCGTGCGGGGGACATATCACGGCGGCAGAGCTTATAAAAGGGCTTTGCGACAGGGGAGAAAGGGTAAGCCCTGCCACGGTGTACCGCCGTCTTGAAAAAATGGTTGACGAGGGGCTTATACGAAAATACATTACAGACAAGGAGGCGTGCTTTCAGTACGTGGGGGAAAGCTGCGACGGGCATTTTCATCTTAAATGCGTATGCTGCGGCACGCTTTTTCACATAGACTGTAAATACCTTTCGGGGTTGGGCGAACATATTTTAAAGGAACACGGTTTTTGTGTTGACAATCGGCGTACGGTTATGTACGGCATATGCAAAAGCTGCAATGGAAAAGAAAGCGGGGAGCTTGATTGAACAAGATAATAGATGTAAAAAACCTTGCCGTAACGTATGACGGGAAAAAGGTGCTTGAAAATATAAGCTTCGGCGTTGAAGAGGGCGACTTTCTTGTAATTTTCGGTGAAAACGGCAGCGGAAAAAGTACACTTATAAAAACGCTGCTTTCACTTAAACAGCCATCCGGCGGGGAGATAATTTTTGCGCCCGGTACGAGAAAAAGCGGTATAGGGTATCTGCCGCAGATGACGGCAGTGCAAAAGGATTTTCCCGCATCGGTAAAAGAGGTGGTACTCTCGGGCTGCCTTAACAAAATGGGCTTTATGCCGTTTTACAACAGGGTGCAGCGCGCGCGGGCAAAAAAATATATGGAGCTTTTGGGAATAGCGCCCCTTTATAAGCGGTGCTTCCGCGACCTTTCCGGCGGGCAGCAGCAGCGCGTGCTTTTGGCACGGGCGCTTATGGCGGCGGAAAAGCTGCTTTTGCTTGACGAGCCTGTTTCCGGGATGGACCCTGCGGCAACGCTTGAATTTTACGACGCAATTTGCAAAATAAACAAAATGGGAACTGCCGTTATAATGGTTTCGCACGATGTACACAGCGCGCTGTCCGCGGCAAAGCACATACTTCACATAGGGCAGAAAAAGGCGCTTTTTTACGGCAGCGCGCAAGAATATGAAATAAGCAGTATTTCAGAGGAGGAATGATAACCGTGGACAATATTTTTCTTACCGTTTTTACATATTCCTTTATGACGCGCGCAATCATTTCCGGCGTTTTGGTAAGCCTGTGTGCGTCTGTTTTGGGCGTTCCGCTTGTGCTTAAGCGCTACAGTATGATAGGCGACGGGTTAAGCCATGTTTCCTTCGGCGCGCTTTCCGTTGCGGCGGCACTTTCGGCAGCTCCGCTTGCCGTTTCGCTGCCTATAGTAATAATTTCGGCATTTTTTCTTTTGAGAATTACGGAAAACAGCTCTGTAGGGGCGGACGCTGCGGTTGCCGTTTTTTCGTCTTCGGCGCTTGCGGTAGGTATTATTGTTACAAGCCTTACAACGGGTATAAATGCAGACATATGTAATTATATGTTCGGAAGTATTCTGGCAATGAGCAAGGGTGACGTTTATATAAGCGCGGCAGCGTCCGGAGTGATTTTGGTTTTATACCTTTTCTTTTACAACCGAATTTTTGCCGTCACCTTTGATGAAACGTTCTGCCGCGCAACCGGCGTGCGCACGGGGTTGTATAGCAGTGCCGCCGCCGTTCTTACAGCCGTTACGGTGGTTTTGGGAATGAGAATTATGGGGGCGCTTCTTATATCAAGCCTTATAATTTTTCCGTCGCTCAGCGCTATGCGTATATGCAGGTACTTTAAGGGCGTTATTTTGCTGGCGGCTTTTATAGGGGCTGTGTGCTTCTTTGCGGGCATTATAATTTCCTATATAATGCAAATTCCCGTGGGGGCAAGCGTGGTTGCAATAAATCTTTTGGTATTTATTATATGCTGCATAGTATCGCGGATAAGAAAAAGGGGCTGCTCATGAGCAGCCCCTTTTTCTTATTAACTTAAATACTCTTTTTATTCTTTTTTGCTTATAAACAGCTTTCCTATAAACATTACTACTGCGAAAACTACGATATAGTAGAGGTTGTGCATTCCGTGCGCGCGGATTGAAGCATACACCATAAACAGCGAGCCGCATATTGCAAGCAGCGGGAACAAAAATCTTCCCGTAAAACTTTCTTCCTTGGCACTCATAATCCATTTAATAAATATCGGAATATACAGTGCATAGATGGTTATTATCGGAAGCTCTGAGCTGTCAAAGGCAAAGTACGTGCTCCATGTTCCGGCAAGCTGTGTAAGGTAGAAATAAAGCCCCCAGAGAGCTGCGCACACAAGACCGAACACGGCTGCGTTTACAGGCATATTGGTAGTTTTGTCAACCTGGGAAAATACTTTGGGGTTCGGACCGCGCTTACGTACGGAAAGCGAGTACAGACCGCGTGTACAGCCAAGCATAAGCCCGTTCATTGTACCCATACACGATATTGCGATAAACAGGTTTAAGATATTGCCCAAAACCTTTCCGAATATATTTATAAACGCAACGGTTGCACCGCTTTCGATAAGCTCGTTATTGGTTGCGCCGCCGGCAACGCCTATGTAGTAGGAAACATACGTAACCATAATTATTATTCCGCCCGCAACAAGGGCAATGGGAAGATTTCTTTTTGAATTTTTAAGCTCCGCATTTATAGATGTTGCAATAATCCAGCCCTCGTATGCAAACGATGTAGCACATATGGAGGCAAGCAGCGGACTGTGGGAAATCTTTGCGGGGTCAACATTTGTTGCAACGGTTGTGAAGTTTTCCGCTATAGTTCCGTTTGCAAGACCGTAAATAATACCCACAACAGCCATAAGACCAAGCGGGATAAGCTTTATAACAGTGGTAGTGGTTTGAACCTTGCCCGCTATAATCGGCGAAAGAACATTAACCGCGAATGCGCAGCACATATAAAAAAGCATCAGCGCAATGCATTCGGGCCCTATTACGCAGCCGCCCGCATCAGCGGGGATAACAAGCGGGAAATCCGGATTTACCGAGGTAATGAAAACCAGGGTGTAGCGCGCCGAAAGCCACGCGAGGGCGCTTGTAAGTGTGGGGTAGTAGATTGTTGTTAGGAACCAACCCACATAGTAGGCGTATTTTTCGCCGAGCATAGCTTCGGCATAGTCGACAATGCCGTTTACCTTTTCAAATTTTTGCGCCATTTTTGAAAATGCAAGAATACATGCCAGCATTATTGTGCCGCCGATGATCCATGCCACAATACCGACCGGCATGTTGCCGTTTGTTTTTTCAAGAATTGTTTGTGCCTTAAAAAAGACGCCGCTTCCGATAACTATTCCGACAACCATACATATTGCCGTAAACAGACCGTACTTCTTTTTAAGCTCGTTCATATTAAACCTTCTTCCGTGCAATCTTTATGATCGCATATTTTTGTACATTATATCATAAAATGATAAAAATTCAAGGTATTTTTGCAGGTGTGTGCAAAAAACGTTAAATTTATTATATATATATCGATAACGACTTTATCGTAAGAGCGAAAATTTAAATATTCTTCTTGTAAAAATTTTCTTTTTATAGTATAATAAATACGATTTTTATATCCGAGGGGCGTGTTTGACAGATGTATACGAGGCAGCTGCGGGAATTTTTCCGTTATTATCGTTGGCACATAATTTTTTTGGCGCTTATTGTCATATGTGTTGTTTTTGTTTTTTTCGGTGTTACAAAAAAAGAAAACCCGGATTTGCGCGTTTTGTATTCGGCGCAAGATTATATGAATGTGCAAAGCTTTAACGACGCAAAAGCGGAGATAGAGCTGATAATACGCGACGCAACGGGTGATAAAAAGCGCATAGCCTCGATAAATGCAATAATCGGAAACGACGACAAAGAGGATGAAAAAAATCTTTCGGATGCAATAGATATGGATAACTATGATATTTATATATCCACAAAGGAAGCATTTGAAAAGATAGAGGACAAGTCTGTATTTGCCCCGGTGGAGAGCTACTATTCGATTTCGGCTGATGAGCATACGGCGGCGCTTTCCGATAAAAAGGTCGGCGCATACGCCGCGTCACTTAAGGAAAACAGCATTGCGGCAATGTTGGGAATAACAAATGCGGAAAACCTTTATATTGCGGCGGCGGCGCTTAAGGACGATTCGATGTACCGCAAAAACGGGATGAACACGGTGGGTTATATTTTGGAAAACAAATATAAATACAAATATTAAATTTGAAAGGATGTTTTTTATGATCGCATACGCAGCTAAAGAGGCAGCGGCAACAACACAGCAGGTTCCGGCAGGGGGCGGCGCATTTACACTTATTTACCTTGCGGCAATGGTGGCAATTTTCTACTTTTTGCTTATCCGCCCGCAGAAAAAGCGCCAAAAGCAGATGATGCAGATGCTTGATTCGCTTCAGGTGAATGACGAGGTTGTAACGGCAGGCGGAATTATGGGAAAGGTCGTTACAATAAAAGAGGACTCTGTTACGATAGAATCCGGCGCGGACAGAACAAAGATAAAGCTTGAAAAAAGCTCTATTTCAAGAGTGCTTACCGTTCACGAATAAGAAGCAGCGCCTTCGAATATGATTTAACATATATTCGGAGGTGTATTTTATGAACAGCTGTACCTATATTTTAAAAAGGGGCTTTCGCGCGCTTTGCGCGGCAGCGTTTATTGCGGCGCTTCTTACAGCCGTATTTTCGGTTGTGCTTTCAAAAGCGCCGACGTATGAAAAATTTTTTGCGGTTTCGTCATCGGCGGTGCCGTACATAGCCGTTTTTGTGTTTGCGGCGGTTTTTTCACGCGGGGCTAAGAAAAACGGGTGGCTTACGGGTGCGGGCGCGGGCGTTTTGTGTGCTTTTTTGCTTGTGGCTGCGGGATGCGCCTTTTTTAAAAACGCGCCGTCGGCGAAAATGCTTCTGCGCGTATTTTTAATTTCTTCTGCGGCGGGCGCTTTCGGCGGCATTGTGGGAATAAATACGGCGCAGCGCAAATAAATTATTGACTAATTGCTAAAATACGGCTATAATAATGTTGTTATGTCGGAAAGGAGTGTGACCGATGATATTAAGGCGCGTGTCTTTTTTTGCTGCGGCTGTCTTTTTGTTTTTCGGCGCGGCAGCACCGGGTACAACGGCAAAGCGCGCAAGGGCAGACAATCGGGCATCGGTCAACATGCAAAGCCTTGCGGGAGAACCCTTTTCGATGAAGGTATATTACCCGGAGGAAGCTTTCTCAAGCATTAAAGCGCCGCTTGTCTGTCTGTCGGAAAAAAGGAACGGTGCATTGGCGGTTTTGCTTACGGGCGCTTTGTGCGCACCCTGCGCAGAGCTTTTGTTTGAGCTGTGTTTTCAGAAGGCATTTACCATAGCGGAGAGGCTTCTTCGTTTAATGCGAAAAAGGGCGCCGTAAACAAAGGCGCGGTTTTTGGCTTTACAAAATTTAAGGAGGAAAACAAATGAAGGCAAAAAATGTGATTTCATTTTTGCTGGTTCTCGTTTTAATTGTAGTGTTTGCATACGTTGCGGCATTTGACGTGAAAATCGGCAATATTGAAGTCCCCAGTACCTTTGACAAGGAAAAGGGCATTAAGCAGGGTCTGGACCTTGTCGGCGGCTCGATAATAGTGTTTGAGCCGGACGTTAAGGATCTTTCAAAAGTAACGGGCGAGGAAATGAATGCTGCCGAAAGCATTATTCGTGCCCGCCTGGACTCGCAGGGATATTCGGAGGCTACAATTTCAAGACAGGGAAACACCGGTATTCGTGTGGAAATTCCGAACATTGACGACCCGCAGGAAGCGGTAAAAATGATAGGAACAACGGCAAAGCTTGAGTTTTTGGACGCAGACGGAAACGTTGTTATGGACGGCTCTAAGGAAAACGTATCTTCCGCGGCAAGCAAGTACGGCCCCGTAAGCCAGACAGGCGGAAACGAATACTATGTTCAGCTTGCGCTTACAAGCAAGGGACAAAAGGCATTCAAGGCTGCAACGGAAAAGGCGGTTTCGGCAGTGGGCGAAAACAAAAACTATATAAGCATTGCACTTGACGGCGAGGTGCAGATGTCGCCCACCGTTAAAGAGGTAATAGACAGCGACACCTGTGTTATAACGGGTAATTATGACGCTGACGGGGCAGAGGCTGTTGCAAGCCTTATAAATTCCGGTCAGCTTCCGTTCTCGCTTAAGGATGCGGAGCTGCGCTCGGTTGGTCCGACGCTCGGCTCGAAGGCGCTTGCAACATCGCTTAAGGCGGCGCTTATAGGTATTCTTTTGGTAATGATATTTATGCTTCTTGTTTACCGTTTGCCAGGTCTTGTTGCGGATATATCGCTTATAGCATATATTTCATTGGTAACGCTTATTATGGCAGGCTTCTTTGTTACGAAGTTCCGCGTTACGCTTACGCTTCCGGGTGTTGCCGGCGTTATACTTTCAATAGGTATGGCGGTTGACGCAAACGTTGTAATTTTTGAAAGAATTAAGGAAGAGCTTAAGAGCGGAAAGAGCGTGGGCGCTTCCGTAAATGCCGGCTTTAACCGTGCGCTTACTGCGGTTATTGACTCGAACGTTACAACTATCATAGCAGCGGTTGTGCTTTATTTCTTCGGAACAGGTACTGTTAAGAGCTTTGCTATGACGCTGTTTATAGGTATTGTTGTAAGTATGCTTACTGCCGTTACGCTTACAAAGTTTTTGTTAAAGCAGATTGTAGGCTTTAATCTCAAAAATCCCGTACTTTACGGCTTAAGTAAAAGGAGGGATTCGTAATGAAATCAATAACGTCAAAAAGAAAAATTTCCCTTACGGTTCCGGCTGTTTTGGTTGTTTTAAGCATTATATTGCTTTTCGCACGCGGTCTTAACTACGGAATAGATTTTACGGGCGGAAGCACGCTTCAGTTTGACCTCGGAAAAACAAAGTATTCGCAGCAGGTTGAAAAGGACATTGCCGCTATTGTAAAAGAAAATACAGGCTCGGGCGATGTTACAATTCAGAAGGTCGGCGACAAGGCGGTTTCGGTAAAGACGATTGAGCTTACAAACGACCAAAGCGACAAGATAATAGAGGCAATAAAGGACAAGCTTAATCTCGGCGAAAAATCACTGCTTTCAAACGATAAGGTAAGCGGTACGGTAAGCGGTCGTCTTATAGGCGACAGCTTTAAGGCAATTATTCTTGCAATTGCACTTATGCTTGTTTATATCACAATTCGTTTTGATTTCCGTTCGGGAAGCTGCGCGGTAATTGCACTTTTCCACGATGTTATGATAATGCTCGGCTTTTACGCGCTTACGGGCTTTACCGTAAACAGCGGATTTATTGCAGCTGTGCTTACCATTGTGGGTTATTCGATAAATGCAACAATCGTTGTGTTTGACCGTGTGCGTGACAATATGCGCAGTATGAAAAAGGCAACAAACGATGAAATTGCCGATAACGCCATATATAATTCGTATATGCGTGCGATAAACTCTTCTCTTACAACGCTTTTTACAATCGGCGTTTTGTATGTAATGGGTGTTACATCCATTAAAGAGTTTGCGCTGCCGATTATTGTAGGTATTATCGCAGGAACATATTCTTCGTTGTTTATTGCGGCTCCGTTCTGGGCAATGTGGAAAAATTCCGACAAGAAAAAAGCGTGACATAATAAAGAAGAATTTTGAATAAAATAGAGGAGACAGAGTAATCTGTCTCCTCTATTTTTATTTTAAGGAGCTTTAACATGAAAAAAGCGCTTTTATATGTTTTGATTTTAACGCTTGCACTTTGCGGATGCGCCGCTGTGCCGACCGCAAAAAACAGCGCCGAGGTTTCGGATTATTCTGCCTTAAGCAGCACGGTGCAAGGCTGGGGAATGAGAAAAACCGATTCCCGCAGCGAATTTACCGCGGAACAGATTGATTTGTGCGATACATATAAGTGCATCTACATGGGAGCGGAAAAGGAAAAGGTAATGTATCTTACATTTGACGAGGGATACGAAAACGGGTATACATCCGTAATACTTGACACACTGAGAGAATACGGCGTTCCCGCGGCATTTTTTGTTACCGGTGCATATGTAAGAAGCGAACCCGAACTTATAGCCCGTATGGCGCGCGAGGGACACACTATAGGAAATCATACGGTAAACCACCCGTGTGTGGCAAAGCTTGGGGAAGATGAATTAAAAAATGAGCTGGGAGAGCTTGATCGCCTTGTTTACGGAATTTGCAAAAAAAAATGTAAATATTTCCGCCCGCCGAAGGGCGAATACAGCGAGCAAAGCTTAGCAAGAATAAAGGATATGGGATATACAACGGTTTTTTGGTCGTTTGCATATGTAGACTGGGACAACAAGGTATCGCGCGAGGAGGCGTTTAACAGCATAACAAAAAGGTTTTTCCCGGGCAGCGTACTTCTTTTGCATGCCGTTTCAAAGGGAAATGCCGAAGCGCTGGGCGATGTAATAGAGGCTGCACAAAAAGAGGGATATGTATTTAAAAGCCTTGACGAATATATTGCGGGATAAGGGTAAAAATAATTTTACTGACCTTTTTGGAGGCGCAAGATGAAAATACTTAAAAAAACCGCAATATGCCTGTCATCGCTGATGCTTTCATTTGCAATTTTATATTCGGAAATGGTGTTTTCCCTGCCTGAGGAAATAATGATGTTTTACGGGCAGCAGCACAGCAGCAGCCTTATTCCGGGCGTAAAAATTAAGGCGGAGGAGGATGTTTTCCAAGCTACCGCAAAAAATACCGTCACCCCCGAGAGGGAGGGCGAGTACACGGCGTCGCTTTTTGTGGGAACAATACCTGTAAGAAAAATACAGGTAAATGTGACAAGCGAAAAAAGCCTGTGCGCATCCGGCTGCCTGGTGGGGCTGAGGCTTTACAACAGGGGGCTTATTGTTATCGATACAAAAACATTTTTGTGCGAAAATAATAAAAGCGAATCCCCGGCGGCGCTTTCCGGAATAATACCGGGGGATGTAATAGTAAAAATAAACGGCACGCAGATTATGCGTGCCGTAGATGTAGCACCGCTTTTAAAAGACGGTGAAAATACCCTGGAGCTTACGCGTGACAATCGCAGCAAAACGCTTGTTGTAACGCCTAAAAGAGATTCGGCGGATAATATGCTTAAGCTTGGCGTTTTGGTGCGCGACAGTACCGCCGGTGTGGGAACACTGACATATTTTGACCCCGAAAGCGGGCGCTACGGAGCGCTGGGACACGGAATAAGCGATTCCGACACGGGTGTAATGTTTGACATATTAAAAGGCTCGATTGAAAAAAGCAGCGTTGTGTCGGTTAAAAAAGGGCAGCGCGGAGAACCCGGCGAAATATGCGGCAGTTTTTCAAGCGGAGGGATAATATGCGGCACAGCTGAAAAAAACTGCGAGTCGGGAATATTCGGAACCCTTTCGGGCGAGGCACAGTTTGAAGGGCGCCTTCTTCCGGTGGGGCTTATCAGCCAGGTACACCCGGGAAATGCAACAATTCTTTCCACGGTTGACAATGAAACGCGGGAGTACGGTATTAAAATACTTCGCACAATACCGTTCGGCTCTGCCGCAAAAAGTATGATGATAAAGGTTACCGACCCCGAGCTTTTGGAAAAAACAGGCGGAATTATACAGGGAATGAGCGGCTCGCCCATTATACAAGACGGCAGAATTGTAGGAGCGGTTACGCACGTTTTGATAAATGACCCCGCGTGCGGATACGGAATATATGTCGAAAAAATGTTTAATGTATACTGATTACCATATATTGAAAATATTTTCCAGAAAATTACAAAAATATCTTGCATTTATTTCCAATATATGGTAATATACTAACTGAAACAACAAACTACAGGAGGAAAAACGATGAAAAACAAGATAAAGCTGCTTTTAGTAGACGGAAATCAGGAGTTACTGTCGCAAATGAATATGTTTTTTACAAACAAAGGCGACACAGAGGTGGTAGCAAAAGCTACGGACGGGATTGACGCGGCGGAGAAAATACGCACGCTTATGCCCGATGTGGTTTTGATGGATATAGTTATTCCGGGGATGGACGGCATAGGGCTGTTGAAGAAAATCGGCTCGCTGCCGCTTTCAAGGCGCCCCGTTGTAATTGTACTTACCGGTGCAAAGAAAGACAATGTAACAAATCTTTGCATGGAGCTTGGCGCGGATTATTTTATGATAAAACCGTGCGAGTTTGAAACTATTTACGAAAGAATACATCTTTTGTGCACACCGCGCGCGTCGCTTGCGGGCGGCAGGGTAAGCGGCACGGACGCCTCGGGAAAAGGGGACAGACCCTCTGACAGAGCAATAGAAATATCCGTTACGAACACAATCCATTCCGTAGGGGTACCGGCAAATATAAAGGGTTATCAATATCTGCGTGACGCAATTATAATGAGCATAAAAGACACCGAGCTTATAAATGCCGTTACAAAGCAGCTTTATCCGAAGGTAGCGTCGCGCCATAACACCTCCTCGAGCAGGGTTGAACGTGCCATACGCCATGCTATTGAAGTGGCGTGTATACGCGGAAACGAGGAGGAGCTGTACAAGCTTTTCGGTTACACCGTAAACAATAACAAGGGAAAGCCCACAAACAGCGAATTTATTGCGATGATAGCCGATAAATTAAGATTGGAGATGCTTGTTTCCTGATGAAGGCAAAAAAGCTTTTTATGGGCGGTGTTATAGGGTTTGTAAACGGGTTCTTTGCCTCGGGAGGGGGAATTGTGGCGGTGCTTGCACTTGAAAGACTTGTGTCGCTTGAAGAAAAAAAGGCGCACGCCACGGCAATTTTTGTAATTTTACCTATGACGCTTTTAAGCATTTTTGTTTATCACCGCGGCGGCTACGGAAGCCTTGAAAGCGTTTTCAAGGCTTCGCTCGGCGGCATTTTGGGCGCCGTTTTGGGGGCAAAGCTTCTCTCTAAGCTTCCGAAGGTGTATATACGCGCAATATTCGGATGCGTAATGATAATTGCGGCTGTTAAAATGTTTTTTTAAGGAGTTTTTGTTTTGCTTACGTCTGTAATAGGTTTTTTTGCGGGAATATTAAGCGGAATGGGCATAGGCGGCGGAATGGTGCTTATACCGGCGCTGTGCATTTTTGCGGGCGTTTCGCAGAAGGAGGCGCAGGCAATAAATTTATTTTACTTTATTCCGACAGCAATTGCGGCGCTTTTTGTGCATATTAAAAATAAAAACGTTAAATTTTATGAGGCGCTCCCCCTGATATTGGGGGGAGTTCCCTTTTGCTTTTTGGGGGCAAGGCTTGCGCTGTACCTTTCGGGGAAAACACTTTCCCGCCTGTTTGCGGTGTTTATATTCTGCTTTGGTGTGTCGGACGTGTTAAAAAGCGCAAAAAAAATATTGGAAGAACGAAAAAAAAGCGCAAAATAATTTGACACTTTTTCCTATAAAGAGTATAATAGTACGTATAATACTTTTTAGGAGGCTACGTTATGGCAAGAGTTTATAACTTTTCCGCAGGTCCGGGTGCGCTGCCTGTTGATGTTTTGAAAAAAGCGCAGAGCGAGATGCTCGAGTATAAAGACAGCGGCATGAGCGTTATGGAGATGAGCCACCGCAGTAAGGTATACGACGGAATAATCAAAAATGCGGAGGCGCTGCTTAGGGAACTGATGAACATTCCCGATAATTACAAAGTTTTATTTTTACAGGGCGGCGCGTCAAGTCAGTTTGCCATGATACCGATGAATCTTCTTACAAAAAGCGGCAAGTGCGACTGTGTAATTACCGGTCAGTGGGCTAAAAAAGCCGCAAGCGAGTTTGAAAAATACGGCACTGTAAACCGTGTTGCTTCAAGTGCCGATAAAACGTTTTCTTATATTCCGGAGCTTGACAAAGCTTCGTTTGACCCTGAGGCGGACTATTTCCATATTACATATAACAACACAATTTACGGAACGAGATACACCGCGCTTCCCAATACAGGAGATGTACCGCTTGTGGCAGACATTTCTTCGTGTATTCTTTCGCAGGAGATTGACGTTAAAAAATTTGGGCTTTTGTATGCGGGTGCACAAAAGAACGTTGCTCCGGCAGGTCTTACCATTGTAATTGTGCGCGAGGACCTTTTGGGTCATCAGATGGATATAACGCCGACAATGTTTAACTATCAGATACACGCCGACAACGCATCTCTTTACAATACACCGCCGTGCTACTGCATATATATTTGTATGCTTGTGCTGGAGTGGCTTAAAGAGCTTGGCGGCGTAGGTGCAATACAGAAAATAAACGAGGAAAAAGCAAAGCTGTTTTACGATTTCCTCGACTCGTCCGAGATGTTTAAGGGAACGGTTGTTAAAAAAGACCGCTCGCTTATGAATATACCGTTTGTTACGGGCGATGAAGAGCTTGATAAAAAGTTTATTGCTGAAGCTGCGAAAAACGGATTTGTGAACCTTAAGGGACACAGAACTGTAGGCGGTATGCGCGCAAGCATCTATAATGCAATGCCCAAGGAGGGCGTAGAGGCGCTTGTAGAATTTATGCGCGAATTTGAAAAGAATAATAAATAAGGGGCGATAAAATGTATAATCTTCTTACGCTTAATAAGATTGCAAAGTGCGGCTTGGACAACTTTGACAAGACACGCTATGCTGTTTCGGACAATTGCGAAAATCCGGATTGCGTAATTTTGCGCAGCTTTAATATGCACGATATGTCTTTTCCGACAAGCCTTCTGGCGATAGCGCGCGCGGGTGCGGGCGTAAACAATATCCCGCTTGACCGCTGCAGCGAAAACGGCATAGTTGTGTTTAATACGCCCGGTGCAAATGCAAATGCCGTAAAAGAACTTACAATTGCGGGACTTTTGCTTGCATCGAGAAATATTATAGGCGGCAGCGCGTGGGCACAGACGCTTAAGGGTGAAGAGGGCGTTGCAAAGCTTGTGGAAAAAGGAAAGAGCAACTTTGCAGGCTGCGAAATAAAAGGCAAAAAGCTTGCCGTAATAGGTCTTGGCGCAATAGGCGTATTGGTTGCAAACGCTGCGCACCATTTGGGTATGGACGTTGTGGGCTACGACCCGTTTATATCTGTGCAGTCTGCCTTAATGCTTGACAGACACACCGTTATAAAGGCGGAAATAGGCGAAGCCCTTGCAGAGGCGGATTACATAACGCTGCATCTTCCGCTTACGCCCGATACAAAGGGGCTGTTTAATGCAGAGCTGTTTAAGTCCTCCGTTAAAAAGGGCGCAAAGCTTCTTAATTTCTCCCGCGGGGAGCTTGTAGATACCGGCGCACTTAAAAGCGCACTTGAGGTGGGGCTTATATCTACATATGTTGTGGATTTCCCGTCTGACGAGGTGCTTGGGCTTGAAAATGTTATAGCAATACCGCATCTCGGCGCATCTACTGCCGAGAGTGAGGATAACTGTGCCGTTATGGCAGCGAAAGAGCTTGTTGAATATATGGAAAACGGAAACATAATAAACTCTGTTAATTTCCCGAACTGCGAGCTTCCGCGCACAAATGGCGTACGTGTTACGGTGCTTCATAAAAACATACCGAATATGATTTCGGGGATAACGTCTGTAATATCGGGATGCGGGCTTAATATATCAAACCTTTTGAATAAGGGTAAAAAGGACTATGCCTGCTCGCTGTTTGATGTTGAGGGCGACGTTTCCGAGGACGCTGTTGCAAAAATTTTCGCAATTGACGGCGTTTTAAGAGTCAGGGTTATAAAGTAAAAAAATAAGCTTCAGGCTTTTATCGACACACTCAAAAAAGGAACTGTTTAAACTTTTTAAACAGTTCCTTTTTTCAAGGGGATAGGAAAAAAAGCTTCAGAACGGACAAACTTCAGGCATAATGCAATAGAACCCAATATGCCTTTTGCTTGAAAAATTAAAGTCTTTTCAATTTGTCGTCCTCGAAAGGCGACAGCCTATCTTCGTCCTCCGCATTAAAAATCCTAATAATTTTTCTAAGCAAAAGGTCGAAGAGTTTAAAAAGAGAAAATTTTGATATAAGGCAAGGAAAATTCAAAAATAATACTGGCGTATATTTGCAGAATTTTCTGCGGCATTATGTGAAATTTTCCTTTTTAAACCATATCGGATTCTGTTGTATTATGCCACACCCGAAGATGTATATAGATACTTCGAGAGGTGAAGTTTGTTCGTAGCAAAAAGGCTTATAAATACGGAAAAATCGAGTGTAATGAGATTTTTCTACCAAAACAGAGTTTTTTAACTGTTTTACGGTTGCAACCTCTTTACTATAATTGCCTTTTTGCGCTCTGGACTTTTTTAACATCCCCTTTTTTCAAGGTGTTACAGCCATAACGCGGCAGAACAAATCGTTTAATTTTTCAACCGTAAGATTTGGCACACGGCGGTGTGACGCGGCAAGAGCGTCTGTATAATCCGAAAGAAGATACGCGCTGTAGCCGCCGGAGTCTGCATGGGTTACGGTAGGCAGCATTTTATAGCTTTTCACATATGCATTGCCGTTTTTCTTTTCTATGGTTATATCTGCCATCCCGCCGAGGATTTTCTCCGTGCTGTCCTGGTTTGAGATAAAATTGCCCAAAGACCAAAAAACAACGGCTTTGTTTTGATTCTCGGAGGTATATGCCGTAACCGGCTGAATAACGTGCGGATGTGCACCGATAATTATATCGGCGCCGTTTTCGCACAGAAATTCAACATCTGCCTTTTGCTCTTTGGTGGGAATATGCGTATACTCCGTTCCGTAGTGGATGAATACAATGCAGATGTCCGCCGCAGCCTTTGCATCTTTTATGTGTGCGGCTGTTTTTTCATCGCGTTTAAAAATATTTATAAGATATTTTTCACCGCGCGGCAGCCTGTGCCCGTTAAGCCCGTAGGTATAATTAAGAAGCGCCGCTTTAATGCCGTTTATATTAAGAATTTCTGTTTTACGGGCGTCTTCCTCGCTTTTGTTTAGCCCAAGCACCGACACGCGGGGATAGTTGTCCCAAAAATCCATTGTGTAGAAAAGCGCATTTTTGCCTTTGTCGTAGGCATGGTTTGTGGCGTGCGTTACAACGTTAAAACCCGCGCGGACTATACTTTCGCCGACCTCCTTAGGGGTGCCGAAAAGGGGATAGCCGCTGAAATTTTCCTCCCCCTGCACAAATATTGTTTCCTGGTTTATTGCGGCAATATCGTGCTTTTTAATATACGGAGCTATATTTTCGTACAGGCAGTCAAAATTATAGCCGTCTGCGGTTTTGCATTTTTTGTATATGGGCGAATGTATAAGATTATCGCCCACTGCGCAAAGCGTAACTGTCTGCGGTTTTTCGGGGGGCAGGGTCTTTTGCGGATTTTCCTTTTTTTCGCGCTGTGTACCCAAAAGCACACACAGCAGTACAATGGAAACAAGCGCCGAAAAAAGGGCGCAAAGAGCGTAAATTTTCCGCTTATTTTTCATATGCTTTCTTTATCCTTTCAACAGTGCGCTTTTCACCGAGCACCTGCTGAATACACCAAACGTCCGGCGAATTGCTGCGCCCGGTAATTGCTATCCTTATAGCGCCGCTTACATCGCCGACGTGCCCTTTGTAAAGCTCGGGATTTTTTTTGTACAGCTTTGGCTGCGGCGCATAGCCCATTTCCTCGCCGATGATGCGTATTTTGGAAAACCATGTGCTTTGGTCGTCGCTGTGGTCATATGTTTTGAGATATTTTTGCAGAATTTCTTTTCTGTCGTCCTCGCTTACGTTTTCGGGATAGGGGTCCTCGGGTACAAAGGTATTGTCAAAGAAAAAGCTGTAAAACTCTTTCGACTGTTTCCAGTTTTTAATATCTTTTCTGGGTTTTTCCCCGCCGCGCCCTATTGCAATCATGGCAAGGGTAAAGGCTTTGTCTTCGGTAAGCATATTAAAGTATTCGGCGTCGCAGTCTTTCGCCCAAGCCGTGATATAATCGTAAACGGTTTGCGCGTCAAGCGTGGCAATGTAATTTTTGCTTACATCGTTAAGCTTGTCTATATCAAAAAGCGAGCCGGAATTTCCCATCTTTTCTGTGGTAAATTTAAATTCATCTATGGGGGTGTGCGGGTTTTCGATGCGCCACTGCTCAAAGTTGGAGTTAAGCACCGTCATCATATATTCCCAAACGGCACCGGGAAGATACCCCTCGCTTTTGTAAAAATCAAGGGAAAGCTCGGGGTCTTTTCTTTTGCTTAGCTTGCGTTTTACGCCGCCGTCAAACTTCATAAGCTGTGCGGTGTGGCAGTAGACGGGCAGTTCCCATCCGAAAAGATTGAAAAGCTGAACATGAACAGGGAGCGTTGCAAGCCATTCTTCACCGCGGACAACGTGCGTTGTACGCATAAGGTGGTCATCGACAACGTGCGCAAAATGATAGGTGGGTATACCGTCCGACTTAAGAAGAACAATGTCCTGGTCGTTTTCGGGCATGGTAAGCTTACCGCGGATGCCGTCCTCTACAGTAAAGGTTTTTTCGCTCTTTTCAGGCGCGCGCAGGCGCAGAACGAAGCTTTTACCTTCGGAGATATATTTTTGTGCCTCCTCAAAGGTTATGTTGCGGTGGCGTGCCCACTTTCCGTAATAGCCGAAATTCTCTTTAAGAGCCATTTGCTTTTCACGCATGGAGGAAAGCTCCTCCTCGGTGCAGAAGCACGGATATGCCAGACCGCGCAAAACAAGCTCTTTTGCAAACGTGTGGTAAATTTCCGCACGGCAGCGCTGATGATACGGGCCGTAATCTCCTTTTTCTCCGCCGAGGAGAGCCCCCTCGTCAAAATGAACGCCGAAATAAGAGAGGGTGTTTACGATAACCTCCTCCGCGCCCTCCACGGCGCGTTTATTATCGGTGTCCTCTATTCTCAGAAAAAATACACCGCCGCTTTGATGTGCCAGCCGTTCGTCCGTAATGGCGCCGAAGAGGTTGCCCAGGTGTATAAACCCGGTGGGGCTGGGCCCGAGGCGCGTTACGCGCGCCCCCTCCGGAAGATTTCTCTTCGGGTAAAGCGCTTCGTAATATTCAGGCGTTTTCAGTTCGTTCGGGAAAAGCAGCTGTGCCATTTTTTTGTTATCCATTTTTTTATTCCTTTCTGTCGTTTAAGTTATCAAAATATCCGGTGTAGTGTATTTTCGGCGCGTCGGGAAGAAGATGCGCGCACAAATCTATAAAATAATCATCCGTCATTGAAGCGATATAATCCACAACAATATCATCGGGGGAATTTTCCTGTGTATAATCTCCGGCGTTGTAGAATTTTCTGCGCTTGTTTATATAGTCTATATGATGGCGGAATATTACATCGCTGCGGTTTCCGCGCAAAAGGCTTTTCAAAAGCGCGTCGTAAAGCATAGAAAACATAGGTTTAAGGGCTGTTTCGTACTGCTTGTTTACGTTGCATGCCGTATATATGCGTGCATTATTTTCCGCTTTTGCGTTTTTCAGTGCGGCAAAATACTCGTCATCCATACATATATAATTCTTGCCGAAGCTGTTTTCAATAATATTTACTACAAGGTTGTTTATTATATAAGAGTTAAAGCCCCCGTCGCTGTCTGTTTGAAACCCTGCGCGTTCGGCGTCCTGGCGATCCTTTCCGATATAGGCGATAATATCGCAAACCCTTACAACGCACCCTTCAAGTGTGGAGGGAACAAGGCGCTTTACCGCGCTTTTGTCTTTATAGCACGCTTCGACTTTTTTGTCAAACTCGGGAAAATCGGAAAGATGGGCAGGGCGGTACTCCTTAAGCTCCAATTCGCCGTTGTGGCATAAAATTCCGTCAAGCGTATCAAGCGTGATATTAAGATTAAAAATCTTGTCCAAAACGCGCACGGAATGTACGTTGTGGTTAAAATATCTGCCTGTCCGCGAAAAATATATGTCGGAAAGAAGCCGCTCTCCGGCGTGACCGAACGGTGTGTGCCCCATATCGTGTCCTAAGGCGATTGCCTCGATAAGGTCAAGGTCAAGCCCGAGCAGCCTTCCTATGTTGCGCGCAATCCTTGAAACAAGCTGCACGTGAATTGCACGGCGGGATATATCGTCGTCGCGATAAAACGAAAAGACCTGTGTTTTATCGGCATATCTGTTATAAAAGGGGTGGTGCATTATTTTTTCAATGTCACGCACATAGCACGGCCGCCATAAATTTGCCCTGTCACGGTCGGGATTGCGGCGAAGCGGCTGTTTAATTTCCGTTTTAAGTTTTTTTGTTATCTCGCTCTGCACGCGCTCTGACAGGTGCAGAAAGTTTTTCTTTTCCAAAAAAGCGCCCCCCTCTTTCAATTATAAGCTTTGTTAAAATGCCGGTAAGAAGCCCGCCGAACGCTCCGCACACCATTAAAAACGGAAAATACGCCATAATCCCCCTGCCCATAAGAAAATATGCGCACAGAAGCTGCCCCGCATTATGAAACATTGCGCCCATACTGCTTACGCCGACTATGGAAAAACGCCCCGTTTTCTTTAAAAGACACTGCGCCGCAATACTTAAAACCGCGCCGCACAAACTGTAAAGCATAGGCGCAAAGCCCGCGTACAGTGCCGCGCATAAAAAAACCTTGCCGATGCCTACAAGAAAAGCCCATTTTTGATTCATAGTGTAAAGAGCTGCCAACACGGCGGCATTTCCGATACCGATTTTTATACCGCCGTATGACGGCGGCATTACTGACGCCTCGATAAAACCGAGCATTACCGCCAACACGGTAAGAAATGCGCCGCGCGCTACAGAATGTGTTGTTTTCATAAGATAACGTCCGTTTCGTTTTTTCGGGAATTGTTTTCGATAACCACGCTGAGCCTGTGCGGCAGACAAACAAGGCTTTGTCCGCGGGATACTATTTTGCCGTGCATACACTGCCCGCCGGGGCAGTTGCTGTTTATAATATACACGCTTTTGTTTTTTACACAGACTGTATTTTCGCCGTATTCGCTTTTTACGGGAATTGTTATATCGGAAGAAAGCGGCACGGATTTATAAAGCCTGCCGTCTATATATATTGCGGCAGTATCTCCGCCGCGAATAAAGAAAAGCGATATTAAAAACAAAAAAGCGGCAAAGGCAGCGCCGGCAAAATCAGCCTTTTTCAATTATATCACCCATTTTAAAAGGATATTTCTTCTGTATACTATAATACCTTTTTTTCGGCAGTTTGTAAAGGCTTGATTTTTAAAAACTTACATAATCGGAGAGAACGTAGCCGATTATTCCGTTGTAGTTCACGCTGTACCAGTCCTGCCACTGTCCGAGCACGGTAAGCGGGGTTTTATCCGGCAGCCGCCTGAGCACGCGCGAGGTGACGGACGGCCTTTCGCGAAGGTTGAGATTTCCGCTTGTTACGTTTACATATGCTCTCCTCGGCTGTGCCGGTTCTATAAACGGAATGTTAAAATACTCCGTAAGCGACAGAACAAGATTTGCCGCTATGCGGTTTATATTTTCTTTTATCCAGAGGGCGTCGTCTTCGTTATCGTGATAGCCCAGTTCAAGAAATACCGCCGGGGCTTTGGTTTGGGTAACCTCGCCTATTGTTTGGGTTGTAAGCGCACGAACCTTTGACGGGATAGGGTATATCGTTTTAAGATTTTTTGCAAAAATTTGTGCTGCACGCCTGCCGTTTACGCTTTTTGGGGAATAGTACACGTCTATTCCGCGATAGGAGCCGTACTGCCCCTCGGGTGCAGCGTTTGAGTGAATGGCAAGATGCAGGGCATACTGCCCCTCGTTAGACTGCTTTATCGACTGTGCCGCCGTCATTGACGGCAAATTGCGGGTATAGCTTATTCCGCTTGACCTCAGGTACGGCGCCATTGCGTCTGCGATTAAATTCATATAATATTCTTCGCTGCCGCCGCTTACAAACATATTATTTTCCTGTGTTGATGGACTAAGATATATATTAGGCAATGTAATACACCTCCTGTACAGTATATGACAAAACATGCGGATTTGACAAAAGTGCCGCATTGGTGTAAAATGTAACATGGGTTTATATTTTATTATGAGGTGAGATTTATGTTTAAAAAAATAAGCGCGGCTGTTTTGGCATTTTGTATGCTGTTTTGCGCCGTAAATATAAGCGCCGCACCGCGCATACCGGTGTATAAATCGGGGAACGTGCTTTACTTTTTTGATAAAAGCACGGGAACGATAACGGCGTTTGCCGGCGACCCCAAGGATGTGACAATACCCGTTACGCTGGGCGGGTATGCCGTAAATGCAATAGGCGACGGGGCGTTTTCGTCTTCGCCGACGCTTACAACCCTTACCATTCCCGATGGGATTGTGCGCATAGGGGAGAGCGCGTTTGAGGGATGCACGCTTCTTAAAAGCGTAAGCATAGGTCAGACGGTTTCCTACGTCGGTGCGCGCGCGTTTGCGGGGTGCAGCGCCCTTGAAAAGGTAAGCTTTGCCGGTCAGCCCGCAGAAATCGAGCCGACGGCTTTTTCCGGCACACCGTGGTATACCTCCTCAAGCGAGGAATTTGTAATTTTGGGGCAAACAACGCTTTTAAAATATAACGGCAGCGAAAAGCACGTTACGGTGCCCGCGGGGATTACCAATATATCGGCAGGGGCGTTTGCATATAACACAAATGTTGAAAGCGTAACGCTTCCCGCAGGGCTTCGCGAAATAGGCGAAAACGCGTTTGTACACTGCTACAGCCTTTCCGCGATAGACATACCGACAACCGTTTCATATATCGGCACAGGTGCTTTTGACGATACGGCGTGGCTTTACAATTTTAAAGAACCCTTTGTCACGGTGAACGGAATTTTAATATCATATAAGGGAGGGGAAAAGCACGTAACCCTTCCGGGCGGTATTACGGGAATCGGCGCAGGTGCGTTTATGGAAAACGATACTGTGCGCAGCCTCAGAATTCCCAATTCGGTTTTGTATATAGATTCGATGGCGTTTTCCGGGTGTGAAAGGCTTAGCCTTGTAAATATTCCCGATTCTGTCGAATGGATTGACGAATATGCCTTTTCGGGGTGTGAAAGGCTTATAATTACGGGAAACAAATATCAATATCCGTACTATTACGCTGTTTCGCACGGGATAAGCTACAGCGAAGAGGTATATGTTAAGGTAAATTCGCAGGAGGTATTTTTTGACAATATGCCGCCGGTGATATATTACGACCGCACATATATTCCCCTGCGCCCCGTAATGGAGCTTATCGGGTGGAATGTTTCCTATGACAAGGAAAACGAGGCTGTAAAGGCGGCCATTTCGGATAAGGTTGTGGAAATTTTCCCCGACGGGCGCATCTATACAAACGGCGTTTTAAACCCGACAATTGCACCGCCGCTTGTTATAAACGATACAACACTTGTTTCGGCACGCGTTTTGGCGGAAGCAGTGGGAGCTGCCGTTCAGTGGGATGACTTAACGCACACGGCAAATTTTTTGTATTAGATTGCCGGGAAAAATATAATTTTGTAAGTCTTATACGGTATTAAAAGGGAGGTTTGTTATGCGCAAGTTATTAAAGGTGCTTTTCAGCCAGCTGGTAATTGTAAGCCTGCTGCTGATTGCACAGGCGGCGCTTTTGGTGTGGTTTGTGATGCGCCTGAGCGAATATTTTATATATATTGACATAGCGCTTAAGATAATAAGCTTTGCTGTTGTGATAATTATTATGAACCGCCATTCAAACCCTGTGTATAAGATAGCGTGGATAATACCGATTTTGCTGTTTCCGCTTATAGGAGGGTTTCTTTACCTGTTTATTATGGGGCAAACGAATACGAAAAGGTTTTTTACACGCCTGAAAAAGCTGGAGTGTGAAACCACCGCGCCGTATCCCCAGCAGGAAAAAACGCTTTCGGAGATTGCACAGACGGACGCCCGCTTTAAAGGAGCCGTAAGGTATGTGAACAATGTTTCGCATCTTGCGGCATACGGCGGTGCGGACACAACATATTTCCCCGTGGGGGAGGAGTTTTTAAAATCGCTGCTTTCCGAGCTTGAAAAGGCGCAAAAGTACATCTTTATGGAATTTTTTATCCTGGCAGACGGTATTATGTGGCAGTCGATACTTAATATCCTGAAACGAAAAGCAAAAGAGGGCGTTGATGTGCGCATTATATACGACGGTATGGGCAGTATGACGCTTCTGCCGCGCTCTTTTCCGCAGCAAATGCAGGCGCTGGGCATAAAATGCCGCGTTTTCAGCCCGTTTGTGCCGTTCCTTTCAGCACTTCAAAACAACCGTGACCACAGAAAAATTGTTTCCATAGACGGAAAGACCGCCTATACGGGCGGGATAAACATTGCCGACGAATATATAAACAAAGGTTATGACAAAGGGCATTGGAAGGATATGGGTGTTATGGTAAAGGGACAGGCGGCGATGAGCTTTACAATGATGTTTATGGATATGTGGTGCATAATAACGGGCGAAAAGCCAAACATAAAAAGCTATGAGCCGCAGAAGTGGGAGAATTACGGAAAAACGGGATTTGTTATGCCGTATTCGGATATGCCGCAGGACAAATACCAAACCGGCGAGTACCTTTATATGGATATGATAAACAAGGCGGAAAAATTTGTTTATATTACCACACCGTACCTTATATTAGACCATGAAATGACATTTGCACTGACAAATGCCGCGGCAAGCGGCATAGATGTAAAGATAATATGCCCGCGGAATATTGACCACTGGTATGCCCGCGCGGTCGCCTACAGCTATTATAAAGAGCTTATTCAAAGCGGCGTGAAAATATATGAGTATACCCCCGGGTTTATCCACGGGAAAACATTTTGCTGCGACGGCGCTGCGGCAACAGTGGGCAGCATAAACCTTGATTACCGCAGCTTGTACCTGCATTTTGAATGCGGCGCATGGTTTATGGATTCGCCCGTGGTTGACGCGGTTTTAAGCGATTTTAACGATACGCTGAAAAAATGCCGCGCGATAACCGCAAAAGAATGTGACAATATTCATCCTTTACGGAAATTACTGAACGCATTATTAAGAATTTTTGCTCCTTTAATGTAAAAAATCACCGCCCAATGGGCGGTGGCAGACTGTCGAAAAACTGAAAATTCGAGAATTTGGGGAGTTGTCAGAGGGGAAATCCCCTCTGACGTAAAAAACGCGGTTTTCGCGGGCGTGTACCGCAAAAACCGCTCCCTGCAAGGGCTGGCGCGGTGAGCGCCGCGCGAGCGAAAGCCCTTGTTCTCAAACGAAAGCTCCGAAAGCGAGCTTTCGGCTTGAAGCGTGTCGATAAAATCGACACGCTATTTACATAAGGGCTTCAACTATTTTGTTAAAGTTCATAAAGTGCGAGGCTTTTATAAGTATTGTGTCGCCGCGAAGAAGAAGAGCGTCTTTTTCCTTTAAAAACTCATCCATATTTTCAAAATATACGGCGTTCCCGCCGTTTTGCACGCAGCCGTCATACGTATTCTTTGAAAGAGCGCCTATAGCGATTAAAAGCCCGACACGCTCGGTTGCGGCATGCTCGCCTATACGGCGGTGCATAGGCGCGGCGGTGTCTCCAAGCTCGCCCATATCGCCTAAAATACATACGCTGCGCTTTGCGTCGCTTTTAACAAGCAAATCTATTCCGGATTCTACAGAGTCCGGCGCGGCGTTGTAGCAATCGTCGATAAGTGTATATTTGTCGGTATGGATAACGTTTGCCCTGCCGCTTATCGAGCGCGCAGAGAATATACCGTCTACAAGCTGGTCGTGTGTAAGACCGAGCCAACTGCCCGCCGCCATCGCCGCCATTGCGGCAAAAAGCACGTGCCGCCCGGGAAGGGAAATGGAGCAGTCGAAATGTTCGCCGAAAAGAGAAACCGAGAAAACAGTTCCCTCAAACCCTTTTTCCAAAAAGCTTTCAATATACACATCGTTTTTTCGGTCAAAGCCGTACAGGCATTTGTTGGGCCTTTCAATAGTTATGAGAAGGTCGTCATCCCCGTTTAAAATGCACCTTGCGGCGGGGGGCATACATTCAAATATCTCGCACTTTGCTTTAAGTATGTTTTCCCGCGAACCGAGGTTTTCGATGTGGCTTATGCCTATGTTTGTCATTATACACATTGTCGGGCGGGCGATTGAGGTAAGCAGGCTCATCTCGCCGAAATGATTCATTCCCATTTCAATTACGGCAACCTCTGTATCGGGCTTTATCGAAAGTATGCTGAGCGGCAGCCCAAGCCCGTTATTGAAATTACCCTCTGTCTTTATAACGCGGTACTTTGTGGAAAGAACGCTTGCAACAACCTCTTTTGTGGTTGTTTTGCCTACGCTTCCCGTAATTCCGACAACCGTAATGTTAAGCTTGCTTCTGTAATATGCCGCAATATCCTGAAGAGCCTTTACGGGATCGGAAACAACAATGCAGCAAAAACCGGTGCGCGGGGTTTGGGATACTGCGCACAGCGCGCCGTTTTCCGCTGCGGCGGGTATATAATTTCCGCCGTCCGTATTTTCGCCCTTTATCGCAATAAACAGGCTTCCCTGTACGGCTTTTCTGCTGTCTATTACGACGGTTGTAATCTTTTTTTCAAGAGCGCTGCCGTCGCCCAAAAATTTTCCGCCGCAGCAATCTGCTATTTCCTTTAGGGTAAGATTTATTTCATTTGCCATTTTCAACACCTCCGCCAAGTATAAAAACAGCCTTTTTGCCGTTTTTAAATACCTCGTTTGCAATTTGCTTTATATCGTTTCGGGTTACTGCCGAAAATTCATTTAATATTTCTTCATCGCCGCGAAAGCGCCCCAAAAAAAGAATATTTTTACCGTTGGAGCTCATCTTGGATTCTATGCTTTCGCTGTCCATAATTATACCGCATTTAAGTATGCTGCGCGCCCGTATAAGCTCGTGCATAAATACGCCGTGCGTGCATACTTTTTCGATTTCATCTTCAATTTTTTTTCGCGCCGCGCAAATGTTTTTCGGGGAAAGCCCGGCATATATCCCCATAATTCCGGTGCTTGTAAAAAGGGAGGTATACGAATATATGCTGTAACACAGCCCGCTTTTTTCCCTGAGCGACTGAAAAAGCCTGCCTGAGGTGCTGCCGCCTAAGATAGTATTTAAAAGCGACAGCGCATATATTCGTTTATCAAAAAGCGAAAACGCTTCAAAACCTATGGAAATATGCGCCTGCTCGGTATCTTTTTTGCGGCGGTATTCGCCCCCGAAAAATTGCGGCGCGCAAACATTCTGAAGGCTGCTGTTTTCGCCGCGGCAAAAGTATTTTTCGCAAAGCTTTAAAAGCATATCCTCATCAAAAAAGCCGGCAACCGATAAAACGGTGTTTTCGGGGGTGTATCTGCGTTTCATATATGAAAGCATATCGCCCCTTTTTATTGCACGCACACTTTGTATGCTGCCTGCTATGTCCCGCCCGAGCGGGCTTTCACGCCAGACGTTTGCCAAAAGCCCTTCTAAGGCGGCGTCCTCGGGTGAATCCTCGTACATATTTATTTCTTCTTCTATAACGCTGCGCTCTGTGGCTATATCGTCCTCGGAAAAAAGCGAATTAAAGTACATATCGCTTAATATATCGAGCGCGCGCCCGATATACTGGGCGGGTGTGCGCGTATAATAACAGGTGTGATCCCTTTCGGTGTAGGCGTTGATATGCCCGCCCATACAATCTGTTTCCTGTGCGATTTTTGCGGCTGTGCGGTTATGGGTGCCTTTAAAAAGCATATGCTCTGTAAAATGGCTTATGCCGCTTTCGTTGTCTTTTTCGTACATACTGCCGGCGCGTACCCATACGCCCACGCTTACGCTTTTGGAATACGACACGTATTCGTATGCCAGGCGTATTCCGTTAGACAGACAGTGCAGTTTTTTCATTTACATCACCAAATATTAAAGCTGCGGAATGCCGTTAAGGCGCGCCGCAGCTTATATTTTTTATTCTTCGGAGGAGGGAAGCGCATCCTTGCGGGAGAAATTGTATCTGCCCATACGGTCTATTTCAACAAGCTTAACGTTTATCACATCGCCGACGTTTACAACATCGGTAACCTTTTCAACACGCTTGTTATCAAGCTTGCTTATATGAACAAGCCCTTCCTTTCCGGGAAGATACTCTACAAATGCGCCGAAATCCATAATCCGTGTTACGGTTGCGGTGAATACATCGCCTATTTCAACATCGCCGGCGATACCGCGCACGATTTTGATTGCGCGCGCCTGCGCGTCTGCGTCGGTAGATGCGAAGAACACCGTTCCGTCATCCTCGATATCAATCTTAACACCTGTTTCGGCAACAATTTTCTGAATAACCTTTCCGCCGCTGCCTATTACATCGCGTATTTTTTCGGGGTCAATGGTTGTGGTAGCAATTTTGGGTGCATATTTTGAAAGCTGCGCTCTCGGCTTGGATATGCACGGAAGCATACACTCGTCAAGTATTTTAAGGCGCGCCTCGCGCGTTTTTTCAAGCGCTTCGCGTATTATTTCCGGACTGAGACCGTCAATCTTAATGTCAACCTGTATTGCCGTAATACCTTCTTTTGTGCCGGCAACCTTAAAGTCCATATCGCCGAAAAAGTCCTCCAGACCTTGTATATCAACCATTGTAATATAACGCTCGCCCTCTGTTACCAGTCCGCAGGAAATTCCGGCAACGGGTGCCTTTATGGGAACGCCCGCGTCCATAAGAGCAAGCGTGCTGCCGCAAATGCTGCCCTGTGAGGTAGAGCCGTTGGAGCTTAACACCTCGGAAACCATACGTATTGTATAGGGGAATTCCTCTTTTGAGGGAATAACCGGAACAAGTGCCTTTTCGGCAAGTGCGCCGTGACCTATCTCTCTGCGCCCGGGACCGCGGCTGGGACGTGTTTCACCAACGGAATAGGACGGGAAATTGTAGTGGTGAATGTAGCGCTTTGTTTCTTCTTCATCGATACCGTCAAGCAGCTGCTCTTCCGATATCATACCGAGGGTACAGGTTGTAAGAACCTGCGTCTGCCCTCTTGTAAACATACCGCTGCCGTGTGTTCTGGGAAGCAAGCCGACCTCTGCCGAAAGAGGACGGATTTCGTTAAGCTTTCTGCCGTCAACACGCTTTCCGTCGTCAAGAATCCAGCGGCGTACAACGTATTTTTGAAGCTTATAAAGCGCCTCATCAATTGTGCCTTCCATATCGGGGTACTTTTCGCCGAGCGCTTCGTAAACAAAGCTGTAAACATCCTTAAGGTTTTCTTCGCGAATATTTTTGTCGTCGGTATCAAGTGCAGCCCGAACCTTATCTATTGCAATTTCCTTTACGTCGTTATAAAGCTCTTCGGGAACAACAATATGCTCGTATTCAAACTTGGGCTTGCCGATTTCCTTTTGTATGCCCTCTATAAACTCGCAAATCTTGGAAATTTCTTTATGCGCTTTCATTATTCCCTCGAACATATCGTCCTCGGAAACGCTGTTTGCGCCGGCTTCTATCATATTTACCTTTTCCTTTGTACCGGCAATTGTTAAAAACATCTCACTGCGGCTGCGCTGCTCGGCAGTGGGGTTTACAACAATTTTGCCGTCCACAAGACCTACAGTTGCGCCCGCAATCGGTCCGTTAAACGGTGCGGAGGAAATGCTTATTGCAATTGACGCACCTATCATTGCGGTGATAACGGGGTCGTTGTCCTGATCCACACTCATAACGGTTGTTACAACGGAAACGTCGTTGCGCAAATCCTTGGGGAAGAGCGGGCGTATGGGACGGTCTATACAGCGCGAAGCGAGAATTGCCTTTTCGCTGGGGCGCCCCTCACGCTTAAGAAAGCTGCCGGGGATTTTGCCCACGGAATAAAGCTTTTCTTCATAATCTACCGAAAGCGGGAAAAAGTCGATCCCGTCACGCGGCTTTGCAGAAGCCGTTGCGGTTGCGTGAACAACCGTTTCGCCGTATCGTACAAGGCAGCTTCCGCCTGCCAAAAGAGCCATTTTGCCCGTTTCCACAATAAGCGGGCGGCCGCAAAACTCTGTTTCAAAAGTTCTGAACATATTTAACCTCCAAAAATTCCGAAGAGGAAGCGGTTTATCACTTAAGAAAACGTTTTCGCAAAAAAGCTTTCTTAAGTGCTAAAGCGAGCTTTCCCTTCTGTTTTAAATAAAAGAACGCCGCAGAGGCGGGGAAGCCCCGCACTCTGCCGCTTGCTTTATGTGCCGGATATTACTTTCTGAGACCAAGCTTCTCTACGATTGCACGGTAACGGTTAATGTCTATCTTCATAAGATAGTTCAAAAGACCGCGGCGCTGACCAACCATTTTCAAAAGACCGCGTCTTGAATGGTGATCCTTCTTAAACTGCTTAAGGTGCTCGTTAAGGTGATTGATTCTCTCAGTGAGAATAGCAATCTGAACCTCGGGAGAACCCGTGTCCGTTTCGTGAAGCTTGTACTTGTCGATGATACCCTGCTTTGTTTCCTTTAACATTACAGAAAACCTCCAAATTGAATTTTACGGCACAACCTCCGCGGAGCCGTAAAAAGGGTAGGAGAAACCGCAATTCACAGCAACGGGATAATATGCCAAATAGCATAATAACATAACGGGAGGGGTTTGTCAATTGTTTTGCGGAAAATATCTTTTTTATGCTGCGGAATTTTATATTTTTTAAAAAAAGTGTTGATTTTTTGCAGTGCTTATATTATAATAGCTAATGCGTGATTGCGCAAAATAAGCCGATGTGATGGAATTGGCAGACGTAACGGACTCAAAATCCGTCGGTGGCAACACCGTGTGGGTTCGACTCCCACCATCGGCACCACGTCGGAGCAAGCTATATATTGCTTGCTCCGATTTTTGTTTCCAAAAATCAGAGCGTGGCAATATGCCGCTGCTCCTCCTCTTTCGCAAAAAGGCACGCTCGGCTCGCCTGTTCGCTTGTAAACGCGCTCACAACGGCTCACAGTCGCTACCACCTTTTTGCGAGATGCGCCTGCGGCGTTGCTTGGCTCATTACCAACCTTTTGTGAGAGCGCCTGCGGTGCAAATATCTCGGCGAGTACGGCAGTGCTTGTCGATTTTTACTTATTGCTTTTTTACTATTCACTCTCCGCTGAAACTTTGCCGGTTTTTGGAAAGTAATAAGTAACAGCTAAGGGTGAAAAAGTGCGCTACAAACCCGCAACAGCGAGTTTGAAATTAAAAAGGCTCTGTATTATTTATTGTGGTAACCAATCAATAGATATTACAGAGCCTTTTATTACAGCTTTGTTGTAAAGGAAACCGCTTTGCCAAGTATACGTACGGATTTCCCCTGTTTTTTTGTATATACCATAGGCTTATACTTTGGGTTTTCCGCAACAAGGGTTACGGTATCGGGAGAGGTATACACCCTTTTAAGCGTTGCCTCATCCTCCACAAGTACGGCGGCAATATCCCCGTCGTCAACGGCAGACTGGCTGCGGATAAATACAATATCGCCGTCCTTTATACCCGCGCCCGTCATCGAATCGCCGTGCACGCGCAGGCAAAAGTCGGCGCCGTCGTCATCGGCGGGTGAATAATAATCAATCTCTTCATCCGCGAACTTGGGAATACCGGCGGCAATTTCACCCAAAAGGGGAAGCTTTTTTCCGCTTATGTGCATTGTATGCGGCGGCAAAATATCCTCATCCCACCCCATAAGATAAGAGGGCGAACAGCGAAAAATTTTAGACAGAGAAAGGATAGTGTCGTGCTTAAGATTTTTTATTTCACCGCTTTCATAGCGCTGAACCGTCGCTTCTTTAACGCCGAGTGCGTTTGCCACGTCAAGAAGCGTCATCCCAAGAGCAAGGCGTCGTTCCTTAATGCGTTCGGGTAAAGTCATAAATATCAACTCCTAAGAAAATTATAACATTAACTTTCGTGAAATGCAAGAAAAATTATAAAAACTTACATTACGGGTATTGACATTGAAAAATAACCGTTAACTTTCTTAAAAAGTAAGAAAAATACAAAAAACTTACGTAAAAAGTATTGACAAAACACGTAAGTTGTTGTATACTGCTTACGTAATGAGTAAGAAATGCGAAAGAGCGCGCCGCAAACTTACGTGAAAGGAAAGTTTTTAAATGAAAAAAGAAAAATTTTGTATAGTGTGCGGACGGCGTATACCGAAAATGTCAGAGCGGCGCAAAATATGCAGCATTGCGTGTGCGCAAAGCAGGAGACGAGGATTTGCACCGTACGAAAAATTTAAAAGCCCGCCGTTTGACGAACTTACGCAGCTTCAGCAAAAGGCGCAGGCGCTTAATATGTCGTACGGAAAATATATGGCGATACACGCCGGAAAGGAAGAAAGAATATGAAAAAAACAGAAAATGAGGCACGGTTTTTAAAAAAAATCGAGGACGAAAAACGGCGCATAAGCGCCCTTACGGAAGAAAACGCCGCGCTGCGCCAGCTTTTAGACTGTGCGGCGGCAAATATGGTGCTTTTGGCAAAGGATAAGGGAAAAAGCTTTTGCATAAAAAAGGACGAGGTAAAAAACGCCTTGGGCAGATACAGCTTAAACGCCGCACGGGATAAAGACGGAAATTATATTCTTTCCGTTACGGAAACGGCGGGAGCGTAAGGTGGAGAACATTATATGGAAGCCGCAGCCGCGGCAGCGCATATTTATGGCACGAAAAGAAAACGAGGCACTTTACGGCGGTGCAGCCGGCGGCGGTAAAAGCGACTGTGCCGTTGCTGAGGGGCTAAGGCAGGTAAACATTCCGCATTACAGGGGCATAATCCTAAGAAAAACCTATCCGCAGCTTTCAGAGCTTATCGACCGCAGCCGTGAAATATACCATGCGGCATATCCTGAGGCAAAGTTTAACGAACAGAAGCACTGCTGGACGTTTCCCTCCGGCGCAAAAATATACTTTGGTGCAATGCAGCACACAAAGGACCGCACAAATTACCAGGGAAAACGCTACGACTACATAGATTTTGACGAGCTGACGCACTTTACATGGGACGAATACAGCTATCTTTTCAGCCGCAATCGCCCCAACGGCCCCGGCACGCGATGCTATATACGTGCGCAGGCAAACCCCGGAGGTATAGGACACGGCTGGGTTAAGGAAAGGTTTATAACGGCGGCGCCGCCACTTACGCCCATATATGAGGAGGTAAATATTATATTTCCGGACGGACACACCGAAAAAAAGAGCCGAAGCAGAATTTTTGTACCGTCAAGCGTGTTTGACAACAAAATTTTGCTTGAAAACGACCCGGAGTATATAACGCGGCTTGCGTCGCTTCCGGAAAATGAAAGAAAGGCGCTTTTGTACGGCGACTGGGACTGCTTTTCAGGGCAGGTATTTACAGAGTGGCGCGATAACCCCGACGGATACAAAACGCGTGTTAACACGCACGTTATAGAGCCTTTTCGCGTGCCGTCGTACTGGAAGATATACCGCGGGTTCGACTTCGGCTATTCACGCCCGTTTTCCGTGGGGTGGTATGCGGCAGACCAAGACGGCAGAATGTACCGTATACGTGAATTTTACGGCTGCACGGGTGTTCCGAACGAGGGGATAAGAATGGAGCCGGGGCAAATAGCAAAAAAAATTCGCCAAATAGAGGCGGAGGACCCAAACCTTCGCAATAAAAAAATACACGGCATTGCGGACCCGTCCATATTTGACGAAAGCCGCGGCGAAAGCGTAGCGCAGATGATGGAGCGTGAGGGCGTTTATTTTGAAAAGGCGGACAACACGCGCATTGCCGGAAAAATGCAGATTCACAACCGCCTGGCTTTTGACGAAAACGGCATACCAATGCTTTACATATTTTCCACGTGCAGGCATTTTATACGAACAGTTCCGGCGCTTGTTTACAGCTCGTCCGATGTGGAGGACATCGACACCGACGCGGAGGACCACATCTATGACGAGGTGCGATATGTTGCAATGGAACACCCGATAAGCCCGCCGAGGAAAAAGACTGCCGTCAGTGTATATGACCCGCTTGACATAATTAAAAACGGTTAAGGTGAGAGAATGAAAAAGAAATATGATTGGAATGCGCTTAAATGTGAATATGTAACGGGCGACATCTCTGCTGCCGCTTTGGCAAAAAAATACAGCATAAATAAGCAAACGCTTTACCGGCATTACCAGATAGAGCGCTGGAGTGAGCTTAGAAAGGAATATTTGTCCGGAATTATGGAAAAATGCGCCGACAAGGCGGCATATATAGCGGCAATGCGGCTTTCAAAGGAAATGGATATTGCCGGCAGATTGAGCGATATTTTGCAGGAGGCGGCAGACGACAAAAAGCAGTTTAACAGGTATCTTGTGCGCGAAAAGAACGCGGACGGCGAAACAAGCACGGAGGAAAAAATATTTGAAAAGCTTGATATGCAATCGCTTAACGGGGCAATAAAGGCGTTAAGCTCGCTTGAAAATATCAGGCGCGTTATGTGCGACGTTATATCCCCCGCGCAGGAGCGGCGCTTAAACATACTTGAAAAAAAGGCAAACGGCACCGATGAAAACGTAAAAAGCGGCGGCGGTGTGGTAATTTTGCCCGAGGTGGAGGATTAAAGGATGAAAAACAAAACTGATACAAAAAACATTGTTATAGGAACATATGAGGTTGAAAAAGCCGCGCAGACGCTGCGCGAATACAAGGCGGGGAAGGCGTCGCTTGAAGCGCGTGTAACGCAAAATGAAAAATGGTGGCACTTAAGGCACGCGGGTGCGGTAAGTACAGACACCGCCCCCGTAAGCGCATGGCTGTTTAACGTTTTGGCGAATAAGCACGCCGACGCAATAGACAGCTACCCCGAGGCAAGTATTCTGCCGCGCGAAAAGGGGGATACACAGGAGGCGCAGCGCCTTTCAAAGATACTTCCCGCAATACTTGAAAACAACGATTTTGAAGAGCTGTATTCGGAAAACTGGTGGTGCAAGCTTAAGCACGGATGCTGCGTATACGGGGTGTTCTGGAACAGCGAAAAGGAAAACGGGCTGGGTGACATACAAATATCCTCTATAGACCTGCTTAACATTTTTTGGGAGCCCGGCATAAAGGACATACAAAAAAGCCGCAATCTTTTTATTGTGGATTTGCGCGATGAGGACGCGCTTTTGCACGAGTATCCTTTCCTTAAAGGAAAAAGCCTGTCGGGTGCGATTGACGTTACACAGTACACCTATGATGAAGCAATAGACACAAGCGGTAAGGTGCTGGTTGTGGACTGGTACTATAAGGTACGCGCAAAAAACGGAAAAACGCTTCTGCATTACTGCAAATTTGCAGGGGATAACGTGCTGTTTGCCTCGGAAAACGATGAAAGGTTTAAAGACAGAGGCTGGTACGACCACGGCGAATACCCGGTTGTAACAGACACGCTTTTCCCGCAGGAGGGAACCCCTGCAGGCTTTGGGTACATAGCAATTACAAAAGACCCGCAGATATACATAGACAAGCTTAACGGCGCGCTTTTGGAAAACGCGCTTATGGCGGCAAAGCCGAGATATTTTGCAAAGGTAAGCGCGGGTATAAACGAGGAAGAATTTTTGGATTGGTCGAAACCGATAGTTCACGTTGAGGGAGATGTAAACGAAGAAAGGCTGCGCCCCATAAACGTTATGCAAATGCCCGGCGGCGCGCTTAACCTTTTAAATATGAAGGTGAACGAACTTAAGGAAACAAGTGCAAGCAACGATTTTACACGCGGCGCGGCGTCAAACGGAATTACGGCGGCGTCGGCAATAGCGGCACTTCAGGAGGCGGGCAACAAGACAAGCAGGGATATGCTGCGCGGCTCGTACAGGGCTTACACGAAAATAAATTATTTGTGCATAGAGCTTATACGTCAGTTTTACGGTGAAACACGGTCGTTTCGGATAACGGGCGATGACGGCGGGTATCGCTTCGAGGAGTACAGCAACGAGAGATTGGCTGCGATTGAAGGCAGGCTGAAGCCTGTTTTCGACATCGCCGTAAAGGCGCAGAAGAAAAGCCCGTACAGCCGTCTGTCACAAAACGAAATGGCAAAGGAATTGTTTAAGATAGGCTTCTTTAACCCTGAAAACAGACAGCAGGCATTAAACACGCTTGAAATAATGGACTTTGAGGGCAAAAGCCAAATAGAAGCAAGACTTAAGGGTAACGGGGGTGATGCATATGATAACGGTTAAGGCCTTAAAAGAGGGCATAAGCTACGGTCTTGAAATTGAGGGACACGCGTGCCACAGCAAAAAAAACGACGTGGTGTGCGCGGGCGTAAGTGCAATTTACTATGCGCTTGCAGCTTCTGCAGCACAGGACAGGCGCGTGAAAACGTTTTCGCACAGCGAAAAAAGCGGCAGCGGGAAAATACAATTTACTTTTTCGGAAAAAAAGTGCGATTTTTTCCTGATGGCTGTAAAAGGGCTTTCGCTTATAAGTGAAAGCTATCCCGAAAATGTAAGAATAATTTACAGGAAAAAGAAAGGATGATTAAGATGAAAGAAAAAAAGCGTACAATCCTTGAGCAAGGTGCACCTGCCGAGGTTGTTATAGAAAATGCCGAAAACAAAGCGGAGGACGGCACCCCGCAAAAGGGCGATACAGAAAGCTTTGACGCCGAAAGCAACAAAAAAGCTGCAGAATTTGAAAAGCTTATCCGCGGCGAATACAAAAAAGAATTCGGCGATCGGGTAAGAAAAATCATTGAACGCAGACTAAAGGAGGTGAAGAAAGTGAAAGAGGAAAGCTCAAAAAATTCCGAGCTTACGGCTCTTATAATGCAAAAATACGGGATTACCGACAATGATACCGAAAAACTTGAGAGGATGATTAAGGAAGATATGAATACCGACAATAAGGAAACAAAAAATGACCGCGACAATTTTATACAAAGGCTTATTGCACAGAACGAAGCGCTCAGACGGGAAAATGAGGAGGCAATGCAGCGCGAGGCAGTGCGCGAGCGTGCAAACAAGCTTAAGGAGGAGGCGCAAAAGGTTAAAAGCATCTACCCGCAGTTTGATTTTAATACGGAAATCAAAAACGAAGGCTTTGTAAAGCTTTTGCGCGCGGGCATAGGTATGAAAGAGGCTTACGAGGTATGCAACATAGAAACCATACTTAAGCAAAGCGAAAAAACGGCGCAGAAAAAAGTTGTGGACGCAATACGCCAAAAGGGTGCGCGTCCGGTTGAAAACGGCACCGAACCCGGCGGCGGAATTGTTTTTGAAAAAAACATTTCCAGGCTTACGAAAAAGCAGCGTGCAGAGCTTGCAAAACGTGCCGAAAAAGGCGAAAAAATAGAACTTTGATAAAGGAGAAATAATGATGAGAAATATTAAACTTGACCTGCAGCTTTTTGCGGCAGGAAGCGTGGTTAATACCACAAACGGTATTATAAACGCAAACGAAAGCGGCGCGGATTTTACGCCCGGCACGCTTTCAAACGAGATGCGCACATACTACAGCGATTATCTCGTGGATATGGCTGAACCGAAGCTTGTACACGACCAGTTCGGGCAGAAGTGCCCCATTCCCAAGGGAAACGGAAAGACAATTCAGTTCAGAAAATACGACCCGCTGCCCAAGATGACAGCCCCGCTTACAGAGGGTGTAACCCCTACCGGACAGAAGCTTGACATGGGGGTTGTATCGGCAGAGGTAAAGCAGTACGGCGGATTTATCGAGCTTTCCGATATTTTAATGCTTACCGCAATAGACAACAATCTTGTTCAGGCGACAAAGCTTTTGGGCTCACAGGCGGGAAGAACGCTTGACGCAATCACCCGCGAGGTTCTTTCCGGCGGTACAAACGTGCAGTACGCCGAGGGGCAGGTAACAACAAGAAATGCGCTTACAGGCGGAAAAGACAGCGGAAATCACTACCTTACGGTTGACGCCGTAAGAAAGGCGGTTCGTTATCTTAAGAGAATGAACGCCGAAACAATTAACGGAAGCTACGTTGGTATAATTCACCCCGATACGGCGTATGACCTTATGTCAGACCCCAAGTGGATAAACGTTAAAACATATTCAGACCCCGAGGGCATTTATCAGGGTGAAATAGGAAAAATAGAAAATGTGCGCTTTGTGGAAAGCTCCGAAGCAAAGATTTTCCATGCCGAAAACCTTTGCGCAGCTGCCAGAAACCTTACCGTTTCGGCATATACAAAGCTCAGCGCCGACGCGACCGTTTCAGAAGGGTGCGGAAAAGGCTCCTTGTACAAGGTTACCGTTTCGGAAGCGCTTGAAGCAGGCGACGCAAAAACACTTCTCGGAAATGTTTTGTTAAAAACGTCTTCAGGCAGCGAGGAAGCCGAAATCTGCGGATTTGACGCGTCTTCAAAGGCAATTTATCTCTCGGCGGAGCCGTCTGCGGCACCCGCGTCCGGCGATGTTATTTACCCCGGCGGCGCAGGCAGCGAGGGCAGGGATGTATACTCCACCCTTATTTTCGGTGACAATGCCTACGGAACAACGGAAATATCGGGCGGCGGTCTTACGCAGATTATCAAGCAGCTTGGTTCTGCCGGTACGGCGGATCCGCTTAACCAGCGTGCAACAGCCGGCTGGAAGGCGACAAAGGCGGCGGTAAGACTTGTTGAACCGTATATGATAAGAATAGAAACTGCAAGCACATTTAACAGCTGATTAAAAAGCAGCTTCCTTTTTTGGGGGTAATCCCCCAAAAAAGGGATGCTTTAAAGAAAGGGAGAATAACCATATGGCTACAAAGAAAGCGGAGGATATAAAGATGAATAAAGCAAAGGTAAACGGGGAAACGCTTGTTGAAATAGAGCTTTTCCGCGATAACAAAGACTATAAGGACGACGTGTTCGTTGCGGTAAACGGCGAAAGCTGCCTTATAGCACGCGGTAAAAAAGTGATGATAAAAAAGAAATTTGCCGATGTTATTAACAGCTCTGCAAATCAGGATATTAAAACGGCACGGCTTATGGATGATAAATCCGACGAGTTTTTTGCCCAGGCAGCCGCGCACAATCTGTAATGGGGTGATTGTGTGGCAAGCTTTAAAATAGGCAGAATAAAAGGTGACAAAGGCGAAAAAGGCGATACCGGCGCAAAAGGCGAAAAGGGTGACAAGGGCGAAAAGGGAGATACCGGCGTAAAAGGTACTGACGGCTATACACCCGTCTTTACCGTGGGAGAAACCAAAACACTGGAGCCGGAGTCAGATGCAGCCGTCAGCATAAATTCCGCAGATGTTAAAAACCCCGTTATAAGCTTTTACATTCCGCGCGGTGCAGACGGCAAAAGCACCCTCGGAGATATGCAGGCGTCTGTTTATGACAAGAACGGAAAAAATACCGACATATACGAATATGCGGATTCTCTTTCCGAGCTGTGCATAAAAAAAGACGGCGGAAGCTTTACGGGCGGCGTTACGGTTATATCGGGCGAATGTGAAAACCTTAACGCGCGGAACATCAGCCTTTCAAACTCTTTACCGGAAAACGGAAAAACAGGAGATTTGTGCGTTTTTGGTACGGGTGAAACCGAAATTTCTCTCGGGAGCCTTAACGTGGGTGCGGCCGTAATGATAGAGGAAAACGGGACAGACACCCCGTACATAATCTGCGATAAGGGTTATCACGGCGAAGGAAACGTAACGCTTATACGAAAGTATCTTGTTCCGTGCAAGTGTGCATTTGACAGGGCAAACTATGTAAGCTATGCCTTTTCAACGTCCGATGTGGTGCTTAGCACAATGTTTATACTAAACTACAGCAATTACATTAAGAAAAGCCTTTTAAATATCGGGATAGAGGCAAATGTTTCGAGAAAGGTCTTTTTGCCGTCGCTGACGGAAATGAGCAATCTTGCATATTTTAAAACAAATTCAAAGGTTGCAAAAATTTCGGAGACGCTCGGCGGGGGGCTTTACCTTTTGCGCACGCCGTACGGCTCGGGGTCAAACGCATATTCCGTTCACGACAGCGCCGACACCTTTATTGCGGCAAAGGCAAACGCGGAAAACTATTTGCGGCCGATGATTGTACTTCCGGAGGATATGGATATATCAAATGTTGCGGTTTCGGACACGGCGGGATACAAGATTGCAGAAAAGAAAACGGGAATATATGTGTTTAACGCCGGAGCCTGGGGGGAGGTATTGCATGGCGACCATTAATGAGGCAATTATAAACGCAAACAGGCTGCATCCCGACTGCTACGGTGACGATGTAAAGACGGCATGGATTTGCGAGCTTGACGGCAAAATTGCGCGCGAAACAATGCACAAAAGCGAAAGCATAAGCTATTCTTACCCCGATGACGCAGACAAAGCGCTTTTGGTGCCGCCGCCGTACGACAATATATATGAGCTGTATATAATTGCAATGGGCGATTTTTTTTCGGGCGAGCTTGCAAGCTACAGCGCAAGTGCGGCAATGTTTGAGCGTGCCTACGAGGAATTTCGGAAAAGCTATATAAGAAGCAATATGCCGCCGCAAAGCACTCTTAAGCTGTAAGGAGGAAAAAATGTGATTTTACCTGCAATAAAAATAAACAACAAATATAAAAAAAATATTGTTTTGTTCGGCGGGCTTAATAAAATGCCCGCCGCGCAGGAGGGGGAATTTTCCGAGTGCAGCGGAATTTCGCACATAAACAAACCGTATATAGGCGTGCGGCAAAAGCAAAACGCATATATAAAATGCGAAGAGCCCGACGGAATATATTTCGGAAAGGAAACATATGTTGCGCGCGGGAAAAAGCTTTACTGCGGCGAAAAATGTATAGGCGGGCTTACAAAAGGGAAAAAGCATATTCTTGAGCATAACGGCTTTGTACTTGTTTTTCCGGACAAAAAGTATTACGACATAAAAAACGGTAAATTCGGAAAAATGGACGCGTCCTATACTGTAACCGGCGCGGCGTTTAAAGACGGCAAGCTTACATCGCCCGAAAAAAAGTACGTAACAAAGCAGGAGGAAAAGAGCGAAAGTGTATTGTCTGAGGATTTTCTTCTATGCTATGAAAACGTAAGCACTTCAACAGGGGAGGCGGTTGTAAGCGGGTATTCCAAAAAGCAGCCAAAGGACGTAACGCCCGGCACAATATACAAAAACGGATGCCTGCCCAATGAATATAAAATAACGGACAGCATAGTACAAGGCGAAGACGGTGTATGGCTTTTAAAGATTAGGCTTATAACGGTTATAAACGAATATGATGGGCTGTTTTCAGACTTCAGACCGGGCGATTACGTTCAGATAGAAAACTGCCTGAAAGAGGAAAACAACGGCATATTTGAAATTGAAAGCATAAGTAAAAGCGAAATAACCTTTTCGGATAAAACCTTTACGGAAGCAACCGAGAGCGGCTCTATTACAATAAGCCGCAAAATACCCGATTTTTCCTCTGTTTGCTTATACGAAAACAGGCTGTGGGGCATCAGCGAAAACATAATTTATGCGTCCGCCCTGGGCGACCCCTTTAATTACTATACGTTTAAGGGGCTTTCCACAGACAGCTTTACCGTAACATCAAACACTGCGCAGCCGTTTACCGCGTGCATAGCGTACACAAACAGCTGTATGTTTTTTAAAGAGGACGGAACATACAAACTGTTCGGCAGCCGCCCGTCAAACTTTCAGCTTATAAAAAGCTTCGGCGGCGGGGTAGAAAGCGATGCCTCAGACAGTATTGTTGCCACGGCAAGCAGCGTTATGTACAAGGGAATAGGCGGTGTATATTCGTGCTTCGGCGGGGTGCCTGTGTGTATATCGGAAAAGCTCGGCGCAATGAAAATGAAAAACGCCTGTGCCGGAAGCGACGAAAGGCGATACTACATAGCTTTTGACGATGAAAGCGGCAAACGAAGGCTTTTTGTTTACGACATTGACGGCGCGCTGTGGAGTGTTTACGGTGAAACGGACATAACGGCGTTTATCCACAGCGGAGGTGCGCTGTACACAATACGAAAAGACGGCATTTACACCTTTTCGGACGAGCCGGATAAGGACGCACTGTGGAGCATTACGCTGCAGCCTTTAAATGAGGGATATTACGGAAAAAAAGCCTATTGCAGGCTTAAGCTTAATGTAAAGATGACAAAAAATTCTTACATATCGGCGGAAATCTCGTGCGACGGCAAGCCGTTTGAAGGGGCGGGGGTTTTCTATTCCGACAGGGAAAGATACTTCAGCGTGCCTCTGGGCGCAAAAAAGTGCAGCGAAATAACAATACGGTTAAGCGGCAGGGGCGACATTTTGCTTCGCGGCATCGAAAGAGAATTTAACGTAGGATAGGGTGATGAAAATTGTTCAGAGAGCTTGGCGATCTTACAAACAAAAATACAAGCGAAAAGCTTTCCGTAATTGAAAACTATTTAAGGTCAAACCAAGAGCAGCTTGAATATGTGCTTACACATTTGGACAGCTCGAACATAACGGAAATTGACACAAAAAAAACAAGAATATATGAGGGGGAAGATAATTGAGCTACAAAAAAGACACCGATTATCAGGCAAAGATTAATGACGCGGTAAAAAGCGGCGATTACAAAAGCGCAGCAGAATACGAAAAAAGCCGTAATGAAAAAATTGACAGCGAGGGGCTCGGCTATGAAAAAACAAACAGATACTCGGGCTGGCTCGACAGTACAGATTACGGCACGGTATTAAACCAAAAAATGCAGAGCGGCGCAACGCGCGGGTCTGTGTCGTCTACGCTTAAGAAAAGAATAAACAAGGCAAGCACCACGGAGGGGATGGGGCAGTATGCTTACGACGACATATATGACAGGGCGATCCGTTACATTATGGGCGGCAGCTTTGAAACAGAGTACAGCCGCCCGCAGTACAAGGAAAACCGCCAATACACAAGCGCCTTAAGCCGTTTGATGCAGGCTCTTTCTGAAACAGGCAATTTTTCGTATAACCCGCAGACTGACGATTTGTACAAGTATTACCGCGAAGCGTATATGCGTGACGGAAAATACGCAATGGAGGACACAATAGGAAAGGCGGCGGCAAATACCGGAGGTATGGCAAGCAGCTATGCCTTAAGCGCGGCAAGCCAGGCGTATAACTACTATACGAAAAAGGCGGCGGACAAAATCCCGGAGCTGTACGCCTTAAAATACAAGGAATACAGCGACGAGTACGACCGCATTGCCGACGAAATAGGAATTTTGCGCACCCTTTCAAACGATGATTATCAAAAGTATCTCGACAGCGAAAAACGCTACGAAAGCGACCGTGACTATGCATATAAAAAATATACGGGCGCTTCCAAGGGGGCTTTTGACTATGAACAGTTTGAAAGGCAAAAATACGAAAGCGACCGTAATTATAACCTCGAGCTTGAAGACATTGCACGCCAAATTTCGGATACGGCATATGAAAGAGAGCAGAGAGAGTACGACAAAGCCTATGAAGCGGAAAAAAGCAAACGCGACGAGGCGCTTAAAAAGTGGAACGCCCTCGGTTATCTTGACGAAGAAAGCGCACGCGTGCTTAATCTTCCGGCGGGGCTTAAAACAAGCGATTACGAATACAAGCAGGCGCAAAAATACAAAATTTACAACAAATAATGGTTAGTTGTCCTTCGGGCTTGGACAAATTTCCAAAAAAAGTAAATAAATGTCTTAAATAAAAGTCTTGCAAAATATGCGAAACTCTAATATAATTAAAGGAGTTATACCTATATTGAAGGAAGGTACGCATATGTATAAGATTTTGGAAAAAAAGGCGCTTAATCCTACTGTTACGAAAATGGTGGTGGAGGCTCCGCATATAGCAAAAAAGGCTGAGCCGGGGCAGTTTATAATTTTTCGCGTGGGAAAGGACGGAGAGCGTGTTCCCCTGACAATTGCGGATTTTGACAGGGAAAAAGGAACGGTAACTATAATATTTCAGATTGTGGGCGCGTCTACTATGGAGCTTAATGCCCTTAACGAAGGCGATTTTATAGAAGACTTTTCAGGCCCTTTGGGAACGCCGAGCGAAACGGACACGCAAAAAAAGGTTTGCATTGTCGGCGGCGGCGTGGGCTGCGCGATATGTTATCCGGTTGCAAAGAAGCTTCATAACAGCGGGTGCGAGGTACATTCGGTAATAGGCTTCAGAAATAAAGAGCTTGTCATACTGGAGGATGAATTTAAAGGTGTGAGCAGCCTTGTGCGTATTATGACGGACGATGGCTCGTACGGAGAAAAGGGACTTGTAACAAACGCGCTGGAGGAACTTATAAAAAGCGGAAACGATTATGACGAGGTAATTGCGATAGGTCCGCTTATTATGATGAAGTTTGTGTGTGAACTGACAAAAAAATACAATGTTAAAACTACCGTTTCGATGAATCCGATAATGATTGACGGCACGGGTATGTGCGGCGGATGCAGGCTGACCGTGGGCGGTGAAACAAAGTTTGCCTGCGTGGACGGTCCCGATTTTGACGGTCATCTGGTAGATTTTGACGAAGCGATAAGCCGCGGCACAATGTACCGTGATTTTGAAAACACACAGCGCGAAAAGGCGTGCCGCCTTTTCGGAAAGGAGGCACAATGAAATGGAAAAAAATATGAGTATGAAGAAAAACCCTATGCCTACGCAGCCGCCGGAGGAAAGAAAGCATAATTTTTGCGAGGTGGCGCAGGGCTACAGCAAGGAAACGGCAATGGACGAGGCGCGCCGCTGCTTAAACTGCAAAAACAAGCCTTGCAAAAGCGCATGCCCCGTAGCAATTGACATCCCCGCTTTTATAGAGCGTGTTGCAAACGGCGATTTTGAGGGTGCATACGAAATAATTTCAAAGTCAAGCTCGCTTCCCGCCGTATGCGGAAGGGTATGCCCGCAGGAAACCCAGTGCGAGAGCAAGTGTGTGCGTGCAATAAAGGGCGAAAGCGTTGCAATAGGGCGCCTTGAACGCTTTGTTGCGGATTATCACCGAAAGCACGGCGAAACAAAGCTTGAAAAGCCGCAGCCAAACGGCAGGCGCGTTGCGGTTGTGGGCGCAGGGCCCTCGGGTCTTACGGCAGCCGGAGATTTGGCAAAGCTTGGTTATGCGGTTACTGTATTTGAAGCACTTCATACGGCAGGGGGCGTATTGGTATACGGTATTCCCGAGTTCAGGCTTCCGAAGGATATTGTTAAAGATGAAATTGACAAGCTGTGCGCACTTGGCGTAAAGATTGAAACCAATATGGTTATAGGTAAGGTAATAACCGTTGACGAGCTTTTTGACGACGGATACGACGCGGTATACGTTGCCGGCGGAGCGGGGCTTCCGCGCTTTATGAACATAAAGGGCGAGGGGCTTAAAGGCGTTTACAGTGCAAACGAATATCTTACGCGTGTAAATTTGATGAAGGCATATCTTCCCGGGTCTAAAACACCGATAAAGAAAAGCCGCCGCGTTGCAGTTGTGGGCGGCGGTAATGTTGCCATGGACGCTGCAAGAAGCGCAATGCGCCTCGGTGCAAAGGAGGTTTATATCATCTACCGCAGAGGTATGGAGGAGCTGCCCGCAAGAAAAGAAGAAACAGAACACGCAGAAGAAGAGGGCGTAATATTCAAAACGCTTACAAACCCCGTTGAAATATTAGGCGATGAAACGGGCAATGTATGCGGTATACGCTGCGAAAAAATGGAGCTTGGCGAATGTGACGAAAGCGGCCGCCGCCGCCCCGTGAGAATAGAGGGCAGCGAGTTTGACATTGCGCTTGACACTGTGATAATGTCTATCGGAACAAGCCCAAATCCGCTTATAAGAAAAACCACCCCCGGGCTTGAAACAAACAAGCGCGGATGTATTGTAACAGATGAGGATACCGGCAAAACCACGCGTGAGGGTGTGTATGCCGGCGGCGACGCGGTAACAGGCGCCGCAACCGTTATATTGGCTATGGGCGCGGGAAAAACCGCCGCAAAGGCAATTGACGAATACATTAAAAATAAAGACTGACAAATATATAAAAAAGCCCGATGATTTTTTCATCGGGCTTTTTTCTTTTGAAAGGAGAAGGTATGAACACTATAGATATTAAAATAAACGGGCAGTTTATAACCAAAAGTTCTAAAAATGCCGGCGCTGCGGGAAGCGGTAACACCGTTTCTTTAAAAATAAGCTTCAGCGATGATTGGGCGGGTTTTGCAAAAAGAATTGTGTGGAAAAACGCAAACGGCGAAAACGAAACAAAGCTGCTTCTTTGCCCGGAGGTTTCGCAAAGCTTGTCGGCATACAAAACGCCAATCCCGCCCGAGGCGCTTACCGTGAGCGGTTGGTGCAGCTTTACCGTGGAGGGTTACCACCCCGAAAACGACGGCAAAGTTATTAAAAGCGTAACAGACAGGCTGTATGTTGACTATTCCGAAACAGATTACGACAAAGGCGCCGTAACTGCGGGCGAGGCTATGCAGCTTCAGGCAGAGTTTGAGGCGCTTATGCCGAAGGTTACCGAAAAAATAAACGAAACGGCAGCTTTGCAGCAAAAGAAAATAGAAGATTCGCTATTATGGGAAAAATACAGTGCACAGTCGCTGTATAACGAGGGCAACAAGGTTGTATACAACGGAAAAAGCTATGTATGCTTAAGCACGTGCAGCGGCGTTTCGCCCGAAAATAATGCGTACTGGCTGATGATTGCCGACCGCGGCGAAAAAGGCACCCGCGGCGATACAGGTCCGCAGGGAATACGCGGCGAAAAAGGCGAAAAAGGTGAAAAAGGTGAAACGGGTGAAAAGGGTGACAAAGGCGAAAAAGGCGACACCGGAGAACAAGGATTAAATGCCGCTGCCGTTCCTACGGACGGTTACTATACGTTTTCCGTGGACGATAACGGAGATTTATGGGCAAGCTACCCGGATAGTGAAAACCCGCCTGCTGCGCAGATAAACGACAGCGGAGAGCTTGTAATGGATATAGGCGAGGATTTTTCCTATAATGTGGGAAAGGTAAAAGGCGATACCGGAGAAAAGGGCGAAAAAGGGGAAAAGGGCGCAACGGGCGCACAGGGCTACACACCCATACGCGGCACGGACTACTGGACAGACGGCGACAAGCAGGAGATTGTGTCAAATACAAAGGAAAGCATAAAGCCCGACATAAGCGCCGCCTTAACACAGGCAAAGACGTATACGGACGCATCCTCGGCTTTAAGCATTAAAAGCGTTTCGTACAATGCCGACACGGCGGTATTTACCTTTACACGCGGCGACGGAACGGACATTGTTATTGACCTTCCCATAGAAGCTACCGTAAAAAACGGATATTATGACCCGACAGAAAAGGAACTTTCGTTGGTGCTTGTAAACAATCAGGAAATACGCATACCGGCAAGCGGGCTTATAGCCGATTACGACGGCAGCACAACGGGAACAATACAGTGCAGCGTATCGGCGGATAATATAATAAGCTGCAAGATAGTTTCGGGCAGCGTTTCAAAAACGCTTTTAACCGAGGCGCTGCAAACGGAAATCGACCAAAAGGCGGACAAGGCGCAGACGCTTTCGGGCTACGGAATTGCAGACGCATACACAAAGGCGGAGGTAGACGCTAAGACGGCGTATGCCTCGCAATCGCAAAAGGGTACGGTGCGTATGTGGGTATCCTACGACGGCGACGAAGCCGTACTAAATATTTTGACAGAGGACAGCGAAAATGAAGCTTAATAAAATGAATACGGTGAAATTTAACGGCACGGATATTGACAGGGTAAAATTTAACGGCAGCGAAATGTACAGCGCGTGGACATATGCCCAAGGCGCGCCGCCGCTGATTCTTCCCGAAAGCGTAGGAAAACCGCTTAAAAAGCTGTATATGGAGGGCGCGGATGGCGGCACGGGCGACCTGAACGAAGAAACGGGAAAGTATGATGTGCCGATTACGGTTCGCGGAAAGAATTTGATTAGCACCGGAAGCGGTATAAATATGACAATTCACGGCGTAACAATAAAAAGAAATGATGACGGTTCTCTTACAGTTAACGGGGCGACTACCACATCAGGTTATGACGAAATAAATTTATGCCAGATTTATGGAAGATTGAACAGAAAAAAAAGGTATACGTTCAGTGCGAAGGGTGCTGTAGTAACGCAGCTACAATATGAGGTGCAGCTAAGAAAAAACGGGGCTTGTGTTGAAAACGTATGCACACAAACCATACCTACGTTTAATTTTTCGACCTATACAAAGGAATTTGACGAGGCAGTTGCAAAATTATTGATACTGTCAGGAGCAACCTTTAATAATTTAACCGTTTATCCGCAGCTTGAGGAAGGTGGCGCTGCAACCCCCTACGAGCCGTACCGGGCAAAAACAGACCTTACGGTATCGCTTGACGCGCCGCTGCATTCGGGTGAGGGTGCGTATATAAACGCGGAAATACCCACAGTAAAGGGGACAACAATTATAGAGGTAAACACTTCGGTGCCGCCTGCGGCGTTGAAAACATATTACAAGAAAGCGAGGTGAAAAAAATGAACAGCATAAAAAATATATCCCTTGCAGTTATATCAGCCGTGGGGGGCGTTATAGCGCACGCCCTCGGCGGATGGGATATGCTTATAAAATGCCTTATTGTATTTATTGTTACGGATTACATAACGGGGCTTACGGTGGCGTTTGTATTTCAAAAGTCAAAAAAGACGAAGGGCGGCGGCGCGTCAAGCGAGGTATGCTTTAAGGGCATTGTAAAAAAGGTTTGCATACTGGTGCTTGTGGGCGTTGGTGTTTGTATGGATAACATAATGGGCACAAGCTACATACGCTTTGTTACGATAATGTTTTTCATAGGAAACGAAGGTCTGAGCATACTGGAAAATATGGAGCTGATGGGAATACCGTTTCCGGCATTTATAAGGAGCGCGCTTGAAATACTGCGCGACAATGGAAATAAAGGAGAGGCGTAGAAATGGTTATAAAAAATGTTCCGCGGGCTTTTACACAGAATATCTACAAAAACGGCAAACTTGTTTCACAGGTGGGTTCGTGCTTTGCGTGCTCTGCGGTAAAGGTTATGGAGGTATTAAACCTGTTAAACACGGGGGAATACACCCCTTTTTCAAAGGGATATTTTTACGGCAGAAACAATCCCGAATGGAAAACAAAGGAGGGAATGATTGAGGAGGACGCGCTTAAAAACGCGTCCCTCCACGGCAGCGTTCCGGCAGAATACTGCGAAAGCTACGCCGAAATGCCCGAAATACGAAGCATATTAAACGGCAGAGAGGATATAAACGCGCTCGATACAATCGCGGGGTACTACGCCATATCGGGATATGAAAAACTTAAGGGCAGCATACGAAAAATATTTGATGAGGTAAAAAATCACCTCGAAAAAACGGGAGTGCCGCTTATAGGCATTGCAAAAATACACAATATAAACCACGCGTTTTGTATAGTGGGATATGACGGCGATTATATACTGTGGCAAGACCATGACATAAAAAACACGATAAGCAGGCTTCACCGTGATAACCTGAATACCGTTTACAAAATAGGAGGACTGAAGCATATGGACACGGTTATAAAAACAGACATAGGCGGATATGTAAGGGGAATAAGCACGAAAAGAAACATAAAGCTTATACAGCTGCACCACACATATATACCGTCGTACAAAAATTTTAATGGAAGCAACTACAAGCATTTGCAAAATTCAATGCGAAACACGCACATTAAAGAAAACGGATGGAGCGACATTGCGCAGCATTTTACGGTTTTCCCCGACGGTGCGGTTGTAACGGGGCGCAGTATGGACAAAGACCCCGCAGGGATATACGGCGCAAACAAAGGCGCGGTATGTATAGAGTGCCTCGGGAACTTTGACGGCGAAAATATGGCGGACGAACAAAAAAGCGCCGTAACGGCGCTTGTGGGTGCGTTATGCGAGCGGTTTTCGCTAAAACCCGAAAATGCGGTAAAATACCACTGCTGGTATACCGCAGGCGGCACGTATTTGGGAGATTACGTAAAGGGAAAATCGGTTAAAACGTGCCCGGGGGCAGGCTTTTTCGGGGGGAACACACGCGCGGCATTTGAAAAAAATCTTCTGCCGCTTTTAAGGAAGGAGGGCGCTATGTTAAAACCCGTAACGGAGATAAACGACATAGTTTGGGAACTGGCAAATGCAGGCATAATAACAGACAGCCGCTTATGGCTTACAAAATGCGCTGCGGACGAGGACGTTTACTGGCTGTGCAGAAAGATTGCGAACAAACTTAGGGGTACGCTGTAAAGAAATATTATTTTCTTGCATTTTAATAAAATATATGTTAATATAAAAATACGAACAAATGTTTTAGACCGCAGGGCGGGTAAAACCGCCCTTTGGTAAAATGAAAAGGGAGGATAGAATGGAAAACAGATGTATGAGGTGCAGCCGCATATTAAAAGACCCGAACGCGGCGTTTGGTTGGCGCTGTGCCGAGATACTGGGAATAAAAAATATTCTTTCCGAATTGGGGGAGGATGTTTTTAAAAGCTTTTTAAACGGTGTGCTGAAAGCAAAAAGATTATTTACGGGAAGTAATATTTCGCTTACAGACAAGCAATGGAAAAACTTATACAGTGTGTTTGCAAGGGCGGAGCTGTGGAAAGGAAAAAACAGCGCTAAAGAGAAAAAGGCGCGTAAAGAAGGATATGATGTGATATCCGGCAGTAAAAAGAAAACAACGGACATAAAAAAAGAACTTGCGGAATATGTAAAAGAAAACGGCATTTTAGCAGGGGTAAGCAAAAAGCTTGCAAAGGACAAAAAGCTTGATGATGTGACGAATGCAGTGCTCAGAATGCACGATTCTTCAAGCGCGCATACAAAAAACAAGTCAATTTTAAAAAAAGCACATACCGCGCTTGCCGTCGGAAATTATCTGTATAACAGAAATATAGATTTAAGCGGCTATAAGGGCGGATATATAAACGACCAAAACAGCGGGGCAGTGTCAAAGCTGCGTCTTGGCATTACAGAGATGAAAAACAACGGGTGCGAGGTAATAGCTGCGTACAATGCGTTAAAAGTATTAGGGAAACCACAGGATATACGCGCAATAGCGTACAGCTTTGAAACGGACGGGCAGATGCTGCTTGGGGCTTTCGGAACAAACCCGTACGCCGTCGGAAGGTATTTTGAAAAAATCGGATACAATGTAAAAACTATAGAAGGCGACGATATACTGACAAAGCCCACACCGAAGGCAGATGCATATATAGTATCTTTTTGGAACAGTGATGATGTAAGGGATATGCTGCATACCGTAGCCGCAAGAAGAACAAAAGACGGCGGGTATGAGGTGTTTAACGATGGTTGGGATGAACCGAGGAATGATGAAAGATTATCAGAGTATATGGAGAGAAAAAAGTACATTCCGGTCTTACTTATGGGCATAACAAAGGGGGAATAACTTTGAAAAAAATGCTTATAATTTTAGTTTGTGTTATATGTTTTAACGGGTGTATGTATCAAGCAGAGCTAAGACCGGTTCACGATACATCATTAATATGGATATGCGAGGAGCCATATGCTGAATTTAAATTTGTAAAAGAAAAAAGTATGCCAAAGGGGAGAATTATATACAACGAAAAAAGATATAATGTGGCGTACGATGTAAACTATGGAGCCGGAATGTATATTATGTCCGGAGACATATTGAAATCGGAGAATGAAGATGCATACTGGCATGATTTCCTGTGTGCAATGGGGCGTGCCGAGTATAAGCGTGATGGGTTTGATTTCCAAATAGAAGAGGACTATGTAAATATGTTTGACGGGGAACTGCCGCTGTTAAAATTTAAATGCTATAAAAAGGTGGATTATTTTAAAGAAAAACAGGACGAATAAAATATGTTTTAGACCGCAGGGCGGGTAAAACCGCCCTAAGGAATTGGAGGAATATGCCGCATATATAAAAGAAAACGGTATATTACCGGGCATAAGTAAAAAGCTTGCAAAGGATAAAAGGCTTGACGATGTGACAAACGCAGTGTTAAAAACGCACGATGTAAAAGAAAGAATAAAGCTGAAATCGCCGCTTTCTCATGCGATGCACATAAGTATTGCCACAGACAATTATTTGTATAACAGGAATGTGGATTTATCTGTTTACAAGAACGGATATATAAACGACCAAAACAGCGGGGCAGTGTTAAAGCTGCGTCTTGGCATTACAGAGATGAAAAACAACGGGTGCGAGGTAATAGCTGCGTACAATGCGTTAAAAACCTTGGGAAAACCACAGGATATACGCGCAATAGCGTACAGCTTTGAAACGGACGGGCAGATGCTGCTTGGGGCTTTCGGAACAAACCCGTACGCCGTCGGAAGGTATTTTGAAAAAATCGGATACAATGTAAAAACTATAGAAGGCGACGATATACTGACAAAGCCCACACCGAAGGCAGATGCATATATAGTATCTTTTTGGAACAGTGATGATGTAAGGGATATGCTGCATACCGTAGCCGCAAGAAAAACAAAAGACGGCGGGTATGAGTTGTTTAATAA
>CAKSNY010000009.1 GCA_934476455.1 uncultured Clostridia bacterium | reverse complement strand
GGGTGCAAAGCAGTTTTGAATGTCGGAGTTTAAGATTTAGGCAAGCAAAAAAGGCACCGTAACTTATGTGTACGGTGTCTTTTTTGCGGAGTATAAACTTAAAATACGGCTTCAAAACCAATACTTCCTTACTGGGCTGTGGCTAAAGCCAACAGACTTTTTAAACGACTCCGTTCCTTCAAACTAATTTCTTATAATATATATTACTTTTGCCGAAGGTGTGCTTGTGCTGCCTGACACAATAATCATTTTTGTGGGAAGCTCTGTCGTAACATCGGAAGCCGACATTGTTTCAAAGTTTTCTATAATGTCTACGTTTCCGTTGTCAAGCTCATAGATAACCGCGCTTGAGCAATTGTAAAGCAGCGCCTTTGATACATCGCCGAGTGTTTCCTGCTTTGCGGCGTCGTCTGTAAAGTTATCGCTGTCTGTATAGAAGCTGAGCGTTATGCGTTTGTCGCTGTCGCTTATTACAGACGGTACACCGTAGTGGAAGTACTTTTCACCTACATTGCTTGTGTAAAGGCTTGTATATCTCTGGAGGGCGTGGTTTTTATCCTTAAAGGGGGTTGCTCCGTCAGCGGCAAGAGCGCCTGCCTGAACAGGATTGCTTGCGTCATAAATACGCATAAGCGATGTTACCTCTTTTGCGCCGTCTGTAAGATATGCAACTATATCACCCTTTTCAACCTCGTCAGCATTGGAAAGTACAAGGCTTGAAAGGTAGTCCGAGGAGCCATACACCGGAACTTCTACCGAGCTTGTGTCACTCTTGTAATTGTCCGAAACAATTATTTCGCTTGTTGTCTTTGCGCCGTTTGCATAGCCTTCAAGGCAAATCTTGTTATCCTTTACATACTTGCGTGTTACAATCATATAGGGTGACGAACCGAGGTATGCGGGCTTTATTCCGTAAACAATTATAAGCCCTGCGTTTTTCGTGCTCTCGTTTACGTCAAACACGCGTGCATCTACGCTTGACCTGCCGCTGAATGCCTGCGAGGAGGTAAGCTTTGCATACTTGCTCATATCTGTTTTATCGTCCGAAGCGCCGGGTGCCGACAAAATAACGGTGCTTGAAGATACGTTAAATGCTGTAGAACCTTTCTTAAGCGAAGACGTGCTGCTTATCGTTGTTGCAAGCGTGCCGCTTTCGGTTTCTTTAAAGCTGTCGTTCGTTGCGCCCGTACCGGTTTCAACCGTATCGATTGCGTCTATCGTTGTTCCGCTTACGCTGTATCTGAGCGGCTGATAATACTGACCCGCGCTCATACCGAATTTGCTTTCGGCAATGGTTCCGAGAGAGTTTACGGCGCTTTCCGCCTTTACGGCAGTACCGTCAAGCTTAACACGATCTTTAAGCGTAAATATCTGGTCGCTGCCCGTCGTCGTAACTATTCTTACCTGCCACGTACCCTTATTTTTCGACTCGCCCGCGCCTACCAGATAGCCGTACTTAAAGCTTCCCAAAGAAGCTGCTGAATACTTTATTGCTGCGATCTGACCGGTGTAGTCGTAATAAAGCGAGCTTGAAAAGCTGTCGCCAAGTTCAAACGAGGGCTTTTCGTCATTGCCTGTGCCGCCGGCGTAATCATCATAGTCGCGCGTAAGGTAAACCGTCTTTCCGTCAAGCTCAAGCTCGCGCGTGTCGCTTGATTTGCTTGTAACCTTACCGCTCTTTGCACCTGTAGTAACATACATTTTCTTAAGCGTCTTTCCTGCACCCACAGACTCGGCATAGTTTATTACCGCGTACTGCGAAAGGCTTAAGCTGTCAAACGAGGTAAGCTTTCCGTTTAAATATATTGCCGGCTTTTCTTTCGTTGCTGCCGGGAAAGTATACTGCTGCTCACCGTTTACGGTTTTGCCGTATTTAAACGTAATTTTTTCGTTCTTTTTATCAAAGCCGTTTACAACCCATACGTCAAAGCTTGTAATCTTGGCAATTCTTTCTCCGCCGGATTCAAGAAGCTTTATATAACCGTTTCTAAACTCGTAAGGACCGCCCGCCGTTGTAAGTGCAGAGTAAGGAACGGAAGCATATTTACCGTTGTAGATAAATGTGTATCCGCTGAGAGAAACGCTGTTGGTTCTGCCGTCCTTGTCACGGTACTTTACAGTATCGCCGGAGATTGTATCTATCTGGCTTTCCTCTATAACCGTTTCGGTATCGCTCTTATATACTATCTTTGTAATGGTGTCGCCATCTACATATATATTAAGGCGTCTTCCCAAAAGTTCCTCCACGTCAACGGACTTATAAAGTTCGTCGCTGAGGGTGTAGGTATATGTTCCGTCATTATTGGTTATTCTTATTTCTCTGTCGTTAAGGTCGGAAGAAACCGCGTCAAGCGCCGTATAGCAGTTGGCGCTGATTGTACCTTCGATTTTTGTAGCCTGTGAGGAAAGGTCGTCACGGTTTGTGCCGGTGTCCTTCTCGTAGGTTACCTTGCCGTTTGCATCCGTTATAACGTTAATCTTCGGTGCGTCAAGAGCATTGAACGAAAGCATTGCAACAATAGCGCGCGATGCGGGCTGTAAAATATCCGCAACCGTTGCGTTAAGCGTAATGTTGTTCTTGTTTGCTGCCGCAATATACCCGGACGACCACGTTACCGTGTCGGGATTTGTAAGCTGAAGCTTTTTATATTCGCTGTCGGCAATTACGTTGTAGCCTATAGCGCAAATAACCATCTTTACAGCCTGTTCGTAGGTAACAGGCTCTCCCGCTCTGAAGGTTCCGTCCTCAAAGCCGTTTATTATTCCTGCGTCAACGGCTGCCTTCACGTACGGGCGCGCCCATGCGTTTTCCGTATCGCTGTCAAGGTCTGCAAAGCCCGTAACCGCATCTGTTCCGAGGCTTGAGCCAAGCCCCTTAAAACGTGTTACAACCGCTGCAAACTCTCCGCGTGTTATCTGTCCGTTGGGCTTAAACGTTCCGTCTGGATAACCCGCAATTATTCCGTAAACGACAAGCTCGTTTACTGCTTCCGCAAGCTTTGTTCCCGCCTCAACATCGGAGAATGATGTTTTTGCTGTCTGTGTGCTGTCCGCGGCGAATACACCCATTGCCGAGAAGCAGAGCGCCAAAGCAAGCACTGTCGATAAAATTCTTTTAAAATTTTTCATATAGCCTCTCCTCTTTCATCGTTTGATTTCATTTTAACTGTTTGTTCGCAATAAGTCAATAGGATAATTATTTAATTTTGTTCAATTTATGGAAATATTCCCTGTTTTTTTATTTTTTTTGGTTGGTTTTGCGCTTTTTAAGTATTACAAGACATACGCTTCCCGCGATAACACAAACAGCCGCCATCGCCTGCGATATGCGGATATTTCCCAGATATAAACTGTCGGTGCGCATACCCTCAATAAAAAACCGCCCCGCGCCGTACCATATTATGTATGAAAAAAATGTAAATCCGTAAAACGGGCGTTTTTTATTGAGCGTACTTAGGATAACAAACCCCAAAGCATTCCATAATGATTCATAAAGAAATGTGGGATGCACGCTCTCTCCGCCGTTAATACTCATCCCCCACAAATAAGGACACGGTCCGCCGTATGCCTCGGCATTTACAAAGTTTCCCCAGCGGCCTACTGCCTGCCCTATCAGCAGTCCCGGGCAGCAGATATCAAACATTTTTAAAACGTCCATCTTTTTTATGCGCAGATATATCCACGCCGAAAGCACGGCGCCTATAATCCCGCCGTATATGGCTATTCCGCCCTCCCATATTTTAAATACGTCTGCGGGGTGGTCTTTGTAGCTGTCCCACGAAAAAGCAACATAGTATATCCGCGCGCATATTACAGCCACCGGCAGCGCATAAAGCACCAAATCGGAAACAGAATCAGGAGGAAGCCCCTCCCTGCGCGCTGTGAAGCTGCAATAAAGAACCGCCAAAATGATTCCCGCCGCAATAATAACGCCGTACCAGTGAACCCCGCCGAAAATCGGAAGCTTAAGCGCAACGGGGTCTATTTTAAAGCTTAGCCCCAGTCTTGGAAATGATATTATATTCATACGCTTTTTTTGGGCAGTACAACGGACACACTGCTCCTCTCCTTGTTAAAAAGTTCCCTAAGCCTTGTGTTTGCAGCGTCAACCGTTGCATCTTTTAAAACAGACGGATATTCGAGCAAGTCTATCCCCCTGTGCAGCGCAAACACATATTCGTTGCCGAAACTTTCAATATTGTCAAGCCCCGACAAAAAGCGCCCGAGCATAACCTTTTTCATACGCAGAAATACCCTTTCGTCTATTCCCGTTTCTAAGGCATGCTCTATCGTTTCATATATTTTTTCGATAAGCTTGTCAACCTCGTTCGTTTCTCCGGTAAATGCGGCATACGCGCAGCTTTCTTCATATTCGTAAAATGCCGAAAAGCTTTTGTTTATAATGCCTTTTTCGTAAAGCTCCTTATAAAACGGGCTGCTTGAACCGAAAAGCGTTGCAAGCACCGCATTTGTAAGTATATCGCGCATTAGCAGCTCTTTGCCGTTGCCGCCCGTATGAATATCTTTAAAACCGAGCATAAACATTGGTCTGGGTATGTCAAAATATGCCTCTACCCTTTTTTGGGAAACGGCTTCAGGCTCTTTCGGGAATACCTGTACAATGCCTCCCTTGCTTTTTTCCGGGCTTATACACTCCTCAACAATTTCCCCGACGCGCTGCGCGTCAATATCGCCCACGCATACAACCGCCATATTTGACGGGTGATAGAAGGTGTTGTAGCAGCGGTATAAAAGATTCGGGGTCGTTTTCATTATTTCTTCCACGCTTCCCGCAATTTTGGTTTTTACGGGGTGTTTTTGATACATCGCATCAAGACAGTTGTAAAAACAGGTTTGGTCTGCGTCGTCATCATACATACGAATTTCCTGTGCAATTATTCCCTTTTCTTTTTCAACATTCTCTTCCGTGAAATACGGCTTTTGCACAAAGCTTAAAAGTATTTTCAAATTTTCGTAAAAGTTTTCGGTACAGCTGAAAAGATAATTTGTTATGCCGAAGCTTGTAAATGCGTTTGCATTTGCACCGTATTTTGAAAATTCGTTAAAGGCGTTCGTGCCGTCGGGCTGTTCAAAAACTTTATGTTCGAGAAAGTGCGCCACACCATCTATCACCTCTGTGGGGGCATTTTCACCCGGTGCCTGAAAAACTGTATTTATTGAGCCGTATTTCGTCGAAAACGTCGCATAGCTTTTTGAAAAGCCCGTTTTTTGAATTATCGTCACCGGCATTCCGCTTTGGTGCGTACCGCGCAGAACGGTTTCGCCAAGGTTTTTATCATACATTTTTACAAAATTCATACGCTTTATTCCCCCTCTATACAATACACCGTGTCAAGCACACATTCCCGCGCAGCGCGGGCAATATCCCCGCGCCGTACGTTTTTTATGCTTTCTATCATATCCTCTACCGAAACATCCGTGCCGAGCAATATCTGCATTATGCAATATTCCTCCATCGCCGCCTCACTGTCGCAGTTTGCGGTATATGCCCCGACAAGCTGCTTCTTTGCGGCGTCCTCCTCCTCAGGGGTTATATCGCCGCTGCACACCTTTTCAAGCTGCAGCATAATTTCCTCCTGCGCCTTTTCAAAATTTTCAAATTCCACACCGCTGCGCACTATCATTATTTCTTTAAGGCGGTCAACGCTGCTTGACACATAATAGCAAAGGCTTAGCTTTTCACGCACGTTTTCAAAAAGCTTGCTTGTCGCGCTTCCGCCGAAAACAGTGTTAAAAACTATTGTTTCGGGATAGCGTTCCCTCCCGGCGCCGTTTTTCATACGAAAGCCCATACAAAGCTTACCCTGTGTTACGTCCATTTTATCCGTTATACGGCGAACCATCGCGGCGTCCTCCGTATTTTTTTCGGTTATTGCCTGCGGGGTGCGCGCACAAAGCCCCTCGGCAAGCTCTTTTGCCGCTTCAAGGGCGCTTTCCTCTTCAAAATTGCCGGTGAATATTATATCTATTCTGCTTTCCGAAAGAATTTTTTTGTAGTGTGAATAAAGCCCTTTTGCATCAATGCTTTCAAGGTCCTGCGTATATCCCATGGGATTTATGCCGTATGCCTCTGTGTTGCACATTTCCTGCTGCAGCCGGAGTACGCTGTAGCTTCTTTTATCATTTTTTTGTGCCAAAATAGCATCCTCTATATTCTTTTTTTCGGTTTGCACTATATCTTCGGAAAAGCTTTTTCCCGTACCGGAAGAAAGCAGCATATTAAGCAGCAGCTCCATAGCGTTTTTAAAGTTGTTTTCGCCAACGGCGCTGTCTGCCACGGTTTGTATGCCCAACTTTATTATCTGCCGTTCGCCGTATTTTGAAGCGCGTGCAATAAGGTCTGCCCCGTAAAGCTCTTCAAGCCGCACCGATATTTCCTGTGATGATTTAAACTTCTCGCACTGCATTCTCATAACCGAAACAAGCAGTGTGTTTTTTGTAACCTCATCGCGTGAAAGCGGTCTGTGAAGCATTACGCACGCACGCATTGTTTTAAATTTTTTGTCACATACGGTATAAAGATTTATGCCTTCTTTTATACAAGCTTTTTTCATTGCAAAAGTCCTTTCTTTTTATGTATTCGGGCGCGGCAAACCTTTATATGTCGCTGCCCGTCCCATGCTGTTTTATTTGTTTCCCGTTACTGCCTTGTCTACACCCTCCGCTGCGTCACGCACTGCGTCGGTTGCGCCCTTGGTAACACCCTCTGCGGCATTGCCCACTCCGTCGGCAGCGTCACGCACTGCGTCGGTCGCACCGTCTGTCAAATCATCGGCAGAATCCTTCATATCGGTTTTTGCATCGTCTGTGTTATCTGTAACTTTGCCGTTGTCCACTACAGCGTTTTTGTCATTCGTTTCGGTATTGTTCATACCTGTTTGCCCCTGCCCCGCATTGTCGTTTGTTTCACCGCACGCCGTAAATACCATTACAAGCGCCGCAAGCAAATAAATAAGTTTTTTCATATTTGATTTCCTTTCATTGTTAATTATTCCGCCGCAGCATATTGTGCTATATGCTGTGCTGAATTTATTATTACCCTTTTTTTGAAAATTAACAAAAAGATTGGAAACAAAATTCGACAATATTCATAGTATATTAGTGTAGGGCGACCTACTTAAATATATAAAATTCAGTAGATTGAAAGGAGCTTTTCTCTATGTTCGGATGCAATAACGGATGCGGTTGCGAATGGGTAATCTGGCTTATCATAATCATACTTCTTCTTTCCTGTGCTTGCGGCAATAACGGCTGCGGCTGCGGCTGCGGAAACAACGGTTGCGGCTGCTAACTGTTTTTCGCGGGAGGGGGCTATCTTGCCTCCTCCATTTTTTCTTTAAACAGCCTTAGCGCCTTTCCGCGGTGGCTTATACTGTTTTTCTCCGCGGCAGACATTTGCGCCGTGGTTTTTTTGTATTTTTCAACATAGAAAACAGGGTCGTACCCAAAGCCGTTTTCCCCGACGGGAGAGTATAAAATCGTGCCTTCGCACTCCCCGCGCGCGGTTATTGTGCGCTTTCCGTCAACCAGGGTTATAACACACACAAATTTTGCACCGCGCTTTTCCTTTGGGACATCCTTCATATTTTCCAAGAGCAGTCTTACACGGCCCTTGTCGTCAAGGTCCGGTGTTCCGTACCGCGCACTGTATACCCCGGGCGCGCCCGAAAGCGCGTCCACCATCAGCCCGCTGTCATCAGCCAGCGCCGCAATCCCCGTCATATTGTAAATTGTCTGTGCCTTTATAAGAGAATTTTCTTCAAAGGTTGTTCCGGTTTCTTCAATTTCCGCGTCTATTCCGACATCCTCCGGGCTTATGATTTCAAATTCCGGTAAAATTTGCGCAAATTCCTTAAGCTTATTTTTATTTTTTGTTGCCGCTATTATTTTCATACCCTGCACCCCGCTGTACTTTTACAAGCCGTAAATTTATTTTCTGCTAATTTATTATAGTACATAACAATGCCTTTGTCAAAGAAAAAGAAACAGCAGTAAACGATTTCTGTTTTTCAGACCGTATACTGCCGTTTCTTCTGTTTTTTACCGTTCTTCCCTAAAATATGCCAAGCCCAGCGCCGCAGGAGGCTGATTTTCCCTCTTATTGCGAACGCTTGTAAGCACAAGCACAATTACCGTAACAACGTAAGGCAGCATTTCAAAAAGCTTTTTGCTGTTTACGCTTATTCCCGGAATATATGTAGGTATTACATACAAAAATCCGAAAAGCACAGACCCCAATATTGCCATATTAGGCTTCCAAAGCGCAAATATTACAAGCGCTATCGCAAGCCAGCCGCGGTCGCCGAAAGCGTTGTTTGACCATACGCCGTTTGCATAGTCCATAACATAGTAAAGCCCGCCGAGTCCTGCCACGGCGCTTCCCATACAGGTAAAAACGTATTTGTATTTGGTAACGCTTATTCCCGCTGCGTCTGCCGTTGCGGGGCTTTCGCCTACTGCACGAAGATGCAGCCCAATGCGTGTTTTATTAAGTACAAAGGATGCCGCAAGCGCAACCGCAATTGCAAGATATGCCAAAAATCCGTAGGAGAGGAATATCTCCCCGAACCAGCCGCAATCCGAAGCAAACGGAAGTGCGGTTTTAAAAGCCTTGCTCGTAGCACTTAATGATATTGAAGGAACATCGCTTTTTGTTATTGTTATAAGAGAGCCGCCGAAAAAGTTTCCGATTCCGACGCCGAACGTTGTAAGCGCAAGACCCGTAACATTTTGGTTTGCCCGCAATGTAACCGTAAGGAACGAATACACAAGCCCCATTAAAAGAGAGCCTACAATACAGGATATAAACGCAATAACTATTGCCAAAAGCGGATTTACGGCTTTTGTCGATTGTTCGTACATAAAAGCACCCGCTACACCGCTTATCGCACCGACATACATTATCCCCGGAATACCGAGGTTAAGGTTGCCTGATTTTTCCGTAAGGATTTCACCCGTCGAGCCGTAAAGAAGCGGAATACCCTGCATAACGGCACGCTGTACAATTGTAGCAATCATTTTGTTCCGACCTCCTTGGCTTTTTTCTCGTTATAAGGCTTTATTTTGTAATTTATGAAAAATTCGCTGCCTATAATAAAGAAAATAATAATCCCTGTTATGATATCCGAAAAAGAATCGTTCAGACGGTAAACCTCTGATATTTTAGAGGCGCCCTTTTCCAAAAACACTATCAAAAATGTTGTAAGTACCATAAATATCGGGTTAAACTTTGCAAGCCACGACACCATAATTGCCGTAAATCCGCGGCCGCCCGCTGTATCGCTTTTAAGCGAATGGTCGGTACCCGCAACAAGCAAAAGGCCTGCCAAGCCGCATATAGCGCCCGAAAGCAGCATTGTGCGCATAATTACCTTTTTTATGTTTATACCTATGTAGCGCGCCGTATTTTCACTTTCTCCGACAACGGATATCTCATACCCATGCTTGCTGTAGCGAAGGTATATGTACATTATTACGGTTAATACCGCAACAACTATTATATTAAGCAAATACTGCTGCCCGCCTATCATCGGAAGCTGTCCCGTTTCAAGGGTTCTGGGTGTGCCCGAGCCCTTAGGAACTGACCATTCCAATGTAAAAAACGCAACAATCTGAATTGCAATATAGTTCATCATCAGCGTAAAAAGCGTTTCGTTTGCACGCCATGTTGCTTTAAATATTGCCGGTATAAGCCCCCATACAGCACCCGCAAATATGCTTGCGGCTATCATTATTGTATAAAGCACAGCTGTCGGCACCTTATCGCCTATAAAAATCATACAAAATGCCGTTGCCAATCCGCCTATGAGCACCTGCCCCTCGGCGCCTATATTCCAAAAGCGCATTTTAAATGCCGGTGTAACGGCAAGAGAAATACAAAGAAGCACCGCAACATTTTGAAACAAATTCCACATTCTTCTGCTTGTTCCGAATACACCCTCTATCATAGAGCTGTAAACGCTTATCGGATTAAGCCCCGTAAGTGCAAGTGTTACAAGCCCGCCCACAAAAAGCGCCGCAAAAACAGCGACTGCGCGGATAATCCACGCTTTCCACCAAACTATGGAGGAGCGCTTTACTATATGAAACATAGGTTCTTTTACCTGTGTGTTTTTACTCAATATTATCGCTACCTCCCTTTTGTGTTTCTTCCGCATAGCTTGACTTTGTCATCAAAAGCCCTATTTCCTCTTTCGTTGCCGTTCTTCCGTCAACAATTGCGCTTACCTTGCCGCCGCCTATAACAAGTATTCTGTCGCAAAGCTCTAAAAGCACGTCTAGATCCTCGCCGACAAAAATTACCGCAACGCCTTTTTCCTTCTGCTCGTTAAGCAGGTTATATATTGTGTAGGACGAATTTATGTCAAGCCCGCGCACGGGATACGCCGCCATAAGCACCGTCGGAGCGGAGGCTATCTCACGCCCGACCAAAACCTTCTGCACATTACCGCCCGAAAGCCTGCGCACGGGGGTTTGTGCGTTCGGCGTTACAACCTCAAGCCTTTCTATTATTTCCTGTGCCAAGTCCTTCGGCTTTTTCCTTTCAAGAAATACCGATTTTCCTTTTCTGTAGCTTCGAAGCATCATATTATCTACAATATCCATATTTCCGACAAGCCCCATACCAAGCCTGTCTTCCGGCACAAATGCAAGCCTTACACCCATATCGCGTATCTGAAGCGGTGTTTTATCGCGCAGATTTTCCGTTTTTCCGTTTTTGGGGTTATTGTACAGTATGCTTCCGCATTCGAGGTGCTGCAAGCCCGCTATTGCCTCAAGCAATTCTCTCTGTCCGCTGCCCGCAATACCCGCAATACCTAAAATCTCGCCGGAGCGCACCGTAAACGATACATTGTCAAGCATCTTTACGCCCTCACGGTCCACACAGCTTATGTCATTTATAACAAGCCTGTCTGTCGGATTTTTCGGAAGCGACCTTTCTATGTTAAGCTCCACCTTCTTGCCTACCATCATTTCGGTAAGCTGTGCCTCGTTTGTTTCCGCCGTTTTTACGGTTCCTATGTATTCGCCCTTTCTTAGCACCGAAACACGGTCTGAAAGAGAAAGCACCTCGTGCAGCTTGTGCGTTATAATAACAATCGATTTTCCGTCGTCGCGCATTTTTTTAAGCACCGCAAAAAGCCGCCGTGTTTCCTGCGGTGTTAAAACTGCCGTAGGCTCGTCCAAAATAAGTATATCGGCGCCGCGGAAAAGCACCTTTATTATTTCAACGGTTTGCTTTTCCGAAACTGACATCTCGTAAATCTTTTTGTAGGGGTCAAGGTCAAAACCGTATTGCTCGCTTATCTCTTTAACCTTTTTTGCATACGCCTTCATATCGTAAGAGCCGCCGTCTTCAAGCCCCAGCACAATATTCTGAACAGCACTGAACACATCAACAAGCTTAAAATGCTGATGTATCATTCCTATTTTGTATTTAAAAGCGTCCCTCGGCGAGCTTATGACAACCTCTTTACCGTCTATATATATTTCACCGCTGTCCGGGAAATATATGCCGGCAATCATATTCATAAGCGTTGTTTTTCCGCTTCCGTTCTCCCCTAAAACAGACAGTATCTCTCCGCGGTTAAATGTCAGCGAAACGTCTTTATTTGCAACAATACTGCCGAACGTTTTTGTAATATTTCTTAATTCAACAGCCGCTCCCGTATTCATAACGGCACTTCCTTTCTTATTGGATTATCAATTCATCGGAAAGCAATGCGCGCATTGCTTTCCGATGAATTGATAATTACAGGCGGAGCAGACACCTCGCTCCGCCTGTAACAGTCAATTATGCTTTTATACGCGTTAATTAAAACATCTTGTTAAGAAGCTTAATTCCGTCTATCTGTACGTCAAAGTACGGAGCGGAACGCTTCTCGGATTCGTGGAAATATCCGTCGGATACAACCTCTGTATCGGGTGTATACTTTTCGTCTGTATCCACATCAGCCATATAAGAATCAAGCTGCTTGCCGCCTACGGTAAATGTAGATATGTCAAACACATGAAGCGAGCCGTCCTTAAGAGCAGCGCGTGCCTTCTCTATAGCTTCCTTTGTTCCGGCAGCTGCTGCCTTGTCGTTAATGTCTGTAAGCTTTACAGAACCCTCTTCTATGCCCTTGCACCAATCATAGGGGATTTCCTCACCCTTGAGGTATGCATTTATTACAAACTCGTAGTAGGGTGACCAGTCAATTCTTGAGGAAATGATAAATGTTTTGGGGCATGCCGAAACGGTGCTTCCGTTGTAAGAAACATTGGGGATTCCCGCATTTTCACATGCTGTGGGAGCACCCATAGAGTCTGCATGCTGGCTGATAAGCTTACACTTGTTGCTGATAAGCTTTGTAGCAGCTTCTTTTTCAAGTGCTTCATCATACCAGCTTCCCGTAAACTGAACCTCCATCGTAGCCGTGGGGCATACAGAACGCGCGCCGAGGAAGAAAGAAGTATACCCGGAAATAACCTCTGCATATGTATAAGCGCCTACATAACCGATTTTAGCTTCTTCAGGCTTAAATTCACCCTTTTCAATCATTTCGTTAAGCTTCATACCTGCGGCAACACCTGCAAGGTATCTGCCCTCATAGATAGAAGCAAACGCATTGTGGAAATTCTTAAGCTTTTCCGTATGTGCCGTTGTACCTGTAGCATGGCAGAACTGCACGTTCGGAAATTCCTTTGCTGCCTTAAGCAGGTACGGCTCGTGACCGAAGCTGTCCGCAAATACTATGTTGCAGCCCTGGTCGGCAAGGTCTGCCGCTGCCTCGTAACATTCGTTACCCTCGGGGATATTTGTCTTAAATACCACCTGTGCATCGCTGAGTCCAAGTGCCTTCTTTGCTTCTGTTGCAGCGTCCATGAAGTTTTTGTCATAGGTTGAGTTTTCATCGTGCAGGAAGATAAATCCTACCTTTACGTCTGCACCCTTTTCTTCCTGTTTTCCATCTGAAGCTTCCTTCTTTCCGCAGCCGGCAAATGCCAATACCATTACAAGTGCCAGAAGTGCCGCAAGGATTCTTGTCTTCTTCATAGTTCTTTCCTCCGTTAAAATAATTTTATTTTAATGGCGTGCGCCAATAAAATCAATCGATAAATTCAATCTTTCCGTCGCATATGGATTTAATGCGTGCCAAAGATTCTATCCTGTAGCCCTTGTTGCGCAGGATGTCTGCCCCCTCCTGGAAGCTTTTTTCAATAACTATCGCGCAGCCCGCAACCTTCGCCCCCGCCTGTTCGGTAATATCTATAAGCCCGCCGAGCGCGCCGCCCTTTGCCAAAAAGTCGTCCACGATAAGAACCTTGTCATCGGACAATATGTACTTTGTAGACACCCTTACGGAAAAGGTTTTCTGTTTGGTGAACGAAAAAACATCTGCCTGATAAACCGTAGAATCAAGATTTCTGGCGTTATATTTTTTTGCAAAAACAAAAGGAACCCCTAATTCAAGTGCAACAAATGCAGCTATAGCGATTCCCGAGGACTCTATGGTCAAGACCTTTGTTATTTCTGTACCGGCATAACGTCTTTTTATTTCGCACGCAATTTCGCGCAGCAAGACAGGGTCGACCTGATGATTTAAAAATCCGTCAACCTTAACTATATCGGTTCCGATTATTACACCCTCCGAAAGGATGCGTGATTTTAACAAGTCCATCTTTTTCACTCCAAAAAAACAATGCACCGACATTATATACCATTTTTTTTAAAATTGCAACTCTTTAATTAAATTTTGTTCGCCCAAATTTGCTTATGCCTGCATCCGTTTTTTGTATAATGTATACAAATCCGTCTTTGTTTACCGATTATGTCATACCGAAATTGACTTTTTGGATCAGATATGTTATAATCAGATGACAAATAATATCTGCGGGAGAAGCACGGCTGACCCCAAAGAAAGGAGTTTTTATTTTGTATAATTCAAAATCACTGAAGGCGGAAGAATTTATAAACCACGAAGAAATTTTGGAAACGCTGCGCTATGCCGACGAAAACAAGGGAAACCTTGAGTTGGTGGACGCAATCATTGAAAAGGCGGAAAAAAGAAAGGGGCTTTCACATAGGGAGGCGTCCGTGCTTTTAGCCTGTGAGGATGAGGAGCGCACGGCGCGCATATATGACCTTGCCGAACAGATAAAAAAGGATTTTTACGGCAACAGAATTGTAATGTTTGCGCCGCTTTATCTTTCCAATTATTGCGTAAACGGATGTGTATACTGTCCGTATCATCTTAAAAACAAGCATATTGCCAGAAAAAAGCTTACGCAGGAGGAGCTTAAAAACGAGGTTATCGCCCTTCAGGATATGGGGCACAAGCGCCTTGCCATAGAGGCCGGCGAAGACCCCGTAAACAACCCCATTGAATACATTCTTGAATGTATAAACACTATTTATTCCATAAAGCATAAAAACGGCGCTATACGCAGGGTAAATGTGAATATAGCCGCAACAACCGTTGAAAATTATAAAAAGCTGCACGACGCCGGCATAGGAACATATATTCTTTTCCAGGAAACCTACCATAAGGAAAGCTACGAAAAGTTACATCCGACAGGTCCGAAGCACAATTACGCCTACCATACCGAAGCTATGGACAGAGCTATGGAGGGTGGAATTGACGATGTAGGGCTTGGCGTTCTTTTCGGGCTTGAGCTTTATCGTTATGAGTTTGCAGGGCTTTTAATGCATGCAGAGCATTTGGAATCTGTTCACGGCGTAGGTCCTCACACAATCAGCGTGCCGCGTGTAAAAAAGGCGGACGATATTGACCCGTCTGCGTTTGACAACGGTATAAGCGATGAAATTTTCGCCAAGCTGTGTGCGCTTATACGTATATCCGTACCCTATACGGGAATGATTATTTCAACGCGTGAAAGCAGCGAGCTTAGAGAAAAGGTTATCCGCCTCGGTGTTTCGCAGATAAGCGGTGCCTCCAGAACGTCTGTCGGCGGCTATTGTGACGAGGAGCGTCCGCACGACACCGAACAGTTCGACGTTTCGGATCAGCGCACGCTTGACGAGGTTGTAAACTGGCTTATGCGCGCAGGCTATATTCCGAGCTTTTGCACAGCCTGTTACCGTGAGGGGCGGACGGGCGACCGTTTTATGACGCTTCTTAAAAACGGGCAGATATCAAACTGCTGCCATCCCAATGCTCTTATGACGCTTAAAGAATATCTTGAGGACTATGCAAGCGAAGACACAAGAAAAATAGGCGAAGAGCTTATTAAGAAAGAGCTTTTAAATATTCCCAACGAAAAGGTAAGAGAAAGAGCCGCGCAGTATATAGAAAACATACATCTCGGCAAGCGTGATTTCAGATTTTAAAACATACGTAAAAAATGAGCTGTTTAAAAGTCACTTGACTTTTTTAAACAGCTCATTCGTTTAAGGGGATAGGAAAAAAAGCTTCAGAACGGACAAACTGAACCCGAAGATGTATACAGATACTTCGAGAGGTGAAGTTTGTTCGTAGCAAAAAGGCTTATAAATACTGAAAAATCGAATATGATGAGATTTTTCTACCAAAACAGAGTTTTTAAACTGTTTTGAAGGTACAAACCCTTTATTATAATTGCCTTTTTGCGTTCTGGACTTTTTTAACATCCCCTTTTTTACGTATAAAGCAATAAATAAGCATACCCGCCGCTGCCGCAGCGCCCAGCGGATACGCCGCCGCAGCGCTTATTCTGAAGCCCTCCGGCGCCATAAGAATATAGGTAACGCTTACGGCTGTCATAAAAGAAGCCGAAAACGCCGAAATCAAAAAGCTGTATTTTTTTCCGTTCTTTATAAGGTACGCCGTCGCACACCAAAGCGCTATCATTGCAAGCGTTTGGTTGCTCCACGAAAAATACCTCCAAAGCACGTCAAAATCAATTTGCGTAAGCAGTGCGCCCACTGTTAAAAGCGGAACGGTTAAAATCAGGCGGTTTTTAATTTTGTTTTGCTTAAGCCCTGTACATTCCGCAAGAATAATTCTTGCCCCGCGAAACGCCGTATCGCCCGATGTTATCGGGCATGCCACAACGCCGACAATTGCCAAAACACCCCCCGCTTTTCCCAAAAGTCCTTTTGAAATATCGTAAACAACGCCGGACTGACCGATACCCGCAAGCGCCGCATAAAGCGCATCACTGCTTTTATAATACGCGCAGCCTGCCGCAGCCCATATAAGCGCAATAACCGCCTCTGTAATCATAGCGCCGTAGAAAACGCTTTTTCCCTGTTTTTCGCTTGTAATACATTTTGCAACAATCGGCGACTGCGTTGCGTGGAAGCCCGATATTGCCCCGCAGGCTACGGTTACAAACATATACGGCCAAACCGGAAGCTTAGCCGGGTGCATATTTACCGCCGAAATTTCGGGGATGCTGTAGTCCCCGGCTAAAACTCCGCCGATTATCGCTATTGCCATAACTATAAGCGTAATTCCGAAAAACGGATACATTCTGCCTATTATTTTGTCGACAGGCATCAGCGTTGCCAAAACATAGTACACAAGAATTGCCACAGTCCAAAATGACGTACCGAGCATTTTTGGGCTAAGCTGTGCCAAAAGCGCCGCGGGGCTTGTTACAAATACAGCCCCCACGAGAATAAGCAATAAAACAGAAAAAAACCGCATTGCATACTTTGCCTTTTTCCCAAGATAAAGCCCTGAAAGCTCCGCAATGGACGCCCCGCCTTTTCGTGAAGAAATCATACCTATAAGGTAGTCGTGGACAGCGCCGCAAAGCACCGACCCCAGCACTATCCATAAAAACACCACCGGACCGAATACAGCGCCCATCAGCGCACCGAATATGGGGCCCGTTCCCGCAATATTAAGAAGCTGCACCAAAAAAAGCTTGCCCTGCGGCATGGGCACAAAGTCAACTCCGTCGTTCATTGCAAGCGCCGGAGTTTTTCTGTTATCGGGCGCAAAAATTTTTTCGGCAATGCCCCCGTAAAATATATAGCCCAAAAGCAGCAGTAAAAGCGCCGTAACAAAGGATACCATTTTAATCGCCACCTTTATTTCTCGATATTTCGCCTTTGTTTATTATGGCGCTTTTTTCATTTTTTACGCTGTTTTAAACAATTTCTTATTTAATTTTTACAGTGCGGCAAAAAGCCCGCCGTGCTACATATACTTATACTCATTCTTCTTTGCAAAGAGGAATATAACCGATATAATAAACGCGCAAATTTCCGCAACTGTTATTGCCCACCATATGCCGTCCACGCCCAAAACAAGCGGCAATATGATAACGGCGGACGTTTGAAACACAAGCGTACGCAAAAACGACACCGCCGCCGAAACCGCGCCGTTATTAAGTGCCGTAAAAAACGATGAAACATAAATGTTAAACCCCGAAAGCAAAAATGATATTGCAAAAAACTTAAAAGCGTGATTTGTAAGGGTGTACAATTCATAATCGTACCCTACAAACAGCTTTGAAAAAACAGGCGCAAGGAAAAATGCCGCCGCCGACAAAACGGCGCCCAAAGAAAGCATAAGCACGGTGCTTTTTTTAAGCATATTTTTAAGCTCGCCGTGGTTTTGCGCGCCGTAATGAAAGCTTACGACAGGCGCACTTCCTATGGCATACCCTATAAATATGGCTATAAAAACAAACTGCACATACATAAGCACACCGTATGCCGATACTCCGTCGTTGCCTATGTAAAGCAGCAGCTGCATATTATATATCATACTTATAACAGATGCCGAAATATTTGACATAAGTTCCGAAGAGCCGTTTATACAGGCGTCAACAAGCGGTTTTAGCGAAATCCCTGTTTTTACAAGGCGCAAACGGCTGCTGTTTTTCCCCGCAAAATATATAACGGGCAAAACGCCGCCTATACATTGGCTTAAGCCTGTTGCCAGTGCCGCGCCCGCAACACCCCAGCCGAAAACCGCCACAAACAGTGCGTCAAGCCCGATATTTGTAAAGCCCGCCGCCAGGATTGCAAAAAGCCCGAGCTTTGGTTTTTCTGCTGCAACAAAAAAGCTTTGAAACACGTTTTGTAGCATAAACGCCACCGTAAATAAAATAGATATTCTGCCGTAAAGCACGCAGTCTTTTATCATCTCGTCCTTTGCGCCGAGGATTCGTGCCGCCTTTTCCGTAAATGCCACACCGACCGCGGTTAAAATAACGCCCAAAATTACTGTAAAAATTATCATCATAGAAAAGTAGCGGTTTGCCTTTTCACTGTCCCCTATGCCGAGCACCTTTGCCACAAGCGCGGTTCCCCCGGTTCCTATCATAAAACCTATGCCGCCCAAAATCATTATAAAAGGCATAATAAGGTTTATTGCGGCAAATGCCGTCTTTCCGACGCAGTTCGATACAAACAGTCCGTCCACCACACCGTAGACAGATGTAAAAATCATCATCAAAATCGGCGGAAGCGTAAACATAAAAAGTCTTTTGTAGGTGAAATGGTCCGAAAGACTTATCCTTTGTTTGTTCATAATTTCCTCCGTTTTACATTTTTAAATGCGCCGCCCGCACCCGTAAAAACGGGCAGAGCAGCGCATCTGAATTTTTCCTTTTTGCATTTTATTCGGCGTCCGCTTTCTTTTTCTGAATCATAGCGTTTACCTTTTCAAATGCTACAGGGATGTAATCCACAAGCTTATCTATAGGCGTGTTGTTTGCCGAAATGGGAATAAGCTTTATCTGCTCGGGCGATACAACCAGAAAGCCTATCGGCGAAATAGACACCCCGGCGCCGCTGCCGCCGCCAAACGCACTGCTGTCGCCGCGGGTTGGTATATCGCTGCCGCCCGCTGCAAAACCGAAGCCTACCTTTGACACCGGTATTATAACAGTGCCGTTTGAAGTTTCCACAGGGTCGCCTATTATTGTGTTTACGTCCACCATTCCTTTAATGTTTTCCATAACGGTTCCCATAAGATTGTTGATAGGATGCTCTCCCATAATTTATTCCTCCTTACCCTTTTTGGGTTTTAATTTTCTTTTTGTTTCAAATGCAATAATTATAATATAAACAATTCTCGAAGATATTATACAGCCGCCCTCCGCCTTAAAAAAGGCATTTTGGTACTCGGGGCTTACGTCTATTTTCGGTTTGTCCAAAACGGATACGCTGCCCACGGCAGACATCGCGCCCGATAAAAGCGCCCACATCGCACCCACTGCCACCGCCGTAAGCGCCGCGTCCCCTGTGCCTACCGAAACAAAAATACGCGCATTTTCCACACGCACATATTTTCTTGTAAGCCGAACCGCAGTTTTACAGACTGCGGCATACGCCCTTATTCTCCCGGTCAACGTTTCGGTGTGTTTTTCAAAGCTTTTTTTCTCACTCTCGTTTCGGTGCGGCTCGGATTGCGCTTTCTTATGTTTTTTGTTTTTAAAAACGGTAATTCCCGCAACCTTTATGAAAAAATTAACCTCTCTCCCCGAAAAGCTCACAATAAGCCTTACGGGAAGCATAAGCACAACCAAAAGTGCAATAGCTGCCAGGACTGCCGTTACAATGCCAACCACACTTATTTTCCTCCGTCTTCCTCATTGTGCGCCTTGTCGCCGCTTTCTTTAATGTATTCTTCTATTACATCCGGCTTTTTTAAGGTTTCTTCTGCCGGCGGTGCTTCCTCCTTCGGCGGAAGCGGCGGCAAATCCTCCAGGCTTTTCAGCCCGAAGCAGCGCAAAAACTCCATCGTTGTACCGTAAAGAATAGGTCTTCCGGGCGTTTCCGCACGCCCCAGTTCGTCGATAAAACCGCGTTCAAGCAGGCGCGCCACCGAATAGGTACAATCCACGCCGCGTATAAAATCCATCGTACCCTTTGTAACGGGCTGGTTGTACGCTATTATAGAAAGCGTTTCAAGCGCTGCCGATGACAGCCCCGCCTCTTTCTTAGTTTGGCTTACCCTTTGTATGCACTCGTAATATTCGGGGTTGGAACACATCTGATAGGATTTGTCTATTTCTATAAGCCTGATACCGCGCCCGTCCTTTTCATATTTATTTTTAAGGCTTAAAAATGCCTCTGAAACTTCATCCTCGCGCACCTCAAGCGACATTGCTATACGTTCTCTCTCCACAGCTTCTCCCGAAGCGAAAAGCACCGCCTCAAGCGCCGATTCAATATTCTTCCCGAAGGTCAGGTTCCACATCGTTTTCACCCCGTTTTAAGTAGAGCTTGTCCCCGTCGCACTCTATGCAAACGGCGTTTTCCTTTATAAGCTCCAATATTGCAAGAAAGGTTGCGACAAACTCCCCCCTAACATGCAAATTTTCAAAAAAGCTTTCAAATTCGCTGCGCTGCCCATCCTTAATTCTTTTTATAATGCAGGAGGATGCATAGCGCACTGAATAATTCGTCCTTCCTATAACCCTGCGGAAGGTTTTCGGGTCTATCGGTTTTTTTGCTGCCGAACGGTCTATCACCGAAAAAAACGCGTCAAACAGCCTTTCTATCGGAATACATTTGTTATCCGGCTTTATTTTGGGCAGATTAAGAGGCTCTGCCCCTTTAAACACCACATGTTCCATTTCCTTGCGGCGCTTTTCCATATCGGCAGCCGCCTCTTTATACCGCTTATACTCCTCCAGCCTGTCGGCAAGGTCGGCACGGGGGTCTTCCTCCTCCTCTTCGTTTTTCGGAAGAAGCATACGCGATTTTATAAGCAAAAGCTGCGATGCCATTACCAAAAACTCCCCGCCGAGTTCCATATCAAGCTGCTGCATAAGCGATATATATTCAAAATACTGGTCTGTAATAAGCGATATGGGTATATCGCATATACTTACCTTGTTTTTACTTATAAGGTGCAGTAAAAGGTCTAACGGACCTTCAAACACCTCTGTTTTAAAAGAAAGCTCACTCATACAAAAACCCCTACAAAAGCAGTCCTATAAGCGCATTTAAAGAGGTATACCACAAATTGTACACAGGCGTTGTAAAAACTCTCAGTATATGCCCCAAAACACCGGTGAATGACAAAATCATCAAAACCGGGAACCCGAACCGCTCGTAGCTTAAAAGGCGCATATAATTATCCTGCGACAAAAACATACCCAAAATTTTGCTGCCGTCAAGCGGCGGAAGCGGTATAAGGTTAAAAACAGCAAAGCCGATATTTACAACGGCAAGCTGAGTGAAAACCGTATAGATAAAGTTTGTCAAAAAGTTTGACGGAACGCGGTCATAAATAAATACATAGTAAAGCGCAAACACCACGCTCGACAAAAACGTAAGCACAATGTTTGAAAGCGGACCCGCCAGGGAAACTATTGCAGTGTCGCGCTTTCTGTCGCGGAAATACATAGGATTTATCGGAACGGGCTTTGCCCATCCGAATCCAAACACCACCATGCAAAGCGCACCCCATACATCAAGATGCTTTATCGGGTTAAGCGACAGCCTGCCCGAATACTTTGCCGTAGGATCCCCGAGTTTATATGCCACATAGCCGTGCGAAAACTCGTGTACGGTTATAGCGGTAAAAAGCACAATAAAACGCGCCAAAAGCTCTTGTATACTGTTAAACAACACACACACCACCGTTAAAAATTATAGCAAAAATATACAATTCTTATATTATCACAGCATAAGCGCCGTTGTCAACTCGGCATTAAAAATATTCACATTTTCTTTATATACTTTTCCTTTTTGCGGCATATTTTATACAGGCTTGTCATATATCTATGGTGTAAGGAGGATGAACTATGGAATTAAATATAAAAAACGACTCGCTTAAGGTAAGCTCTCTTGTATGCTGCCGTAAAAACGACTTTACCGCAGAATGCGACGTAATCGTACCCGACACCAAACCCGATATTGCCCGCGTGCTTTTGGTAAGCGCCAGAACAATGGTGACGGGCTGTGAAACACAATCGGACAGGGTTATACTTTCGGGCACGGTTTTCTTTAACATTTTATATCTGGCGGACAATGAGGAGCAAAGCGTTAAATCCATTGATACCTCCGCCGCTTTTTCCAATATTTTTAACAGCAGCGACATCCGCGCGGGGATGCTTACATTGTCCGATGTTGACGTAAGTGAGGTAAAATGCGATGTTGCAAACTGCCGCAAGCTATCCGTAAAGGCTACGCTCACGGGCAGTATACGCGTATATTCAAGCTATGATATAGAGCTTTTAACAGATATTGACTGTGCCTGCGTAAAGAAAAGTGAGCTATGCTCAACCGTGGTAGGCGCACATTCCGAAATTATACAAAGCTTTTCGGAAAGCTTTGAAATACCGCAGACAAAAAGCGCCGCCTCCGAAATACTTAAATGCGACGCAAGCATAAGCGGCGTTGACACAAAAATTATAGATGATAAAGCGATAATAAAGGGTACACTGTGCGTTACCGTGCTTTATGACGGTGACGGGCGCCCCGACTACATCTCCTTTGAAATGCCGTTTGCACAGGTAATAGACGCCGAAGGGCTGAGAAGCGATATGTCGGTGCATCCTAAGGTTTGCCTTTATGATATAAATACCGCCCTTGCTCAAAACGACGCCGGCGAAATGCGCACGCTTAACATAAACGCTTCGCTGTTTTTCAGGATACTTGCAATGCAAACCGTCAAAAAAAGCTTTATTACGGACGCATATGTTCCGCACAGCGGTCTTGATGTAAAGAAAAGCCCGGTAACCGTAACGGGAATAGAAAATACGGCAGACAGCGAAGTGAGCTTTTGCGAAACGCTTACCCTCCCCGACTCTTTCTCGTCTATTGACACCGTTTACCGCGTAATTGCACGCCCCGTTTGCGAAAGGTGTGAAATTTCCGACAGCAAGCTTAATGTAAGCGGGTACACGGAGGTATATTTGCTTTATATAAGCTCTGACAGCCTTTCGCCCGTATTCAGCTATAAAAAAGACGTTGATTTTAACTGCTCCTTTGAAAATTCCGACTGTACGCTTACCCCCGGCGCGGAGTGCAGCTTAAAAAGCCTCAGCTACGTAATAAGCGGCGAAAGAAGCGTAGAGGTGCGCGGCTGTATAGAAATACATACGGAATGTACCCGTGAAACGGAAACCGATGTTATATACAATGCCGAGCCCGCCCCGCCCGAGCCGCAAAACCGCGCCTCCGTAATTATATCTTTTTTGTCGGAAGGACAAAGGCTTTGGGATATTGCCAAAGAGTATAATATTTCCCCGGAGGATATTTTAAAGGCAAACGGCGCTGAAGAAGAAAGTTCTCTTATGCCGGGCGCCGCGCTTATAATTCCGCGCTGATATTTTTGTTGAAAAAGCCCTCTCCTTGTAGTATAATGATGCTATAGTGCAAGGGGAGGGTTTTTATGTCGCTTAAAATTATTACGGGACGCAGCAGAAGCGGAAAAACGCAGCTTCTGCTTAACGATATGTCGGAAAACTCCGGGGCTGTTTACATAGTTCCGGAGCAGTTTTCGTTTTCCGCGGAAAAAATGCTTATTGACCGCTTCGGCGTATGCGGGCTGGGCAATCCGCAGGTAATGAGTTTCGAGCGCCTTGCCGACAGTATTTTTTCAAAATACGGCGGCGGCGCCTTTATCCCCGACGAAGCGGCATATAAAATGCTTGTAAGCTACAGCACAAACACTTTAAAGGGCGAGCGCCTGCGCCTTTTTGACGGGCTTGTAAAAAAAAGCGAGCTTTCGGGCGCCGCGGCAGACCTTGTAACAACCTTCCGAAAATATTGTATAACGCCGCAAATGCTTGAAAATGCCGCACAGAAAACAGACGATAAGCTTCTTTCAAAAAAGCTTTCCGACTGCGGCGTAATTTACCGTGCATATATTGAAGCTTTAAAAAGCACCGGCGCTGACGACAGGCACAACGCCTTAAGCTGCGCCGCACAGCTTCTTTGTAAAAATGGGGAGAACTATTTTGAAGGAAGAAATGTTTACATCGATAACTTTTCCGACTTTGACCCTGCCGAATATGAGCTTTTACGCGTAATAATGACTCTTTCTCCGAGGGTTTGCGTTTCGCTTTGTTTTGATGAGGATGAGCAGTTTAAAAGTGTTTTCCGCACATACAGCGAGCTTATACGCATTGCAAAAACCTGCGGCTGCGAGATGGAAGGGTGCGTTTCTCTTCCCGAAAGCGCGCTTAACGTTTCACCGATGCTGCGGCATCTTGAAAAAGCGTATTTTTCGGGTGGGCTTATGCGTTTTTCCGGCAGCGACGGCTCGCTTCGCATTCACTGCGCCAACGACAAAATTTCCGAGATACATACCGTTGCCGGTGAAATATGCAAGCTTGTGAAAGACGGCGTGCGCTACCGCGATATTTCAGTTGTTGCGCGTGACATAGAATCCTACAAATCCCTGATTGACCGCATTTTTAAAAGATATAACATACCTGTTTTTCTTGACAGAAAGGTTTTACTTTCGGGGCACTGTGTAACGCTTTTTCTTACGTCTGTTTTGGAAACGGTTATTTTCGGATTTAAGTATGAAACAATGTTTTCATATATAAAAAGCCCGTTTTCGCCCATAGACCCCGGCGAGGCGGACGAGCTTGAAAACTATTGTCTTGCCGCAGGCATATCTTCATACGGCTGGGCAAAACCTTTTACGCGCAGATACGCGGTGTATTCCTCCGACAAAGAAAGGCAAAGCTTTATCACAGAGGATGATTTAAAGCACATAAACGACCTTCGCAAAAGGGTTTGTGCACCGCTGGAGCTTTTGAAAAAAGACTTTGACAATGCCAAAAACGCTGCCGAATACACAGCCGCACTTTTTAATTTTATGCAAAATTCCGCGCTTGAAAAAAAGGTGCGTGAAAGCGCAAAAGCCCTTGAAAAAAACGGTGAAAACCTTTACGCGCTGCAAACGGTACAGGTTTACAATATAATTGTGGATATTTTAAACGATATATGCGCCGTTATTCCCGGGGGCGACCTCTCCCCGCGTGAATTTTATTCGATAATACAAAGCGGAACGGACAGTGTTGAAATCGGCACTATTCCAAGTTCTATCGACTGTGTAAACGCCGGCAGCATAGACCGCCTTAAAGGACACGCCGCAAAAAACGTATTTTTAATCGGGACAAACGCCCTTGTTTTTCCCGCGGCAATAACAGACAGCGGAATTTTTTCCGATAACGATAAGGAGGAGCTGTCCTCCCTCGGGATTGAGCTTCCGCCGAATACGCTTTGCAAAGCGGAAAGCGAAACACTGCTTGTGTATGACGCGCTTACCTGCGCCTCCGACAGACTTTTTGTTTCATATCCTCTTACGGATTTATCACAAAGCGTTTTAATGCCCTCCGAAATTATAGGACGGCTGACGGAAATTTTTCCCGATATAGAGTATACAAGCGATATTTCCGATAAGAAAGAGCTTTTCGTACCCGGTGCAAAGGCTGCCGCATTCGACAAAACACTGTTTATGCTGCGCGAGCATATTGTGGGCGGCGCCCCTCTGCCCGAAGAGGTCCGGGCGGCGGCGGCATATTTTCTGCGCGATGAAAAATACAGCGCACCGCTCAGGCTTTCGCTGGCACTTTTCCGTTACGGAAACTTTACAAAAAATATTGACCCCACCCTTATGGAAATGTTTACAAAGAGCGATATGAAAACCAGCGTTTCGCGGCTTGAAGCGTACAATAAATGCCCGTTTTCGTTTTATGCAAAATACCTTTTAAAGCTTCAGCCGCGCAAAATTTTTGAGGTAAACGTAAGTGACAGCGGTTCGTTTCTGCACGATTTTTTGGAAAGCTTTTCTTCCTTTATTCCTACAATGACAGACAGAGATAACATCCCCTATACATGGAAAACCATTGATTCCGTATTTATAAAAGAGCACACGCCGACCGTATTAAAACAGGTGCTTTGCGGCGTTAACGAAGCAATATTTGAAACCCCTCGCACAGACGCGCTTTTTAAAAGGCTGTGCGCCGTTGCACAGCAGTGCGCCCTTACCGTGTGGCGGCACATTAAAAACAGTGATTTTGTGCCGCTGGGCTATGAAATAAGCTTTGACGACGACGGAACGTTTAAGCCGCTTAAGCTCAAGCTTCCCGACGGAAAAAAGATAACGCTGCGCGGGCGAATTGACCGTGCCGACACAATAGAGCTTGAAATGCCCAATAAAACCATCGGGCGCTTTGCAAGGATAGTTGATTATAAAAGCAGCGAAAAAAGTATTTCTCTGTGTGATGTTTACAGCGGCGTTTCGCTTCAGCTTTTTGTGTATCTTTCAAACCTGTGTGAAAACGGCTACCGCCCGGCGGGTATTCTGTACTGCACGCTTTCAGACCCCATTGTAAGCGTTTCGCCGGATGCCACGGAGGATGAAATAACCGCCCTGCGAAACAAAAAGCTGCGGATGAACGGCATTGTTCTTGAAGGCTGCGATATGAACGAGCATATGGGCGGCGACAAAATCATTGCATCGCGCAAGGTTATGAACGAAAAACAGTTTAACAAAATGTTTTCACATCTTCGCAGAACAATAATAAAAACAGCCGATAAGATAAACGGCGGCTCTTTCCCGATACAATGCGAGGAGGGCGCATGCACCTGGTGCGACTACGGCGCGCTGTGCCGCTTTGACAAGTCGTTCGCCGGATGCAGCATAGCATCAAGAGAAAAGCTGAGCGACGCACAGGTGCTGGAGCTTTTGGAAAACGAAACGGAGGAATGAGTATGCAGTGGACAGAAAAACAGCGCGAATCCATATATGCAAAGCCGGCGCAGCTTGTTGTAAGCGCGGCGGCGGGCAGCGGCAAAACACAGGTGCTTACCTCGCGCATTATACAGCGCCTAAAAGACACACAAAACCCCGTTTCCATCGATAAGCTGCTTATTGTAACCTTTACAAAAGCGGCGGCGGCGCAAATGCGTGAACGTATTGCCAAGGCTCTTCGCACCGCCGTGCGGGAGGAAAAAGACCCCAAAAGCGCGTTGGCTCTCAAAAGGCAGCTTTCGCTTCTCGGCAGTGCGCAAATCAGCACAATAGATTCATTTTGCTATGACGTTGTAAGGCGGAACTTTTTTAAAGCAGATCTTCCGGCAGATATTTCGATAGGTGAAAGCGGCGAGCTTACGCTTCTTAAGTTTGAGGCTCTTGAAGACGCCGTAAACGCTTTTTTCTGTGCCGCGGCGCTGCAAAACGGAGAGCGCCTTTCCGAAGAAAACACACTTGCGGCAAATACCGCAAAAGCTATATTTGAAAACGAAAACGACCTAAACCGCGCAATAAAGGGATTTATCGCACTTACAGATACATGCGGCAGCGAAAAGCGAGATGTTACTTTTTCGCAGCAAAGCGAATTTGCAGGCGATTATACCGATATGATTTTAGCCCTTCACAACAAAGCTATGGCGGAGGCATACCCCGAAAAATGGCTTAAAAGCGTTTTTGCGCAGTACAATTCGGACATACCGTACGGCGACACGTTTTTTGCCGCCGTTTCAAGCCGCGAAATTTTGCGCACGATTTCCTCCGCCCGCAAAACCCTTTACGAAACGGCGGAGTATTGCGAAAGCTATGCCATAGGATATGAAGCTTACCTTTATTCCGTGTGCGAAAGGCTTGATATGCTGCTAAATGCAAAAGATGCAAAACAGATGCGTGAAATTTACCTCGGCGAGCCGCTTTTCCCCGCATTGAAGGGTAAAAAACGCGGCTGTGACGCCGCTTGTGCCGCAAACGCAAAAAAAGTTATAGACTCTGTGCGAAAAGCCGTAAAGGAAACGCTTGACAGTCTGCTGCTTTTTTCAGACACCGAATGTGAAAAACTGCGCGCCACACTTTCAGACACCGTTTTTGCCCTTTGCAGTGCGGTGCTTCTTACGGACAGGCTTTATTATGAAAAGATGACGGCGCGCCGTATTTTAGACTTTTCCGCCTGCGCGCATACTGCGCTGAGTATAATTTCCCCCGACGGAGAAACGCTTTCCGACGTCGGCGAGGCACTTAAAAATCAATACGACGAAATATACATAGACGAGCTTCAGGACTCAAACGCGCTTCAAGATACGCTCTTCTCGCTTATATCAAAAGGGCGCACCTTTATGGTAGGTGATGTAAAGCAAAGCATTTACGGTTTCAGAAATGCAGACCCCTCTATTTTTATGAGCCGATGCCAAAATTCTTCTGAAAATGTAAACGCCCAGATGCGCAAAATTACACTTTCCAAAAATTTTCGCTCCAGAAAATGTATTATTGACGGTGTAAACAGCGTCTTTGCGCCTATTATGAAATCCGAAATATGCGGGATTGACTATAACGACGCTCAAAGGCTTGTTTTCGGTGCAGAGTTTTATCCGCTGCAGGAAAATGAGAGCCCATGTGAAATAGCGCTTGTAACGGACGCACAAAACAGCGAGGACGGGCAGCTTAAACAGGCGCAGTTTGTCGCAGATGAAATTTTGCGTCTGATGTCGGGCGGTTTTACTGTTTTTGACAGCGACGCCGGAGAAATGCGCCCCCTGCGCTTTTGCGATATTACCGTTTTGCTGCGCTCGGCAAACAAGGTCGGCGCAGTATATGAAAAAGCGCTTACGGACAAGCTTATTCCCTGTTATTTTGACGGCGGCGACACACTTTACGAAACAAGCGAGATTACGCAGGTTCTGGAAATTTTAAAGCTTATTGATAACCCGCTTTCAGACATCCCGCTTGCTTCCACACTTCGCAGCCCTATGTTTATGTTTGACGAAAACGAACTTTTCAAAATACGCCTTGCCTCAAGCGAGAGCTTTCACCGTTCTTTTTACGGAATATGCAGCGGAAAATACGAAACCGACAGCGCCCTTTTAAGAAAATGCCGTGCGTTTAACGCGCTTCTCTCATCGTGGCGGCTTGCCGCAGGCTTTTGCGACGTTTGCTCTCTGCTGCAAAAAATTTATGAGGATACAGGCATTTTCACAACGGCGCTTTCATTCCCCGACGGACAGATGCGCCGCGCAAATCTCGAGCTTTTGTTAGACAAGGCAGAGGAATTTGAACGCTCCGGCAGACGCGGTCTGTTCGGCTTTATAAACTTTGTGCAAAAGGTAAAAAACACAAGCAGCGCAGGGAGCGAAGCAAAATGTGTGAGCGAGCGTATGAACGTTGTCCGTATTATGAGCATCCACAAATCAAAGGGGCTGGAATTTCCGGTAGTATTTTTGTGCGCGTGCGAAAAAACGTTTATCACACCGCGCGGCAGCGCAGGCGGTTTAATACTTAACAGCGGCGGAATTGCGCTTGACGTTATAGACAGCGCCCTTCGCTGCAAATACCCCTCGCCTATGTCAAATGCATTAAAAGCCCTATGTACAACCGAAAATACGGCAGAGGAAATGCGGCTTCTGTACGTTGCTCTTACACGTGCGCGTGAAAGGCTTTATACGGTGTGCGCGGTTAAGGATGAGGACGCTTTTTTCGGCAGCACCTTTGATATGCTGAAAGCCCCAACCTCAAACGAGGTTATGTCTGCAAACAACTATATGAAAATGCTTGCTCTGTCTTACGGACACGGCGCAGACCGTTTTTGGAACACGCGAATTGTCACAATAAATTCCGAAGAGCTGCCCGAAAGCGAAAGAAGCGATAAAACAATAGATTTCAAAGAGAATGACGCTGTAACAAACCTTCTTGATTTTACATACCCGAACCTCCGTGCAATACCCGTTCCCGCAAAGGCTTCCGTAACACAGCTTAAATCTTTTGACATAAACCTTGCATCTGACGAAAAAAATCCGCTGCACACATTAAAAAGCGGCAGCGCCGCGCATATTGCGCTGCATAAGCCGCAAAATTCTTTACCGGAATCGCACGGAACCTTCTACGGCACGGCTCACCACAAGGTACTGCAATATATTTCATTTGACTGCCCCTCTGCAAAGGAACAATGCAAAAGGCTTTTGGAAAACGGCATTTTAACGAAGGAGGAATACGACGTAATAGATTTTTCAAAAATAGATGCCTTTCTTTCCTCCCCCATCGGGAAACGTATGAAAAACGCAAAAAAGCTGTATCGTGAAGAACCGTTTGTAATTTACGCGGATTCGTCGTGCCTTGGCGAAGGCGCACCCGCAGGTGAAAAGATATGCGTTCAGGGCGTTATAGATTGCTTTTTTGAGGAGGACAATGGTATTTCTTTGGTGGATTACAAGACAGATGTCTACAATTCCCCGTCCGAAATACTGCCGCGATATGAAAAGCAGCTTTCATTTTATGAGACAGCGCTCAGGAAAAAATTTAAAGATAAAAACATTAAAAAATATCTTTACTTGCTGTATAAAAATGATATAATAGAATTGTAAAGAGGTATGATAAAACTCTGTCCGAACGGGAGGTATGTTTTATGGCAGAAAAAAACAGCGATACACGCGACACAAGAAAGAGAATAGACGACGAAACGGTTGAGCAGCTTGTGGAAAACCGTTTTAATGACAACGCCCCCGCGAAAAGAGATATGATGACAAAGAAAAGAAGCAGAAAAAAAACAAAGCTTACCGCGCTTGTTACATTTTTAAGCTTTATTTTGGTGTTCGTTGTGTTCTTTGTCGGTTCGTATATGTTCTTTACGGCAACGCCGCAGCAGGCATTTAAGCCGCAGGCAAAGGACGAGCAAAGCAGCACAGATAAAAACGACACCGCCGATGATGCATCCGATAAAAACGCGTCCGAAAAAGACGCGTCATCTGCGGATAAATCCGATAAAAAGCCTTCAAAAGATGAGGAGGATTCCACGGTGCTTAACCGCAGTGCGGCAAAGTCGCCCGTTTCGTCCAACGCAGAAAGCAATGACGAGGAGGAAAAAATCACACCCGCCGCTCAGCCTAAAAAGAACACGCAAGGCTCTGCAGCTTCACCGCAGCGAAGAAAGCCCGCCGCATCAAACAGCACACAAAGCGGCAGCACAACACAAAAAAGCGGAACAAATTCACAGCAGAGCGGTAAAAACCAAAGCTCTTCCAGTTCTTCGCAGAGCAGCGGTAATAATTCGTCCGCACCTGCACATAATAACAACGGAGTTGTTAAAAACAGCGGCGACTCGGAGGCTATAATTCTTGAATAAAATATATTTGCTTACAGGAGGTTGTTTTTATGAAAGAAAACGGCGCACAAAAGCTCTTTAGGCGAATGACAGACCGCGCATATTCAGAAATGGCAGATGTTTCGGAGGATAAGGTTTATGACGAGATTTTAGAAGACGAGGATTCAATCCTTGATGAGGAAAAAGATGAAAGCTATTATTCCGGGCGGATATCCAAAGGATACGGGCTTATTTAACAGACGTACACGCCAAGGCGGTCACGTAATGAAAATTACGTGACCGCCTTTATTAAATATATAACGCATAAAACACTTCCCGCAAAGATACATAAAAGCATATTAACGCCGCTTTGCACATCACGCTGCTTAAAGCAATACACCGTATACGACGCCGTGTATATTCCTGCCCATACCCATAGGGCGGCAAGTATCCATACAAATGCTGTCATACCTACTCGACCTCCTCAAAATATGAGCTGTCAATATAAAAATTCACCTTTATATCAGCGTTTTTGTAGTTGCTTTTCCAATCAAATTTTTTCCAGCTTTTTATATCCGGAAAACGGGCTTTTAATTTTTCGCCCGTTCCCAATATATCACAGCCGTATTTTTTTTGACTGTCATATATTATTCTCTGCGCCCCGTTTTCAAGACATGTACACACATAATCGAGAAATCTTTTTGCGTCTTTGTTTGTTTTAAAAGCGTCCGACGGGTTTACAAACTCCGCATTAAGCCCGACATCTATACCTATACTCGCTTTAGCGCCGTTTACCGCCGCTTTTATTTTCGGATCTCTGCTTTGAATAAGGCGCACCGTTACAAGCTTGCTTGTAAGCGGGTCTGTAATGCTGTAGCTTTGCGACATATATTCCCCGCATATCATTCTTGAAATGCCGGTGTAAATGCTTCCCATATAGCCTACCGCCTTGTCGTTGCAAATAACCGCACTGCCCGATATTTCCGCATGGTTTGACGATTCCTCCACAATATCTCCCGCAAAATCGTCTATCGAATAATCATCGGAGTATATTTTTTCGCCGTCATCCTTATCTTCTTTTGGGTCGTTCACGCCCACAAGCGGAACTATGCTGCCGTACTCTCCGCTTAAGGTGTTAAAGTAGAGATAATACAGGTACGACTCGTTTACGCTGTCTGTTACAACCTTCTGCATCATATGGTCAAAATATTTGTCCGTAAAGGTTTCCTGCTTCGGTTTTACCTCTCGAAGGTAGCTGTCAGCACTCCCGCGCGATACCGTTATAAAGGTATTCGGGCGAAACTCTCTTGCGCTTACCATTCCCGCTATTATATCGCCTATGCCCTCTCGTGCAAGTTCATCGGAAAAAACCACCATTTTTGTATGCGAAAGATTTATTTTTTTACTTTTCACACTGTTTAATCTGCGCACGGCAGAATATATGCTCGGCGCTTCAAGGGTTATAATATCCGTATTGTCCTCTGTCGATTTATTTGAGGGACCGTCCTCACTTCCGGCGGAGGGGTTTTCAAACAAAAACGTTGTTTTAAGCGGCATTTTTTCACCCACACCTATACCTATGGCTACAGCAAACGCCTGCGAATCTATATCGGACGAATACCCGCACCCCGTAAAAAGAAGCATTATCAAAAGTATTAAAGACATCTGTTTTTTCACTGTGCCGCCCCCTTGCCTTTTCGTATATTTGCAATCAGCAAAACAAAAAACGGAATAATCGGATATAAGAGCGGAGAAATCATAAGGGTTTTTTCATACAATTTGCAGCACAGGCTGTCGCTTGTCGGAAGAAGCGCCAGAAACAGCGTAATAAGCCCTACCGCCCATGTGGCAGGGTTTCTTTTTTCGCTTTTTGAAAGAAGCCTTGAACACATACATAAAACAATTGCCAAACCGCACATAATAAGCCCCGTCCATATAAAAACGACAAGCGGCTCCAGCCTTTGTAAAAATGTGCCCGTTCTTATCATACGCGACATCTGGTAAAGCGGCAGCACAAATTTTTCGGAAGCCGGGTAAGGCACCGTAAGGCAGTATGCCAATGTAAGACCTATCGAAAATACCGTCGAAAAAAACGCCGTCAGAGCGCCCGCCTTTTTAAGTTCGTTATAGCCGGCAAGACGCGGCGCAATAAAAAATATTAAAACCAGTTCCGCAAATCCAAAATGCTTTGTCAGTGAGGCTTTAAAAACCTCTTTTATTCCGCTGCCGAAGATCGGCATAATATTATCTATCCTGAATTCCGCACTGAGAATAAATATAACCGTAACTATGGATATAACTATTATCGGGAACACAACTATCGCAATATTTGATACCGCCTCCGTTCCGTGATATGCCGCAATACAAACGGAAACGGCAACAAACATCGCAAAATATTCTATCGGCGCGTCGTTTGCCATAACGGAGCGCAGCGCCTCCAAAAGAATACGCAGTATGCCCGCGTTTAAGATTATAAATCCCAGTGCGTACAGGTATTTTACAGCTTCTCCCAAAAAAGGGCCGAGCGAAACTTTTAACACATCTTCGTAGGAAAGCGCACAAAACGGCTTGTACATACGTATAAGCACTGCCAATCCCAAAACCGCAAAAAGCCCTACAAAAATCATTTCCATCCATGCGGCATTTCCCGATGCTTTAACCATATACCGTGGAATTACCACCAAATATTTAGAAATTATTGCACCGGTACAAAAAATCGCCGCACTTATACTGCCGTTTTTTTCCTTCATATAAGCACCCCGCCAGAATTATTTTCTTCTCCATTTCTGCGATATATGCGCCTGCCTGTACTTCCTTTTCGGGTCTATATAGTCGTCCCGCTTTTCGCGCTTCCAAAGCGGCGGGAAATACAAGGCCTCGGGTACGCCGCTTTTTGTTACCGGCGCTATCGGTGCTCCCATGGGAACACCCATTGATTTTGTATCCGTCCAGAAAAGCGTTTGCAAAAACGCCCCTGCGGTAATTCCCAAAAATCCGCCCGCAGCACCCAGGATTATATATACAAAGCGCAAAAGCCTTGCCGAAAGACCGAGATAATAGTTAGGCGTTGCAAAAGAGCCTATTGCCGTAAGCGAAACAATTATTATAAGGATAGGGCTTACTATTCCCGCACTTACAGCCGCCTGCCCAAGTATCAGCGCGCCTACAATGCTCAGCGTTGCACCGGACGCCTCGGGCACGCGAACGCCCGCCTCTCGGATTATTTCAAGCGATATTTCCATTATTATTATTTCTACAAGGCTCGGGAACGGAACAGGCTCCCGGCTGGCGACTATCGACATTAAAATACTTGTCGGCAGCAGCTCGGCGTGAAAATTTATTATTGCAACATACAGTCCCGGCAAAAACACAGACATAAAAAGCGCAATCCATCTGACGGTTTTTATCATATTTACATACGGAAACCGAAGATAGCTGTCCTCTGCCGATTCGTTAAGCTCGAAAACCGTTGTCGGCAAAATAAGAACAAACGGCGAGCCGTCTACAAGAATTACAATTCTTCCGCTTAAAAGCGCGCGCGAGGCACGGTCCGGGCGTTCTGTCGATAAAAACTGCGGCAATGACGTAAACGATTTGTCCTCTATAAGCTGTTCAAGCTCTGCCGCAGCAAACATATAGTCCACGTCTATTCCGTTTATACGCCGCAATGTTTCCTCCACCAAAGAGCTGTTTGCAATATTTTCTATATACATCACGGAAACGGGCGTCTGGCTTATTTTACCTATTTGGTATTCCCTGCATACAAGGCTTTTGTTACGCACAAGATGACGTATAAGCGCGGTATTTTCGCGCTGCTGCTCGGAAAATGCGTCGTTCGGGCCGCGTATTACACGCTCGGTCTGCGGCGATTCTATACCCCTGTGTTCCCAGCCTTTTACGTCAACCGATATGGCTTCTCTCATACCGTCTATAAAAAGTATAACACTGCCGAAATTAAGGCCAAACGAAAGCTCGCCGAGTACATTTGTCTGCTTTGCCTCACACTGCGGAATAAGCATTTCAAATACCGCACGAAAGCTTTCAACCTCTATTGTGCGGCTTTTAATCATAAGGGGATTAAGTATAAAATCATTTACAAGCTCTTTGTCAACAAGCCCGTCTATAAAGTATATAATTGCCTTTACATCGCGGTTTTTAATTCTTACGGTAAATTCGCGCGTTTTAATATCGCCGCTTTTGTCTGCCGACAAATATTCGTCAAAATCTTTTTTATCGTCTTTAAAATTTCCGGAAAGACACGGTCCTTTTTCGTTTAACTGCGGGCGGTAGTTCTTATCTTTTATCGGCGGATCAGGCATAAAATCCACGGTGTTTTGTTCCCTGTATAAAAACAGGTTTTTAAAATTCATACAAAGCTCCCCTTTATGAACTTTATATTTTCCCAAAAGCTTTAAAATATACAAAAAAAATAGGGTGCAGCAAAACGAATTTGTTTTGCTGCACCCTTGGGCGTGTCGATAAAGCCGACACGCTTCAAGCCGAAAACCGTGTTTTTTGGAATTAGTTTGCCTTTTCTACACCGAGGTTTACCTTTTCCCCGTTTATGCTCCACTGCTTCGAAGCGGCACAGTCATTATCCTCAAAGACAGAAAGCGCAAGCACATCTTCTTTTATTTTAGCTTCGTTCTTCTTTATAATCTCGCATATCTTTTTGTTTTGCGAAACATAGACATTGATGTTGTCCATAACTTCAAACCCTGCCTCCTTGCGCATTGTCTGAAGCTTGCTTATTATCTCGCGCACAAAGCCCTCTTCAATAAGCTCGTCCGTAAGGCGTGTGTCAAGAACAACGGTGATATTGTATCCGCTTTCGGAGACAAAGCCCTCTACCTGTGCTGTCTCTATAAGAAGGTCGTCTTTTGTAAGCTCTACCGTCGTTCCGTCCGCATCAAAGCGCAGCGCACCGTTTTTGTTAAGTTCATCCATTGCGGCGTTTCCGTCAAGTTCTGAAAGGTACTTTCTTATAAATCCAAGCTGCTTTCCGTATTTCGGACCGACTGTGCGCAGCTGCGGCTTAAACGAATATGTGGTACACTGACGTACGCTGTCCGTGAAATCAACTTCCTTTACGTTAAGCTCGTCCTTTATTATATCCGTATAAAAATGCTCAAGCGTATTTTCGCACTTTACATACATCTTTCCGATGGGCTGGCGGTTTTTGATGTTTGCGGCATTTCTGCAAGCCCTTCCCAATGCTACAATATCAAGCACCGTTTCCATATTTGTTTCAAGTTCGGGCAATATCATATTTTCGTTATACACCGGGAAATCGCACAAGTGCACGCTTATGGGCGCAGCTTTATCCACCGAGCAAACAAGGTTTCTGTAAATATCCTCTGCCATAAACGGAATCATCGGCGCAGATATTTTTGCAAGCGTTACAAGCGCCGTATACAGCGTCATATATGCGTTAATCTTGTCCTGCGTCATTTCCTTCCCCCAGAAGCGTTCGCGGCTTCTGCGCACGTACCAGTTGCTGAGCTCGTCAACAAATTCCGAAAGCGCACGCGCCGTTTCGGTAATTTTGTAGGCGGAAAGGTTGTTATCCACAGTTTTAACAATCGTGTTAAGCTTTGATATAAGCCACTTATCCATTACGCAAAGCTTGTCATAATCAAGGGTATGCTTTGTTGCGTCAAAATTATCTATATTCGCATACAAAACAAAGAAAGCATAGGTATTCCAAAGCGTGCCCAAAAACTTACGCTGCCCCTCGTCAACGGCAGCCGCATGGAAACGATTCGGCAGCCACGGCGCACTGTTAGAGTAGAAATACCAGCGTATAGCGTCTGCACCATGGCGCGAAAGCGCGTCAAACGGGTCTATGGCATTGCCCTTGGATTTTGACATCTTCTGCCCGTTTTCGTCCTGAACGTGCCCAAGCACTATTACATTTTTGTACGGCGCCTTGTTAAATATCAGCGTGGATATTGCAAGCAGCGAATAAAACCACCCGCGCGTTTGGTCAACCGCCTCGCTTATAAAATCGGCGGGGAAGGTTTCTTCAAAAATCTCTTTGTTTTCAAAGGGATAGTGCCACTGTGCAAACGGCATAGAGCCCGAGTCGAACCAGCAGTCTATTACCTCTTTTGTGCGATGCATCTGCCCTCCGCATTCGGGGCATTTAATCGTTACGGCGTCAATATACGGGCGGTGCAGTTCGATATTTTCGGGGCAATTGTCCGACATCTCCTTAAGCTCTTGTATAGAGCCTATGGCGTGCCTGTGTCCGCATTCGCAAATCCATATGTTAAGCGGCGTTCCCCAGTAACGGTCACGGCTTACGCCCCAATCCTGAACGTTTTTAAGCCAATCGCCGAAGCGCCCCTTACCTATTGTTTCGGGAATCCAGTTTATTGTATCGTTATTTCTTATTAAATCATCGCGCACCTCTGTCATTTTTATAAACCACGACTCGCGCGCATAGTAGATAAGCGGTGTATCGCATCTCCAGCAGAACGGATAGTCATGCTCAAACTTGGGCGCAGAGAAAAGCAGCCCGCGGCTTTCAAGGTTTTCAAGAACCTTGGGGTCGGCGTCTTTTACAAAAAGACCGGCAAATGGGGTTTGCTCTGTCATATTGCCGTGCGAGTCAACAAACTGCACAAACGGAAGGTCATACTTTCTGCCTACGCGTGCGTCATCCTCACCGAAAGCCGGCGCGGTATGAACAATACCCGTACCGTCCGACATTGTAACGTAATCGTCGCACATTACAAAATGTGCTTTCTTTCCCTGCTTTTCACATTCCTTGCCGCTGCATTCAAAAAGCGGCTCATACTCTTTATATTCAAGCTCTTTGCCCTTGTATGTTTCAAGCACCTCGTAGGGCTTCTCCCCGTCTTCCGAAAGAGCGCCCAAAACCTTGTCCAAAAGCGCCTCTGCCATATAATAGGTATAGCCGTCCTTCGCCTTTACCTTGCAATAGGTATCCTCCGGATTTACGCAAAGCGCCGTGTTTGACGGAAGCGTCCACGGGGTTGTTGTCCACGCAAGAAAATATGCGTCCTCGTTCTTTGCTTTAAAGCGCACAACGGCGGAGCGTTCCTTAACGTTTTTATACCCCTGTGCAACCTCGTGCGAGGAAAGCGGCGTTCCGCAGCGCGGGCAATACGGCACAATTTTAAAGCCCTTGTATAAAAGACCGCGCTCGAAAATCTTTTTAAGCGCCCACCATTCCGACTCTATAAAGTCGTTCTCATAGGTTACGTATGGGTTTTCCATATCTGCCCAAAAGCCGACGGTCTGGGAAAAATCCTCCCACATTCCTTTGTATTTCCAAACGCTTTCTTTACATTTGTCTATAAACGGCTCAAGGCCGTATTGCTCTATCTGCTCCTTACCGTCAAGTCCCAAAAGCTTTTCAACCTCAAGCTCTACCGGAAGGCCGTGCGTATCCCATCCGGCTTTACGCGTAACCTTATAGCCCTTCATTGTGCGGTAACGCGGAATCATATCCTTAATTACGCGCGTAAGTACGTGTCCTATATGCGGCTTTCCGTTCGCGGTCGGCGGACCGTCGTAGAAGGTGTAGCAGTCGCACCCCTCGCGGTTTTCTATGCTCTTTTCAAACACGTGATTTTCCCGCCAGAATTTTCCTATCTTCTTCTCTCTCTCGGTAAAATTCAGATTAGTATCAACCTTGTTATACATACTCTGCCTCCTTGAAATAAAAACACGGGCTTCGCCCATACTAAATAGACGAAGCCCTGATTTTTTGCCTAATTAGCATACAGTCATATGCGTTTCTTTAACGGAGAAACTGCCCGTCACCGCTTAATTGCCCTGCTTTCGGCGGTACAGCTCGGAAGTGATGTTCACGCATTTTTACTTTGCACCGGGCTTACACCGTCCCCGGCTCGCTTAGCATTTTAAAAAGCGCTACTGTCTTCGTCACAGCCTTTATATGTTAACGCAACTATTATATACCCGTGCGGCACGCTTGTCAACTTTTTTTATTTTTAATTGCCGTATTTTTTGCCCGCTATTTTGAAAAAACACTTGACACAATGGCATAATATGCTATAATTATCTTGTTACTTTATGCAGCACTTGCCTTGTTTGGCGATCTGCGAGGGGAGGGTAAGAAATGTCAGAGATCAGAGTTAAAGATAATGAATCTTTAGATAGCGCCCTGAGAAGATTTAAGCGTTCTTGCGCTAAGGCCGGCGTATTGTCCGAGGTCAGAAAAAGAGAGCATTATGAAAAACCCAGCGTAAAGCGCAAAAAAAAGTCTGAAGCTGCAAGAAAGAGAAAATTCAAATAATTTTATTTGGCTGTGACTAACCCACATACATAAAAGGTATGTGGGTTATGTTATATAGGTGAAAAGATGATTGTAAGAAAAATGAAAGAGCGCGAGCTTCCGCTTGTTATAGACCTTATGCAAGACGCCGTACACTGTTTATGCAAGAAAGACTATACCCCGGCAGAGCTTGCCGCGTGGATTCCGTGCAGGCTTGACAAAGGGCGTTTTTATGAAGCGATGAAGCCGTGTATAAATTACGTAGCCGTACACGGCGGCATTATTGCCGGTTTTATAAGTATGGAAAAAAACGGCTATATAAACAGGCTTTTTACAAATAAAAGCTTTGTCGGGCAAGGTGTGGGAACGCTTCTTTTGCAGTATGCGGAAAAATGGGCGCGCGAAAACGGCGTTTTACAGCTTTCGCTTGATTCAAGCAAAACCGCAGAGGGATTTTACCTTAAACGCGGTTTTAAAAAAAGCGGTATTTCCACGCTTAAGCGCGGGGGTATTGTTTTCAGATGCACTGTGATGAAAAAAGATTTAACACAGGGGGATTTTTATGGTTAAAATCGGTAACGACTGGGACGGGCAGATAGGCGAAGAATTTACAAAGGACTACTACGCCCGCCTGCGCGCATTTTTAAAGGAAGAATATACAAACCACACGGTTTACCCGGATATGTACAACCTGTTTTCAGCGCTTAAGCAAACGCCGTATTCAAAGGTAAAGGTTGTAATTTTGGGGCAGGACCCTTACCACGAGCCCGGGCAGGCACACGGAATGGCGTTTTCCGTAAAGCCGGGGGTTAATATTCCGCCGTCACTTTTAAATATTTATAAAGAGCTTTCGGGCGAGCTTGGCACTACAATGCCGAAAAGCGGTTATCTGCTGCCGTGGGCAAAGCAGGGCGTTCTTTTGTTAAATGCCGTACTGTCCGTCCGCGCGGGGGAGGCAAACAGCCACCGCAAAAAAGGGTGGGAGCTTTTTACCGACGCCGTAATAAAGCGCCTTAACGAACGTGAGGACAGCGTTATATTTCTTCTTTGGGGAAACAATGCGCGCGAAAAGAAAGCGCTTATAACAAATAAGCGCCACTATATTCTTGAAGCAGCACACCCCAGCCCCCTTTCGGCTTCACGCGGGTTCTTTGGCTGCGGGCATTTTAAAAAGACCAACGAAATACTTATTTCGCAGCTTAAATCGCCCATAAACTGGCAGATATAAAAGCCGCGTTTAAAAAAGCTTTTACTTTTTCCCTTTGGGGCAAACCGCCATACAAACGCCGCACACCGCGCCGCGGCCGATATGCTTAAATTGGCTTTTCATATAATCGCTGCACGCTTTGGCGTCGAATATATCTTCACGTTCCATCCCCTCGCTGTAGGGGATGTTTTTTATTGCCAACGCACCGCAATTGGCGGCGCACAAGCCGCACGCACCGCAATTGTCTTCCTGCTTTTCGTTTTTAAGCGTAAGCGGCGCATTTGTAAATACAGTTCCCAAACGCACGCGCGGTCCGAATTTGTGCGATATAAAAAGCGCGCTCTTTCCGATATAGCCCAGCCCGGCGCGCACAGCTGCCTTTTTGTGCGAAAATATACCCTGCAACCCCTCTACCGACTGGCTTGCGGGAACGGCGGCGGCATCATAGCCCATATTTTGCAGAAAAAGCACAAGATTAAGCATTACATTATCAAGATATGCATTAACCGTTCTGTAGTGGTGAAAATATGTATGCGTGGGCGCGCCCGATATTTGGTCAATAACAGCGTCCGAAAGGTGCAGCACAACGGATATTGCACCGTTCAGCCCATCAAATGGTGTGTCGGGCGCTTTTGAAAACCCAACCTGTGAAATCTGTTTTTGAATTAAAAAATCCGTAATAGTATCGTTCATTTTTTATCTTCCTTTGTAATTTCTTTAATTATTATAACATGTAAATTTTATTAAATCAAGAATACCGTTTCAGACTGTCGAAAAACTAAAATAATGAGTGCTGGGGAGTTGTCAGAGGGGAAATCCCCTCTGACGTAAAAAAACGCGGTTTTCGCGGGCGTGCACCGCAAAAACCGCTCCCTGCAAGGGCTGGCGCGGTGAGCGCCGCGCGAGCGAAAGCCCTTGTTCTCAAACGAAAGCTCCGAAAGCGAGCTTTCGGCTTGAAGCGTGTCGGCTTTATCGACACGCTCAAACGGTATGCCAAAGACTAAGGCATACCGTTTCCTATTTTACTGTGCTTTTCCTACGGGCAGCTTTTCCTTAAACAAAAGCGTTATGCACCACAGACCGGAAATACCTACTACGGTGTAAATTATTCTGCTTAAAACGGCAGTTTGTCCGCCGCATAAAAGCGCAACCAAATCCACGCCGAAAAGCCCGATGGAACCCCAATTGATAGCGCCGATAATGGCAATTGCCAATGCTGTATTATCCATAATTTTCAACTCCTTCATAAATAAGTATAGTCACAGAAATTAAATTTTATACTTTCAATATTTTTCCGAACAAGTGTTTGCTTTTTCACCGTTTCTGTGTTATACTGATTGCGAGGTGATTTTTTATGTATTGCTGCTTCAGCGGACACAGACCGCAAATGCTCCCCTGGGGCGATAATGAAAGCGACTGCCGCTGCAATGAATTAAAAAATATTCTTTGTGATTTGATAGATGAATGTATACATGACGGAATTGAGGAGTTTTTCTGCGGTATGGCACGCGGAATTGATACCTATGCCGCCGAGATTATATTAAAAAAGAAAATGCTTAACCCATCTCTGCGTTTGCACGCGGCGCTGCCGTGTCCGCAGCAGCCCAACGGCTGGAGCGATAAAGACAGGGCGCGCTACTTTTCCATTTTGGAAGGCTGCGACAGCAAAACCATTATAAGCCCAATGTATACGGATGCGTGTATGCTTGCAAGAAATCGCTTTATGGTGGATAATTCCGAAAGGCTTATTGCAGTGTGGAACGGCTCTTTCCGAGGGGGTACCGCATACACCGTACGCTACGCAAAAAAAACGGGCTGCGAAGTGTACCTTCTGCGCCCGAATGATTTAAGCGTATCGATAATTTAGTTTTTAATAAGCCTTTGCACATCCGGAAAAACGGAGAGGCTTCTTTCCAGAATTTTATTAAGGTACGCAAGCGCCGTGCCGTAATTTGTAAACGGAATACCCTGGGCGGCAGCCCTTTGCCTGCGCGCGCAAACCTCCCGTTCGGTTATCATACACCCGCCGCAATGAATTACAAGGCGATATTTTGAAAGCTCGTCCGGAAAATCGTGTCCGGCGGTAATGTCAAATTCAAGCTGTTTTTTTGAAAAGGCGCGTATCAAACGCGGCAGCTTAACACTTCCTATATCGTTGCACTGCCTGTGGTGGGTGCAGCCCTCCGCAATCAGTATTTTATCGCCGTCGTTAAGGCGCGACAATTCGCCCACACCCTTAACAGCCGTTTCCAAAAATTCCTTATACCGCGCCATTACTATTGAAAACGACGTAAGGGGAATATCTTGGGGAACAATTTGCGAAACCTCTTTAAATGCCTGGCTGTCCGTAATTACAAGGTCGGGCTTTTTATTAAGTATACCGAGCGCGTTTTGCAGCATATCGGGCTGAAGCGTAAGCGCCGCCGCGCCGATGTCCAAAACACCGCGAAGCACATTTTGCTGCGGAAGTATAAGCCTGCCCTTCGGGGCAGCTTCGTCTATAGGCGTTACCAAAATCACGGTATCGCCTTTTTTTACAATGCCGTCCACTATGTTTTTCTGCGGTACAAGGTCGGGTCTTATATGCCCGATTTTTTCCTTAAGCTCGTATATATTCGTTCCGCAAAGTGCGCTTACGTATATTTCATTGTCCTTTTCGGGCTTCTTCTGCGGGCACAAATCCGCCTTGTTATAGGCAACTATGCACGAAACGCCCTTTTCCGAAAATATTTTTAAAAGAGTGCGGTCAACATCGTTCATCCCGCTTTGCGCATCGCAAACAAGCACGGCTATATCCGTTTTTTCAAGAATTTTTTTCGTGCGCTCAATGCGCTTTTCCCCAAGCGTGCCGCAATCGTCAAACCCCGGGGTATCAATCACAACCACAGGTCCGAGCGGCAATATTTCCATTGTTTTTGTGACAGGGTCGGTGGTTGTTCCCAAAACGTTTGACACAACCGACACCTCCTGCCCGGTTACAGCGTTTACAAGGCTTGACTTGCCCGCATTTCTGCACCCGAAAAAGCCTATGTGCAATCTTTCCGAAACAAGCTGTGTATTCATAATTATTTTTCTGCCCTTTCCTCCGGCGCAACGATTGTTTTAACCGACATATCCGGTATTTTTCCGATTTTTCCCGAAAGCGCGCTGATAACGCTCTGTGGAGCGTCCATAGCAACGGAAATTACGTTTACGTCTTTTTCGCGGTACGGTATGCCCATTCTGCCGATAATGTACTCGCCGTATTCGTGAAGCGCGGCGTTAAGCTCCTCTATTGCCTTTGTAGATTTTACTATAATTGCTATAAGCGCTATTCTCGTTTCCATAATTTTCTCCTTTATTCAAACGACGCACCGCTGTGCGGGTTTACAATATTTCTCCAGTCAAGGTCGCCGCGTTCAAGCCCGTGTATAAGCACCTCGGCAGTGGCAACGTTTGTTGCAAGCGGTATATTATGAACGTCACAAAGCCGAAACAGCGCGCTTACGTCCGGCTCGTGCGGCTGGGCAGTAAGCGGGTCGCGGAAAAACAGCACAAGGTCTATCTCGTCATAGGCAATGTGCGCGCCTATCTGCTGGTCACCGCCCTGCGGACCGGACAAAAACCTGTGTACATTAAGTCCGGTTGCCTCTATTATAAGTCCGCCGGTGGTACCCGTCGCGCAAAGCCTGTGCTTTGAAAGTATACCCTTATACGCTATACAAAACTGCACCATAAGCTCTTTTTTCTTGTCGTGTGCTATCAATGCAATATTCATCCTTTGTATCTCCTTATTACATATTTATTCAGATTGTTTAAGCTGCACATCGGCGGATATAATACACGTTGTTCCGCTAAGGCTTGTACACACCATCGGCGCACAGGCACCGTCTGCGGAATATTTTTGCAAAACCGCCAATACCTCTTTTCTTATTTTTCCCAAAACCTTCTCGCTTGACAGCTCGCCCCTGTCGCAGTGAAGAACCGAAAGCAGCCTGTTTTTTGCTTCACCGCCGGAGTGCGCCCTGCGTTTAAAAAACAGCATCATTTCACCCGACCTGCCTTTTTCCGAAAATTCTTTCAAAAAATGTTTTCTTAAAATGCATAAGCTCCACCTTGTTGCCCACAAGCCGCGAGGCTATGTTTCTGTATGCCTGCCCGGAAACCGTCTTTGCATCCGCACACACAAATTCGCCCTTGTTTGCCGCTATTATAATATCTTCGTCATCGGGGACAACGCCAAGCAGGTCAATTGCAAGAATATCCAGCATATCTTCTATTCCGAGCATATTCCCCTTTTCAACCATTTTCGGGCGCAGCTTGTTTACCACAAGGCGGATATCGTGTATATCGTGTTTTTCCAAAAGCCCTATTATCCTGTCGGCGTCGCGTATGCTTGACACCTCCGGCATTGCCACAACTATTGCTTTTTTTGCGGCAGCTATGGCATTTTCAAACCCCTGTTCTATCCCTGCGGGGCAATCTATAAGGATATAATCGAAATCCTCCTCCATTTTGTGTACAAGATGCTTCATCTGCATTGTTGTAACGGCGCTCTTATCGCGCGACTGTGCCGCGGGCAAAAGATAAAGCCCGTCAAAACGCTTGTCCCTTACAAGCGCCTTTGTATATGTACACCTGTTTTCAACAACATCCACAAGGTCGTAAACAATCCTGTTTTCAAGCCCCATTATAACATCCAGATTGCGAAGCCCGATGTCGGTATCAATCATTGCCACCTTTTTTCCCAAAAGAGCAAGCGCCGCGCCTATATTTGCCGTAGTGGTGGTTTTTCCCACGCCGCCCTTTCCGCTTGTTATTACTATAACTTCACTCATTTCATTCACCCCGAAGTGTATTTTATCACAAAATACGTGCGGCGTAAATACTCTTTTCAGAAACATTCAACAATTATTTCGCCTTTTTTTGCCGTTGCAACAGCAGAACCTACATTTTCCGTCTTTTTATTATAAGAAATTATATTTCCTATCTGAATTTGAACAGGGTTCATATATCTGGCGTACACCGTGCCTTTTTTTGTGCGCGCCGTTCCCCTAAGCGCCCCCAGAACAGTTATATTTCCGCGTACGCTTATAACGGCGCCGGGGTTTACGTCGCCGTAAATCAAAATATCTCCGCGGGAGGTAAGCATTTCGCCGCTGCGCACTGTTCGCCGTACGATACGGCAAAGCGCCTCGTCCTTTTCAAAGGAATACAAAAGCTCTTTATCCGTCAGCGGATTGTGCGAAAGAAGCTTTGCGCCGCGCCCGAGCGTTTTTTTTATCGCCTGCTGCATTTTTACCTCTTCACGGTAGCCAAGCTCTATTCCGCTGTATGAAACACACATCTCGCCATCTGCCGTAAAAAAATTTTTGGCGCTTTCTTTAAGGCTTTGTATTTGTGTTATAGCTTCCTCCGGCAAGGTTTGCGCATCAAAATGCAAATCTATTTTACTGCCGCTGCCCTTTACGGTAAGCATTTTTATCACCTATCTTAAAAGAGAATTATATTCAATGTCCTTTTCGGCGCTTTCACCGTCAAAATAAGCGTCTACTATTTTTCTTATCGCCGCAGCCGTGCGTGCGCCGCTGCCTGCCTTTTCTATTACACAGCCTATCGCAATGCGCGGCTTGTCAAACGGTGCATACGCCACGCAAATTCCGTTTGTGTACCCGCCTGCGGTTTGTGCGCTTCCCGTTTTTGCCGCAACGCTTGTATTACAGCCCAAAAATGCGTTAAATGCCGTTCCCTCCGTCACAACCATACGTATTCCGTTTGTAACGGCATCGTAATTTTCTTTTTTCAGCTTTACGGTGTCAAGCACCTCCGGCTGTGACGAGAAGGCGTTCTTTCCGCCGCCGTCTATACTTTTTATAAGGTGCGGTCTGTAGCGCGTACCGCCGTTTGCAACGGTTGCGATATAATTTGCAAGCTGAAGCGGTGTTACCAATGTGTCCGACTGACCTATTGCCGTCTGGCACACGTCACCCGGATACCATATGCCGCCGCTTTTCGTTCTGTTTTCGGGGCTTGCCACCGCGCCTGTTTTTTCTTCGGCGGAAAGCTCTATTCCGCTTTTTTGCCCGAAACCGTATTTTTTTGCATATTTGTTTATTTTTTCTATCGTAAGCCTTCGCCCTGTTTCGTAGAAGAATACATTGCACGAATCGCGTATTGCCCGGCTTACGTTTTCATAGCCGTGCGTACCGCCCGACTGATTGTATATCCAGCATGCGGGCTGATAATCCTTAAAATAGGTATATTTTCCCGTGTCTAAAATAGTATCCTCGGGGGTGATTATGTTTTCCTCCAGTGCTGCCGCCCCGACAAGTATTTTAAAGGTTGACGCGGGAGAGTATGTTCCCGCAAGCGCGCGGTTAAAAAGCGGCTTTGAACCGTCTGACAAAAGCTTGTTATAATTGCTGCCGAAGGTTTTTATGTCGTACGTCGGGTAGGACGCCATCGCCAGCACATCGCCGGTATTTACGTCAATCACAACAGCACTTCCGGCGTCCGCTCCGTTTCCGCCGCTTTTATTCTGTGCGGCAGAGCGTATCTCCTCTATTGTTTCCTCAAGCGCCTTTTCACACGCAAGCTGCATATCAAGGTCTATTGTAAGGTTTACGTTTTTACCTGCAACAGGGGCGGTTTCCGTTTTTTGGCTTACGCTGTAGCTGCTTCCCACACGTTCCACGCTTGTCCTGCCGTTTTCCCCGCGCAGATAGTCTTCAAGGTATTTTTCAACGCCGTCTTTTCCTATCGACGAATTCATCGTATATCCGTTATCTTTATTTTTTTCGTATTCCTGCGCATTAAGCGCCCCGACCCTGCCTAAGATGTGCGCCCCCAGCGAGCCGTACGGATAATCGCGTATCGGCTGCGGCACAACGCATATATCGGGGAAATTTTCGCTTTGCTCTTTTATCTGCGCAAGCTCCGCTATGGGTGCGTCCTCCCTGAAAAGGTAGGCGTTTGCCACGGAAAAACCGCGCAGCGACATATCATAGCGTATTGCCGCAATACGCAGCCCTTCGTAGTCTGAAAACCCCTGTATATCGTATCTTTTATACAGCTTGTCCACTATCTCCCGCGCAGCGGCTTTATCGGAAAAATTGTTTTCCTTTTTCCACCTGCGGCTTTCCTTTTCCGAAACCGTGAAACTGTATTCATTATCGTAAAATGTAACGGGCAAAATTGCCGTAAGGTCTTTATCAAAACTGGGCATAACCGAAAACAAATTATTTATCAGCGTATTAAGCGACTGTGCATTGTTTTTTGTTCTTCCCTGTATATATATACTGTAGCCCGTGCGGTTTTTTACAATACACCTGCCGTAGCGGTCCAAAAGCTCGCCGCGCGGGGCGATAAGCTCTACCGAACGCGTTGTGCGCAAATCGCTTTTTTCGCGGTAATATCCTCCTTTCACAGCCTGAAGGCTTATAAGGCGCGTTGCAAAAATCAAAAAAACCAGTACCACAACCGCATCTATAAGAATATAGCGCTTTTTTTTCATACACGGCTCACCTCGCCTTCCGTATGTTCCGCGCTGCGGCTTTTAAGGTACAATATAAGCGTTACCGCAAAAAAAAGTACCGCGCTTAAAATTCCGCTTACCAAAATATTTGCCCCTGTGCGCGCGGCAGACCCCTGTGCGCGTGCGCAAATACGCGCCGCCGCACCCAATACATAAATAAATGCCATACAAACAAATCCGTACCACCCCATAATAAGCGGCGAATTTGTACTGCGCTTTGGTATAAACACACTTGCGGCAATTGCGGCGTACATAAACAAAAGCGTATCACCGCCGAAAAACGGCTTTAGAAGGGCATCCGAAAAAGCCCCTGCCAAGCCGCCCCTTATTGCTGCCTCCCAAGGGCTTGAGAAGGCTGCCGAAAGCATTACCGCCGCCAAAAAAAGATTGGGCGTTGCAGACATTATATGAAATTTTTCAACAATGAGCGTTTGCAGTAAAAAAGCCGCATATACGCCCAAATATCTGTATACCTTCCCCAAGAAAATCCCTTCTTTTAATCCTGCTTTTCAACCAAAACCGTGTCCAGCTTGTCGGGGTTTGTACCGGCTGCTATCCCCACGCTCAGCGTAAGACCCCTGTCATCGTTTTTTATATCCGTCACTTTTCCGATAAGTATTCCGCGCGGAAATATGCCGCCCGTGCCGGAGGTTTCGAGAACATCTCCCACAACTATTTTTGCGTCTTTATCAACATAATTCATTACAATGCGCCCGTCGCTTGTACCCTCTTCACGCCCTTTTACTATACCCATATCGCCGCTTCTCGGGCAAATTGCCGCAACGGCGCTTTCTTCGTCAAATATTGTGCGTATTTTTGAAAAGTTTTTCCCGGCTTCGACCACAACGCCCACAAGCCCTTCGGCCGCCACTGCTGCGCTGCCTTTTTTTACCCCGTCGCGTGTGCCTTTGTCTATGGTAATTGTCTGCACCGTTCCGCCCGAGCTTCTGCCTATAATATTTGCCGCCTTAAGATTAAGCTCCTTTCTGGAATCTGCAAATTCCAAAAGTGTGTGCAGCTTTTCGTTTTCGGTTTTATAGCCGTCAACCATACGTATTTCGTCTTTCAGCTTTGCAATTTCCTTTTTCAGCTTTTTATTTTCGGCTGCATTCTTTTTTGAATTTTTTATATTTACAAACAATCCTTTTGTGTGCCGCACAACATATGCACACCCGCTTTGCACCGGCACTATCACAAAAGAAGCCACGCCGAGAGCCGCCCCCGAGCCTGCCGTGCGCGAAATTGCCGCCGCGGACGAAATTGCAAGCGTTATTACAACAAGTATTATAATTCCCTTTTTCGTAAACTTTTTCATTTTGATACTCCGTTACAACAGCTCTATGCCGAATTCTTCTTTAAACATTTCGGAAAGCGCGCACAATGGAAGCCCCACAACGTTTGAATAATCGCCGTCTATTTTTTCAACAAATATTGCGCCCCGTCCCTGAATACCGTATCCGCCGGCTTTATCCATAGGCTCGCGCGTTTTTATGTACGCCTCTGTTTCTTTTTCGGAAAGCTTTCTGAATTTAACCTTCGTAACGGCGCTTTTTGCACATGCATTTCCCTTTGTATCACAAATGCAATAGCCTGTGTAAACAAGGTGTTCTCTCCCGCTTAAAAGCCCGAGCATTTCCCGCGCCTCGTCAATTGTTTTCGGCTTTCCCAAGATTTTTTCGTCTATGCACACACAGGTATCGGCACCTATAACGTAAATATTTCCGTTAAACGAGCGCGCAACATCTGTCGCTTTAAGCATTGCAAGCGTGCGCACCATATCCGAAGGCAAAAGGGCGCGGTACGCCCCCTCGTCGATATTTGCCGTAACTATCTGCGGATTTATTCCTATACTGTTTAAAAGCTCTTTCCGCCTGGGCGATTTTGACGCAAGAACAAAAACAGGCTTTCTCATCACTTTCACTCTTTCGTATTACTGAATTTTTCATTATATAAGCGGATACATTTTTCTATAACACGCTCTGCCTCGTCCCTTCCGCCTATCTCTTTAACGGCGGTTTCCTTATCTTCAAGGAATTTATACACCTCAAAAAAGTGCGAAATTTCACGGTGTATATGATACGGCAAATCCCCCAAATCCTTGTAGCCCGAATATGTCGGGTCACGGAACGGAACGGCGATTATTTTTTCATCGGTTTCACCGTTATCTGTCATTTTTATAACGCCTATCGGATAGCACCGTACCAAAACCATACTGTCTATCTTTTCCTGGCACAATACCAAAACATCGAGCGGGTCGCCGTCTTCAGAGTAAGTTCTTGGTATAAAGCCGTAATTTGCCGGGTAATGTGTGGAGGTATAAAGCACGCGGTCAAGCACAATAAGCCCTGTTTCCTTATCAAGCTCGTACTTGTTTTTACCGCCCTTCGGAATTTCTATAACGGCTATAAGGTCGTCCTTATTTATTCTTTTGGGATCTATGTCGTGCCATATATTAAACATTTTTCTACCGTCCTCTCAAATATTTGGGATAATGGTTTTTCGCGCTTTTCCCCGAAAGCTTGTACCACCCAAGCGGGTATTTGTCGGCGTAAAGCATTGCTCCGAAGCCGCTTTGCGCTTCTCTTTCTATTTCTTCGCCGCACAGGTAGCGCGGTATTTCGCTTTCCGTAAGGGATATTGTCCGTTTAAAATCCACCTTTGAAAGCGCCATACAAAGGTGGTGCGCCGGAATAAAGCGCCCTTTTCTGTATTCGCCCAGGCACAGCCCCGCACTTAGGCAGCGCAGTAAATTAAGCGAGCCTATCCCCGTAGGTGCAAGGTATAAAAAATCCCCGAAAGACAAAAAATCCCCGCAAAGATATGTGTTAAGGTTTTCACGCTCAAAATCACGGTAGCACTTTACAGCCGCTTTATCATACTTGCCGCCGCCAAGCGCCCGCTGCGCCTTTTCTCCGTCCTTTTCAAACACTGCGGAAAAATGCCCCTCTCCTCTTACCTTATGCGGCATAAGACGGTGCATCTTCGTTAAGCGTATGCCCGAAACCTCATCAAGAATTTTTCGGCAGACCTCCTCATTTTCCGCACGCGAAAAGGTGCATGTGGAATATACCAGCCTGCCGCCGCCGGAAAGAAGCGAAAATGCGGTTTTTAAAATTTCAATCTGCCTCACCGCGCACGAATGCGTGTGCGCAGCGCTCCACTCCCGCACGGCGGCGGGGTCTTTTCTAAACATCCCCTCACCGCTGCACGGTGCGTCAACTATTATTTTATCAAAAAACGGTCCGAAATATTTTTCCAGTTTTTCCGGATACATATTTGTTATAACGGCATTTTTTATACCCATACGCTCTATATTTTCGTGCAGAATTTTACACCGTTTTTCATTTATCTCGTTTGAAACCAAAAGCCCTTCGCCGCGTAATTTTGCCGCTATCTGCGTACTTTTTCCGCCGGGCGCGGCGCACAAATCAAGCACCTTTTCCCCAGGGTGTACGTCCAAAAGCTCTGCCGCTATCTGCGCGGTGGCCTCCTGCGAATAAAACAGCCCCGCCGAAAAAGCCGGGTGTCTGCCCTTTTTTCCGTCATAATAAAACCCCTCGCCGCACCACGGCACAGGCTCTTTACAAAATGGAACAAGGTGCAAAAAATCCTCGCTTCCAATTTTAAGCGTGTTCACCCTGAGCGCATATTGCGGCTCTTTATCGTATTGTGAAACAAAACCGGGGTACTCGTCCCCCAAATCATTTTTCATTCTTTCAAGAAATTGCGCGGGTAAATTCATCCAAACACTTCCGGTCAGTTTTTATCTTGGTTTTTCATATAGTATACCATATAAAAAACGCAGAATAAAGTATTTTTTGGAAAGTTTAAAAAATTTATTTCGCCTTCATTTCGCAATATATACACCTATACACCTTATTCTCCCTGTCTGTAAGCCTGAAAATATGGTCAATTTCGTTTTCCGTGCTTGTTATGCAGCGCGGATTTGTGCATTTAACTATATTTTTTATCACTGCAGGAAGCGATAAATGCTTTTTTTCCGCCCTTTTTCCGTTTTTTATTACGTTTACGGTTATTCCGTGGTCGATATAGCCGAGCGCGTCTATGTCCACATCAAGCATATCGTCTATTTTTATTATATCCTTTTTTCCCATCTTTTTGCTTTGCACATTTTTTATTATTGCAACGCTGCAATCAAGCAAGCCAAGCTTTAAAAGATTGTATATCTCCATACTTTTTCCCGCACGGATATGGTCTATAACTATACCGTTTGTTATTTCATCAATGTACATATTCAAACCTCCAAAAGCTTCATAATAAGTGCCATACGTATATATTTTCCGTAATGTGCCTGCCGAAAATAGCACGCGCGCGGGTCGGAATCCACCTCTGTTGATATTTCGTTCACACGCGGAAGCGGATGCAGTATGCGCATTTTTTCGGGCGCCGCCTTAAGCTTGTCTTTTGTAAGCACGTATGTGTTTTTAAGGCGTATATAATCAGCCTCGTTAAAAAAGCGTTCGCGCTGAACACGCGTCATATACAGTATGTCAAGCTCTTTCATTGCGCCCTCAAGGTCTTGTGTTTCTCTGTATTCTATATTATTTTTCTTTAAAACATCGTTTATTATATAATCCGGCAGGCTTAACTCCTTAGGTGAAATAAGCACAAAACGGTTGTTCGGATAGCGCACCGCCGCATTTATGAGAGAGTGTACCGTTCTTCCGAATTTAAGGTCACCGCAAAGACCTATCGTAAGATTGTCAAGCCGTCCCACCTCGCGCTTTATTGTTATAAGGTCTGTAAGCGTCTGTGTGGGGTGATTGTGCCCGCCGTCGCCCGCGTTTATTACCGGGATTTTCGCGTTCATCGCAGCAACAAGCGGTGCGCCCTCCTTTGGATGTCTTATGGCTATTATATCGGCGTAGCCTTCTACAACCCTTACGGTGTCTGCCACGCTTTCGCCTTTTGAAGCAGAGCTCGACTGCGCCTCGGAAAATCCCAAAACGCTGCCGCCAAGCTCATACATTGCCGCTTCAAAGCTCAGCCGCGTTCTTGTAGACGGCTCGAAAAAAAGTGTTGCAAGCTTCTTTCCGCGGCATTTTTCGCTGTATTTTTTCGGATTTTCCATAATATCGCCCGCGCACTCTATAAGGCGCTCTGTTTCCTCTGCCGTAAGGTCTTGTATTTCCAGTAAATCCTTCACAAAAATTACCTCCCTATCCAGCTTTCATCGGCGGGGTTTTGGCGAAATTTCATAAGCCTTGCCGCGTCCTCCTCTTTTATATATCCATCCTTTACAGCCGCAGACACAACCGCGTCAAAATCGGTAAGGCTTACGTTTTTTACGTTTGCCGCATTAAGGCGCTTTATACCTTTTTCCATTCCGTATGTGAAGATAGAGGCTATACCCAAAACCTCTGCGCCTGCCTCCCGCAGTGCGTCTGTAACCTCTATTACGCTGCCGCCCGTGGATATAAGGTCCTCTATTACAACCACTTTTTCACCGGGGTTAAGCTTTCCTTCGATGCGGTTTTGCCTGCCGTGATCCTTTGCCCCGCCGCGAACATAACCCATTGGCATATTAAGAATATGCGCCGTTATGGCAGCATGTGCAATGCCTGCGGTTGAAGTTCCCATAAGCACCTCGCAGTCGGGATATTCGCGCTTTACCGTTTCCGCAAGTGCGTTTTCAATATCCGTACGTACCTTCGGCGCGGTAAGCGTAAGGCGATTGTCGCAGTAAATGGGGCTTTTTATTCCGCTTGCCCATACAAACGGCTCGTCAGGGCGCAAGAAAACCGCGCCGATTGATAAAAGGTCCTTTGCTATAAGTTCTTTCATTTAAATTCATCCTTTCAGTCTACAAATTCTTTTATGCAGCGTCTGTATGCTTCAAGCGGATTTTCCGCCTTTGTAATCGGGCGTCCGACAACTATATAGTCGCAGCCCGTCTGTTTTGCCGTTTCAGGCGTCATCACTCTTACCTGGTCATCCGCGCTGCTTGATGAAAAGCGTATCCCGGGGGTTACCGTCATAAAAGCTTTTTTGCACGTACTTTTTACAAGCGCCGCCTCTTTCGGAGAGCATACAACGCCGTCCAGCCCGCATTCGCTTGCGCAAAGCGCATAATGCTTTACAACCTCTTCAATAGGTTTTTCTATAAGAAGGTCGTTTCGCATACGTTCCTCACTGGTCGATGTAAGCTGTGTTACGGCAATAACAATCGGGCGGTTTTCCATATTTTCAAAAGCTGCCATCGCGCTTTTCATCATTTCCTTTGTGCCGAACGCGTGCAGATTTACCATATCCGCACCAAGCCCCGACAAAACGCGCATCGTCCGTCCAACGGTATTCGGAATATCGCACAGCTTCAGGTCCAGAAATACCTTATGCCCGCGTTTTTTCAGTTCTTTTACAATGCCCGGTCCCTCTGCGTAAAAAAGCTCCATACCTATTTTAACAAACGGCCTTTCATCCTTAAAAAGCTCCAGAAAAGAAAGCGTTTCCGCCTTTGACGGAAAGTCGCAGGCTATTATTACATCCTTTCCCATTTTAATGGGCACCTCCTACTATATCTTCTAAATTTTCTATATTATATTCCCGCATAACATCGGGCAACTCTTCTATAATTTTTTTGCAGATATACGGCTCTGTAAGATTCATTGCGCCTATCTGCACCGCACGCGCCCCGGCAAGCATCATTTCGATAACATCCCGCGCGCTTGAAATTCCGCCCATACCCATAATCGGTATTTTAACCCTTTCATACACGCGGTACACCATAGCCAGCGCAACAGGGAAAATTGCCCCGCCCGAAAGCCCGCCTGTCTTGTTTTTAAGCAGCGGGCGGCGCGTTTTAAGGTCTATACGCATACCCAAAAGCGTGTTTATCATACTTATGCCGTCCGCACCCTCGCTTTCACAGGCTGCCGCAATTTCCGCAATATCCGTAACATTCGGCGAAAGCTTTATAAAAAGCGGCTTTTTAACGTTTTTTCGCACCGCACGTGTTATCCCTGCCGCGCTCTGTGCGCTTGTTCCAAAGCTCATACCACCGCTTTCCACATTGGGGCAGCTTATATTTACCTCTATTATTCCTACGCTTGGGCTTTCATCCGCCATTTTGCAGGAGTACACATACTCCTCCTCCGAAAAGCCGCCTATATTGGCTATAACCTTTTTTGAAAAAACCTTGTTAAGCTCCGGAAGCTCTTTATTTATAACAGCCTCTATACCCGGGTTTTGCAGCCCGACGGAATTTAACATTCCGCCAAAACATTCCGCAATGCGCGGCGTCGGGTTTCCGAAACGCGGATTTTTTGTCGTTCCCTTTACGGATATACTTCCGAGAATATTAAGGTCGTAAAGCTGTGCAAACTCGTGTCCGTAGCCAAATGTGCCGCTTGCGGGTATTATCGGATTATCAAGCTTAAGTCCGCACAAATTCACACTCATTTTTCCCATATGATTTCCTCCTTTTTCAGCACAGGGCCGTCGGTACATATCCTTTTTGAACCGTAAAGCGTTTTGCAGCTGCATCCCATACAAGCGCCGAAGCCGCAGCCCATTCTTTCTTCAAAGCTTAATTGTCCGCTCGTTTTTGAAATGTTATATACTGCACGAAGCATTGCTTCCGGTCCGCAGGCATAAAAATACGAATAGTGTGCAACCGACATAACGTCTGTCACAAATCCTTTTACCCCGTCGCTGCCGTCCGCAGTGGTAATTATCGTGTGAACGCCCGCCTTTTTAAATTCCTCCTTGAAAAAAACCTCGCTCTTTTTATTAAATCCTAAAATTGCCGTCGGTTTTTTCCCCTCTTTTACAAGCATTTTTGCAAGGTAGTACATTGGCGGCACGCCTGCTCCACCGCCTACAATAAGCGGTGTATCTCCGCTTTCAAAAAGGCTGTAGCCGTTTCCGAGGTCTGTCAGCATATCAAGGCTTTTTCCCGGTAACATACGCGCCATTTCCCGCGTTCCCGTGCCTACCGCCTTATAAATTATTGTAAGGGTGTTTTTAAAGACATCGCAAACCGATATCGGCCGTCTCAGAAAAAAACCGTCAAGCTTGATATTTACAAATGTACCCGGGCGCGTTATGCCTTTTGTATCTCCTTGTAAAATCATTTTGTAGGTGTTATCCGCAATTTTCTCATTCTGTAAAATTTTAAAAACAGTTTGCTTCATTTTTTCTCCCCGCTTTCCAAACAATTTTTCCGTCCACCGCTGTAAGAAGGCATCTGCCGCGGCAAGCTAAGCCGTCAAACGGTGTGCTTTTTCCCATAGACAAAAATTCTGCGCTGTTTATTTTAAACCTATTTTCAAGGTCAAATACCGTAAAATCCGCCGGCGCGCCGTTTCTTATTTCCCCGCCGCCCAAACTAAACCTTTTGCGAGGGGAAACGCACAAAAGCTCGATCAGGCGTTCAAGAGATATAACGTTTTTTTCCACAAGCTTTGTATAAAGCACCGGGAATGCCGTTTCAAGCCCTGTTATACCCATAAGGCTGTTCTTTAACCCGCCCGATTTTTCCTCTTTGCTGTGCGGTGCATGGTCTGTTGCTATTATATCTATCGTTTTATCGGCTATTCCCTCGCGCAGGGCTTCACGGTCGCTGTATGTTCCTATAGGCGGATTCATCTTAAACCGCCCGTCATCCTCTATGTTGTCCGTGGTCAAAACAAGGTAATGCGGCGCGGTTTCCGCCGACACATCCACACCGTCTTTTTTTGCGCGGCGGACAAGCTCCACACTCTCTTTTGTCGATATATGGCATATATGATACTTACAGCCCGTTTCCTTTGCAAGGCGCAAATCCCGCTCAACCTGCCGCCACTCACTTTCGGGATTTATGGTTTTGTGTCCGTTTTTCAGTGCAAACTCACATTCTCTTATGCAGCCGCCGTTTAGGTATGCGTTATCTTCACAATGCGCGGCTATCATCACGCCCAGCCGCGCGGCAAGCTCCATTGCGCTGCGCATTGTGCTTTCGCTTTGTACGCCGCGCCCGTCGTCCGAAAAAAAGTGCGTAAGCTTTGAAAGCTCCTCCATATCGGAAAGCTTTTCGCCCTTTTCCTCTTTTGTTATTGCTGCATACGGAAAGACCTTAACCGCCGCGTTTTTTCTTATAAGGTGCAGCATTGCTTCTGTATTTGCTTTGCTATCCGGCACGGGCGAAAGGTTTGGCATTGAGCATACGGCGGTATATCCGCCGTGCGCCGCCGCCATTGTACCAGTATGTATTGTTTCCTTATACGAAAAGCCCGGCTCTCGCAAATGTACATGCACATCCGCAAAGCCGGGAAAAATAAAGCAATTATTAAAATCCAAAAAAACACCCGCGTGTTTTTCGCCCGATGCACAAAACACGCCGGAATCTACGGATATATCAGTTTTTATAAATTCTCCGCCGACAAATACCCGTGCATTTTTATAGGTATACATTACGTTTCCTCCCATACAAAAAAATCCTGCCGAACCGGCAGGATAAGTACACAAAGCACGCATGGCAGCGCCATGCACAATATAACAAACCTTGCCGGCATCTCTGTACCGCTTTAAAGATCCTTGTCATTTTAACATATTATTCTTCACTTGTCAAGATTTAATCACACAAATCGCGCAGCTTTGCCGCTGCGGCATATTCCATACGTGTAAGCTCTTCAAACGAAACGCTGCGGTATTTTTCCATATATTTCGTGGTAAATTCTATGGTCAGCGTTCCTTTATATCCGATATTTTTTATGCGCTCGGCATACCATTGCCAATCCATTGTGCCGTCAAACGGCAAAAGGTGCATATCATCGCGCGAATCCGGGCAGCCCGGGCGGCGCCGACCGAAATTATCATGTATATGCGTACAAATAAGGCGGCTGCCGAAAAGTTCGGACATATCTTTTTCGGGTGCATAGCAAAGGTTATGCCCGCTGTCCCAGCAAAACCCGTGAAACGGCGGAAGTACGTTCATCACCTTTTCAAGATGTTCAAATACATCCACATTCTCAAACGCAAGCTTAACACCGGAATTCTGAGCATAATCGCATAAATCCAAAAATCTGTCTACCCCTATCTGCGAAACGGGCGGTGCGGGCTTTTTAAAGGTTGTGTGCACCACCATTATAGGCGCGCCCAGTTCCCGGCAAAAATCAACGCGTCTTTTAAGGCACGCCAAAAAATCGTCCCCGTCTGCCGTATCAACCCAAAAATCACTCGCATGCAAAATCGGCGCGTGCACAAGCTCTATAAACACGCCGCTTTTCTCGCGCGCGTCTGCCCAGGGTTTAACGCTTTCTTCCTCAAAGCAGTTGATCATCACACTGTCAAACCCTGCCTTTCCTATAATTTTCATTTGCTCTGCGGGTGGCATATCCCCCGCAAGCGAGGTCCCGAGCTTAAACATATTACTTCTCCCCTGTTTCATAAATATCATCTGTGAGCAGGTCGTCCCCGTTATATGCGGCAACTGCCATTTCATCACATATTTCGTTGTATTCGTTACCGTTGTGTCCCTTAACCCAGACAAGGCTCACGCTGTGTTTTTGAAAAAGTGCGTCAAGCCTTTTCCAAAGGTCTGTGTTAAGCACCTTTTTTTTGTCCGATTTCACCCAGCCGTTTTTCTTCCACGAATCTATCCAGCCTTTATTTATCGCGTCGGTAAGATACTTGGAATCACTGTAAAGCGTTACACGGCACTCCGTTTTTAAAAGCTCCAGTGCGCTTACGGCGGCAAGCAGCTCCATTCGGTTATTCGTCGTAAGACGATAGCCCGCGCTTATTCTTTTTTCATTTTCTCCGTATATAAGCACCGCACCGTATCCGCCTTTTCCGGGGTTTCCGGTACACGCACCGTCCGTGTATATTTGTACCTGCTTCATATTCCGCACATCCTTTTGTACCTTGCCTGATATAACTAACAAGGGCTGCGGCAGCTGTAAATTAAGCTGCTGCAGCCTCTGACGCATTTATTTTACCTCCACCTCGGATATCGGAATAATAACCGTGCCTTTTCCCGGCTTACCGTAAACCTCTCCGAAAGAGCCTTCGCCGAAGCTTGTCAAATCGGCAAAGCTGTTGTCCCCTATCGCGCGGGCACTTTTATATACGCCCGACTTAAATATACATTTTCCGCCGCGGATAATAACACGGTCTATCTCACTGTCTGCAATCTCCGTGTCACCCTTAACGCCGTCTGCGATGAACACATTTTTCGTTCCTTTAAGCCCCTGAAGCTTTACGCCGCTTACCTTTATCATTACATTCTTTGCGGTAATGTCCTTTTCCGTATACTCACCCGCAGCGGCAATATACTGCGGAACAATCTTGTCAATAATCTGCGCAAACTCCACACGCGTCATCGGAACAAGCGGGCGAAGCATTCCGCCGCGCTCAATATATCCGCCGTCAACAACACGGCTAAGCTCATTCCTTGCCCATATTGATATTTGGCTGTCGTCTGTATACTCCGACAATATATTCATATTTGCCTCGGGCATATCGAACACGCGTGCAAGAACCAAGCACGCCTCCTGGCGCGAAATATTGTTATACGGTGCAAGATACTTTCCGTCTCCCTTGAAAGCGCCCATTGCAACCGCCTTGCTCATATAATCGTAATACCAGTCTGTTTTGTCTATATCACCGAACGATGACAAGTCTGCCCCGGTATCGGCGCCCAATGCGCGCACCATAATGGCAGCCATCTCCGCACGTGTTATGTATGCGTCGGGACGAACCGTTCCGTCCTCAAATCCGTTTAAAAGACCGTTTTGCACCGCGCGCTGTATAACGTCGCCTTTTTCGCCGTCCGGCATATCGGAAAACGCGGCAAATGCCCCTGTTGCAGCCAAGCACAGTACAAGCGTACAAATCAAAATCTTCAGTAACTTTTTCATTTCCAAACTCCTTATTTTTTATGTATAAGCCCCGCAATGCCGTTTAACCGGACTATTCTAAACCTGCGTGAGCAGGTGGGTGAAATGCGGTCTGCTCCTGGGTTTCCCTCTTCAAACGGAGGGCTTACACGCCACAGACCGACGCAATCTCCCTTATAAGATGTGTTGGTTAAAATAAATCCTAAATTGCGCACACCGCAGGGTATCTTACAACATTTATTTTATCACGGTTATTTAAATAAATCAATCCAAAAATTCAAAATCGTCCTTATTATTTTCTTTGAAAATATTGTAAACGGCGTCAAATATTTCTCCGTTATCCACTCCTTCGAGCATTTGCTCCCCGTCAAGCTCCACAAGCTTCATTATAAACACCTCGCCGTCAATATCTTCATCCTCGCTTACCGGCACAAGCATAAAATACGTGTTTCCGTCATATTCAACGCTGTCTAAAAATTCGTATTCCTCTTCAACATCTTCAAAAACAATCTTTTTGTTTTCTTCCATTTTGTTTTCCTCCTTTATATACTGTCCAAATAACCCTGTAATATTATAACCGCGGCTATTTTATCAACCTTTGTCTTTCTTTTTTTACCGCTTACGCCGCCCATTTCAAGCATCCTGTGTGCCTCCGTGCTTGAAAGCCTTTCATCCCACATAACATATTCTATACCAAGCTTTTCGGAAAGCTCCTGCGCAAACTGCTCTGTATACTCTGCACGGTGACCTATCGTACCGTCCATATGCTTGGGATATCCGACCACAAGTTTTTCTGCGCCGCACTGTACGGCAACCTCCGCCACGCGGTCTATCTGGCGGGCGCGGTCTTTTTCACAAATTGTATCAAGAGGGGTGGCGATAAGCCCCAGCGCATCGCTCACGGCAACACCTATCCTTGCCTCTCCGTAATCAAGCCCCAATATTTTCATAATCAATCACCTTTTTAATTTTACCATAATGTCTTAACGTTTGCAAGCTATTTATATACAAAAACAAGGGGGCAAAAAACAGTTTTTCGCACCCCTGATTTTACAAATTAAATTTTACCGAGCGACGCCGCATAACAACGCTTTGCACCAAGCCGACAGCACAAAGATTTGTTACAAGGTTACTTCCGCCGTAGCTTATAAACGGCAGCGGAATACCCGTTATGGGAAGCAGCCCTATACACATACCTATATTTTCAGCAATATGGAAAAAGAACATCGCTCCCACTCCTACGCACATAAGCTCGCCGAACGGGTCATGCTCAAGGGTGCGTGCATTGTCAAAACAGCGGTAAACAATCGTAAGCAGCACAATAAGAACCAATATCGTACCTATAAGCCCAAATTCCTCCCCTATGACGGAAAATATAAAGTCCGTCTGCTTTTCCGGAAGATACCCAAACTGCGTCTGCGGACCGGACATATATCCGCGCCCGAAAATCTGACCGCTTCCTATCGCAAGCTCTGACTGCAGCACGTGATAGCCGCTGCCTGTCGGGTCGCTTTCCGGATTTAAAAACGATATAATACGGTTTTTCTGGAAATTTGCCAAAAAAAGCCACCCTATCGGAAGTATCAAAAGTGCCGCACCCAAGCCCGCAAAAATATATTTTTTACCAAGCCCGGCAAAAAAAAGTTCAAAAACAAATATAACGGCAAATACTGTTGCCGTTCCGAAGTCCGGCTGAAGAAGCACAGGCAGGCTGTAGCACATAAGGTGCAAAAACAAAAGAGCAAGTGTTTTCGGAGAGTTTACGCTGCCGCGCACACGCGAAAGGTGCAGCGCAAGCGTAACAATAAAGCACAATTTGGCAATTTCGGACGGCTGAAGTGTTACAGGTCCTATCTCAATCCAGCCCTGCGTGCCGTGTGAAAGCTTGCCGTAAGCAAGCACAAAAATTAAAAGAAATATACTTCCCGCAAAAATTATAATTCCTATTTTTTCAAGATTTTTGTATCCGAACAGCATAATAAAGGTCATTGCCGCAATCCCAACCGCAAAAGCGGCGCTCTGAACGATTATATACCGCGCATGGCGCGTCATCGAATACGAAGCGCTGTTTATCAGCACAATTCCCATTATTGCAGCCGCAACCGATAAAACCAAAAGGCACATATCCGGCTTATCCGAAAACAAATTTTTAAGCTTCATCACAAATCACCTATTGTTATTTTATCAGATGCCGTAAAAATAATCAATAGAAAATAAAATCGATTTTTGTTTTTGCCGTATCATTCTTTGCTGCCGTCTTGTGTGTTTTTATGCTGACGCCCTTCATTGTCAATTGTGTAGTTTTCTTTGTAAATAAGCTCCGAGGTCTTTTTGAATTTAAATCCCTTTTCCTTTAATTCTTTCAATATCGCGTCAAGGCTTTCGGCGGTGTGCGGCGTACCGTTATGGAAAAGCAAAATGTCTCCGCTCTTCGTTTTCGGAACAATCCTCTCAAGCATCTGCTCCTGTGTAAGCTCCTTCCAATCGAGAGAATCCACCGACCATTGTATGTATTTTTTTCCCGCCTCCTCCGAAGCCTCCACCACGGTATTGTTATAATCACCCGACGGCGCACGGAAAAGAAGCGGGGTTTTGTTTATTATAACCTTCACCGCATCGTCACATTTTTTAATGTCCTCTAATATCTGCTGCTTGGAAAGCGTCGTATACAAAGTATGATTAAAGCTGTGGTTTCCGATTTCGTGACCCGCGCTGTCAAGCTTTTTTATTGCTTCGGGATTGTTCTGCGCCCACGTTCCCAAAACAAAAAACGTTGCTTGGCATTTGTTCTCCTTTAAAACAGAAATTATTTTGTCAATATCCTCCGCGTCCCACGCGCAGTCAAACGTTATTGAAATATAATTGTCGCTGTTTTCAACGCTGTATATAGGCACAAGCCTTTTTTGCGGTGCCGATACGGGCGCTGTATTGTGCGTACCGAGCGCTGTAACCAAAACAAGCGCGCATATGGACAAAAATGTGATAACACGGTATTTATCGGTTACAAATATTTTCATTTTTTCCTCCTATAAAATCACTTTAAATTTTTATAATATGCCTTTATCCCGTGGCATATTGCCTCTGCAAGCTTTTTTTGGTATTCGGGAGTATTTAAAAGCTTTTCCTCCTCATAATTTGACAAAAACCCACATTCCACAATAACTGCCGGCATACAGGCGTTTCGCATAAGGAAAAGGGTTCGCGGCGCCCTTGCAATGTCGCGCTTGCTTTTGTTTTCATCAAGCATTGAAAATTCCTGCTGTATACACTTTGCCAGTTCCTCCGAACCATCTGTCCCTGCAAAAAGTACCTGAGCGCCGCTGTATCGTGCGTCCGTAAATTTATTCATATGAATGCTTATAAACATATCCGCGCCCGACTTTTTCATAATGTCCAGTCTTTGGTACATATCTGTCTTTTTTCCGCCTTGGCTTGTGTCATCGGGCTTTATTGCGTTTTGACCCGTGCGGGTCATCACCACCGCAATACCCTCCTTTTCAAGCCCTTTTTTCAGCAGCTTTGAAACCTTCAGGTTTATTTCACATTCTATACTTCCGGCACCGCCCACCGCGCCGCCGTCGGGGAAGCCGTGCCCTGCATCTATAATAACGCTGTATGCGTGATTGCCCGAAAAAACATTTTTTGTTTCCATATAAAAAAAAGAAGAAATCGCTGCGGCAAAGATTGCCGCCGTGAGCATAAGCGCCGCTCGTTTTCCTGAAATTACAATCATATATTTATCACCCACTAATAATATATATAACGAGGGTGCGATATAGAATAAAATAAAATGGAATATTAAAAAGCGATTGCGAATATACTGTTTTATAGCTATATGAAATATTTGGTTTTTACCTATCCGATGTTTGTTTAAAAGGAGTTGTCAGCCGTGGAAAACAATATTATTACATTAACCGGGCGTGTTGAAAGCGAGCCTTGCTACAGTCACAGCGTTTTGGAGGAGGATTTTTATACCTTTATTCTGCGGGTGCCGCGCCTTTCCGAAACAGACGATCTGCTTCCTGTTACCGTTTCCGGCGAGCTGTGCCGCGCAAATCCCCTTGAAATCGGGCAAGACATCCGTATTCGCGGGCAGCTTAGAAGCTATAATAAATACACAGAAATAAAAACACGCCTTATACTTACCGTTTTTGCAAAAGAAATATCAACGCCCGAACCTGCCGACAGCGAAAACCCGAACGAAATATTTTTAAACGGTTTTATATGTAAGCCGCCCGTATACAGAAAAACGCCGTTCGGGCGCGAAATTACAGACCTGATAATAGCTGTCAACCGTGCTTTTAACCGTTCGGATTATATACCCGCAATAGCTTGGGGGAAAAACGCTGTTTATTCCGAAACGCTTGATGTCGGCAGCAATGTAATGCTTTGGGGCAGGCTGCAATCAAGAAATTACAACAAACGGCTTCCCGCCGGCGACGTGGAGGTTCGCACGGCATACGAGCTTTCAATAACAAAAATTGAAAAAATAGCATAAAAATACGGTGGCACAAGCCACCGCATTTTTATGCCATTTCAGACTGTCGAAAAACTGAAAATACGAAAATTTGGGGAGTTGTCAGAGGGGAAATCCCCTCTGACGTAAAAAACGCGGTTTTCGCGGGCGTGCAGTGCAAAAACCGCT
>CAKSNY010000008.1 GCA_934476455.1 uncultured Clostridia bacterium | reverse complement strand
GTAATCCTGTCGGATTTCGAGCCTTTTTTAACACAGAAATTCGCAAAAAGAATGTTTATCAGGGCAATGCTTCCTTAACGGGTTGTGGCTTTTTAAACGGCTCCCTTTTTTTTTTGCGTAAAAAATGTGCCTTTGATCTTGACAAAGGTTTACAAATGTGATATTATGTTACACTGCATTAAGTTGCACACGTATGCCTTTAAAATAGGGCAAAACAAAGCTTTAAACAACAGTTATTTTATATTTTGCTTTCGGGCGTGCATTCTACACCCCGTTTGCAATGCGGCTTTTTCCGCGGTGTATTCCGAGTGCATTCTACACAGGGGTATAGAATATGGAAAACCGTTGTTCGTCTTGAAAAAATCTTGATAGAGGTGATTTTATTGAAACCTATTAAGTTAGGAAAAAATGAAAGAATGACCTTCGCCAAAATCGATGAAGTTTTGGAAATGCCAAACCTTATCGATATGCAAAAAAGCTCTTACGAATGGTTTATTAAGGAAGGGCTGCGCGAGGTGTTTCACGATGTAAGCCCGATTACGGACTTTGCGGGAAATCTCATTTTGGAATTTACCGATTACAGAATTGACGAGCAGCCTAAGTATTCCATCGAGGAATGTAAGGAAAGGGATACAAACTATGCGGCACCGCTGCGTGTACAGGTTCGCCTTATAAACCAGGAAACCGGCGAAATAAAGGAACAGGAAATCTTTATGGGCGATTTTCCGCTTATGACAGAACAGGGCACCTTTATTATAAACGGTGCGGAGCGTGTTATAGTAACACAGCTTGTTCGTTCGCCCGGTATATATTACGAGCAGAAGTTTGACAAGGTGGGAAAGAAGCTTGTAAATGCGACGGTAATTCCGAACCGCGGTGCATGGCTTGAATATGAGACGGATTCAAACGATGTATTTTCCGTTCGTATAGACAGAACGAGAAAGCTTCCCGTTACGGTTTTGATAAAGGCGATGGGGCTTGAAACAGAGCCTGAGATTATAAATCTTTTCGGCGAAGACGACAGGCTTTTGTCGACACTTCAAAAAGACACAACAAAGAACCGCGAAGAGGCTCTTTTTGAAATCTACCGCAAGCTTCGCCCGGGTGAGCCGCCGACGCTTGACAGCGCAAGCACCCTTATAAACGGATTGTTTTTTGATGCAAAGCGCTACGACCTGGCAAAGGTAGGTCGTTATAAATACAATAAAAAACTTGCCATAGCAGGGCGTATAACAAACGCTATAGCAGGTGAGGATATAGCCGACGAAAAAAGCGGCGAAATTCTGGTTCAAAAGGGTGAAAGAATAACCGAGGAAGCAGCCCTTAAAATTCAAAATGCAGGTATAAGCAGGGTTATTCTTGACGTTGAGGGAAAGCGCATTGTCGTATTTTCAAACAATATGGTTTCGCCCAAGGAATACGCCGGTGTTGACCTTTACGATATAACGCACGAAATGGTAAGAAAAAGCGTGCTTGACGAAATCTTAAACGAGGCTGACGGTGATATTGAGACGATTAAAAAGCTTGCCGCAGAGCGTGTGGATGAGCTTGTTCCCAAGCATATTATAATTGACGATATGTTTGCTTCGATAAACTATTGCAACAACCTTGCCGAAGGCATCGGTACGGATGATGATATCGACCATCTCGGAAACCGCCGCCTTCGCAGCGTGGGTGAGCTTTTGCAAAACCAGTTCCGTATAGGTATCGCACGTATGGAGCGCGGTGTGCGCGAAAGAATGAGTATTCAGGAAATGGATATTGTTACGCCGCAGTCGCTTATAAATATTCGCCCCGTTGTGGCAACAATAAAAGAATTTTTCGGTTCATCACAGCTTTCGCAGTTTATGGATCAGACAAACCCGCTGGGAGAGCTTACACATAAAAGAAGGCTTTCGGCACTCGGTCCGGGCGGTCTTTCGAGAGAGCGCGCAGGTTTCCAGGTGCGTGATGTTCATTATACGCATTACGGCAGAATGTGCCCCATTGAAACGCCTGAAGGACCGAACATCGGTCTTATAAGCTCACTTTCCACCTATGCACGTATAAACGAATATGGCTTTATAGAGGCGCCCTACCGTAAGGTTATAAAGGGCAAAGGTATTGTAACCGATGAAATCGAATATATGACAGCAGACACCGAGGATCGCTACGTTGTAGCGCAGGCAAACGAGCCGCTGGACGAAGACAAGCACTTTGTTGCAAAGAAGGTATCGGCGCGCTGCCGCGAGGAAATACTCGAAGTTCCTGCCGAGGATGTAGACTATATGGACGTTTCGCCCAAGCAGGTTGTGTCGGTTGCTACGGCTATGATACCATTCCTTGAAAATGATGACGCTAACCGTGCGCTTATGGGCTCTAACATGCAGCGTCAGGCGGTTCCGCTTTTAAAGCCGCAGTCGCCTATTATAGGTACCGGTATGGAGTATAAGGCGGCAAAGGACAGCGGCGTTGTTGTACTGTCAAAGCAGGACGGCTACGTTGATAAGGTAAGCGCAAACGAGATTGTTATAAAGGATAACGACGGCGTAAGGCATAATTACCACTTGCTTAAGTTCCTTCGTTCAAACCAGGGCACCTGCATTAATCAGCGCCCGATAGTGGAAGAGGGAGAAAAGGTAACAAAGGGTATGATAATTGCCGACGGCCCGTCAACGGATAACGGCGAAATCGCACTCGGAAGAAATGTTCTTATAGGCTTTATGACATGGGAGGGCTATAACTACGAGGATGCCGTGCTGCTTAACGAAAAGCTTGTGCGCGATGATGTGTTCACATCTGTTCATATAGAAGAGTATGAGTCGGAATCCCGCGATACAAAGCTCGGCGCGGAGGAAATAACGCGCGATATTCCGAATGTCGGTGATGACGCGCTTAAAAACCTTGACGAGCGCGGAATTATACGCGTAGGTGCAGAGGTTCATTCGGGCGATATATTGGTAGGTAAGGTTACGCCCAAGGGCGAAACGGAGCTTACCCCCGAGGAAAGGCTGCTTCGCGCAATATTCGGTGAAAAAGCGCGTGAGGTCAGAGATACGTCGCTTCGCGTTCCGCATGGTGAGGCAGGTATAATTGTAGATGTAAAGGTATTTACACGTGCCAACAGCGATGAGCTGGCGCCCGGTGTAAACGAGGTTGTAAGGTGCTATATCGCGCAAAAGCGTAAGATAAGTGTCGGCGATAAGATGGCAGGCCGCCACGGTAACAAGGGTGTCGTTTCGAGGGTTCTTCCCACAGAGGATATGCCCTTCCTGCCGGACGGAACACCGCTTGACATTGTGTTAAACCCCTTGGGCGTTCCCTCCCGTATGAATATAGGACAGGTTCTTGAGGTTCACTTGGGCATGGCTGCAAGCCGTCTCGGCTTTAAGGTTGCAACACCCGTATTCGACGGTGCAAACGAAAAAGACATTATGCATCTTTTGGAAGAAGCCGGGCTCTCGCGTGACGGTAAGACAGTGCTTTACGACGGAAGAACGGGCGAGCCGTTCGACAACCCCGTAACGGTGGGATATATGTATTATCTTAAGCTGCACCATCTTGTTGATGATAAAATCCATGCACGTTCAACGGGTCCTTACTCGCTTGTTACGCAGCAGCCGCTCGGCGGTAAAGCGCAGTTCGGCGGACAGCGTTTCGGTGAAATGGAAGTATGGGCACTCGAAGCATACGGCGCAGCATACCTTTTGCAGGAAATTCTTACCGTTAAATCCGATGATATAGTAGGCCGTGTAAAAACGTACGAAGCTATAGTAAAGGGTGAGAATGTTCCCACACCGGGTATACCGGAATCGTTTAAGGTTCTTATAAAAGAGCTTCAGTCGCTTGCGCTTGACGTTAATGTGCTTAATGCACAGCACGAGATTATAGAACTTCAAAGCGATGATGACGATGAGGTTAATATGGAAGAATTTAAGGATGAGCTTTTCACAACCGTTGACGACGGTATGGGCAGCGGCTACAGCGAGGTTAATCCCGAAGAGGAATTTTCCGATACAGAAGATTCGGACGATGAAGAAATTGACATTTTCGAAGAATTTGACGATGAGGATGACGATTTTGACGAAGAGCCTACGGATGAAGAGCTTATGGCAATAGAAAACGATGAAATGTAAGGGAGGGGAAAATTATGGAATTTAATACTTTTGAGGCAATGCAAATTGGATTGGCATCTCCCGAAAAAATAAGAGAATGGTCATACGGTGAGGTCAAGAAGCCCGAAACCATAAACTACCGTACCCTGAAGCCCGAGCGCGACGGTCTTTTCTGCGAGAAAATTTTCGGACCGCAGAAGGATTGGGAGTGTCACTGCGGAAAATACAAGCGTATACGCTATAAGGGTATTATCTGCGACCGCTGCGGCGTTGAGGTCACACGTTCAAAGGTGCGCCGTGAAAGAATGGGTCATATAGAACTGGCAGCACCGGTATCTCATATCTGGTACTTTAAGGGCATACCCAGCAGAATGGGATTGCTGCTTGATATTTCACCCCACGTTCTTGAAAAGGTGCTGTATTTTGCACAGTATATAGTAATAGATCCCGGTAGGACAGAGCTTAACAAAAAAGACCCTCTCACCGAGAAAGAGTATATTGCTTATTACGAAAAGTACGGCGACCGTTTCCGTGCGGGAATGGGTGCGGAGGCAATAAAAGAGCTTCTTTCCGAAATTGATGTAAACGAACTTAGCGAGGAGCTTAAGAAAGAGCTTGAAACCGCACAGGGTCAGAAAAAGGTAAAGATTGCAAAAAGACTTGAGGTTGTGGAGGCATTCAGAAAGTCGAATAACCGTCCCGAGTGGATGATTCTTGACTGCGTGCCGGTAATTCCGCCGGAAATACGCCCCATGGTTCAGCTTGACGGCGGACGCTTTGCAACAAGCGACCTTAACGACCTTTACCGCAGAGTTATAAACAGAAACAACAGATTGAAAAGACTGCTTGAACTTGGCGCTCCGAATATCATTGTAAGAAATGAAAAAAGAATGCTTCAGGAGGCAGTGGACGCACTTATTGATAACGGCAGACGCGGTCGCCCGGTAACAGGTCCCGGGAACCGTGCGCTTAAGTCGCTTTCGGATATGCTTAAGGGTAAACAGGGTCGTTTCCGTCAGAACCTTTTGGGTAAGCGTGTTGACTATTCGGGCCGTAGCGTTATCGTTGTAGGTCCGGCACTTAAGATATATCAGTGCGGATTGCCCAAGGAAATGGCGCTTGAGCTGTTTAAGCCGTTTGTTATGAAACGCCTTGTCGAAAACGGCAGCGCACATAATATTAAGAGCGCAAAGCGTATGGTAGAGCGCGCCCGTGTAGAGGTTTGGGATGTTTTGGAAAGCGTTATAAAAGAGCACCCCGTTCTTCTTAACCGTGCACCAACACTGCACAGACTCGGTATACAGGCATTTGAACCGATTTTGGTAGAGGGCAGAGCAATCAGGCTGCACCCGCTTGTATGTACGGCATTTAACGCCGACTTTGACGGTGACCAGATGGCTGTTCACGTTCCGCTTTCGCCCGAGGCACAGGCAGAGGCAAGGTTCCTTATGCTCAGTGCGAACAACCTGCTTAAGCCGCAGGACGGACGCCCCGTCACTGTTCCCACACAGGATATGGTATTGGGAAGCTACTATCTTACGCTTGAAAAGCCGCGTGAGGTAAGAATTACCGACGCCGGAGATTCCACACTTGAGGTCGGCAAGGTTTACCGCTATTTCGGCACTGTTTTAGAGGAAAACCGCGCACTTGAGGAGCAGGGCAAAAAACTTGCTCAGTTCACAGACCAAGGCGTAGGCTGCTTTAAGGGTGAAATCGGCGAGGCGAAATATTTCTCGTCCGTTAATGAAGCTATGATGGCGTATGAATGCGGAGATGTAGGTCTTCACGCACCCGTAAAGGTACGCCTTGAAAAAGAAATAGACGGAGAGATTCGCTCGAAAATTGTTGAGGTAACGGTCGGCAGGTTAATATTTAATAATGTTGTACCGCAGGATCTCGGCTTTGTAGACAGAAGCAATCCCGATAATGCTTTTGCGCTTGAAATTACGTTCCTTGCAGATAAAAAGGCACTTGGAAAAATTGTTAATAATTGCATAAGGGTACACGGTACAACCAAAACAGCCACAGTGCTTGACGATATAAAAGCACTCGGCTATAAATTCTCAACGCTGGGCGCTATCACAATAAGCGTAAGCGATATGGAAATACCCGGAAGTAAAGCAGAACGCCTTGAAGAAGCAGAGGAAGAGGTTGAAAAGATTACAAAGCTTTACAGAAAGGGTCTTATAACTGACGACGAGCGTTACAGAAAGGTAATAGAAACCTGGCAGAGCGCAAACGACAAGATTACGAAGGCTCTTATGGATAACCTTGATAAATACAATCCTATTTATATGATGGCAACATCAGGTGCCCGCGGTAGTATTAACCAGATAAGACAGCTTGCAGGTATGCGCGGTCTTATGGCAAACACCCAGGGCCGTACCGTGGAGATACCGATAAGAGCGTCGTTCCGTGAAGGTCTTAACATCCTTGAATATTTCATATCAACGCACGGTGCCCGTAAAGGTTTGGCGGATACCGCACTTCGTACAGCCGATTCGGGTTATCTTACGAGAAGGCTTGTTGACGTATCGCAGGATGTTATCATTCGCGAGCTTGACTGTCATACGCACGAGGGTATCAATGTTTCCGAAATTGTAGATGGTAAGGATGTTATAGAGCCGCTCGAGGAAAGACTTATCGGCCGTGTAAACTGCGATGATATTGTTAATCCTGCTACGGGCGAGGTTATTATTCCGGAAAATACCCTTATGAATAAGGAAATGGCAAAATCCGTTGTTGACGCCGGCATTAAGACGGTTAAAATAAGAAGCGTTCTTAACTGCCATGCGAAGGTTGGCGTGTGCGCACATTGCTACGGCGCAAACCTTGCAAGCCGCGGCGACCTTGTAAATATAGGTGAGGCTGTCGGAATTATTGCCGCTCAGTCAATAGGTGAGCCCGGTACCCAGCTTACAATGAGAACGTTCCATACCGGCGGTGTAGCAGGTGATGATATAACGCAGGGTCTTCCCCGTGTCGAGGAGCTTTTCGAGGCAAGAAAGCCCAAGGGTCAGGCAATAGTAACAGATATCGGCGGCATCGTTACAATAAATAAGACAAAGAGCAAGACAGAGGTTATGGTAGCTTCCGAAGACGGCATGGCGCAGACGTATCTTATACCGTACGGTTCAACACTTAAGGTAAATGACGGAGATAAGGTTGAAGCCGGCGACGAGCTTACAACAGGTAGCGTAAATCCGCACGATATACACAGAATTAAAGGTCTTCTGGCTGTTCAGGAATATCTTGTTAAAGAGGTTCAGAAGGTATATCGTCAGCAGGCGGTTGACATCGCCGACAAGCATATAGAGGTAATTGTTCGCCAGATGATGCGTAAGGTGAAGATAGAAGAGCAGGGCGACAGTAACTATCTTGTAGGTGAAACCGAGGAAAGAATACGCTTTAACGAAATTGTAGAGCAGTATAAGGCAGAGGGCAAGAACCCGCCTGTGGGTGAGGAAATGCTTTTGGGTATTACAAAAGCGGCTCTTGCTACAGATTCGTTCCTGTCGGCTGCATCATTCCAGGAAACAACACGTGTCCTTACAGATGCTGCAATAAAGGGTAAGATTGACCCGCTTGTAGGTCTTAAGGAGAACGTAATTATCGGCAAGCTTATACCGGCAGGTACAGGTGTTCCGATGTATCGTGATATAGACGTTGCACCCGTAACCCCCGACTATACGGATATTTTCAATGATATGGTAGAAAATATGAGTGCAAGCGGAATAAAGCACGAAACCGAATAACGAATAATGAAGCAAAAGATGCAGAGTGATTTCACTCTGCATCTTTTAGACTGCCGAAAAACTGAAAATTCGGGAATTTGGGGAGTTGTCAGAGGGGAAATTCCCACTGACGTAAAAAACACGGTTTTCGCGGGCGTGCAGTGCAAAAACCGCTCCCTGCAAGGGCCGGCGCGGTTGAGCGCCGCGTGAGCGAAAGCCCTTGTTCTCAAGCCGAAAGCTCCGAAAGCGAGTTTTCGGCTTGAAGCGTGTAGATAAAGCCTACACACTGCTTTTGTAAAATATCTTATCTTTTTATTTTCAATGTTGACGTCTTTTCAAACTCTTTGTCCGTAAGGTTGTAAAAAGCAATTTTTTTGAAAGACGGAAGCGTAGTGTTAAGATTTTCAATAAACGGCTGTGCCGCAAGCTCGGCGGCGTCCTTTGTAAAGTTTGGCTTGTAAACTATATCGGCACATATAAAGCCGTCCTTTTCGCGCACAACACACTCTTTAACAAAGTCTGCACGGTTTATAAGCTCTTCGATTTCCTCCGGAAAAACATTTTTTCCGTTTTGAAGCACAATTACGTTTTTCTTGCGCCCCGTAATAAAAAGATAACCGTCGCGGTCAAGATAGCCCATATCACCGGTAAGAAAATAACCGTTTTTGAAAACTTCCTTATTTGCTTCTTCGTTATTCATATAGCCAAGCATAACGTTTTTTCCGCGTACGGCTATTTCGCCTATTCCGTCTTGGTCAGGATTATCAATTTTTATTTCAAGCCCGGGAAGCGCCTTTCCCACAGAGCCGCTGCGCCTGAATTTATGGCTTTCCGCGCTTATTGTCGGCGCTGTTTCCGTAAGCCCGTACCCCTGTACAGTAAGTATGCCAAGGTCATTAAACCATTTCAGTGTTTCGGGGTTTGAGGGCGCCGCCCCAACAATTATAAGGCGCAGCTTTCCGCCCATAGCGTCTATAAGCTTTTTGGAAAAAATACGCCTTAAATCAATTCCCATGTGCCTGAAAAAGCGTGAAACCTTCATCGCCGTATTAAATTTTCTTAAAAGCCCGTCGCTTTGCATACGGTTAATTGCCGCGTGCTTTATTTCATCGGCTATGCGGGGAACGATTACCAAAACGCTTACGCCGTACTCTTTCATACAGCGCGCAATCCTAAGCCCCTCGCAAAAGACCGTACACATACCCAAAGAAAGAAACAAGACGGTCTGTGTCATACCAAATGCGTGGTGGAACGGCAACAGCGCCGCACTGACATCATCCGCGTAAAATTTTTCATGTATTGTCATTGCATAGGCATTTTCCAAAATGTTCTTTTGCGAAAGCATAACAACCTTTGCCGCAGCGGTTGTGCCGGAGGTGAAAAGAAGAATACTTGCCCTGTTCGGGTCAATATCCGCATAGGAAAAATCCTTCGGGGAATTGTCCGACGAAACGGCGTCCTCCCATTTTTTGCTTTTAAAGGGTATGGTATAAATATTGCAGCTTTCAAAAAAGCCTGCATATTCCTCGCCGCAAAAGGCTATTTTTGCCTTTGCCGTGTCGCACTGGCGTGCAAGCTCGGTTTCGGTAAGAGCTTTGTCAAACGGCGTTACGGTGCCGCCGGCATATAAAACAGCAAAATACGCAACCATCCATTCGTAACAGTTTTTTCCTATAACGGCAATTGTTTCCTTGTGCCAGCCGTTTTGTGTAATAACTGTTGCCAGATGTCTTATGTCAGCGGAAAATGCGGCATATGTTTTGTTTTCATAGGAAACAAGCGCACCCTTTCCGTGTTTAAGCTTAAATGCGGTGTGCTGCGCGTAGCGTACGGAAAAGCCGTCTGTAAGAGTTCTGAAATCGCTATACATTTCTTTCATAAAAATCACCTGCTCAAATTGTATGTAGTATTTAATACTATATTATCACGATTTAAAAACTATGTCAAGAAAAGAATTGAAATTTGTTACGTGGTGTAGTATAATACATCTGTCAGGTTAAAAATCTTGTTAAAAGTAGGTGTTTTTTGTGTATATAGATAAAGGGCTGCTTTCGGAATCAATGGAGGAACTTGAAAAAATATCCGCGGGCTATAAGCTGCCCACGTGGGAGCAGCTTCCCGATATAGAGCTTTATATGGATCAGGTATTGTCTATAATAGACAGATACCTTTCTATGTATCGCACCGGAGCAGGGGAGGAAAAATACCTTACCGCGTCTATGGTTAATAATTATGTTAAGCTGTCAATAATACCGCCGCCGAATAAAAAGAGATATTCAAGGGCGCATCTTGCATATTTGATTATTGTATGCACGTTGAAGCAAACGCTGGCAATATCTACCATACAGCGCATAATTCCCGCAGATACGGACGAGGCGCATGTGAAAGAAATATACGATTCATTTGTAAAAAACCAGAAAAAGGCGTTTTGCTATGTAACGGAGAATATAAGGACGGTTGCAGACCCGATTTTAGAGCGTGAGGGTGACAACCAGGTCCGCCTTAATGATTTGCTTATGCAGGTGGCGTCCTCTGCAAACATATTTAAAATATTAACGGAAAAAATAACACAGGTAACAGAACTTGAACAAGAAAATGCGGGGTGATATATATGCGTAAAAAGCCGTCTGAAGAAATGATTTTCTACGGTTCGGATATATTAAAATCAAAAGGAATGCGAGAAGAAAAAAGGTTTATACAGCACGGCAGAATAAGCTGCTATGAACATTCCGTAAATGTAGCGGAAATGAGCCTGGCACTGGCAAGGAGAATGCCGTTTGCCGTAAACAGGCGCGCGCTTGTGCGCGGCGCGCTTCTGCACGATTATTTTTTGTACGACTGGCACTGCGACTCGCAGGGGCTTCACGGTTTTTTTCATGCAGGTATTGCACTTAAAAATGCACGTGCCGACTTTAAGCTTTGCGACACCGAAAAAAATATTATAAAAACACACATGTTTCCGCTTAACATTACACCGCCAAAATATCGGGAAAGCTGGATTGTGTGTATAGCGGACAAGATATGTGCAATAAAAGAAACAATACAAAAAAGATAGGATTTTTCCTATCTTTTTTATATTGTTTCAGACTGTCGAAAAACTGAAAATTCGAGAATTTGGGGAGTCGTCAGAGGGGAAACCCCCTCTGACGTAAAAAACGCGGTTTTCGCGGGCATGCAGTGCAAAAACCGCTCCCTGCAAGGGCTGGCGCGGTTGAGCGCCGCGCGAGCGAAAGCAGATGTGTCAGCATACGAACACGCCAAAACGGTAAAAAATCAGCTTTTTCTTTGTTGTCGGTCTTGAAATACGTCAGTATTCCTGCGACCTTTCGCCTTGAAAAATCAAGATTTTTTATCCGTTTTCGGTCAAAGATTTATTGCCTTGGATTTTTATGTCAATGCAAGGCAAAAACGCAGCTAATGCTTTGTGCATTTGCGAGTATTTTAACACAGCATTGGCGTGAAAATCCGGACAATAAACGTGTTCGGATACTAACACATCTGCTTAAGCCCTTGTTCTCAAACGAAAGCTCCGAAAGCTCGCCTTCGGCTTGAAACGTGTTTACTTTATCTGTGTGCCCTCGGGTATACTGTCGTCAACAAATATTACCTTGCAGCCGCAGGCGTTATTTGTGCCGGCAAGCAGCATTCCTTCGCTTGTAACACCGCAAAGGCGTGCGCTTTTAAGGTTGGCAATAACAATAATCTTGCGCCCTGTAAGTTCTTCAGGCTTGTAATCGTGCTTTATGCTTGATACAATTACCCTCTCGCGTAGTCCGTCGAAAAGCGTAAGCTTAAGGCAATTGTTGGACTTTCTTATATCGTTGACCTTCAAAACCTTGCACACACGCAAATCAAGCTTTGAAAATTCGTCAATATCTATTTCATCCTTTACGGGCAAAACCTCGTCAGGCTCGCCGTAAATTTTTTCTTCTTCAACAGGGGCGGGTGTTTCTTCTGTAACGGGGTGTGCCTCCGCCTCTGTCATCGGGGTGGAAAAATCAAGCAGCTTCAGATAACTGTTCTTGTCAACGGCAAAAAGGAAGAGATAAAGCCTGGGCCCGCGCTCCTTGTCTATAAGAAGCTTGTAAACGGTTTTGAAAAAGCTTCCCTGTGCGGCTTTAAGCGCCTTGTCGTCAGATAATGTCAAAATTCGTTTCGGAATTGCGTAAAGCTCGGAATTAAGCTCGTCTAAGCTGTAGCCGTCGCCGGTTAAAAATGCGTGCAGCTGCTTTATCTGTTCTTTTTCGGAATCGGAAAGCGTGTTGTAAAGCTCCCAGTTTCGCGTTGTGCGCAGCCTGTTCACATTTTCGGGCGAGCATTGTTCAAGCCAGAATTTCGCCCTTTCAAGCCTGTCCGAAAAATCGGCAAGCTTATACGGAGTTCCGATTTTCTCGAACACTATTTCAAGCATCGGCACGTTAAAATTAACCACAGAGCCAAGCTGCACCAAAAGCGACATCGGAACGGTTGTAATGCTGCGGTCGCCGACTGTTGTGTTATACATTATATCGGCGGTGCGCTCGTCGCACGTTTTGTCCTTCCAGGCGGTGTACATCTTGTCAAACTCAAAATACTGGCGGAGTATGCCGTCGTCAAAGCAGAAATCAAAGGCCTTTAATGGCTCTGTCTTTGAATAAAGCCATAAAATAACTTCGGGCTGATACAAATTAAGCAGCGTTTCGGGCGTAAGGTTAAGCCCGGAGGAACCGGACATTTTGCCCGTTGTACCTTTTATACCTATAAACTCGTAGCCCTGGAAAACAGGTGCATCGTATCCGAAAATAGCCTTGGATATATCCTTGCTTGTATCATAACTTCCGTTTTTTGCCGCATGGTCCTTTCCGCCCGGCTCAAAGTCCACACCCTCGTACATCCAGCGCATGGGCCAGTCAACCTTCCATGCAAGCTTGCAGTTAAAATCACGCGTGAAATCAAAGCTTCCGCAGTGACCGCATTTGCAGGTAAACTGTGCAACGGTGCAGTCGTCGGAAAGAGAGGTTATCTTTGTGGTGTCCTTTCCGCATTCCGGGCAGTATATGCTTACTGGGTAGTAGCCTTCGCGCTCGCCCTCCTGCGCGCTTTGTGTGCGGTGACTGTCCAGTATATCAAAAATTTCTCCTCTTTTACGAAGAGCAAGCAAAATATATTCAACATATTTTCCGCTTCTGTACATCTGCGCCTGGTGGCGGTAATCCATATCAATACCGAATTTTACGATAGACCTTTCAAATTCATCCTCAAAATATTCGGCATAGTTTTTAAACTGCGGGCAGTCCTTAAAAGGATTTTTAACGTCAACATAAGGGCAGCCGATATATTTTTCCATATCCGAATCTGCTTTGGCAACGTTTACGGGAACCTTTCTCAGCCTGTCAAACTCATCCCACGAAAAAAGCAGCTTTGCTTTTTTGCCCATTTTGCGGAGCGCGCGTACAACAAAATAGCTTGTTGCAATATCGCGGAAATTGCCGATGTGTATAGAGCCGGACGGGCTTATTCCTGCGGCACATACATATTCGGGTTTATCGGGGTTGCGTGCAATTATTCTCTGTGCTATTTCCTCAGACCAATGCATTATCATCATCCTTTAAAAAATTGTTTATTTATTATATAACTTTTTTTTAAAATTGTCAAATTTTTGGCGCGAAATTCTGCTGCAAATATATGCTATCGGGCGGCGTTTTGAAAGTAGTCCCGCGGGCTGCATGAAAATCTGCGGCAGAACGCTCTGTAAAAGGAGACATAATCCTTAAACCCGCAGCTGTCTGCGGCGCTGCCCCACGAAACCCCGTTTTTATATAAAAGCACGGCATTTGTAAGGCGTTTTATGTTTACATATTCGCTTACGGTATAGCCTGTGGCAGACTTAAAAATCCGCGCAAGATGCGCACCGGATATAAAAAACCGTGCAGCTAAAGAGGAAAGCGTAATATCCTCCGTGAAATGGCTGTTTATGTACGATATAACCTGCTGCACTCTGTTTACCGTAGGAGAGCCGCTTGCATCTATGTCGTTTAACAGATAAAGTATTTCCGTTAAAACGGCAGCCGATACGGGCGTATTTGTGTTTGAAAAGTCGTTTGTGTATTCGCTCAGGCGTTTAAAGCAGTCGTCTATACCGCTTTTCTTTACCGAAGATGAATATATTATGTTTTTTGTGCCGCCGCTTCTGCGGTTAAAAATATCGGCATAGGCTTCGCAATTATACTTTTCAAAAAAGCTGCGTTCTATGTTTATTACCGTTCTTTCGTACAGCTTGTTTGTCTTGTGAAAGGCACGGTGCATTTCAAACGGACGCACCAATATCATATCGTGCGGGGAAAGAGGGTATACGGCGCCCTCCACAACGTAATCCACGTCGCCCTGAAAAAAATATACTATCTCGTAATTGTTGTGCGAATGAAGCTGGAAGCTCTCCGTTGACGGGATAGAAAACTTATGTGACAGTTCAAAAAAAGACACAAATACCACCTCTTATATGCATTATAACATAAAAAATCAAAATACGCAATGTTAATGTCAAAATATGCATAGAATTATTGCTTTAAAAGTGGTAATCTATAGACAAAGGAGGAGTTTGTATGTACAAAATAAGCGGATTTTCTGACGAGATAGACACAAATATTGACGTTCAGTTTGCAGTGCTTGACAAATTGGGAATAAAATTTTTCGAGCCGCGCGGCGTAAACGGAAAAAACATTTCAGACCTTACGGAGGACGAAGCAAAGGAACTGAAAAGAAAGATGGACGAGCATAAAATAAAGGCTTCGTCAATCGGCTCTCCCATCGGGAAAATAAATATAGAGGATGAATTTTTGCCCCATCTTAAAAAGCTTGAACACTGCATTAAAATTGCAAAAATTCTTGACTGCAGATACATACGTATTTTCAGCTTTTTTATAACAGATAAAAAGTACGAAGCGCATCGTGACGAGGTTATGCGCCGCATGAAAGAGATGATAAAACTTGCGGAAAAGGAAGGCGTAATTCTTCTTCACGAAAACGAAAAAGGAATTTACGGCGATTTGCCCGAGCGCTGCAAAGATATTTTCGATACCGTAGGAAATAAAAACCTGGGCTGCGTGTTTGACCCCGCAAATTTTGTGCAGTGCGGTGCGCAGACCTATCCGAACGCATATGAGCTTTTAAAAGATAACATCACGTATATGCACATAAAAGACGCGCTTAAAAAAGACGGCAGCGTTGTGCCCGCAGGCTACGGCGACGGCTGCGTAAAGGAAATTTTAACAAAGCTTAAAGAAAGCGGCTATGACGGATTTTACAGCCTTGAGCCGCATCTGGGCAGCTTTGAGGGTCTGGCAAATTTGGAACTGGGCGATGCGATGACGCGCCTTCCCAAAAGCGGAGAGGGTACATTTACCGTTGCATATGAAAGCCTGAAAAAAATACTGGAGGCGAACTGATATGGAAAATGTAAGATTGGGAATTATCGGCGTGGGAAATATGGGCTCGAAGCACGCCGAAAACGTTTGCGCGGGAAAGGTAAATAAAATGAAGCTTACGGCGCTTTGCGATATTTCGCCTGTGCGTGAAGAGTTTTGCAAAGAAAAATACCCCGACGTTGCGTTTTTTAAAACCTCGGGCGAGCTTATAAGAAGCGGTCTTTGCGATGCTGTGATTATTGCAACGCCGCATTATGACCACAGCGCCATAGCAATAGACGCTTTTGAAAACGGGTTAAACGTTATAACAGAGAAGCCTGCGGGCGTGTACACAAAGCAGGTGCTTCAGATGAATGAGGCGGCAAAGAAAAGCGGAAAGCTTTTCGGTATAATGTACAACCAGCGCACAAACCCCGTGTACCGCAAGATAAGAGAGCTGATTTTATCGGGGCAGCTGGGCGCGCTTAAACGCGTTACGTGGATAATTACAGACTGGTACCGCCCGCAAAGCTACCACGACAGCTGCACCTGGCGCTCGACATGGAAAACCGAGGGCGGCGGCGCGCTTATAAATCAAAACCCGCATCAGCTTGATTTGTGGCAGTGGATGTTCGGAATGCCCGATTATATTACGGCGCATGCATCGTTCGGCAAATATTATGACATAGAGGTTGAGGACGACGTAACGGCATTTATGCAGTATAAAAACGGTCTTACGGGCGTTTACATTACATCAACAGGTGAAGCACCCGGCACAAACAGGCTTGAGATAGCGTGCGATATGGGGCAGCTGATTGTAGAGGATAACAAAATTCTTTTCAAGCGCAACGAAATATCGGAAAGAGAATTTAATAAAACCTTTACCGGCGTTTTCGGCGCTCCGGACGTATGGAAGTGCGAAATCCCCGTAAAAAATGCTCCGGGGGAGCAACACGTAGGAATACTTAAAGATTTTACGCGCGCTCTTTTAACAAAAAGCGACCTTCTTGCCCCCGGCTATGAAGGAATAAAAGGGCTTACGATATCAAATTCGATACATTACAGCGCATGGACAGGTGAAAGGGTAGACGTAAACAATTTTCCGCACGATAAGTTTTATGACCTTCTTCAGGATAAGATACGTAATTCAACGGTTGTTAAAAAGCAGCGGCAAATTACAGCAAATACGGAGGATACATATTGATGGATAAGAGAATAGGCGCTCAGTTTTACACAATTCGCGATTATTGCCAAACAAAGGAGGACTTTGAAGAGTCCTGCAAGCGGGTAAGCGACATCGGTTACAAAACGGTACAGCTTTCGGGTATAGGAAAATTTGATGCCGATTTTGTAAAGAATGTGCTTGAAAAAAACAACCTTGAAGCAATATGCACGCACCGCCCCGCAGACGAATATGAAAACGATATTGACGCACTTATACAGTGGCATAAAAAGGTAGGCTGCCGTATAGCGGGGCTTGGCTCTATGCCGGGGCTTAAGTATGAATTGGAAGCGGTTAATGCTTTTACAAAAAAATTCAATAAAATTGTAGAAACGCTTAAGGAAAACGGTCTGACATTTGTATATCATAATCACCAGACGGAATTTAACCGTGTGGGAAGTACCCGTGTGTTTGATATAATAGCTGAAAATACCGACCCCGACAGCTTTAAATTTATTCTTGACGTGTACTGGTTAAGCTACGCGGGAATAAATCCGGCAGATTTTATAAGGGAACATAAGGGAAGAATAGAGTGCGTGCATTTTAAGGATATGGGAATTATCGGTCTTGACATAAATATGTTCGAGATCGGGCGCGGAAATCTTAATTGGGACGATATTATAGACGCGTGTGAAACAAGCGGCGTAAAATATGCGTTCGTAGAACAGGATGTCTGCCGCCGCAATCCGTTTGAATCGCTTAAAATCAGCTATGATTATCTTAAGGAAAAGGGTTTTTGCTGATGAACGTATGTATTGTGGGCTACGGCTCGATAGGCCCGGTACACGCAAAGTCTGTTTGCGATATACCCGGAGTTAAGGTATATGCCGTTTGTGATATAAACGAAGAAAATGCAAAAAAGTGTGAAAAGGAGTTCGGCGCAAAAATCTTCACTGATTTTGACGATATGTTAAAGGATAAAGATATTGACGCCGTACACATCTGTACGCCGCACTATCTTCATTTGCCGATGGCGGAAAAAGCGCTGCGTGCAAAAAAGGCAGTTGTGCTTGAAAAGCCCGCCGTTATGCGCGCGCCCGAGCTTGAGACTTTAAAGTCGGCGCTTAAAGAAACCGGCGGGAAGCTGTGCTGCATTGTTCAAAACAGGGAAAATCCGTGCGTAAAAAAGCTTAAAGAAATTGTGCATTGTAAAAAAGACGGAGATATTTTGTCTGTTTCGGGCTCTCTTTACTGGAAACGCACAAAAGAGTATTACGCGCAGGCAGCCTGGCGCGGCAAGTGGGCAACCGAGGGCGGCGGCGTTGTAATAAACCAGGCAGTGCACCTTTTGGATATGATGCTTTTTATAGGCGGCGGTTTAAAAAGTATTTCGCCGTCAATATCAAACCGCGGTATTCCGGAAATTGAGGTGGAGGACACCGCAGATGCAATTATGGAATTTGAAAACGGCACGCGCGGCATTTTCCACGCAACAAACCTTAACAGCCTTAACTCTCCGTACCATCTTGAAGTAACGTTTGAAAACTGTGTATACCGCTACGGCGATAATATGCTTATAAGAATATCCAAAGACGGTGCAGAGATGATACAGCGTGATTTCCCCGCAAACAACTGGAAAAGCTATTGGGGAATGGGTCACAGAGAAGCAATCGGAAAATTTTACGCTGCGCTTTCGGGTAAAAAATGCAGCTATACAACGCTTGAAGATGTGGAAGAAACCCTTAAAGCAATGTTTAAATTCTATGAAAAAGAGGTGTAAATATGCAAATGACATTTAGGTGGTACGGAGAGGACGACCCCGTAACACTTGAAAAAATAAGGCAAATCCCGGGCGTTGCGGGAATTGTTTCGGCAGTGTACGACGTTCCTGTGGGCGAGGTATGGAGTATGGAAAAAATACTTGCCCTTAAGGAAAAGGTTGAAAACGCGGGACTAAAGCTTTCCGTTATAGAAAGCGTACCCGTACACGAGGATATAAAAATGGGCTGCGGGAAGCGCGATTATTATATAGATAATTACTGCCAAACCCTAAAAAATCTGGCAAAGGCAGGTATAGACTGTGTGTGCTATAACTTTATGCCCGTGTTTGACTGGACGCGTTCAGAGCTTAATTACAGGCTGCCCGACGGGTCGTACGCGCTTATTTATAGCGACGATACAGTAAAGAAAATGAATCCTCTCACGGGCGAGCTTTCACTTCCCGGGTGGGATTCAAGCTACACAAAGGACGGAATGAAAGCCCTTTTGGAGGCATATAAAAACATATCCGAGGAGGATTTGTGGAATAATCTGAAATACTTTTTGCAGCGCGTTATAAAAACCGCCGAAGAGGTACGCATAAAAATGGCAATCCACCCCGATGACCCGCCGTGGGAAATATTCGGGCTTCCGAGAATAATAACAAACAGCGAAAATATACGCCGTTTTCTGAAGCTTTACGACAGCCCGTACAACGGACTTACGCTGTGCAGCGGCTCTTTGGGGGCTGACCCTAAAAACGACATAGTGCAAATGGTGCGCGAATTTAGGGGCAGAATACATTTTGCACATATAAGAAACATAAAGATAACAAACGAGCGATGCTTTGAAGAATCGGCGCATAAAACCTCCTGCGGCTCACTTGACATATACGGTATAGTAAAAGCGTATTGCGAAACCGGGTTTGACGGATATGTGCGCCCCGACCACGGAAGAATGATTTGGGGCGAAACGGGGCGCCCGGGTTACGGGCTTTTTGACCGCGCGCTCGGCACGCAGTATATTCTCGGTCTGTGGGAGGCAATAGAAAAGGAAAGAGAGGAAAAGTAGTATGCAGTTACCGTTTAATATAGATCTTAAAGGAAAAACCGCCGTTGTTACGGGCGGCGGCGGTGTGCTTTGCTCAATGTTTGCAAAGGTGCTTGCCGGTTGCGGCGCAAACGTTGCGGTGCTGGATTTAAGAAAAGAGGCGGCGCAATCCGTTGCAGATGAAATAAACGCGGCAGGCGGCAATGCAAAAGGGTATGCCGCAAACGTTCTCAGCATTGAAGAAATGAAAAACGTACACAAGCAAATATCAGAGGACTTCGGCCCGTGCGATTTGCTTTTAAACGGTGCGGGGGGAAATAACCCCAAGGGTACAACAGATAAGGAGTATCTTTTCCCGGAGGACATAGAAGCCGTTAATGAAATAAAAACCTTTTTCGATCTTGACCCCGAGGGTGTGTCATTTGTGTTTAATTTAAATTTCCTGGGAACGCTTATCCCGACACAGGTTTTTGCGCGTGATATGGCAAAGCGCAAAAAAGGAAATATAATAAATATTTCATCGATGAACGCATTTTGCCCTCTTACAAAAATACCTGCTTACAGCGGGGCAAAGGCGGCTGTGTCAAACTTTACGCAGTGGCTTGCGGTACATTTTTCAAAGGTTGGTATAAGGGTTAATGCCATAGCCCCCGGATTTTTTGTAACAAACCAAAACAGGGCAATGCTTTTTGACACCGACGGAAACCCCACCGAGAGAACAAAAAAGATACTGGCGGCTACGCCAACGGAAAGATTCGGACAGCCGCAGGAGCTGGCAGGCACACTTTTATATCTTGCGTCGGATGATGCAAGCGGATTTGTAAACGGTGTGGTAATTCCGGTTGACGGCGGCTTTAACGCATACAGCGGAGTGTAGAAAATAATATTGTCATCAGATTGCATAAAACAAAAACAATGCGGCTAAGAAGCCGCATTGTTTTTGTTTTATGACTTCAGTTATTCATAAACCTTGACAAAAATGCTTTTGTTTCGGGCATTTTCGGCGCTGTGAAAATTTCTTCGGGAGAACCCTCCTCACAGATTACGCCGCCGTTCATAAATACAACGTGATTTGAAACATCACGCGCAAACGCCATCTCGTGCGTTACGATAATCATTGTAAGCCCTTCTTTTGCGATTGCCTTTATAACCTCCAGCACTTCGCCGACCATTTGCGGGTCGAGGGCGCTTGTCGGCTCGTCAAAAAGGATAACGTCCGGCTTCATTGCAAGCGCACGTGCAATCGCAACGCGCTGCTTCTGCCCGCCGGAAAGCTGGCGCGGCTTTGCATTTATATAAGGCGCCATACCAACCTTTTCAAGATAATACATAGCCTCTTTGCGTGCGGTTTCGCGGTCAAGCTTAAGCACCTTTCTAAGCCCTACCATACAGTTTTTAAGAACTGTCATATTTTCAAACAGGTTAAAGCTTTGAAAAACCATTTCAACCTTTGCACGGTATGCGGGAATATTTTTTGTTTCGAGAATGTTTTTCCCGTTGTATATTATTTCGCCGCCGCTGGGCTCTTCCAAAAGGTTTATGCAGCGCAGCATTGTCGACTTGCCCGAGCCCGACGAGCCTATAATACACGTAACGTCGCCGCGGTTTACGGAAAAGTTAATGTCGCGAAGAACGCTGTTTTCGCCGAAGGCTTTTTTAAGCCCCTTAATTTCAATGATTTTGTTTTGCTGATTTTGGCTCATTTTGCACCCTCCCTGGCTGTAAAGTTTCCGTCGGGCATTGTTGATGAATGGTGAATAAGGTATGTGTCCGGACCGTCAATTTTATGCTCGGCATATTTTAGTATGCGCGTTATGGTAAACGTTAATATAAAATAGATAACGCACGCCACAACGTAGGTTTCAAATATAGACCATGTCATTTTTGAAATCTTCGCGGTGAAAAAATACAGCTCTGTTACGCCGATAACATTAAGCACGGAGGTATCCTTTATGTTTATCACAAATTCGTTGCTTATAGCCGGAAGAATGTTTCGCATTGTTTGCGGAACAATAACGTTAATCATTGTCTGCCAGTGATTCATACCTATGGAATACGCGCCCTCGAACTGACCGCGGTCGATAGATATTATACCGCCGCGCACAATTTCCGCCATATATGCGCCGGTATTTATCGATACGATAAATATACCGGCGGGAATAAGGGGCAGGGTTTTGCCGTCATTCATAAACGCGTAGCCCCAGAATATTACCATAGATTGAACCATCATGGGTGTGCCGCGGAAAACCTCCACATATACGCTTATGATAATATTAACAAACTTAACCGCTGCACGCAGCAAAATGTTTTTGGGCGTGGGGATTGTGCGTACAATCCCCGTTATAAGCCCTATTACAAGCCCTATTATCGTTCCTGCGAGGGCAATAAGCATTGTATAGCCTATACCCTGAAGAAAATAGGAGTGGTATTTTACTAAAATGTTTATTACTTCTTTAAAAAAATCAGTCATAATTTTTACCTGCCGTTATTATTCTTCTGTGGGCGCAATTTCAACCATTTTTTCCATAAGTGCTTTCTGTGCGTCTGTGTCAAAGCCTGAAAGCGCAGAGTTTATCTCGTCCTTAAGCGCGGAACCCTTTTTAACGCCTACCGCAACGCTTACCTCGTCCTCGTCAACCTTAAAGCCGTTCTCGTTGTTTATGAGGGGTACATAGCTGTAAGCCTTGTCAAGACACACTGCCATTGCAGTGGGTTCTTCCGCAACGTAGCCGTCAATTGTTCCTGCGCCGAGAGCCATAAACATAGTTGTAAAGTCTGAAAGCTCGTTTGCATTTGCCTTTGTCTGTGCTTCAAGAGCTTCAAGATGGAACGTTCCGGACTGTGCCGCAATTTTCTTTCCGTCAAGCCCGGAAAGGTCTTTAACGGAATCAAGCGTACCGGCTTTTGTTACAATTACAAGGTTAGAGCCGTAATAGTTATCGGAAAAGTCAATCTTTTCTTTTCTTTCGGACGTCGGGCTCATACCGGCTATAATCATATCCAATTTGCCCGACTGAACACCGGGGATAAGGCTGTCCCACTCGTACGAATATATTTCAAGCTCTTTGCCGAGCGCCTTTGCAATTTTAAGCGCAACCTGAACGTCGTAACCGTTTGTATACATATTGCTGACATTGGCGATGGGAACAGCGCCGTTCGAGTCGTCAGCCTGCGACCAGTTGTACGGTGCGTAGTTACACTCCATACCTACCTTAAGCACGTTTGAATTTTCGTTTTTTGTGCTTTTGCTTTCACCGCTTTCTTTCTTTCCGCAGCCGCCGAAGCTTAAAACAAGCATTGCCGCAACCAATACAGAGATAAATCTTTTCATTTGTCATTACCACCTTATATAAATGAAAATTTAATTCAAAAAAAACCGTAAACGCCAATAGCCCGGCGTTTACGGTAATGTGTATACCCAAAAATACCAAACTATGGAAGCGCTTCACATAAGTGACAGTCTGCAACATATTATGCTGCAACCCAACACCGACAGGGCGGACAACCCCAAACGGCATTTCGGCGGTATTTCCTTTCTGCACGCTTCCGATTGTCCGTCGTATAAAGCGTAATACTGATAAACACCGCGCCTCAACCATGAGTCTACAAATTATTTAATTAACTGTAAGTCATTATCTCACAAACAGAGCTGTTTGTCAATAGGAAAAATAATGCTTTTTTTATCGTTTCTTATCAAAAGCTAAATTCTGGAGGGGGAAACGCCCGCAAGCTTTTTAAAACAGCGTGAAAAATAATATACGTCAGAAAACCCGCAAAGTGCTGCCGCCTCCGACACGGAAACGTTTTGAGAGCGCAAAAGCTCTTCGGCTGCGCTTACCCTGTACCTTACTATAAAAGAATGAAGCGAGCAGCCCATATGCTTTTTGAATTTGCGGCTGAGGTATGAGGCATTAAACCCGAAACGGCGGGCAATATCCTCGTTTGAAATATTGTACATATAATTTTTTTGTATGTAGTCTATAACGGTGCGTATTTCAAAAGGCTTAAGCCCGCCGCAGCTTTCGTTTGTGCGGCGCACAATGCCTATAATTACCGATTTTAAGAGCGCGCTTAAAAGCTCTGCGGAAAAATCTCCGCCGACAAGAAACTCCGTTACGGCGCTGCGAAGCCTGTCCTCAATAAAAATTGCGTTTTTTATAACAAGCGGAGAGTTAAGGCACGCGGCGTCCTCAAATTCTATTTTTTCAAACGGGGCGTAGCCCGTGCCCTCCGCTACGCTTTTTGGGTGAAAGGAATGTTTAATGTGCGCAAAATTCTGTGTGTAGTCAAAATTTATTGCATAGTACGACAGCCCGGCATTTTTTTCCGGGCGCCATTCGTACTGTGTTCCGGATTGAAAAATTATACAGTCGTGCTTGGAAAGTGAACGGCGGATTCCGTTTATTCTGAACTCGCCGCTGCCGTCCGTTATAAGAAACAGGCGGCAGTCGGGCGTTACAAGCGTTTTAAAGGTTTCGGTGCTGCTGAGGCGCGTCAGCTTTCCGCACAGTGCAATCCGTACGTATGGGTTTATATCTTTAAGCAGCATAAAATCACATCCTCTTTACAAAATCATACACAAAAACAGGCGCGTTGTAAATAGCAAAAGTACAAAAAGTACAAAAAAACGTGCGTTTTTTACATTCCGTTTTTTTGGTGAAAGTAGTATAATTTCCGATATGAGGTGATTATGTATGAACGAAAAGCTTACGGTAGCCGTTATCGGCTGCGGTGCGTTTGCGGCAAATTTCGTGCCGCTTTTTAAATGCCACCCGTACGTAGAAAAAGTATATGTGTGCGATGTGGCAGAGGAAAAGGCGCAGGACTACAAAAAAAGATTTGATGTGGAAATTATAAGCGATTTTGAAACGGCGCTGTCAAGAAAGGATATAAACAGCGTTGCAATATTTACGCAGCGGCATTTGCACGGCGAGCTTGTTTTGCGCGCGCTTAAGGCGGGCAAGCACGTTTATTGTGCCGTTCCGATGGCGTCTACCCCGCAGGAATGTAAAGACATTGTGCAGGCGGTGCGCGGCAGCGGGCTTGTTTATATGATGGGTGAAACGTGTTATTATTATCCGTGCGCAATGTACTGCCGCGAGGCTTATAAAAAAGGAATATTCGGCGCATTTGAATACGGTGCGTCGCAATATTATCACCATATAGATTCTATAAGCTACGGCTCGCGCCCCGGGGAGGGCGGTATGCCGCCGCTCCTTTATCCGACACACTCGACAGGAATGATACTTTCGGCGGTGGATTCTTTCGCAACCGAGGTTGTATGTATGGGATACCGCGACAATATAAAATATAAAGACAGGTTCAGCAAGGGAAAGAACTTTTGGGATAATGAATTTTCAAACCAGTATGTTTTTATGCGCCTGAACAACGGCGGCGTTGCAAGGGTTACCGAGGCAAGAACCTTCGGTTGGATGAAGCCAAGCTCGTATATATCGGCGCTGTACGGCTCGGACGGCGGGTATGAGTTCAGCAACGCGCAGCACATAATAGTACAAAAGGACTGGACAAGCGAAAAAGAACGCGTAAATCTTACCGATGTAAGCGATTATGTAAATTCTTACAAAATGGTGCAAAACAAAAATCTTCCCGATTTTAAAAACAGGGTCGCAAACGGACAGTGGCAGTGGGATGACCTGGCTGCGGTTCAGACGGAGGAAGCAAAACGCCTCCCAAAGGAATATGCAGCAGAGCCGAACGGGCATATGGGTACGCATAAGTTTTTAATCGATGATTTCTGCACAGCGGTGTATAAGCACGAAATGCCTGTGCTTAACGCATGGACGGCGGCACGTTACACCGTGCCGGGGCTTGTTGCGATAGAGTCTGCAAACAAGGGGTCAGTTCCGATAAAAATAGAAGATATGGGCGACGCACCGAAAACGCTTGAGGGTTAGGAGGCTGTCCCGGTGCAAAAAATTTCAAAAAATAATTTTCACGATATAATGTCGATTACCCTGCCCGCCGCCGCCGAAAAGCTGCTGCTTCTTTTTACGGGTATGGTAAGTATGATAATAGTGGGCAGGCAAAACAGCGATATTCTTGTTGCGGTTTCTACCTGCAATACAATATACGGCATAGTTCAGGCTGTTTTTATGGGGCTGTCGCTCGGCGCAACGATACACATAGCGCGGCAGTTTGCCGCACGCGATACAAAAAAAGCGGAAAGCACAATGTTTCACATTATCCTTATAAATACATTTATCGGGGTTTTGTTTTCGCTGCTTCTTTTTTTCGGGGGACACGAAATTATAAGGCTGCTTTTTTCGAGAATAGATGCAAAAACGGTTGACCTTATGGTGCTTTTCCTTAAAATAACGCTTTTGTCAATACCGTTTATAGGTATAGACTGTGCAATCTCGGCGTCGCTTCGCGGAACGGGTGACGCGCGCCTTCCGCTTGAACTTACAATAATCGTAAACATAATAAATATAATTGTAGGTTATACGGCGGTACATATTTTTGATATGGGTATTTACGGCGCAGCCGCAGCGTTTTTGATTTCGCGCAGCTTTGGCGGTATTGTGCGGCTTGTGCTTGTTATGTCGCGCCGCGCAAAGACAGAGCTTAAGCTAAACAGCGTTCATAAAATATCCTTTGCCAGAATTAAAATGATATTTTCCCTCGGCGGAATTACAATGCTTGAACAGTTTATGCTTCAGGTAGGATTTTTGGGAATGCAGGTAATAACTTCGCACATAGGAAAGGAGGCAATAGGTGCATACCAGGTGGCAAACAGTACAATAAACCTTGTTTATTCCGTCACATTCGGGTTTGAAACTGCCGCCGTAACGCTTGTCGGCGCGCACCTCGGAAAAGGTGAAAGAAAGGAAGCAAAGAGCACCGCATACAATATTCTTTACCTTGCAGAGGGCTTCACCTGCGTGATAGGCGTAATTTTGTACGTATTCTCAAGCGAATTTATGCATCTGTTTTCAACCGATGCGTCGCTTTTAACAGAGGGCGTTTACATACTTCATATTTTGATACTGTTTATTCCCGTTACATCGATGTTTCAGGGAATATCGGGTACGCTTAAAACCGGCGGCAGGGCGGTTGTGGTACTTGTATTAAATATTATCGGTCCGTGGCTTATACGTATTCCGCTGAGCTATGTTCTTTGTGTTACGTTAAACATGGGGGTAAACGGGCTTATGGGCGGACTGTTTGCCGATTATTTCGTGCGGGCGTTGTGTTACTATATAAACTTTAAAAGAGAAAAGTGGTTAATGGCAAAGGTTGATTGCTAAACAATTATGACAGGAAAAAGGCAAAAAGCGTGTCGGCTTCGATGCGCTTTTGCCTTTTTTACATAGGAAAAAAAGTATATGCAGTGTTGAAAATTGTGATAATATATGTTATACTGATATAATACGCAAAGAAGGATAGGTGATGGTATGAAATTTAAACTTGTTTCCGATTACAGCCCCACGGGGGATCAGCCGCAGGCAATAGAAAGCCTTGTTCGGGGTGTAAACGGCGGAACGCGCGGGCAAACGCTTTTGGGCGTTACCGGCAGCGGAAAAACCTTTACGATTGCGAACACGATAGCGCGCGTTAATAAGCCTACCCTTGTTTTGGCACATAACAAGATACTTGCCGCACAGCTTTGTAACGAGTTTAAAGAGTTTTTTCCGGAAAACGCGGTTGAATATTTTGTTTCATATTATGACTACTATCAGCCGGAGGCATACATTCCGTCAAGCGACACATATATAGAAAAGGATGCCCAGATAAATGACGAAATAGACAAGCTGCGCCACAGCGCGACTACGGCGCTTTTTGAAAGACGCGACGTTATAGTTGTGGCTTCGGTAAGCTGCATATACGGTCTGGGTGACCCGGAGGATTACAAAACGCTTGTACTGTCGCTTCGCCCGGGAATGAGAAAAGACCGTGACGAGGTTTTGGAAAAGCTTGTTGAAATGCAGTATGAAAGAAACGATATAAACTTTGTGCGCGGTAAATTCCGCGTGCATGGTGATATTGTGGAAATTTTCCCCATAAGCAGTTCAGAAAGCGCCGTAAGGGTGGAATTTTTCGGAGACGAGATTGAGCGCATAACGGAGATAGACGTTCTTACGGGAGAGGTTTTGGGAAGAAGAAATCACGTTGCGGTGTTCCCGGCTTCACATTATGTTACAACGCCTGAAAAGCGCGAACGGGCGATAGAGGCAATAAAAGACGAGCTTAAAGAACGCCTTGCGCAGTTCAGAAAAGAGGGCAAGCTTCTTGAAGCACAGCGCCTTGAAGAAAGAACAAATTACGACATAGAAATGATACGCGAGATAGGCTTTTGCAGCGGTATTGAGAACTATTCCAGGCATATAAGCGGGCGCGAGCCCGGCAGCGCACCCTTTACCCTGATGGATTATTTCCCGGAGGATTTTTTGCTTGTAATCGACGAAAGCCACGTTACCGTACCGCAGGTGCGCGCTATGTATGCCGGTGACAGAAGCCGCAAAAAAAGCCTTATCGAATACGGCTTCCGCTTGCCCAGTGCGTATGATAACCGCCCGCTTACTTTTGAAGAGTTTGAAAAACGCATAAATCAGGTAATATTTGTAAGCGCTACACCGGCACAGTACGAAAAGGAACATTCCGAAAATACAGCCCAGCAGATAATACGCCCGACGGGGCTTTTGGACCCAATGGTAACGGTGCATCCCATAGAGGGGCAGATAGACGACCTTTTATCAGAGATTTATACTCGGACGGAAAAGGGCGAGAGGGTACTTGTTACAACCCTTACAAAGAAAATGGCAGAGGATCTTACCGACTATCTGCGCACAATGGGCGTAAAGGTAAGGTATATGCATTCAGACATTGATACGCTTGAACGTATGGAAATTGTGCGCGATTTGCGCCTCGGCGTTTTTGATGTGCTTGTAGGTATAAATCTTTTAAGAGAAGGACTGGATATTCCGGAGGTATCTCTGGTAGCGGTTCTTGACGCGGACAAAGAAGGATTTTTAAGAAGCGAAACGTCGCTTATACAGACCATAGGAAGAACTGCGCGCAATGTTCACGGAGAGGTAATAATGTACGCCGATACGGTTACAGAATCTATGCGCCGCGCGATAGACGAAACACAGCGCCGCCGCGAAATTCAGCAAAAATATAATGAGGAACATTCTATAACGCCGCGCGGAATAGTAAAAAATATCTCGGGCGTTATTGCGGCAAAAACCGCCGAGGAGGAGCCGACCGTTACAAATACACAAAAGGTTATAATAAACCTTGAAAGCGAGATGAGAAAAGCGTCCGACGAGCTGCGCTTTGAGGACGCCGCAAAAATACGCGACCGCATAAAGAGGCTCAGAAAAGAGGAAGCAAGATGAAAAATGATTTTATAGATATAAAGGGTGCGAGGGAAAATAACCTTAAAAACGTAAATCTTAAGGTTCCGCGCGATAAGCTTGTTGTTTTTACGGGGCTTTCGGGCAGCGGGAAAACCTCGCTTGCATTTGACACAATTTATGCCGAGGGGCAAAGAAGATATGTAGAGTCCTTGTCATCATATGCCCGTATGTTTTTGGGGCAAATGGAAAAGCCCGATGTGGATTCAATCGACGGACTAAGCCCCGCCGTAAGCATAGACCAAAAGACAACAAGCCGCAATCCGCGTTCAACGGTGGGTACGGTAACAGAAATATATGATTACCTGAGGCTGCTGTACGCAAATGTGGGCGTGCCGCATTGCCCCGTATGCGGAAAGGTTATATCGCAGCAGTCGTTAGACCAGATAACAGACAAGGTATTGTCGCTTCCGGAGGGAAGCAAGGTGCAGATTCTTGCGCCGATGGTGCGGGCGAAAAAGGGCGAGCATAAGAAAATTTTTGAAAATGCGAGAAAAAGCGGTTATGTACGCGTAAGGGCAGACGGTATAATTTACGACCTTTCGGAAGAACCGGAGCTTGAAAAGCAGAAGAAGCACAGCATAGAAATAGTTGTTGACAGGCTTGTCATACGCGAGGGCATCCGCCGCAGGCTTGCCGATTCGGTGGAAACAGCACTCGGGCTTTCAAAGGGAACGGTTATTGTTTTAAACGGGGAAGAGGAGATGCCGTTCAGCAGAAACTATGCCTGTGAGGACTGCGGCATAAATATGGAGGAGCTTACCCCGCGTATGTTTTCGTTTAACAATCCGCTGGGGGCCTGCCCCAAGTGCAGCGGTATAGGCGTATTAAAGAGGATTGACCCGTCGCTTGTCCTTGTGAGTGATGAGCTTTCTGTAGAAGAAGGCGCTTTTTCCGTAAGCGGGTGGCGCGCGGCGGATAAGGACGACAGCATTGCGCACGCGATATACAATGCCCTTGCGAAAAAATACGGCTTTAAGCTTAACGTTCCCGTTAAAAAGCTTCCGAAAGAGGTTACAGACATAATTCTTTTCGGTACGGGAAATGAGGAAATAGAGGTTGAGCACCGCGGCAGAAGCGGTATTCGTGTTTACAGAACGCGTTTCGAGGGGCTGGTAAACAATTTACAGCGCAGGTATGACGAAAGCACAAGCGAATGGGCAAAGTTTGATATAGAAAAGCTGATGCGTGAAATACCGTGCAACGCATGCGGCGGGAAGCGGCTGCGCCCCGAAAGCCTTGCAGTGACCGTGGGGGATAAAAATATTGACGAGGTATGCTCGTTGCCGGTTACAAGGGCGCGCGATTTTTTTGATAATATCAAGTTCGGAAGCAAGGAAAAGATGATAGCCGAACAGATTATGAAAGAGATAAAAGCACGCATAGGATTTTTGAATAATGTCGGGCTGGGGTATCTTACCATGTCGCGCGCGGCGGGTACACTTTCGGGCGGAGAGGCGCAGCGTATACGTCTTGCAACACAGATAGGCTCGGGGCTTATGGGCGTTTTGTATATTCTTGACGAGCCGAGTATCGGGCTGCACCAGCGCGATAACGGAAAGCTTATAGACGCGCTGAAATCACTGCGCGATATGGGTAACACGCTTATTGTTGTGGAGCATGATGAGGACACCATGCGGGAGGCTGATTATATAGTTGACGTAGGTCCGGGGGCAGGCGTAAACGGCGGCGAAATTGTAGCGTGCGGAACCCCGCGTGAAATAATGGAAAACAAAAATTCGATTACGGGTGATTACTTAAGCGGCAGAAAAAAGATAGAGGTACCGAAAACGAGAAGAAAAGGAAACGGAAAATTTCTGCATATTGTCGGTGCTTCGCAAAACAACCTTAAAAACGTAGACGTGAAAATTCCGCTCGGTGAATTTGTTTGCGTTACGGGTGTTTCCGGCAGCGGTAAAAGCTCACTTGTAAACGAGGTTTTATATAAACACCTTGCCTGCAAGCTTAACCATGCAAAGCTTGTACCGGGTAAACACAAAAATATAAAGGGCGTTGATAACCTCGATAAGGTTATAGATATAGATCAGTCACCGATAGGGCGCACGCCCAGGTCAAACCCCGCGACATACACGGGTGTTTTCGGCGATATACGCGAGCTGTTTTCGGTTACGCCCGAGGCAAAGTCGCGCGGATACGGTGCGGGAAGATTCAGCTTTAACGTGCGCGGCGGACGCTGTGAGGCATGCTCCGGCGACGGCATAATAAAAATAGAAATGCACTTTTTGCCGGACGTATATGTTCCCTGCGAGGTATGTAAGGGAAAGCGCTACAACCGCGAAACGCTTGACGTAAAATACAAGGAAAAAAACATCTCCGAAGTGCTTGATATGACAATTGACGAAGCGGTAGAATTTTTCGACGCTATACCGAAAATAAAAAATAAGCTTTCAACACTGCGCGACGTGGGGCTCGGGTATGTAAAGCTGGGGCAGTCGTCAACAACGCTTTCGGGCGGAGAGGCGCAGCGTGTAAAGCTTGCAACCGAGCTTAGCAAGCGCCCTACGGGAAGAACGATATATATTCTTGACGAGCCTACAACGGGGCTTCATACGGCGGATGTTCACAATCTTATACAGGTGCTTAACCGCCTTGTTGAAAACGGAAATACAGTGGTCGTTATAGAGCATAACCTTGACGTTATAAAAACGGCGGATTATATAATTGACCTCGGTCCCGAAGGGGGGGACGGCGGCGGTGAAATAGTGGCATGCGGAACGCCGGAGGAAATCAGCAAAAATAAAAAATCTTATACGGGAATGTTTCTGAAAAAAATGCTATAATTAAGCAGCTTTGAATATAATGATAAAGGGTAAATTCCATTTATTATTGTATTCGGAGGGATTTTATGGAGGATTGCAACGAACAAAAAAAACGAGGTAATCTTATTTTGGAAAACAGGCAGCGCCTTAGTGTAAGCGCTATACGCGATGTGGAAAGCTTTGACCCCATGCGCATAGTGCTTGTAACGGATGACGGACTGCTTACCGTAACAGGCAAAGCAATGCGCGTAAAAAAGCTCAGCAGCGAAAGCGGGGAAGCGCTTATCGAAGGGGAAATATGCGGATGTGTGTATTCGGCGGGCACTTCGCGCGAGGGATTTTTTAAGAGGGTACTCAGATGACAGTGTCATCCTCGCAGCAGATGAATATGTTTTTAATTTCCGTAATCGTGGGCATTGCGTGTGCATTTGTTTTTGATTTGCAGCGGTTTGCACGGAAAAAAATGCGTACCGGCGAAATACTTACAAATCTCGAAGACCTAACATTTGCAATAGTGCTTACGGCAGCGGTGATAGCGTCGGGCTATGTGTTTAACCGCGGAAACCTGCGCTATTATCAAATCCTCGGGGCGGCGTTCGGAATGTTTGTTTATATGCTTTTTTTCAGCCGCTTTGTTATGAAGGTAACAGAGATTGTTTTTAAAATTTTTGTAAAATTGTTTGTCCGCCCGATTGCATTTTTATTAAAATTTTTAATAAAAGTATTTCACATTGTTGAAGACGCGCTGAAACGTATTTTCAGGCTTTTAACGGTAAAATTAAAAAAATATGCGCGCTTTATGCTTATCGGCGCAAAATCATTAAAAAAAAGAGTTAAAATGTTATAAAAAAAACTTTACAAACATAATTCTTTGGGTTATACTAATGTAAAAGGAGGGGCAGGGAATGAAAAAAAGAAGCAGGCGTTTCAATGTTAAAAATAAAAAGAGCTATTACATTCGGCTTGCAGTGGGGCTTTTTATTGTCGGCGCTTTTTTGTTTACCCTTGCATCTCAGCAGCTGCGGATTATAGGTATACGCCGTGAAACGGCACAGTGCCGGGAAGAGATAGCGCAGCGTAAGGAGGAGTATGCCCGCCTTAAGGAAAAGGCAAAGTATAACTCGTCTGATAAATTTTATGAGGATAAAGCCCGTGATGAGGGCTATGTGCGTGAGGACGAAACTGTGTTTGTGGTCGGCAACTGACCGGGTAAAATTCCGCGTGCGGCTTTAGGCTGCTTGTCGGGTTTAATATTTATACATACTGAAAGGGGTAAAATACCTTTATGGCATTGGAAGCAGGACAAATAGTTGAGGGCAAGGTTTCCGGGATTACAGGTTTCGGAGCTTTTATAGACTTGCCGGACGGTCAGACGGGCCTTGTACACATTTCGGAGGTTGCGCGCAATTATGTTAAAGACATAAACGACCATCTTTCGCTTAACCAAACGGTTAAGGTAAAGGTGTTGTCGCTTGATGAAAAGGGAAAAATAAGCCTTTCGATAAAAAAAGCTCAGCCGGAATTTCATCCCCGCAGAAAGAGTGAGCCGTTTTCCGGAAAGCCTGCCGAGATAGACTGGAATGCGGGAAACGCGCAGCAGGATATGTCGTTTGAAGATATGATGGCAAGCTTTAAACAGTCGAGCGATGCGAGAATGCTTGATATAAAGCGCAATGTAGAATCAAAGCGCGGAAGTAAAAGAAGATAAATAAAACAGATATAAAAAGACCCTGAAAGTCGGCCGTAGGTTCCGGCTGTCGGGGTCTTTTTTATGCCTTATTAAGTTGTTTCCATATGCTTTCCGAGAAAGCCCGCCGCACTTTGGCAAAGCTTTGTTTCAACCTCGCCCACGCTCAGGTGCTGCTTGTCCGACACCATTATTACACTGCCTATTGTGTCGCCCTCGCTTATTATCGGCGCAACAACGCTGGCGTAATATTTTTCCGCACCGTCTATTACCGGCACGCTGTTGCCGGACGGACCTATTGCAAAAATATGCTTGTTTTCAAGCAGCTTTTCCACGTCCTCGCTTATTCTTTTTTCAACAAGCTCTTTTTTAGGTGCGCCGGATACGGCAATTACATTGTCCTTATCCGTTATTACTACCGCAACGCCGCTTGTTTTTGCAAGTGTTTCGGCGTAATCGTGTGCAAACTCTCCAAGCTCGCCTATAGGCGAATATTTTTTGAAAATAACCTCGCCGTCACGTTCTGTGAAAATTTCCAGCGGGTCGCCCTCACTGATAACACTGACAGTATAAGCCTTTGCCCTTTGTTTCGGGGCTTTTTGCGTATATTTTGTATTGTATGAGATACCTATACTGTCAAAATTAAAATTTTCGGAAATCTCCGTGTTCGGCAGCTCGCCGATTTTTAAAAGATTTTCGATGTCCGCTTTCAGTCTGATTTTTATTGCGCCGTCGTCAAAAACGTTTATCCGTTCAACAATAAGCCCTATGTCGGTTTTATCAAGCCTTTCCTTATTTAAAATGTTGTCAAAGACTTCAAACACGGTTTTTGCGGCACGGTTTGCTTTAACTATCTCGCTTCGTCTGTCGCAATTGGCTTTAATCTGATTTTCAATCCCGAAAATCTTGTCTGTAAGCTCCTGCTCGATTTCGGAATAGGTTTCCTCAATCAGTTCTTTGTCGTCACCGCATTTGAGCATATCACGAATTTTTTGCTTTTTGGTTGCTTTCAATTCCTCTTTTGCATTTTCAAGGCGTGATGTCAATATTTCAATAATATTTTCGTTTTCGTTCATAGCCTGCGATTCGTCGGCTATGCTTTTTTCAAGCTTTTCAAGCATATCTGCGGAATTTATCTTAACCATACGCACATAATCTTTAAGTACGCCGTCGAGAAAATCTACCCTTATGTGATGAGAGGAACAACCCTTAAGCCCTCTTTTGTGGTATGTGCCGCATATATACGACGGGTCAAGCTCGGGACGGCTGCGGCTGAACATCGGCGCGCCGCAATCTCCGCAGAACAAATATCCCGTATACGGGGTTTCGTATTTTTTTATGCCGCGGTAGTGTGCGGCTGTTCGTTTGGACAGCTGCTCGCGGGTGTATAAAAATGTTCTGTCATCAACAATCGGTTCGTGGTGCTTTTCGAAAACAATGTTTTCATTATGCGAAAGCTTTGCGTCCGAACCGTTTATTTTTGTGCGGTGATATTTGTGCTGCCGCAGAGTGCCGATGTAAAAATCATTTGCAAGTATAGTTGATACCGTTACGATAGACCATTCTTTTCTTACTTTTCTGTTATACTGCCTGTCATCGTTTTCCGCGCGTTCCTTTTCTTTCATTCGCGGGGTGGGTATGTTTTTGTCCGTAAGGTAGTTTGCAATTTTTTTGTAACCCCAGCCGCTGTTATATAATTTAAAAATTTCTTTTATTATGTCTGCCTCGTCGGGTACAATTTCAAATTTCAGATTTTTATAGTTGGTTACAACATACCCGTAGGGTACCGCACACAGCCATTCTCCTTTGGACTGTGATTTTCCTATAACCGCCCGCACCTTTTTGCTGGTGTCCGTTACGGGCTGTTCGTTTAACAAAAAGCGAAGCTGTATTTGCAGCCAGTCGTCGTGCGTGGGGAAGTCTATTGCATCCGTGATAGAGATTATCCGCACCCCGGCATCGCGCAGAAGCTCCAACTCGTAAAGCCCAAGGCTGTTTCTTCTCGCAAACCTTGAAAAATCCTTTACAAGCAGAATTTTGGCTTCACCGTTTATGAGCCTTTTGCGCATCTTCTGATAATCCTCTCTTTGCTCAAAAGAGTAGCCGGATCTGTCTCTGTCCTTGTATATTTTCAGCCGGCAGTTCGGAAAATGCGATTTTGCGTAATCCTCAATAAAATCAATCTGATTTTCTATGGATACGTTTTTGTCTTCCTCTTTTTCGATGTCAACCGATATTCTGGCGTAACCTACAATGTCGGCGTTTAATAAAACATCTTTTGAAAGCGCGTTTTCCATATAGATACTCACCCCACATATATTACTGACAACATTGTAACACATATGCAAAAGAAAAGCAATATAAAACGGCGGATTTTTATCGAAATTTTTAACGAAAATATATCCGAAAACGGTGTCAGAAAATGCATCTTTTTACTCCCACATATAAAGAAACCCCAAAAGGCGCGTGACAAGCGGTGCGGAAATGCTTTTGATGCTCTAAAATTTGTCGTAAGTCCAAAAGTCGCTGCAAAAAGATATACATAAATTATTGAGAAATTGATATAAATTCGGTGTATAAAATCCGTGTTGAAAATCTGCTTAAAAATCGATTTTGTGTTGATTCGGACAGACTGAACAGACGAAAAAGCCTTATTATAGTATTTTTAACTTGCCAAGTTAAAAATACTATAATTCTAAATAAAAATCAATATATTCTAAAAAAACATATTAACAACCATTATATATTGCGGTATTATATAATCATAAACAAACTTATGCGTTTATCATACGAGATGCTGTGATTAAACTTTTATCGGAATAAACGGGATAGCTGCGCCCATCGGCAAGCGCTGTGGTATAATTTAATAGTGTTTTTATAAATGCGGAATGAATTATGTTCCGCATTTTTTATTTGCCGAAATTTAAACGATGTATCAATTTAGGAAAAATCAGGAATAATTAAAAACAAAAGGAGGTGATTTTATGAGAATTTCCGTTAACGAGAATATTGGAGTTATAGAGGTGTGGACAACGGCAGACGAGGCAAATAAAGTGAATTTTGACACGACATTAAGGGAGATTTTCAACAAAATCACCTTAAAGAATAAGAGAAAAAAGAGAATTGTTGTTTTTGAATCCGGCGACAGAGATTTGACGGAATGTACCGATATGTTAATTCGGAAAAATTTATAAATATCAGTAAAATTCCGATAAAGAATTACATTATTGGCATATTCAGGGCGTTTAAAGTGATGCTTGAAAAGTGTTGAATAAAAAATTGCATCATATGTACTGACAAAAATATTATTGCAATTTATATCCGTCGGAGATATAATACAAATGGCAGGAAAAAAGCAAAGGAAGGCAAGCTGATGCTTGATGAACAAGTAAGAAGATAACTTTGATTTGACAAAACAAAAATGCAGGCAGGGTGAAAAATATGGATTACAAAAGGTTTGACAACACGATAATTGCAAGGATAGATAAGGGTGAAGAAATACTTGAAAAAGTAAAGGAAATTGCATTGAAAGAAAATATAAAGCTGGCAAGCATCAGCGCATTAGGTGCGGTTAATAACTTTACGGTAGGTGTGTTCAAAACGGATGAAAAGAAATATTATGCCAATTCATTCCAAGGATATTTTGAGATTACGTCATTGGCAGGAACGATAAATACTATGAATGATGAATTTTATGCGCATATTCATATGAGCGCCGGAAACGAAAAGGGGGAAGTGTTCGGCGGCCACTTGAACAGAGCAATGGTGAGCGCAACCTGTGAAATGGTAATTACAGTAATAAACGGAGCAGTTGACAGGTATTTGGATGAAGAGATAGGGCTGAACTTATTTAAGTTTAACGAAAAACAGAGGGGATAAGTGCGGTAAATCAATGGAATATACAGTCATAAAAAGCAATCGCAGAACGCTTGCTCTTGAAATAAAAGGAGACGGATTGGCAGTTCGCGCTCCGAGCAGGGCAACAGATGAAGAAATAGACGCGTTTGTTGCAAAACACAAAATTTGGATTGAAAAAAATATACTGAAAATGAAGAAACGAAAAGAGCTGCTTAACGGCATAGAGCCTTTAACCGAAAGCGACATACAGGTGCTTTTTGACAAGGCACTAAATGTAATACCGGGCAGAGTGAAGCGTTATGCGGAAATAATCGGTGTTACATACGGCAAAATAACAATCAGAAATCAGCGTTCAAGGTGGGGAAGCTGTTCTGTAAAGGGCAATCTCAATTTTAACTGCCTTTTAATGCTTGCCCCACAGGAAGTGCTTGACAGCGTAATTGTGCACGAGCTTTGCCACAGGAAAGTAATGAATCATTCGGACAAGTTCTACGCGGAAGTATTGCGTGCTTTTCCGAATTATCATATGTGCAATAAGTGGCTTAAAGAAAACGGCGATATGCTTATTGTGAGAATGACGGGTGCACGGGCAGCACACAGCAGCTCTGATTTGTAAGGCTTCGGATTGTTTTTTGTAAATCTTCAAAAATTTTTTTATCTTTGGCAATTTATAAAACGTGTACAATGTAGATTGATGCGAAAAAATCCATTAGCCCTTTGAAAGGGGCTAATGGATTTTTAGGAATAATGTATAAAAGAAAAACCATTATTGCGCTTGCTTTTATTCCCGAAATGTGATATACTATACACAACAACCCAAAAGAGGTATTAACGTGAAAGTTCCTTTCACGTTATGCCTCCGGCGGATTTAATTGCCCGTGCGAAATTTTCCTCGGCATAAGCCTCGGAAACGCACATGGGCGTAATAATCTCTTGTCATTCCTTGCCCTGCGGATAAGGGAAGTTTAATTACTATTTGTGCCGACGCAGGGCGGCGGAATGGAGATTATTATGGAATATATTAAGGTTTCACAAGCGGCGGAAAAGTGGGGACTCTCACCGCGAAGAGTCAGACTTTTATGCGCTCAAAACAGAATAGACGGCGTTGTTCAAAAGGGCAAATTATATATGATTCCCGAAAACGCACCAAAGCCCGTTGACGTAAGAACACTAAAAGGAATAAAAATGTCAAAGGAGTTATCTCCCTTGTTGTTAAAAATCGACGCATTGAAAGCGGAACTTGACAAAAAGCGTCCGCTTACGCAGGGCGAGGCGGAAAGGCTGCGCGACGAATTTATGGTTGACTTTACCTATAATTCAAATGCAATCGAGGGCAACACCCTTACATTAAAAGAAACGGCAATGGTTTTGGAAGGTATGACAATAGACCAAAAGCCGCTTAAAGACCACCTTGAGGCAGTCGGTCACAGAGATGCATTTTTGTATATCGAAGATATTGCAAAGGATACGAAAATCAGCGAAACGGTTATAAAAAATATTCACTCGCTTGTGCTGATGAACAGACCGGAGGATAAGGGGGTGTTTCGCAAAATTCCCGTAACCATTATGGGCGCATATACCGAGCCTGTTCAGCCGTATATGATTGAGCCGAAAATGACAGAGCTTCTCGCCGAAAACGAAAAACGCAAAAAGAAAATGCACTCCATAGAGAGAATTGCACGGTTTCACCTTGAATTTGAGGGCATTCACCCTTTTATCGACGGCAACGGCAGAACGGGAAGGCTGCTGCTTAATCTTGACCTTATTCAAAACGGCTACCCCGCAATCAACGTAAAATTTGCCGACAGAAAAAAATACTATGAAGCATTTGATGAATTTTACAAAAATAACAATGCCGAGCCTATGGCAGAACTCGTGGCAGGATATGTAATAGAACGAATGAAACAGTATTTGGAAATATTGAAATAAAAACCGGCTTGCACTTGCCTATGAGGGCAACACGGATTATATTGATAAAAAACGGAATACGACGCGCTCAACAGATGAAATTTTCAGGAATGCACAAAGGGCATTTAACACTTGGAGCAAATGGGAACCGTATAAGCGCACAACGGACAGTTTGATCAAAATATTTGATTTTGTTTTTTGAGGTGTCTGATTCCGTAACTATCGTCCGTTCGAGAGAACACATACAAAAGTATGATTAACGAAAAGGAGACTATTATGCTAAAATTTATTTGTTATCCCAAATGCACAACCTGTCAAAAAGCAAAGAAATGGCTTGATGACAATAAAATTGAATATGAACTTCGTGACATAAAAGAAAACAACCCCTCATTTGAAGAATTGGGTGAATGGTACAAAATGAGCGGTCTGCCGTTAAAGAAATTCTTTAACACATCGGGGCTTTTGTATAAATCAATGGGGCTGAAAGACAAGCTCCCGAATATGTCGGAAGAAGAACAATTAAGGATACTTGCAACAGACGGAATGTTAGTTAAACGTCCGATTTTAATCGGCGAAGATTTTGTCCTTATTGGATTTAAAGAAAAAGAATGGAGCGAAAAGTTATGAGAAAGAATTTCGGAGCGAAAGCGTATCTTTACCCTATGCCGGTACTAATCATCGGCTCGTACGATGAAAACGGAAAGCCTGACGCGATGAATGCTGCCTGGGGCGGAATCAGCGAAGAAACAGAAATTTCAATTTGCATAAGTGCGGAACACAAAACAACAAAAAACATCATTGCAAAAGGTGCGTTTACGGTGAGCATTGCGGATGCGGAAAATGTGGTTGCCTGTGATTATGTAGGCATTGTTTCGGGTAACAAAGAGTCGGACAAAATTGAAAAAACAGGCTGGCACACTGCGAAAAGCGAGTTTGTGGACGCGCCGCTTTTTGACGAGCTGCCCATGGCACTTGAATGTAAACTTATCAGCTATGATAAGGATAATTGCAGGCTTGTCGGTGAAATCGTAAATGTCTGCGCCGATGAAAAAATCCTTGATGAAAACGGCAAAATTGATTTGAATAAATTTTCGCCGATTACCTATGACCCGGTGCATAATACCTATTATAAGATTGGTAATGCGGTCGGAAAAGCATTTAGTGACGGGTTAAAGTTAAAATAAGTGAGAACATTGTATGTGAATAGCACCGCATAAATAACAAAAGTGATTTTTTGGCTTTTTATATTCAATACTGCATAAGCTTGGTTGTTTTTTGTATCGGTATAGGTAAACGCTGTTATGGGAATTTTTCCATAGCGGCGTTTATTTTTTTATTGAATAAACAAATACATAGATTAAATCAACGGATTTTTGTTATAATATAATTGAAATTCGACATATTAACCAAATTAAATGCAAGAATTGTATAAATATTTGTATTTAAAATACAAATATTGTAATGAAAAAAGAAATTGTACAATATAAAATAAAATTAAAGTATACATTTTTTGCAAAAGATATAAGGGGGGCGCTGAATGAAAAAGTTTGAATATGATATTTTATTGGGAGAGAATAAGTTTTACACGCACTATATTTCAGAGCAGTATATTGATAACATAACGATGAAAAATATGCACAACCATTCGCACTATGAAATATTGTACATTCTGGGAGGCGAGCGTATCCTTATTGCGGAAAAAAAGCAGTACACGCTTAATAAAAACAGCATTGCGCTGGTACCGCCGTATACATTGCACAGAACAGTGTGCAGCAGCGGCGATACAAAAAAGAAATATAAAAAGTATATGATAAATTTTACGAAAGACTTTATCGGAAACTTTTCGGCTGCAATGGAGGTAGACGTTTTTTCGGCATTTTTGCAAAATAAAATTTTAGTTTCGCTTGAAGACGGAGAAACAGATTTTGTTAAAAACATAATGTCGGAAATGATGAAATACAACGACGCGGAAAATTCCTGCGATGTGCAGATATTCAAGCTGCTTTTGTGCAGCCTTCTGACTTTTTTTGCAAAAAAGGTATCAAAGGAAACCGTTTACAATGATAATGTGCTTACGGATAAAATAGTAGATTACATTGAAAAGAATTTTGAAAAGGAAATAACCCTTGACGTGCTGGCAAAGCAGTTTTACGTCAGCAAATACGAAATATCGAGGATGTTTACAAAGAATGTAGGAATCTCGTTTATTGATTATCTGACAAGGGTGCGGATAGAAAATTCCAAAAAGCTTCTTTTGGATACACCGCTGTCGGTAACAAAAATATCGGAGCTGACGGGCTTTAACAGTTCCTCAAACTTTGCGAGAGTGTTTAAGAAAATAACAGGGATTGCGCCGCTGCAATACAGAAAAGAAAATGAAGATTAAAAAAAGAAAAAACAACAATTGTATAGTTTGATTGGTCAATTATGCAAGTATTGTAATGAAAAAACGGAAAATATTTTGTATAATATTCACAAAGAAATATAAAAGGAGTATTGTTCATATGAAAAAAGTACCGAATGTTTGTTGCAGGATTGTGGCAGTTCTCACAATTTTTGCAGCAATGACGACAACGGCGGCAAATGCTGTTTCAACGCCGGTATCGGGCTGGAGCAACAGCGACCGTACACTGCTGCTTAACCGTATAGGCATATCTGTCGTATATGATGAAAACGCCTATATTACAAGGGGTGATTTTACGGTTTTAGCTGTGCAGGCAATGGATGCGGGGATTATAGACAGTGAAAATATTTTTGACGATATTTCCGGTGAACAGGCAAAGTATATAAACACCGCAGTGCAAATAAGCCTTGTAAGCAGAAGTGACGACAAAAGGTTTTACCCCGATAACATTATAAAAGCAGAAGAGGCTGCGGCAATATGTCTGAGAATGTTAGGCTACGGTAATGTAATAAACGGTGCGGATGCATATCCGAAAAAATATTTGGAATATGCGTCGCGGCTTAAATTATCCGACAAAATTGCGGCGGGGGCGTATATTACAGGTGCTGACGCCGCAAAAATGATATTTAATACGCTTGATACAGAGTATCTTGATTATACAGTCGGAACAAATACCTCGAAAAACGAGTACGCCCCAAGCGGGAAAACATACCTCAGCGATAAATTTGGGGTGAGAAAGTACAGCGGAACGATTACATCTGTACATAACAATGCGTTAAACGGGTTTAGTGCGGCGGCAAAGCAAAAGATAAAGATAGGCTCTGTTGTGTATAACAACCCGTACTACGGCGGATTTGGTTACTATACGTACCTCGGACGCAGTGTAGAGTATTACACAAAGGAAAAGAACGGAGAAACAGAGATTGTATATATCCGCGACAAATCAACACCGGAGGTTGTCGATTTTAAAGATGTAACGGATGTGCGCGGATTTAATGCCGGTGATACGGAAATCGAAAGGCGTATGCCGAAAATGAGTTACCTTGATGAAAACGGAGGCAAGAAAACCGCAGATATTAAGCCGGATGCCACCATACTGATAAACGGAGAAAAACGCCTTTCGATAACAAATGAAGATTTTGACCTGCCTTCAGGAAAGGTAACGCTTACCGATAACAACGATGACGGAATATACGACGTTGTTTGCGTAGAACAGCATACGTATTATCGTGTGGCACATTTTGATCGGTCAACGGAAAAACTGGAGGTTGAGGATGGATATATACTGGCAGATTTGAGCAAGTTTGACAAAAGCAGTATTGCATATTTATCGGGCGATAAAGAAGTAGGAAGCGAAATAATTGCAGAAGATTCCGTAATACGTGTAATGTGCAGCTTTGACGAGCACGGTAATGTGGATACCGACAAAATGATAGCAATATCGGTATCTACACAGATTGCGGAAGGAATTATTGAATATGTGGATGCCGACCAAAAAATATGCGTCGGCGGAAAAGAGTACAGGGTTTTGCCGAAAATTTTTGACGAATTAAAAAATAAAGCAGGGAAAAGCACTGTGTTTTACCTTGGTGCTGATGACCTTATAGTTGATTTCAAACCGTTTAAGGAAAAAGAGGCTCTTATATACGCATACCTTGTAAAAGCAGCGGACGACGGAACGGTGTCGCACAAGTATAAATTTTTGGTTTACAGCGAAAACGAAAAAATGGAGGTACTGACGGCAGCCAAAAATTTAAAATACACAGGTATTTACAACGGAAATTATGTTTCGGGAAAAACACTTAAAGAAAACGAGGTTCTCGGTGTAATACAAACAAAGCAGCTTATTCGTTATAAGCTGAACGAAACCGGAGAAGCGGATTTAATAGAAACGGCATATGATTACAGCACGGAGACAGGTTACAAAGGGTTTGACGAAAACAGGTTTTCCCTCGATTACGCTTCGGACGGTGCATTTATTTATCACAGATATGTGGGACCATCGTATAAATCAAACGCAAATACCGTTTGTTTTTACGTAAGCAGCACAAGTGAAGACGAGGCTGACTTTGCATGCCACACATACATAGATATGGGCTATACCGTAGACGGTGCAAAGGTTAAGATATACGATTCCGATACTTTTTTACAGCCTGCGATTGTTGTTATTACCGATTATCCGAGCGGAGCGAAAAGACTGCAGGATAATTGCGGGTCAATAGGCGTTGTTACCAATAAACGCACAGGTGTAAACAAAGGGGGGGATTGGGTAACGCAGTTTCAAACCTTTAACGGAAATAACTTTAATACATATGTGGTAAAAAGCGACGAGATAACACCACTTAACAAAGCGCATTATAACATACCTACAACGGTTACAAAAATTTCAGAAATTAAAAACGGGGATATTATAAAGTACGGCAGACGCAAGGACGGAGAGATTGACCGTTTTATAGTGGTAAGCGAATATGATAAGACGCATACGGACACATCATGGGGCGCTTATGCAAATGATTTTCCCAGCTATCCGTATATGGCAGAGATAAGCTATGTAAAAGGAAAGGTTACATCATTTGTACCAAAAAGCCACCTGACGGTGGAATGCACTGACCAAAGGTTCGTATTTTCACGAAGCGGTCTTACATATCTTGAATACGACGTCGCACAGGATAAGCTGACGCGTTCTTCGGCGCTTCCGAGGCTTACCGTAGGGGATTATGTATGGTTTCTTGCATCCAGAAATGAAATAAACACGTTGGTACGGTATATAGACTAACGGTCTAAATGAAAAAATGGAGGAAATATATGAAACGCACATTAAAAATAAAAGTATTATCTGTTGTTTTATCAATGTGCCTGCTTACGGCACAATTAACCGGCGTATGTGCACTTGCGGGACAAAATGCGTTTTTTGATGACTTTGAAAGCTATAACACCGGTTATAACCTCAGGAATGCCGGGTATACGGTATGGCACGGGGCATCTGTCGGAGATGACGGAAGTAACAAATACCTTGTTATGAACAGAACAAACCCTATTGCCGCCGGTGAAGAATGGGGCAAGGACAGCAGAAACGATGCAAGGCTGGCACGGCAGTTTGATTCGGAGCCGGGCGAGAGAGTGATAGTAGGGCTTGACTTTATGATGACGCAAAACCCCAATGACTATTCGGCGGAAATATTCGGCGTAATGTCAGATGACAGTAATAAGTATTCCGCAAATATCAGGCTGGAAAGAGGCGTGCTTTATGACGGCAGAACAACGTCTGACAACCGCTTGAGAACGGAGCTTAAGCAGGACAAATGGTACAATGCGTTTTTGGTGTTAGACCTTGTAAACGACACATATAAGCTTTACAGCGGAGAATACGAAAGCGAAACTAAAAACTTTCAGCAGGCGACAAGCGCGGCGGTAGACCGCTTTATAGGGTTTCGTATAAGAAGCCTTGAAACACCTATATATTTTGACAATATAGGCGTTTCCGTGATAGAACACGAAACGCTTGACATTGCAATCTGCAAGGCAAGAGGATTGCTTTTGGAACGCGAAGAGGGGTACGGAGACGGGCAATATCCAAAGACGGCGTATACAATGCTGAAGGATGAATACGAAAAAGCGGTCGGTATAAGATGTGACGCTTCCTTAACGGAGGAGAGCGCCCGTAATGCCGGAGAAGCGCTTGAAAACGCAATTACACGTTTTAAGGAAAGCAAAATAGACACCTCATTAACCGGCGGAACCGGGAAATATATTACTTTTAACATTCCTTCCCGGGTTGCCGTAAGTGATGAAACGGATTACAGCTGCACCCTTTCTGCAACCGTTTATGACAGAGCAAAACAACCCATAGAGGAAGAAATAACGTGGGAGCTTTCGGAGGGCAGCGGCGCGACCATAGAAAACGGACGGCTTAAAATAGAAAAAGGAACGCGCGGAGATATTGTGATAAAGGCTTTGGCAGGGGATTTGTACGACTATCATACGATTACAGCAGGAGAAGGAAAGACGGTAAAATATGCCGCTGTTGACAGCAGAAACGGTGTGCTGCGCGTTACGGGCGAATTTTCCGAAAAACCGGCGTGCGATATAAGGATTTCTGTTGAAAGCGATTTTTTGAATTTAACGGGTGAAGCCACCGTAACGGAAGAAAAGACCTTTTCAAAGCAATGGCAGACAGACGCATCTCTTCCTTATGACAGCATCAGACTTGTAATTGAGGGCGACGACATTGCGCAATATACAAAGGATTTCCCGTTTTACGGCGTCGGCTGGAAGGAAAATGTGCTTTCGGTATTTAACAGCGCAAAAAGTAAAAAAGATGTGGAAAATGCCGTAAAGAAATATTATGTAGGTGTGGATATAGACCTTAAAACCTATGAAGAAAGCACAGATTCATATAATGAACATATTTTAAAAGGTGTACCTTATTCATCAATAGAAGAGCTTACGAAAAGCATAGCTGATTTTGAATGTGTTTTTGCGTTTAAGAGTATGACGGCTGAAAATGTAAGGCAAATAATAGCGGAAAACATAAATGCGCTGGTACGAAACGGATTCAGAAAAAATGACTTTGACGCACTTAGCAGCGACGATGAAACAATTTTTTATTCATCGTTGGTATTGCTTTCTTTTGATAAGGAGGACGAAAGTGCTTCTACGATAGCCGAAGCGCTTAACGGTGTGCTTGAAAACGTAATCAATCCGAGCGGCGGAGAAGACGGAGAGGGCGTTATAGCGTCTGTTTTTGCAGACGATTACGAAAGCTATCCTATCGGAAATTCTCTCGGCGGCGGCAATTACGGGCTCAGGCAGGGCGTTACGGTTATAGGTGACGAGAACAATCAGTACCTTGAGGTAAAAAGAACCGAGCCAATGCAGTCGGGTGAAACGTTTGGGTCGGACAATAATCAGTATAATGCCCGTGTTTCAAAAGAGTTTGACGAAGAACCCGGCGAAAAGGTTATAGTTGCGCTTGACTTTATGATGCCGGCAAACCCGAATAATTATTCGACGGAAATTTTCGGCGTAATGTCTGATGACGGTAACTATTATGCTGCAAACATAAGGCTTGAGCGCGGGGTGCTGTATGACGGACGCCTGACAAGCACAAATCCTGTTATGACAGGGTTTGAAAGCGGGAAATGGTATAATGCCTTTTTATATCTTGACCTTGTGAATAACAAGTATAAGCTGTTTTGCGGCGAATATGAAAGCGGGCTTAAAGATTTCCAGGGTAAAGTTGTGGTAAAAACAAACAGACTGTTTATGGTACGTGTAAGAAATTACAACGACCCGTTGTATATTGACAATTTGGATATATCCACAATTAAATATCAGGACCTTGGAATAGCGCTTTACAGTGCAAAAAGCATTATGAATAACAGCGAGATAGGTTATGAGAACGGTCAGCATCCGCAGTCTGCATATAATATGCTTGAAAGTACCTACAACAAAATGCTAAAGGCTTCCAAAAGCAAGGATATTACCGCGGCGCAGGCTACAATTTACGCAAATGCGCTTAACGAAGCCATTGAAATGTTTAAGGGAAACAAGATAGGTACAACCGGTACGGCGGGAAAGGCAAGCTATATAAAGTTTAGTATTCCGTCTGCAATCGGTGTGGATGACGCAGCAGGCAGCGTGCTTAACCTTAATGCACAGGTTTTTGATTTCAAGAATGATGAAACGGCTTCCTCCGTTTTGTGGAATACGGAAAAGAACTATATCGGCGTTTCGGTAAACGGCAGCAATTTAAACATAGATGCAGGCGTTCGCGGCGACATACTGATAAGAGCTGCTGCGGATGATATATACGATATTCACAAGCTGAAGCTTACCGATTTTAAAAACGTAACAAATGCCGATATAGACAGCAGAAACGGTAAATTAAGCTTAAGCGGGGTACTTAATAAGGCACCGCTTGAAAAGATAAATATATCGGTGACGGGCGGGGGCTTAAACATTTCACGCGAAATTGAGGCAAATGCAAATGCGGAATTTAAGACGGAAAATAATATAGACCCGACACTGCCGTTCGGTTACATAACTGTAAATATGCAGGGGAACGACACAGCCCTCTGCACAAAAACAGTGCCGCTGTACGGCGTCGGCTGGGAAAATGCGGTGCTTGCGGAATTTAACGGAGCGCAGACCGTACAGGAAACAGCAGACAATATAAATATGTTTTATATAGGAACCGGCATTGATATGTCAAAATACGCAAAATATCCGCAGGCGTATAACAATCGGATATTTGCAAAACGCGGATTTGCCGCATTTTCAGAGCTTAAAAACTATGTTTCCGATTTACAGTGCGTGATTGATTTTTACGAATCCACAAGAAATGATATACAAATTGTAACAAGCAGAGAGATGCCGTCGCTTGTAAGAAACGGATTTAACGAGGAAGGCTACAGCAGCCTTACAGATGAACAGAAAATAGGATTTTTCACGGCGGCAGCCGCAATTGAAATTGATATTAACAAAACGACAGCTTCGGAAATTGCCGGTATCCTTAACGGCAAGATAACAGAAATCAAAGGAACGGATATTACAAAGGAACCGTCCGGCGGCAGCGGCGGCGGAGGGGGCGGCGGATATAAAATAGATTTAAAGCCGACACCGTCAACCGATGCAAACGGCGGCAGCAGCGACACAAAAACGGATGCAAAGCCTTTTGAAGACACAAACCTTGCTCCGTGGGCAAGCGATGCACTGCTGTATTTGCGGGGGAAAGGCATTATGGTAGGTGACGGCACCAATGTATTCCCGCTGCAGGCTGTTACGCGCGGCGAATTTTCAAAAATAATTGCCGTAGCTTTCAGTTTAAAGGACGCGGGCAATGCACACAGCTTTTCGGACGCGCAAAATAAATGGTGGGAAGAATATGCAAAAATAATGAGCTCGCACAAAATAATGAACGGGATAGAGGAAACCCTTTTCGGCGGCGATGACGTTATAACACGCCAGATGCTTGCAACAGCCGTTTATCGCGCATTGAGCGCGGCAAACATCGAGCTTTATGACCAAAACGAAGAAATAAGCTTTAAAGACAGCGACGTTATAGCAGACTATGCAAAGGACGCTGTAATGTATCTTGCAAAAAAGGGTGTTGTACAGGGAACAGGCGAAGGTTTGTTTGCGCCGGAGGCAGCCGTAACAAGAGCCGAAGCGGCACAGCTTGTTTATAACATTTTAAAGCAGACAGACAACGCGAAAGGAGCAGCGTAATGAAAGGACTGTTAAAAAAAGCTGTTATATGGTTACTGTCCTTTGCACTGGTACCGATTGTCGGTGTAAGTGCGGCAAAAGAAACAGGCAGCACGCAGCCCGAAACAAAAACAAACAAAGAAATAAATATAAGCATTACCGTTTCGGAAAGAAACGGAATTGCCGTTCGGGATTACTTTTTCAGGCGCGGAATTGCTTTGGAAAAAGGGCAGATTTATCTAACGGATGATATTTGCATAAAGGATAATGAAACAATCATTACGTCAAATGCGGAGTGTTTGCAAAAATATGATGACGGCAGTGTATGCTGGCTGCTTGTATCGGGCGTTGTAAGTTTAAATGCCAACGAGTGTAAGGTGCTTAAGGTTACAAACGGTACTGCCGAGCCTCTGAAAACAAAATATGTGCAGGATTCTGTCAGAACAACGGTTTCAAATGATAAATTTGATATTGTATTCGGACCGCAGGGCATTGAAAGCCTTAAATACGATGGCAGTGAACGCCTTAACGGAACGCCGGTAAATTTGTACGCCACGGTTGGGGGAGAAACGTACTACCTTGCCGTAACAGAGGTATCCGTTCTTAAAAACACAAAGGCATACAGCAAGTTTAAGCTTAAAGGAAGGCTCAGTGATGAAATAGCGGGAGAGATGTATGTAACCGTCCCCGAGGGCTCGTCACGAATACAGGTGGATCACAGAATCACCGTTGAAAACAATTTTTACATACAATCCACGGGGCTGACGGTCGGGGCGGCATACAAAGGTGCAGACGAGGGCAGCGTTGTTGACAGCGACTGGTTAGACCTTGGAGAGATGCAGCTTGCAAGCTATGACAATACCCGTTTTGACGGAGCAACCAATGTAGCAAGTGCAACGGGGTATGTAATAGGTAAGGACTTTGTAAATTTTGCCCCGATAGTAAACGGAAAGGAATACTACTATTATGACGGGTTTTCGAGAACCGCTCATCTTTACATAAGTTTTTACGGTGACGCGCAAAACTGGGCAAAAACGCTTTCAAAGCCGCCGTCAGTAAGGGTGGATAATGAGCAATATGTAAGAGCCGGACAGATTATGACAACGCATATGAGCGCTCTTGCAAAAAAGTGTATGGAAAGCTTTAAATTCGGCTATTCGAAAAGCGTAGGAATATTTAACGCGGGAATTTTGCCGTACGAAATAAATTCAGAGCTTGGTATGGTCGGCAGATTCGGCACAATGCCCGGAGAGATAGAATACAATTTCGGCGTATGCTATATGCAGTCGGGCGATGAAGAAATGTACAGGCATATGTTTGATTTGTCAGAGGTAAGGGCGGACCTTTGCGCATACCGCGGCGGGCGCCCCGATATATACGGGTGCCTGCGCGGCGCTACAACGACAGATACCTATCGGTTTAATATGGCGCACAGCTATTACGGAGATCAGGGCGGCTTGTATATGACATATGTATTAAGCGGTGACGAATGGGTGTGGGACACGTTTAAAATGTCACTTGAAAAAACGCTGTCCGATATGTATTTGCACCAGTCGCTTGACGGAAGCAGAGCCTTCCTGTACAGAACATGGTCGCTTGACCCGTCGTCTCCGACGGGTGTTTCGCCCGAATATCACGAAAGCCGCGGAATGATAAGAGCGAGAACATATTACCTTGCAGCGCAAATTCTTGAAGATGACAGATATTTGCAGGCAATGCAGGATTTACTGCACTGGTCAAAGGCGGCACAAAGACCGGACGGCTCGTACCCGCACTTTATGTATAATGACGGCGGAAAGTATTTCGATTCTGTAACAAGCGAAGAAATAGTAAAAGATTACGTAATGCTTTACGGCGTGCGCGGAATAACGCAGCTTCTTGATTTTACAGACAATAAGGACGCTCTTGATATTACGCTTAAGGTTGCGGATTACCTTTGTTACCAGAGAGAAAACTTCGGCGAGGTTTTGTGGTACCCGAATTCAAACAAGGCGGTTTACAATCTTAATGACGGCGGCGGCAGGGGCCCGTCTCCAATGACAACGTCTCTGGCAATTGATGTTATGTGTACGGCATTTGAACATTCGGGAAGCGAAAGGTATCTTAAAACGCTTGCAGATTTTTTAAGCGCCTTTTTAGGAATGGAGATAGGCGGCATCGGCGCTGAGGATTACGGGGCAGAGTCCATTGCCCCCCGCGGCGACAGACTTAAGGTAGGAGAAAGCCCGCGCGGCAGCAGCCTTTTAAGATGTTCGGACAATCTAAGCAAAATATTTGACGAAAACCGCGACCGTCTTAAAGAGCTTGGATACGAAGATTTGCTTATTATATTTAATGCGGATGCAAAGCCGGCGGAAAAGGGAGAACTTGTAAAGTACGAATTTCCGGATGTAATACATAATGTGTATGAAAGCGGCAATGAAAAGGCGCTTTTCCTTCGCAATATGTGTGCAAAGGATAACGACCCCAACGGCGATTGGAGCAAGACAACACAGCTTATATATAAAGAAAACAAGCTGTGGCAGGGCGTTAAAAATATCATAAAGGACAGTAAAAGCGTAATGCTTGAAAAATATTTAAAGCAGGCGGAGGGCTACAGCGCGATACAGCGCCCCATATATACCGAGCAGCTTATAGGCGAGGCCGAGGTTAGTGTTGTAAGCTATGACGAAGACAAGATAGAAATTGAGCTTGACGGAGATTTTGACATAGAATTAAAAATTACCGACGGTAAATTTAAGGTGCTTGATAATAACGGTTACACTGTTTCCCTTTCCTACAAAAGGGGGAAAACATACCTTTTGATTACGCAGGGCGGTGATATAAAGCCGATAAACGGAAGCATAAATGTAATGTTTAACGGAAAGGGAGAAACACTTCCCTACATCGGCGAGGAATACGTTAATGCTGCCGGGCTTGGCGAAAAAGACCCGAAAGAGCCGCTTTCAAAAAATGAGCTTGAATGCTTTATGAAAAAAGTATTTGATGAAAGCGTTACCCTCGGCACCGGGCAGCCGACATGGGAAGAATTCGGAAAAATTCTTCTTCCGGCACTGTGGAAAAACAATGGTGATGTTTTAAAGAACGCGGGAATAAAAACAGCGTTTGACATAAATGAGAGCGCTGCCGTTTCCGATGCGGACGCGGTAAAATATGCCGCCGACGCGTTAAGCGTAGAGTATGACGGTGACAGCTTAAGCTCGGATGTGTATTTAGCGAAAGAATCGTTATTCGGAACAAAGGTAATATGGCAGTGCAGCCGTGAGGACATTATTTCACCGGACGGTGTACTGAACCGAAAAAACGCGGATTGTGACAGCGTAACGCTGACGGCACAGGTTACAAAAAATGCGGCGTCTGCAAAAAAAGCATTTACAATTCCGCTGAAAAGGAAAACCACGCCCACGGCTTCACAGGGTCCGGGCTTTACGGATGAAACAGCATTTTTGCTGATACCGCAGACGGAGGAGTTTGAACTTACGTACACCGCAGTACCGTTTATGGAAAGTATAGATTCTACAATGTCGTTTACGTCATCGGCAGTCGGCACAAGAACAAATGCGGATTTACCCTATATTGTAAGATTTAACCCGAGCGGCGTTATAGATATGTACAACAAAAACACATATACAAAGGGCGCGCTTCGCTATGAGGTTAATAAAAAATACTATTTCAGAGTGGTTATCCGCCCGCAGCAAATGACGTATGATGCGTACGTTACCCCCGAGGGCGGAGAAGAGGTGGTAATAGGTAAAGACTGCGGCGCCCGGCAATCCGCACCGGTTGTAGACAAAATAGATAAAATGTGGACTTGGGTAAGCGTTTCAAACGCATATAAGGTATATGATGTTTCACTTATTTTGGAGGATGACCAAAAGACGGCAAGCAAGGGTAACGGTTTTTATGATGAAAACGGGCTTGTTTTCGGAAAGTACAGAACGGATAAAAGCTGCCTGCTGCCGCGGCTGTCGGACAACGGACTTATTATAAACTGGACAAATGCGGGCTGTTATGGTGAACAGGGAAAAAATGTAATGACAATGTATGCCGGAATCGGCATGGAACGAAGCGAAAATATGACTGTTACGGAGCTTTTAAATAAGGCAGGGCTTGCAGGCGGCGCCGTAAATGAAGAAAGCAAGGTAACGCCCGCATCGCTGAGCAAAATCTTAACGGCAATAGGTAAATTAAACTAATGTAAGATAAAACGAAAGGTAGATAGAATGAATACAAAGGCAACAGACGCGGCAAAAAAACTATGTAATACGATGATGCGGCAATTTCCAAACGCGGCTTTTCTGCCGCCGGAGGGCAGGTTTTTCTATCATCAGGGAGTGTTTCTTTCCGGAATGATAAAAACCTTTGAAGACTGCGGCGATGAAAAATACCTGGATTATGCAAAAGAATGGGTGGATTCGATTATAGATAAAGACGGAAATGTCAACAGTAACGAGCCGCAAAACTGGCTGGATGACATTCAGCCCGGAATATTGCTTTTTTCGCTTTATGAAAAAACAAAAGATGGCAGATATAAAACGGCGCTCGATTATTTTGCAGGTATTTTAAAAAACTGGAAGAAGAATAACGCAGGTGGGTTTTGGCACTCTAACATTCATCCGAATCAGATGTGGCTCGATTCGCTTTATATGGCAGGACCTATTATGGCGCAGTACGGAAAATTTTTTGATAAGCCAGACTTTGTAACGGAGGCTGCAAAACAAGCCGTTATAATGTACGAAAATATGAAAAATCCGAAAAGCGGGCTTATGTATCATGCATGGGATGAATCCAAAAGAGAAAAATGGGCGGATAAAACAACGGGTCTGTCGCCCGAAACATGGGGGCGTGCACAAGGGTGGTACGTTGTGGCAATACTTGACATACTTTCATTTATGCCGAAAAACCATCCGATGCGGGAAAAGCTTATAAGTATTGAAAAAGAGCTTCTCTTAAACATTGCCCGGTACCGTGACGAGGGTAAAAAGCTTTGGTACCAGATTGTGGATAAGGGCAAAAATAAAGACAACTGGATTGAAAATTCGTGCAGCTTTCTGTTTATAACGGCATTTGCACGCGCCGCACAAACGGGGATACTGGATGAACACTACAAGCAATATGCAAAAGAATCGTTTGAAAGCGCTTTAAAAAATGTTGATATAAACGGTGGGGATATTTTTATCGGCAACATTTGTATAGGAACGTGCGTGTATGATTACGGCGGCTATGTTGCACGACCCACCTGTATAAACGATTTGCACGGCAGCGGGGCTTTTCTGCTGATGTGCAGTGCGGTTTCAAGAATGGATTAAATTTAATTTTTATAATATGGGAGGAAAGAAAAAATGAGGGTTAATCTTAAAGCTGTGGCAGCTGCCTGCTGCGCCGTAACGATTGCGGCGGGATTTAGCGCCTGCAACACAAAAACAAAGAAAACAACAGGAAATACCGACACGCTTACTTATTGGGTGCCCCTTAATCCGAATGCGGCAACAAGCGTAAGCAATTACGGCGACACGCCTTTTGCCAAGGAGCTGCAAAAAAGGTTGAATGTAAAAATCGAGTATCAGCATCCGACACAGGGCAGTGAGCTTGAAAAGTTTAATCTGTTGGTTGCGTCCGATTCGCTGCCGGATATTATCGAATATTTATGGGGGAATTACCCGGGCGGTCCGTCAAAGGCGCTGGCAGACAATGTAATACAGGAAATCGACATTCCGAATAAAGCACCGAATTTATACGCTTATATAAAGGAAAATCCGGACATAGAAAAAATGATGAAAACGGATGACGGAAAGTATTTTTCTTTCCCGTTCATACGCGGCGACAGAAGCCTGCAAACAAGCGCGGGTCCGATTATCCGCAAGGATTGGCTTGATGATTTGGGCTTGCCGATGCCCGAAACAATTGACGAATGGGAACAAACCCTTACGGCATTTAAAACCAAAAAGGGCGCAAAATATCCGCTTTGCTACAGAACGTATGTAGAAGCATGGGGCGTGTTTGCAGGTGCGTACAAAACGGTAGACGGACTGTATATAGACGGCGGCAAGGTTAAGTACGGCGCGCTTGAACCCGGATATAAGGATTATGTTGCAAAAATGAACGACTGGTATAAAAAAGGTCTTATGCCGCCGGATTTTGCAACGATGGACAGCAGCCTTATAGATTCGTATATAATTAACGGCAATGCCGGCGCCGTAATAGGCAGTGTGGGCAGCGGCATAGGTAAGCTTACCGATGCGGCAAAGGAGGAAGGATACCTTCTTGCGGGTGCGCCGTATCCCACGCTTAAGAAGGGGCAGCGCGCACAGTTCGGGCAGATGGATAACCGCATACCCGGTACATACGCAACGCTTTCGCGCGATTGTAAAAATGTTGACCTTGCGGCAAAGGTGCTTGATTACGGATATTCAAAAGAAGGCGAAATGCTTTTTAACTTCGGTATAGAGGGCGAATCCTATACTATGGTTGACGGTTACCCGAAATATACGGACGTTATAACAAAAAACCCGGACGGCCTTTCCGTAAGCGGCGCTATGGCGCGCTACATTCAGGCGTACAATGCCGGACCCTTTGTACAGGATGTCAGGTATATGGAGCAGTATGCATCGCGCCCGCAGCAGCAGGACGCCATAAAAACGTGGAGCAACACGGATATGGAAAAGCACCTTTTGCCGAATATATCGCTTTTGCCGAAGGATACAAATGCAATGGCTAAAAAAATAAGCGCGGTAAATTCGTATAAAGACGAAATGCTTGTTAAATTTATTACGGGCGCAGAGCCTATAAGCAAATTCGACGATTTTATAAAAGGGCTTAAGGAACGCGGCATTGACGAATATTTAAAGTTGATGAACGAGGCGTATGAGCGTTACAACAACAGATAATTTCATTGTTTAACGCAGCATTGAGGGGAGAAATTACATAGTATGAGAAAAAACGCAAAGACAAGCTTTGGAAAAGAATTTTGCACAAATATGCGCAAAAACTGGTCGCTGTATCTTATGGTGCTTCCCGTGCTGGCATTTTATCTGGTATTTTGCTATAAGCCTATGTACGGCGCAATAATAGCATTTAAACAGTATACCCCCGGGCTCGGAATACAAAAGAGCCCGTGGGTCGGTTTTGAAAATTTCAGATATTTTTTCAGCAATCCGGATTTTATAAGAATTTTGAAAAATACGCTTAGGATAAGTGTGTCGCTTATAATATTCGGGTTTCCGGCGCCGATTATATTAACGCTTCTTTTTAACGAGATAGGTAACAAGTATTTTAAGCGCGCAGCACAGTCGGTTTCATATATTCCGCATTTTATATCTTTGGTTGTAATATGCGGGCTTATTAAAACCTTTGTTGCGGACGGCAGTATTATACAGCAGCTTGTGCATATTTTCGACGGAAGAGACGGCAGCCTTTTAAACAGGGCGGAGGCATTTTTGCCGATATACGTTATTTCAAACATTTGGCAAAACATCGGCTGGGATTCGATAATTTACGTTGCGGCAATTTCCGGTATAGACCCGCAGCTTTACGAAGCGGCAGAGGTTGACGGCGCGGGAAAGTGGCGGCGTGTGCTGCATGTTACGCTGCCGGGCTTGGCGCCCACGATTATAATAATGCTGATATTGCAGCTCGGAAATATTTTAAGCGTGGGATATGAAAAAATAATTCTGCTTTACAATCCGCTTATATACGAAACAAGCGACGTTATACTGTCTTATGTGTACAGAATGGGATTTGAGTCGATGGACTGGAGCTATTCAACGGCTGTGGGGCTTTTTAACTCGGTTATTAACTTTATAATAATTATCCTGGCAAATGCAATAAGCCGCAGGGTCAGCGATACTTCATTGTGGTAAGCGGAAAGGAGAGTTTACAATGAATGAGAACGCAAAAAAACATATAAAAAGAAGCCCGGCAGAAATAATCTTTTCCGTTTTTAATTATACCTTCATAGCTGCACTGATGTTTGTTATGATATATCCCTTGTGGTACGTTTTAATGGCATCGTTTTCGGATGCGGTAGAGCTTAGTTCGTTCAGCGGATTTTTGTTTAAACCGCTTGGCTTCAGCACGGACGCATACAGGCTGATGATGAAAAACCCCATGATTTTGCGCGGCTACGGAAACACGCTGTTTGTGCTTGCTGCGGGGCTTGCCGTAAATATGGTAATGACGTGCCTGGGCGCATACTTTACCTCACGCAGGGACGTAATGTTTTGCCGCAGCATAACGCTTTTAATTATATTTACAATGTATTTTTCCGGCGGAATGATACCGTTTTATATGACGGTAAAAGAGCTTGGGCTTGAAAACAGCCTGTTTTCGCTTGTTATTCCCGGGGCTGTGAATACATTTAATCTTATAGTTTTAAGAACGGCTTTTGCATCGGTACCCCCTGCATTGGAGGAGTCGGCACGGCTTGACGGTGCCGGGCACTGGAGAATAATGGTACAGATTGTACTGCCGCTGTGCAAGGCTTCGCTTTCAGTTGTTGCCCTGTATTACGCCGTTCAGCATTGGAATGCATGGTTTAATGCAATGCTGTTTTTAAAGGACAGAGAGCTTTTTCCGCTGCAGCTTGTTTTGCGCGAGATACTTATTCAAAACGACACAAGCTCGATGACGCAAATGGTAGACGCGGGAAATTCCAGCTTTATAGGCGAAACCGTAAAATATGCCGTAATAATTGTATCGGTGCTGCCGATACTCTGTATTTACCCGTTCATTCAGAAATACTTTGAAAAAGGTGTTATGATTGGCGCGGTTAAGGGATAAATATAGGAGGAGAAAAATGAAAAGAACAATTTTTAGAAAAGCGGGAGCAATTTTGACAAGTGCGGCGCTTTTGGCGGGCACGTTCAGTCAGGCGGTATTTGCCGCACCAAGCTATACGTTTCAGGAAAACACAACAGAGGGGCTTGTTCCGGTAAAAGAGGTTTTGTTTGAGGAAGGGTTTGAAAATGCGGTTTCCGTAAATGAAGGCTCTTTATGGGGTACGGCGCAAAAAAACCTAAGCGTATTAAAAAACGAAACATCGGCAGCTGTCGGAAACGGATTTCTTACCGTAACGGGGAAAGCTAACGCAAAGCAATCGCTTATACTTAAAAGCACTGCGGCAATTAAAGGAAAATTTGCGGTTGAATTTAAATTTAAAATTGCAGGCGAAGCTGCCGTACCGCTGCTTTTCGGCGCAGGGAACAGCACTGCGGAAGAAAACAGGGCAGTGGAAATAGGCATTGACGGGTTCATCAATACGCCTAGCCTTCAGCGTAATTTAACATACACAAAAAGCGATAAAACACAAAATCCGCTTGTGGATATTACAAGCCCGTGGCGAACAAAGATGGACTTTAACAAGTGGTTTCTTCTGCACGGGGACGGAAATTCATGGGCGACGTATTCGCGCGACTGGTATACATTAAAAACGGTTATTGATACAAACGGCAAAACGTACAGCGTTTTCCTTAACGGGTCGCTTTGTGTTAAGGACGAGCCGTTTGCCGATACCTCCACGGACTGGGCAGGCACCGGAATAGATTTGCCGTTTATGATGACAACCCAAGACAGCGGCGCAATAAAGTATGACGACATTAAAATTTACCGTGAGCCGGACGGCAGAACAACATATTACGCAAACGACTTTAACAATTATCCGACAGAGGAAGAATGGAAAGGCGCAACAAGCTATAATCCGCCGCGCTACAGCTTATTTGCGGGTGTTGCGGGGTTGGGGCTTGCAAATACACAAAGCAAGGGCGGAAAGATATATGCCAGAAACAACGCGCTTGTAACAGAGTACCGCGGCGGCAGCGGCGGTGCATTTGCGGGCTTTATACGTATGGATAAAAATATGACGATAGATACCGACATTACCGTAAAAAGCTTTGAAGATGACAGCTATCAGGACAATTACGCAACCGTTCTTACGCTTACGTCTACAGGGGCGGACGGAATACGCTTTGCCGTAAGCAAGGACGGAAAGTTTATTTACCACTACTATAACCGCACAATTCCGTATATGCCGACAATCCTTTCAAATATAACGCTTGACGAGCCGCACCGCATTACGCTTTATATGGATTTTGAAACATATACGTGTGATTTGTACATAGACGGAAAGCTTGTGGCAAACAAGCAAAATCTTTTGTACACTATGGGGGAAAAGGGAAAAAGCCTCTATTTAAAAGACGGAGAGGATATGACCATAGGTCTTGGCTATCACAAAGAATCCCCCACAACGGATATTACCTATGACAATCTGAGAATATATAAAGACATCCGCGAGGAGGTTTTTTCAGCCGCCGCAAAAGAGCTTAAAGGAATGTTTTCCGGAACATATAAACCCAAGGGAGAGATAGCGCTTCCTTCATCCGTAAGCGGCATTGACGGGTACGGTATAAGATGGGTCTCCGACAGCGATGTTGTAAAAATTGCAAGCGACGGGTTTACTGCAACCGTAGTGCCGCGTGCGGAGGAAACGGTTGTAAACCTTACGGCGGCAGTGTCGGATGCAAATAAGGAGTGCACCCTTACAAAAACATTTCCGATTACCATAGCTGCCGACGATACAATTACGGACATTTCCTCCCTTACGGATTGGGTGGTAGTAAAGGGAGCGCCGCTTCTTTCGGAAAACCCGACAAACGAAGCGGACAAAACGGTGCAGATAGCAGAAAATTCGGAGGCGTACAGCACATTAAACTGCAGCGGAAGCGAGGAAGAAATTTCGGCAGAGCTTTATATGGATAAAAAAGCCTCCGGCAGTGTTTATCTGGCGGATAAGGACGGTAATATTCTTTCAGAAATCGGTCTTGACAGGCTTTATGCTTTAAAGAGCGAAAAGGACGGAAACAACACGATAAAAAGCCTTTCATATCCGCATAAAAAATGGTTTGTATTAAGCTTTAAAACAGATATGCTTAAAAGATGCTTTGATGTATATATAAACACAAATAAGCTTAACAATGCGCCTATTCCGTTTGATTTTTCACAGGGCAGCGGCGATATAGCGCGTATAGGCTTTAAAGCGGATAACGGAAGTATGTTTGTTAATGATATTACAGAAAAAGCGGTTTCCGAAAGCGAAGGGATTGAAATTTGCAAAATCATATACAACGACGCAAACGGAAAACAAAAAAATGCCCCGAGCGCCGGCGGCAGCGTTGCCGCGGTTGAGGTAAGCAGCACAAAGAATACGCAAAATGCGGTTTTGTTTGCTGCAGCATACGACGAAAACAAAAATATGGTAAGCGCGGATAAAAAAATAATAGCGTCGCTTTCCAAAGGAAAAACAAGAGTTTCGTTGGAAAATGTGAAAATTCCCGAAAACTGGAATGAAAGCTGCAAGGTAAAGGCCTTTTTATGGTCTGATGTGCAAAAAATCACGCCGCTAACCGATACGCACGGAGAAAATCTTTTACCTACAATTTACATAGCCGGCGATTCAACCGCCGCCGATTATAAGGCAGAGCAATATCCGTATGCGGGCTGGGGGACAGCGCTTGAAAATGTGTTTAACGGTGATAAGGTGAAGATAACCAATATGGCACAGGCAGACTGTACAGCCGATAATTTTGTATCAAACGGCACACTTGAAGCTTTAAAAACGCGTATTTTGCCGGGGGATTATCTTTTTATAGCTTTTTCATATGACGACGCCGTAAAGAACACATCGGAAACAGCGTTTAAAAATAATCTTAAAACAATTGCCGCCGCTGCAAAAGAGAACGGTGCAAACGTTGTGTTTGTTACCTCCCCCGCACCGCAATATACCGATATTTCACCCTATGTCGGATATACGGAAGCAGTTTCGGCAGAGCTTGGGGCAAAATGCCTTAATCTTAACAGCTCTTGGAACGGATTTTTACAAGAAACCGATAACGATGCGACCTATTACGGAAAAGAGACGGACACCTATGCAAAAAGCGACTTAAGATGGACGCTTTCCGCGCTTAACCCCGAAAGCGAAAACTATGACGCGGCGCTTATAAATAAGGACGGTCGGCTGTCAGGCTTGGGGGCAGATATGGCAGCAGCGCTTATTTCCGGTCTTGTTAAAAATTCAGGTCTGCCCGTTTCAGCTTTTGCAGCAGACAATAATGACTTTACATATACGGTAAGCGGAAATGTTCTTACCGTAACGGGCAACGGCAAAATGCCGATATATTCTTCGTTTAAAAAGGCGCCTTGGGCAAATGAAAAAAATATTGACACCGTTAAAATTTCGGAGGGTATTACAACCGTAAGCACAGACGCTTTTTCGGGCTTTTCAAGCCTTAAAGCCGTTTATCTTCCGAACAGCGCGGAAACAATATACGGCGGTGCATTTCCGGAAAACGGAACATATACGCTTTACGGCCCGAATAATTCTGTCGGGCAGCGCCTTGCAAAAAATGACGCAACCGTTAAATTTGCATTTAATAAGTTTAAAATTTTAGCAATAGGAAACAGCCATACGCACGATTATATGAATTGGCGCGATTTAATTTTTACAGACCTTAAGAACGCCGGCTTAAAAACAGAAATAGATTTTGATTACGCAATTGTGGGCGGCGCGCAGCTTTATTACAAAGACATCGGTTATGTCGGCGTGGACGGTGAATACAGAAGCCATTACACGCAGGGGTCAAACAAAAACAGACCGTATTACAATGTATATTCCCTGCTGCGCGATAAAAATTATGACCTTGTTTTGGTGCAGGACTACCGCGAGTCTGTAATGGATAAATATAAGTATTCATTTGCGCAGGATTTAAAGAAGGTTATGCGCTGGATACGAAACGAGCAGCCGAATGCGGATGTGGCATGGGTTGCAGACTGGACGGATATGAACAGCACAGGCGCACGGGAGAGGCTGTTAAATCAATGGGCGGACAATTCCGTTAATGTAATGAAAAACGTAGACGCGCTTACAGATGATAAGCCCGACTTTGTAGTTCCGATGAGTACCGCACTGCAAAATGCGAGAAGCTCGTACCTTGGCAGCGTATATAACGCGCCCGACTGCTACGGCGATAATTCCAACACGGACTGGAACGGCACAAACGGAATAGATAAATTTACAATCCTTGAACGTGACGGAACGCATTGCAGCTACGAGCTTGGGCGTTATATTGTAAGTACGGCGGTATTCGGAAAGGTTTTTGACGTTTACAAGCCGTATATGGAAGGACTTGATTTCGACTTTTTCGCAGCCCTTAAAACAACGCCGGAATACGTGACAAACAGCATTTATCCGTGGAACGGAGAAATGACGAAAAACCATATGGAAATCGCGGCGGAATCTGCGAAAAATGCAATTTCAAATCCGCTTGTAATGACGCAGTCGAAATTTATAAAAGACCCGGCAGATACAATTGCGGAAAATATAGAAAAGCTTGCATATCAGACATTTACCGCAGAAGGCATTGCAAATGCGGTAAATAATGCAAATCTCGGTGTTACAGTTGCGGTAAAAGATATTAGTATAAACGATGACAAAGAGAGCGCCCAAGTAACATTTTTGCACGGATATACCAAAAAAACCGTAACCGTAAATAAATAAGTTTAATTATAGAAAGGATGAAAAAGATGAAAGTATTAAAAAAGATTATGGCATTGGCAATGTGTGTCATACCGGCTTTAGGAGCAATGGGCATTACGGCCTTTGCCGCGCCGAGCTACACCTTTGAAACAGGCGGCAGTACCGGATTGGTCCCCGCAGCAGAGGTGCTTTTTGAGGAAAGTTTTAACGGTACTGAGGATTTGGGCACTAATAATGCTGTATGGGGAAAAGGCAGTACATATCCGTTGACGGTTATAAGCAGAACAGGCGATTCTGACTCGCTGCTGCACTATCTTTGGGTAAACAATACAGGAAGGCAGCAGTATTACAAGCTTAAAAGTGAAAATGCAATTAAAGGCATATACACAACAGAGTTTAAGTTTAACAAAACGGTAAACAATACCGCAGGAGCTTCAAGCGCAAGCAATATGTTCTTCGGCGCGGGCTATACCGATGGCACAAACGAAAGCTACGCAATACAGCTTTTTATAGATGAAAACGATAAGCCGTATTATATTGACAAGGATAATAACAAGCAATATTTTTTCACCGATACGGATGTATGGAAGCGCGGCGGATGTAATTTTTACGAAGATTGGTCATGGGACGAAGGCTCTTGGCTGGGTAAAACGAGAAAATCGGCAGCAACAGGTGCAGAAAACGAGGACTGGTATACGGTAAAAATTGTTGCAGACACGCAAAGCGCGGTCTACAGTGTGTACTTAAACGGCGTACTGTGCGTAAAGGATGCCGCATTTATCCCGCGAAGCGGACAAAGCTGGAGCGAAAGCGGCATAAATATGCCGTACATTATGGAAAGCGACAGCGCGGTAGGTATTCGTTATGTATATGATGATTTAAAGCTTTACCGCGAGCCGATGGGATACACAACGGTTTATGCAAACGATTTTAACAGCTATAGTGACAGTAAGGTATGGAACGGCGATGATGTGAATTATTCCGGCATTGCGGGATTCGGGCTGGCAGCATTTCCAAGTGCGAAATATGGAAAGGGCGGAAAAACACTCACGGCATCGTCGGACGGAACGCTTGCATCTGCATTTGACGGTGCAACCGGCAAGGGCGGCGCAATAATCCTTGGACCTGTTGCACAAAACAATATGACGGTTGAAACCGATTTTTCCGTTAATGATTTTACAGAGGATGCTCATTCCGATAAATGGGCAACGGTGCTTGTTCTCGGCAGCTCTTCAACGGGGCATGGGGCTCGTATTGCGGTAAACAAAAGCGGTGAAATCGGAATTGGGTATTTTGGTTTGTCAATCTCCCTTAAGATTAGTAAAATTACGTTAAACGAAACCCATCATATAGCGCTTTGCGCAGATTTTACAAAAAGTACGTATGATTTGTACTTAGACGGAAAGCTTGTTCTCGAGAACCAAGGGCTGGCAAGCAGCAGCAACGTTAAAATTTTAAGCGGCGCAGATTTAATGATTGCCCTGGGATATTTCAGAGACGGACCGACAACCACAATAAAATACGATAACCTGAAAATATACACAGATGGGCGTGACGACGCGTTTTCAAATGCCAAGACGCAGCTTAAAGATATTTTCCCCGGCAGCAGCTATATTATGAAAGAGGTTATACTTCCGTCAGAGATAAACGGTTACAGCATTAAATGGAGTGCGGACGATGGCGCAAACATTGCAGTTGCGGCAGACGGAAAAACGGCGGCGGTAACGCAGACAAGCGCTAAACAAGCCGTTACTCTGCGCGCAGAAATTACAGACAGCGCAAACGGGTACACAGCCGTAAGAAATGTAAACGTTACTATACCGGCAGGCCCCAATGCGGGGATAAACAACGACACGGAAAACAAAAAAATAACCGCAGAGGCAAGAAATGTGCCAAGCGGAACCGTGCTTATGCTTGCAATATATTCGGATAATAAATTGGTAGGTATAGCGACGAAAACAACAACAGACAGCGAAAAGAAAGCTGAAATTGACTATTCAAAATATGCAGACGGCGATTACTCTGTAAAAGCGTTTTTACTTAAAAACAGCGTCGGCATAGAACCGTATTGCAGCGCTGCAGGACCTGTCAGGTTTACAGTCGGCAGTCAGGAACAATAATTAGGTGAACAAGAGGGGCTGCGGCTCGGTCTGCAGCCCTATCTATTTTAAAAGGAATTGAAAACAGATGAAAAGACTGCATTATACACAAAAGCCGATTAAAATATTCGGTGTTCCGCATTTTGAAAAAACAAAAAAACTGCAAAGACTGCCGCTTGAAACGGCGAAAAAATACGAAGGGGTGCTGCAATGCTTCCCGAAGGTCGGTATCAGATGCCCGGGGGCAAGAATGTGCTTTCGGACAAATTCAAAAAAATTTAAGATAGGAATAACGCTTGAAACGCTTTCTTTTGACATAGCAATGTCGATTTTTGCGTGCCAGTCGGCACATATTCTTATAGGGGAAAGAAAAAACGCACGTTTTGCGGGACTTGCTTTTCCCAAAAATTATAGTCAGAAAAGCTTTTGGGGCGAGTTTACAAAAAGCGACGAAACAGAGGATGTAACGGTTTTTCTTCCGACAGCGGAAATAATATCCGATGCGTGGGTTGAAATAGAGGACAACGCCGTAATTTTACCGCCTACGGAATATAAATACGCTAAGCCTATGCTGTATTACGGTTCTTCAATTACAGAGGGCGCGCACGCCTCGCGCCCGTCAAACGCGTACAGCGCGCTTATATCAAGCCGCCTGGATGTAGATTACTACAATTTCGGTTTTTCCGGCAGTGCAAAGGGGGATTTGGATTTTGCGCAGTATATCTGCACGCTGGATATAAGCGCCTTTGTGCTTGATTATGACCACAATGCGCCTGACGTACAATACCTTAAGAAAACGCACGCGCCTTTTTATAAATACATTCGGGAAAGAAAGCCCGATATTCCGATAATAATGATGTCAAGCCCCGACTTTGACTACGCGCCCGACAAAGCGCAAAGAAGAGAGGTTATAAAAGAAACATATACCTGCGCCGTCAAAAACGGAGATAAAAACGTTTATTTTGTTGACGGGGAAACTTTTTTCGGAAGCAAAGACAGGCATTGCTGCACAAGCGATACCACACACCCAAACGACCTGGGACATTACAAAATGGCAAATGTGTTGGAGCCTGTTATAAAACAAATTCTTGAAAAAACAAATTAAAACAGTAAATTAACGGATAGAAAAGGAGCTGTAGCTGTATGCTGTTTAAGGCAGTGTCACTAAACGGAACATGGGAAATGAAATACACGGAGGAG
>CAKSNY010000007.1 GCA_934476455.1 uncultured Clostridia bacterium | reverse complement strand
TTTAATTTTTCAAGCAAAAGGCATATTGGGTTCTATTGCATTATGCCTGAAGTTTGTCCGTTCTGAAGCTTTTTTCCCTATCCCCTAGAATGAAGGAGCTGTTTAAAAAGTCAATCGACTTTTTAAACAGCTCCCGCAAAATACGAAAAATTATTTAAACCGCTGCCGACAAGCGCCTTTTGCGGTTTGTTTTTTATTCTTCAGAGTTATCCTCGCTGCAGCAGCACCGATTATTCTCTGTCAGGCAATCCTCCACGGGCGGGAAAAACTCGTCAACGGGGAAGCTGATATTTGCAAACATTTCGCACGGGTCGTCGGGCGTGCTTGCAACACATTCTTTATCGGGTATGCAGAAATCATACGCGGGAATAAGAAGCTGAACGTTTCTTTCCAGCTTTATTATTGTAAACAGCCCAAGCGATACAAATACCCTCTTTTGATTGTCGCGCCTTTCTATAAAGCGATCCTCAAAAACGCGTCTTACGCAGTCGGGAATATTGCAGATGTCTATGTCATCGCTGTAGCGGCAGCAGCTGTCGCCGGGTTCTGCAAGCTTTGCGCCGAGGCATATCGGGTCTACAACCTCTACAACCGCTTTCGGCATATTTGTTTTCTGCCAAAGTTGGGGGTCAAAACTGTCCTCCTTAAATTTTGAAGAAAAGATTTTTGCGCTGCCCTCGCTGCCGAACAATACAACCTTTTTGTTAAACGCCGCTACGCCTTCAACCGCTACCGGACGTGCAATTCCGGTGTAAACGTCAAGCGTTATACGGAAGAAGAAATTTAAATCCACCGTATAATAGCCGCGGTTAAACGGCATTTTTTCAACATCCGTAAACACCCATATAACCTCGGATTTTCTGCATTTAACATCTACCGCGCGGTCAAGAATTTCCTGCCCCGTTTCGGTTAAGTACACCCTCATACATTCTATGCATTCCTTACTTCTGCACGAATCGTATATTTTATCTGTCTGTATGCATACCTTTTCCTTGCATCCGAAAGAGCCGGTAAGCTTTTCTTCCATAAAAAGGCCTCCTTTATACCATACTTTTGCACGGCAATAATAAGCCGTACCTATTATCATTGTATGAAAAAGGTCTGTGTTTGTGATTATTTTAGTTTGTCTCTCCGCGTATTGGTCACATTTTTTATTTTTTGTATTGAAAGGCGCAAAAATTTATTATATAATATAACTATCTTTACGAAAGCGGTGATTTTAATGAACTTTTTTGAAGCATTGAACGATTATGACAGCGAGGTTTATGCCGCGTGTGAGCGTGAGCTTATGCGCCAGCGCCACAATATAGAGCTTATTGCCTCGGAAAACATTGTTTCAAAGGCGGTGCTTTTGGCTGCCGGCGGCGTTTTAACAAACAAGTATGCCGAGGGCTACAGCGGAAAGCGTTATTACGGCGGCTGCCAGTATGTTGATGAGGTGGAAACCATTGCAATAGAGCGTGCCAAAAAGCTCTTCGGGGCAGAGCATGCAAATGTTCAGCCGCACAGCGGGGCAAACGCAAACCTTGCAACGTTTTTTGCTTTTCTTAACCCCGGTGATACCGTTATGGGAATGAACCTTGCCCACGGCGGGCATTTGTCGCACGGCTCTCCGGTAAATATAAGCGGCAAATATTTCAACATTGTTCCCTACGGTGTAAATGATGACGGTCTTATAGACTATGATAAACTCAGAAGCATTGCACTTGAATGTAAGCCGAAGCTTATTGTGGCAGGCGCAAGCGCATATTCCAGAACGATAGACTTTAAAGCGTTTCGTGATGTTTGCGATGAGGTTGGCGCAATACTTATGGTAGATATGGCGCACATTGCGGGGCTTGTTGCGGCAGGGCTTCATCCCAGCCCCGTGCCGTATGCCGACGTTGTTACGACAACCACGCACAAAACGCTGCGCGGACCGCGCGGCGGGCTTATCCTTTGCAAAGAGCAGTATGCAAAGCAGATAGATAAGGCAATATTCCCCGGAACACAGGGCGGTCCCCTTATGCACATAATTGCCGCAAAGGCTGTTGCCCTGGGCGAAGCGCTTACGGATGACTTCAAAGCCTATCAAAAGCAGATTTTGCTGAACGCGAAAACGCTTTGCAATGCATTAAAGCGCGAGGGCTTTAACATTGTTTCCGGCGATACCGACAACCATCTTATGCTTCTTGACCTGCGCCCGTTTAATATTACAGGCAAAGAGTTTGAACATCGTCTGGACGAGGTGCATATTACGGCAAATAAAAACGCCATCCCGAATGACCCGCAAAGCCCGTTTATAACAAGCGGTCTCAGAGTCGGCACACCTGCGGTAACATCGCGCGGGTTTAAGGAGGGCGAAATGGAGCTTATAGCCAAGTGGCTCAGACAAACAGCGTCCGACTTTGAAGCAAGCAAGGCAGCCGTTACGGAAAGCGTTACAGAGCTTTGCAAAAAATTCCCGATATATGAATAACACTGCTTTCGGAATGGTTCATATTTACACCGGAGACGGCAAGGGAAAAACCACTGCGGGAATAGGGCTTTGCTGCCGCTGTGCAGGGCGCGGCGGCAAGGTTCTTGTCACAGCGTTTTTAAAGGATTTTGGCAGCGGAGAATATATGTTTCCCGCTCCGTTTGACGTGTTCGGGAAAGACGCGTTTCACGGCTTTTGGAGCGACCTGTCCGAAAATGAAAAACAAACCGCAAAACAGCAGCTTGAGAAAAAGCTTACGGATGTGTTTGCGCTTGCAAAAGACAAAGGCTATGATATGCTTCTTCTTGACGAGGTTCTTTTTGCCGCACACGTCGGGGCCGTTGATATAAAACTTTTAAAAAGCCTTATTTTAAGCAAGCCGACATCGCTTGAACTTGTGATGACGGGGCGCTGCTGTGATAAAGAGCTTTACGAAATTTCCGATTATGTAAGCGAAATAAAAGCGGTAAAACACCCGTACAGCAGCGGCACCGATTGCCGTATAGGCATTGAAAAATAAAATTATGAGTGATATTATAAGATACAAATATATATACCAAACACCGTGCGGGTTTGACAATTTAATTTTGCAAAGCGACGGTACATATCTTACCGCGCTGTGCTTTGACTGCTCACGCGATGTTAAAAAACTCTGCGGCTGCGCTTCGGAAAACCCGTCTGTCTTTTCGGACGCCGTAAAATGGCTTGATATATATTTTCGCGGGGAAATACCCTCGTTTACGCCGAAATACCGTATAGAATCTCTCACGCCGTTTAGAAGCAGGGTAATTGATATTATGTTAAAAATTCCTTACGGCAAAACCGTCACATATAAAAATATAGCCGATGAGATTGCCTGTGAAAAAGGAACAGAAAAAATGTCTGCGCAGGCGGTCGGCGGTGCGGTGGGCTTTAACCCTATTTGTATTATCGTTCCGTGCCACAGGGTAATGGGTACAAACGGCAAGCTTACCGGCTACGGCGGCGGCATAAAAAATAAAGAAATGCTCTTAAAACTTGAGGGAATAATATAAAAAATCGCGTCGGTAAACCCGACGCGATTTTTTATATTATGATATTTTCAATAAGCTTTTCTTCTCCGAAGCCGCGGCTTAAAAGCCCCGCGCGCGATACGCAAAGCATATCCCCACAAAGCTTTTTTATCTCGCTTTCCGGGGCAATTTTTGTAAGATTTCCCCCGCTTGCCACTATCCCGCGCAAGTGCGAATTTTTCATTGTTATTCCGTTTCTTTCAAAGAAACCGCCCAATACGTTTTCCGCCTTTTCCATATTGTAAAGAAGCCCCGTATTAAACGCCGGCGGCGCAAATGTTTTTCCTATCGGCTGGGTACAGTCGCTGCGGATTTCAAGCGTACCGCGCGCTGTAATTTCCACATTTCTGAAAGAGAGATAGCATTCAATATCGCTCTCCATTGCGCCGAAAGCAGCATTTTCAAAATATTCTTTTATTTTTACGGGCTCAAAAATCTCATACTCCCCGCCGCGCAGTCTGTTAAACATCCCTTTTTTAAGGAAAAATTTTATTATATCGTCGGTTGTTTCAAAGGCTTCGTCCACTGCTCCGGTTATTCCCGGGCAAGCGCCGAAAGCGCTTTTCTCCCACAGATAATCGCGGAAAATACGGTAACCTTTGTTTTCAAAATCGGGCGAATTATGAAAAAGTATGCCTCGCAAAAAGTCCGTACGCGCAAAAAAAGTATACGCCTGCGGCAATTTTTCGAGCGGCACATCCAAATGCGTTTGCACTGACGACATAAACGCCGGAAAATCCGGGTAATTGTGCTGCGATTTAAATGTGTGCAAATATTTTTGTACCATATTATAAGTCTTAAACGGCGCATGATTAACGCTTAGGTTTTTAAAATTCGGATTTGTTCCGCTGCCGCAAAGCATATGGTCTTTTTTTAAAAGATATTCCTGTACAAGGTCAAAATATCGGTTAAATCTTTTATATAAATCGCAAAGATTTTCCCCGTGGTTTAACGAAAACTCGAAATTGTTATACGAATTATCAAAGCTAAGACAATCTCCTGCGTCGTTTTCCATAAAAAGCTTCTCCCCGCCCGTGCCGTAAAGCACACAGGAAAAGCCCTCTTTTTCAAGATAATCCGAAACAGAGGATACGAACGAAACGTCCGTATCCCCTTTTTTCGTATTCACGACAGGAAATTCTGCCTCCACACCTATGTGGTGTGCTTTTTTATTTTCAAAAGGGCGTATAAATCTTTTGTAAATAATTTCTTCGGCATTCATATTCTTTACCATTCAAGCATTTTCTCCATATATGCGTCAAGCTCTTCTATCTTTATGCGCTGCTGCTGCATTGTATCGCGGTCGCGCACGGTTACCGCGCCGTCCTCCGGTGTATCAAAATCTACCGTTATGCAAACAGGCGTTCCAATCTCGTCCTGGCGGCGGTAGCGCTTACCGATAGAGCCCGCGTCATCATATTCGCAGGGATATTTTTTGATAAGGCTTTGATATACCTCGCCGGCTTTTTCGCCAAGCTTTTTGGAAAGCGGAAGCACCGCAGCCTTAACGGGTGCAAGCACCGGTGAAAGGTGTAAAACAACGCGCGTGTCACCGTCGCCTACCTCTTCTTCGTCATACGCGTCGCACAAAAGCGCAAGCGCAACACGGTCTGCCCCGAGCGACGGCTCTATTACATACGGAATATAGCGCTCGTTTGTTACGGGGTCTATATATTCCATACTTTCACCGCTGTGGTTTTGATGCTGCGTAAGGTCAAAGTCCGTTCTGTCGGCAATGCCCCACAGCTCGCCCCATCCGAACGGGAACATAAATTCTATATCCGTGGTAGCATTTGAATAATGGCTCAGCTCTTCCGGGCTGTGGTCGCGCATACGTATATTTTCCTCTTTCATACCCAATGAAAGAAGGAAATTCTTGCAGTAGTCTTTCCAGTAGATGAACCATTCCATATCAGTGCCGGGCTTGCAGAAAAATTCAAGCTCCATCTGTTCAAACTCTCTCGTTCTGAAGGTGAAGTTTCCGGGAGTTATTTCATTACGGAACGACTTTCCCACCTGACCCACGCCGAAGGGTATTTTTTTGCGGCTTGTGCGCGCAATATTCTTAAAGTTTACAAATATACCCTGCGCCGTTTCGGGGCGAAGGAACAGCTCTGCCTTTGCGTCCTCCGTAACGCCCTGAAATGTCTTAAACATAAGGTTAAACTTTCTTATATCCGTAAAGTTATGCTTTCCGCATTCGGGGCAGTTTATGCCGTTTTTATCGATAAAATCAATCATCTGTTCGTTTGACCATCCGTCAACAACAACATCCTCGCCCTTTTGGTGACAATAATCCTCTATAAGCTTATCTGCACGGTGGCGCGCCTTACATTCCTTACAGTCCATAAGAGGGTCTGAAAACCCGCCAACGTGGCCGCTTGCAACCCATGTCTGCGGATTCATCAGTATTGCGCTGTCCAAGCCCACGTTATACATACTCTCCTGCACAAACTTTTTCCACCACGCGCGCTTTACATTGTTTTTATATTCAACACCCAACGGGCCGTAATCCCACGTGTTTGCAAGACCGCCGTAAATCTCGCTTCCGGCGTATACAAAACCGCGTCCTTTACAAAGTGCAACGATTTTTTCCATCTGCTTTTCCTGATTTTTCATACAACCAACACCTCACAAAAATACATCTAATTTATTTTATAATAATATGTCGGCTTTGTCAATCAAATTTAGGCGGATTTGCATTTTTATACCTTAAAATTTGCTCGTAACAGATTATGTTTATGTCAATATTTTCGTGTTTTTTTGTAATTTAGCCAATATTTTTATAGAAAACATTGTAAATTGTGTTTATACTGACCTCATAAGTTAGCAAATGTTAGGAGGAATTTGAGATGAATTTTAACGGAAACAAAGCTGAAAACATTAAGATTGCCTACATAGGCGGCGGCTCACGCGGGTGGGCGTGGGGTCTTATGAGTGACCTTGTTTCGCAGGATGATATATCCGGCGACGTTTACCTTTATGACATCGACTATGAAGCTGCCGAGCATAACGAAACCATCGGAAATATGTATAAGGACTGCGAGGGTGCAAAATCCGTATGGAATTACCATGCAACAAAAACAGCCGAGGAAGCTTATATAGACGCCGACTTTGTCATTATATCCATACTTCCCGGTACGTTTGACGAGATGGAGTCGGACGTTCACACACCCGAAAAATACGGTATTTACCAGTCTGTGGGCGACACATCCGGTCCCGGCGGAATAGTTCGTGCAATGCGCACAATCCCTATGTACGAGGAAATTGCCGAAAACATAAAAAAATACTGCCCCAAAGCGTGGGTAATAAACTATACAAACCCCATGACGCTTTGCGTAAAAACGCTTTACCGCGTATTCCCCGAAATAAAGGCATTCGGCTGCTGCCACGAGGTATTCGGCACGCAGAAGGTGCTTGTTGAAGCGCTTAAAAAGATAAAAAATATAGACGGCGTCGACAGAAGCGAAATGAAAGTTACCGTTACGGGCGTAAACCACTTTACATGGCTTACGGACGCGCATTACCGCAATATAGATATGTTCCCCGTATACACCGAATTTGCACAGTGCAATACAGGCGGCTACACCGATAACCTTGACAAAAACTGGATGAACAATGCATTTATGTGCGCGCAAAAAGTAAAGTTTGACCTGTTCAGGCGTTACGGCTATATTGCCGCTGCCGGCGACAGACACCTTGCGGAATTTTGCGAGGGCAAGTGGTATCTTGCAGACCCCGAAACCGTAAAAAAATGGGGCTTTGGTCTTACGACCGTTGCATGGCGCAAAGATGATCTTAAAAAGAGGCTTCAAAGAAGCGAGGATATAAGAAGCGGCAAAGAAAAGCTTGAGATAAAAGGCACCGGTGAGGAGGGCGTAAACCAGATACGCGCCATACTCGGTCTGTGCGACCTTGTTACAAACGTAAATATGCCTAACGTAGGGCAGATACCCAATCTTCCGCTGGGTGCTGTTGTAGAAACAAATGCTGTATTCCGCGCCGACAGCGTTGTTCCCGTTACGGCAGGCCCGCTTCCCAAGTCAATTTATCCGCTTGTTGCAAGAATCAGCGGAGAACAGGAACAAGTTTCCGAGGCTATTGCAAACCGCGACCTTACCGCTATTTTCAGCGCATTTGCAAATGACCCGCTTGTTACCTGTACATATGAAGATGCAAAAAAGCTGTTTCGTGAAATGGTTCTCAATACAAAGGAATATCTTAAGTCATACGATTTAAGCACACTTTAATAAAAAAGCGGCGCTCACTGCGCCGCTTTGAGCGTGTCGATAAAGTCGACACGCTTCAAGCCGAAAGCTCGCTTTCGGAGCTTTCGTTTGAGAACAAGGGCTTTCGCTCGCGCGGCGCTCAACCGCGCCAGCCCTTGCAAGGAGCGGTTTTTGCGGTACACGCCCGCGAAAACCGCGCTTTCTACGTCAGAGGGGAAATCCCCTCTGACAACTCCCCAAATTCTCAAATTTTCAGTTTTTTGACAGTCTGAAAGCGGCGCTCTCTGCGCCGCTTTTTTTTATGTCTTAGGCGGCTGCCCGCCGACAGCTTTTCAAAAGATTTTCTGCTTTTTGTTTTATTTTTTTGAATTATACGTTAAAAGCACAAATATATTGTTGTATTGTACACTTTTTTAATGTATAATCAAACCAAAAGGCGGTGAAAAAATGAAATGTATTCCAACCGAAGCACGAAATTTCATACAGCGCAGCGAAACAAGCCGTCCGCAAAAGATGCCTTTTTCACATTTTCACAAAGGACACGAGCTTTATTTTCTTGACGAGGGAACCGCAAAGTACTTTGTCGGAACCGAAATATTCGTTCTGCATGCCGGGGATTTGATATTTATACCGGCAGGCACCTTTCATCAGACAAGCTATGAAAAAGAAGCTGCGGCAAAGCGCGTTGTTTTTTCTTTTGACGACAATTTTATCGATGATGACTGTAAAAAATACCTCTGCGAGCTTTCAGAAAACAAATATGTGCGCCTTCCTTTTGAAAAGCAAGCGCACATAAGAGAAATTATATTAAAATCCGAGCGGGAATACAAGCATAAAAAGCATGGGCATACGGAGCTTGAAAGGCTTTATTTTAATCAGCTTTTAATACTTATCTCACGCTTCAGGCTGTCGGGCAAGCAGCACTTTTATTCCTCGATGCACAAGGCCATGCAGCAGGCAGCCGAATATATAAGCGAAAATATAAACGAGGATTTGTCGCTAAGCGCCCTTTCGGAGCATTTTTTAATGAGCCCGAGTTATTTTTCAAAACAATTCCGCGCAGTTACCGGAATAGGTCTTAACGAATATATTGCCATAACGCGCGTCACCGCCGCCGAAAAGCTTCTGGCAAACGGCACCCTTTCCGTTACCGAGGTTGCAATGCGCTGCGGCTTTAACGACAGCAACTACTTTGCCTCCGTATTTAAGCGCATAAAAGGTATTACGCCGAAAAAATATTCCATCATTATGCGCGGAGATTGAGTACAGAGCATAAATCTTTTGATGTTATTTAAGCAAACGGGGCCCGAACACGCATTGCCTGACGATGGATGTTTTGTCAATCTTCCAGCTTGTCGGATTTGACAGGCGTCAGCCTGCCTGCATCCTGCCGCACTGAAATCTTGTGAAAAACGTCTCATCGGCAGGTGCAAGCAGTTTAACATAAGAGATTTTTGTCGGTATAAGGAAAACACCGCAGAGAATACTTGCTGTATTTTCAAGGCGTTTGACGTAATAACGGCGTAAATCTCTATGTTAAACCAATACGGGTTTGGGTCCCGTTTGCTTAGGCAAACGGGGCCCGAACACGCATTGCCTAACCTGCGTTTTCTTAGTTTTCAAGGCAAAAAAAATGACAGACGTAGGTTACACGGTCTGCCACTAAAAGGAGGGAAAATGAAAAAAGTTTGTACTTATCAAGTACAATGTTATTCTACAATATATCTCAAATTTTTGCAATATGCGCTATTTACGAATTTGATAGTTTTTAAAGAGCGATTTTGTGCACAATGCACAAAATCGCTCTTTTTAACCACTTATAAGAACTTTTCACGCTTTATATAATGTGTGTGAAGCAGCTCATGCGCTTTGTGTGCGCCGGGCTCTCCGAGGTATTCATCATAAAGCTTTTTAATATACGGGTTGTCGTGGCTCTTACGAAGCGGCAGGCTCTTATCCTCCTGATAAATTGCCTTTGCACGCTCTGCACGAACATCCTTATCCATTCTGTCTCTTGCGCAAACTATGGGCTGACCGCCGCCGTTTACACAGCCGCCGGGGCATGCCATAATTTCTATAAAGTCAAGCTCAAGCTCGCCGCTTTTTACCTTATTTAAAAGCTCGCGCGCATTACCCAATCCGTGTGCAACGGCAGCGCGAATTGTTTTTCCGCCGGCTGTAACGGATGCAATCTTTATACCGTCAAGACCGCGTACAGCCTCGTAGTCAACTTCGCTGTGGCTTGTGTTATCCAAAATATCGGCAACTGTTCTGAGCGCCGCCTCCATAACACCGCCCGTTGCACCGAAAATAACGCCTGCACCGGTCGCCTCTGCACCGAACGGATCGTCAAATTTTTCATCGGGAAGCTCATTAAAGCGTATACCCGCCTGTTTAATCATTTTTGCAAGCTCTCGTGTTGTCAAAACCGCGTCAACATCGGGTGTGCCGGTTGCCGCAAGCTCCTCGCGCTGAGCCTCGAATTTCTTTGCCGTACAGGGCATCACGGATACAACGTATATATCCTTGGGGTCTATTCCCGCCTTTTCGGCATAGTAAGACTTTATCACGGCGCCGTACATTTCGTGCGGTGATTTGCAGCTTGAAAGATTATCCGTCATTTCCGGGAAATTGTGCTCGCAGAATTTTACCCAGCCCGGAGAGCAGGAGGTAATCATCGGAAGCTTGCCGCCGTTATTAAGGCGCCCCAAAAGCTCTGTTCCCTCCTCCATAATTGTAAGGTCTGCGGCAAAATCCGTATCAAAAACTTTATCAAAGCCAAGTCTGCGAAGTGCGGCAGCCATTTTTCCGGTTACGGGTGTACCCATTGCATTTCCGAACTCTTCGCCCAATGCTGCACGAACGGCGGGCGCCGTCTGTACAACAACATGTTTATCCGGGTTTGCAAGTGCTGCCCACACATAGTCTGTTGCGTCTTTTTCGCGAAGTGCGCCCACGGGACAAACCGCTATACACTGTCCGCAGTTTACGCATGATGTTTCGCCGAGACTCTTTTCAAAAGCGCACACAACCTTTGTTTTAAATCCGCGCTCCATTGTGTCTATAGCGCCTACCGTCTGAATATTTTTACACATATTTACGCAGCGGCGGCAGAGAATACACTTATTGTTATCGCGTACAATAGACGGTGAAAGCTCGTCTATATCGTACTCGTTTCTTACACCGTCAAACGCAATATCCGTAACGCCAAGCTCGTCTGCAAGAGCCTGAAGCTCGCAGTTGCGGTTTCTTGCACAGGTAAGACATTTTCTGTCATGGTTAGAAAGAATAAGCTCCAGCGTAACCTTTCTTGCATTTCTTACAGCGGGTGTATTCGTAAATATTTCCAGCCCCTCGCTTACGGGATATACGCAAGCCGCCTGAAGCGCCCTTGCGCCCTTTACCTCTACAAGGCACATTCTGCAGGAACCTGTCTGGCTTACATCCTTAAGGTAGCAAAGAGTGGGGATTTCTATACCGGCGGAACGTGCAGCCTCCAGAACGGTTGTTCCTGCGGGAACGCTCACATCCATACCGTTGATTTTTAAGTTTATCATTTCCATCGTACTTCCCCTCCTTATCTTTTCTCAATCGCGCCGAATTTGCATGTTTCCATACATACACCGCACTTGATACATTTAGACTTGTCAATTGTAAACGGATTCTTTATCTCGCCGCTGATTGCACCTACCGGGCACTTTCTCGAGCAAGCAGAGCATCCCTTACATTTTTCCGGTATTATTTCGTAGCTTGTAAGCGCCTTACATACACCGGCGGGGCATTTTTTATCAACAACGTGCGCAATATATTCGTCACGGAAATAACGAAGGGTGGAAAGCACGGGGTTGGGCGCCGTCTGTCCGAGGCCGCAAAGCGAAGCGTTCTTTATGCTGTGGCACAAAAGCTCCATACGGTCAAGGTCTTCAAGCGTACCGTTGCCCTTTGTTATTTTTTCAAGAATTTCAAGCAGACGCTTTGTTCCTATACGGCAGGGGGTACACTTACCGCACGATTCATCAACCGTAAATTCGAGGAAGAATTTAGCAATATCTACCATACAGTTATCCTCATCCATTACGATAAGTCCGCCGGAGCCCATCATAGAGCCTATGGAGATAAGCGAATCGTAATCAATAGGTGTATCTATAAGGGAAGCCGGGATACATCCGCCCGAGGGACCGCCCGTCTGCGCTGCCTTAAACTTTTTACCGTTGGGAACGCCGCCGCCGATTTCCTCAACAATTTCTCTGAGCGTTGTACCCATGGGTATTTCAACAAGACCTGTATTGTGTATCTTTCCGCCGAGCGCAAATACCTTTGTTCCGTGGCTCTTCTCAGTCCCTATCGAAGCAAACCAATCTGCACCCTTGTTTATAATAACGGGAACATTTGCATACGTTTCAACGTTATTGAGAATTGTCGGTTTCTGCCACAAGCCCTTTACAGCCGGGAACGGAGGACGGGGGCGCGGCTCACCGCGGTGTCCTTCGATAGATGTCATAAGGGCGGTCTCCTCGCCGCAGACAAATGCACCCGCGCCAAGGCGGATACCTATATCAAAGCTAAATCCTGTGCCGAAGATGTTTTCCCCAAGCACACCGTATTCTTTAGCCTGATTTATTGCAATTTCAAGGCGCTGCACGGCAATCGGATACTCTGCACGTATATAGATATATCCCTGATTTGCACCGATTGCATAGCCTGCAATAGCCATTGCCTCAAGCACACTGTGGGGGTCACCCTCAAGTATACTTCTGTCCATAAATGCACCGGGGTCGCCCTCATCGGCATTACAACAGACATACTTTTGCTCGTTCACGCTTTTAGAGGCGAAATCCCATTTAAGACCTGTGGGGAATCCGCCGCCGCCGCGACCGCGAAGACCCGATTTTTTAATAGTGTCGATAACAGTTTCCGGCGTCATTTCCGTAAGCACCGTTGCCAGTGCCTTGTAACCGTCAAACGCTATATATTCCTCGATATTTTCGGGGTTTATAACGCCGCAGTTACGAAGCGCCACACGCATTTGCTTTTTGTAAAAGTCAACCTCGTTAAGCGATTTTATAGAGTCGTTTTCAACCGTTTCATCATAAACAAGGCGTTTTACTATTCTGCCCTTTAAAAGATGTTCCGAAACGATTTCCTTAACGTCGTCCTTCTGAACTCTGCTGTAAAAAGCCCCCTCGGGATATACAACAACAACCGGGCCCAACGCGCAAAGACCGAAGCAGCCCGTTTTAACAACCTTAACCTCATTTTCAATGCCGTTTGCGGCGAGCTGCGCCTCAAACTCATCAATAAGCTGTGCACTGCCCGAAGAGGTACAGCCCGTACCGCCGCAAACAAGCACATGCGCTCTGTATAAATTCATCCGTTACAACTCCTCTCACATTCCGGTACTGCCGATGGTATATTCATCAACCGCTTTTCCGTTTACTATATGGTCGGAAACAATTTTTGCAACCTTTTCCGGCGTCATCTTAACGTATGTTACCTTTTCCTCACCGGGAACAAACACCTCTACAATAGGCTCAAGTCGGCAAAGACCTATACAGCCTGTCTGCTCAACAACAACATTGTGCAATCTGCGCTTTGCGCACTCTTCAATAAATGCCGTCATAACGGGGCGTGCACCTGCCGCAATACCGCATGTTGCCATACCTACAACCACACGCACACCGTCTTTTCTTTCTTTTCTTAAATTAACATCGTCAAGAACCTTTTTCTTAATAGCTTCAAGCTCTGCTATACTTTTCATATTATTTTACACCTCCGTAAATTTCGGTTAAACCCTCATTTATATACTGTGTTATCCATTGCACCACGCTTATCTCCGCAAGGCTTACATCTCCCAAAACCGCGCGAAGCTGCTTTGTGTCAAGTTCAAACGTTTTATCCTCCGCCGTGTGCCTGTAATAAAAGTCACACTGTGTATTCATACCTATAAGCGAAGCAATAACCGCGGCTATATCCCCCAGCGGCTGGCGGTCTATACTTGAATATGAAAACGTTGCCGTAAGCGTTGTCCCCTTATTCAGCTCGCTTTCAATCGTAACATCGCCGCCGGTTTGCTGTGCCGCACTTTTTAAAAGCGATATTCCAAGCCCCACCTTACGTGTGGTACGCGTTGTCACAAACGGGTCTGTTACACGGCGCAAAAGCTCCTCGCTCATCCCGCAGCCGTCATCGCGCACGGTAAATTCGAACAAATCACGCAAAGCACTTTCAACAATCTCAATATGTATGTTCTTTGCGCCCGCACGGATTGAGTTTTGTGCAATATCTAAAATATTAAGGCTTATTTCCTGCATATCAGTTCATATACTTTTCCAAAATACCCGGTACATCGTCGGGAACAAGCCGCCCGTAAACATCGTCGTTCACCGTCATTACCGGTGCAAGACCGCACGCGCCTATGCAGCGTGTAGCCTCAAGAGAAAACTTGCCGTCCGGAGTGCATCCGTCAACGTCTATTTTCAGGATTTCCTTAATTTTTTCCAGAATGTCGCCGCTGCCCTTTACGTAGCACGCGGTGCCAAGACAGACAGCAACCTTATACTCACCCTTGGGGTTAAGGGAAAACTGCGTGTAAAATGTTACAACACCGTAAACTTCCGCAAGCGAAACGCCGAGACCGTCGGCAATAATCGTCTGCACCTCAATGGGAAGATAACCGTAAATATCCTGAGCCTTGTGCAAAACAGGAATAAGAGCGCCCTTTTCATCTTTATGCTTATTTATTACCTGTAAAAGCTGCTGCTCCTGCTCTTGTGTTCCCTTAAAAGGGATAACTGCTTCTTTGCCCATGTTTTGACCTCCTTAAAATAAAAAAGTTAATAATTATACCCTCAATCAATCGGCAGCCGTATATTGATAAACATTTATCGATATATCGGCTACCATTCAGCCATTATATCAAATTTTACATACCTTGTCTATACGTTATCGTGATTTTTTTACAAATTACCGCAATTTTTTTATGACAGCTGAGATGGTTTTTTCCTCAATATCCATATAATTTACTTTTTCGGAAATATCTGTAAGCATATGTGCGTCACTGTTGGTAATTTTTTTAATTCCGTAAGGCGCCGCAAACCCCTTTTTTGCAAAGCGCGAAACCTCCGCGCTGCCAAAGCAAAGTTCCTTCGGCACGCACCCCAATACAGACACAATCCCGTTTTTTTCACGGTCAATATGTGCGGGCAGGCAAACGCCGCCGCGCTTTTCAACCTCTCTTTTCATTTGTTCTATAGCTATGTCGGTTGCATTTATTAAAAGCATATCCTCTTCGCCCTGTATTTCGTCATGTTCGTTCATAATAAGCTGTGTGCCGAAGATATCGGGGCGGTTTTTAATCGGCGGTAAATGCTCTTTCAGCATTTTTCCCATATCTTCTGCCGCCTCCACACTTTCAAAAAGGCACAGCAAATGTATGTTTTCCGCACTTTCCGCCTCAATTGCGGGCACACAAAGCACACCGTAGCCCTCTGCCGCCCGTGAAACGGCACGCACATTGCGCGCGCTGTTATGGTCTGCTACGGCAATTATATCAAGCCCGTTTATATAGCTCATCCCCGCAATGCTGTGCGGCGTCATATCCTCACTTGCACAGGGGGAAAGGCACGAATGTATATGTAAATCGTAAAAGCATCTCATATATATTCCTTTATCTTGCAGGCAAGCGAGTATGCGCTCTCCTCTGACAAAAATATCGGTATCTCTTCACTTTTTGCGCGCTCTGCGGCGTTTTTGTCAAGCTGCATACCCTCTGCAATTATTACCATTGCGGCGTCGGTAAGCGTACACACAGCCGGTACGTTTATATTTCCCTGCACGGTAATCCATATATCGCCCATATTGCAGCGGCTCATCACAAGGCTCAAAAGATCCCCTATGTGGCACCCCGTTACCTCTCTGTCGGGGGCATTTTCGCCGGATACACGCTTTAAAGAAAGCTTTTTTGAAATTTCATTTACGGTCATTTGCACCACCCCTGTCGTCGGATTATTCATTTATCATTTTCCCGAGTTCCGTTATTTCGTGCGCAAGGCGCTGTATCTTTTCACGAAGGCGGAAAATACAGTCGCGCTCCTGTGCTTTGCCGCGCACAATATCCTCGGCAAACTCTCTGCAGGTGGGGCTGCCGCAGCTTCCGCAGTCAAGGCGGGGCAGTCTTTCGTAAATTTCTTCCATAAGAGCCATTTTCCGCATAGCTTCGCCCATATCTGAAGAAAGCGGCTTTATAGGCTCTATCGACAGCTCCTTATCCCAATGAAGACTGAGCAAACCTCCCGAAGGCGCGCCGCACACCGGCTCTTTTGACGCAATGCGCCTTATGCGCGAATTTGCAACAAAGTCGTTTTCTACGTTAAGCGGACCTCCGGTACATCCGCTGAAACAGGCAAGCGCTTCTATAAATTCAACGTCGCGCAGCTTTTCGTCCTCAATCGCTTCAAGCACTTTTACAACATTATGTATTCCGTCAACGCATATATAATTGTCAATACCGGTTGCCTGTGCCTCTCCGCCGCTGCGTGCCCAATATACCCCGCTGCGCCCCGCGCGCAAAATGCTCGCCTTTTCCGGCACGGCATCTTTTTTGTGCGCCATTTTCATATATACGTCTTTTATGGGTATAACGCCGCTTACGGCGCTCTTTTCAATTGCTATCGGCTGTTTCACCGCCGTAATTTTCGCCGTACAGGGAGATATAAAAAACACCCCTATGTCTTCATCGCAAAGCCCTGTTTTTTCCCGTGCTTCGCTGCGCGCAATCTGCGCTGCCGCCTCCATAGGCGACGTAAGCGGAATTACATGCTTTGAAAGTGACGGAAACCTGACCGCAATAAGCCGTACCACCGCCGGACAGGCTGACGAAATTACAGGACGCATAAGGTTTTTTTCTTTCAGAATTTCCCGCGTTTTTTCACTTATAACCTCTGCCCCGCGGGCAACCTCAACCACATCGTCAAAGCCAACGGTAAGAAGCCCTGAAAGGATGCTTTCTATGTCCTCCGCCTTTGAAAACTGTCCGCAAAATGCCGGAGCCGGAAGCGCAATGTTATACTTATATTCCGAGAGGGCGTCAAACGAATCACACAAAACCTTCTTTGCATGATACGGACACCTTCTTACACATTCGCCGCAGTCTATACAGCGTTCTTTTATTATGCGTGCTTTACCGCTTTGCACACGTATTGCCTGCGTAGGGCACGAGCGCATACAGGTTGTGCAGCCCTTACAGTCCTTTTCCTCCAGACGCACGCTGTGATATATCTTTTCTTTTTCCATTTTTCTCTCCCTTTAAGGATTATTCTGTTTTTCCCGTTTTACAAATACCGTCATCGTAACGGTAGTTCCCACACCCTCTGTCGAGGTTATTTTCATATCATCGGTATATTTTTTCATATTCGGCAGCCCCATACCGGCGCCGAAACCAAGTTCGCGTACCTTTTCACTTGCTGTGGAAAACCCCTCTGTCATTGCCTTTTCTATATCTTTTATTCCGGGACCCCGGTCTTTATGTATCATTATTATTTTTTCCGGAGAAATCAAAACGTCTATTTCGCCGCCGTCGGCATGGATTACCATATTTATTTCACACTCGTACATTGCAATGGCAACGCGCCGGATAACATCTTGCCCGAACCCAAGCCGGCGCAAAACCTTTTTAACGCTGCCGCTTGCTTCTCCGGCTAAGGTAAAATCAGTACCGTCAACATCATAGTGCAGCTTTACAGTATCCATATCAGCTTACCTTTCCCGGGTGAAGCCCGTTTTCATAAAGCACGCCGCATGCGGGATACATCGGAAGCTCGGTGCACAAAAGCGCAATTTTATATTCATCGGCAAGTGCAATAACCTCCTGTGTAGGTTTCTTACCGCGCACAAAAACAATTGCCTTTATATCCATCATTTCGGCGGTACGCACAACCTGCCCGTTCACAAGCCCCGTTAAAAGCAGCGCCTGATCTTTTACAAAAGCCAACACGTCACTCATAAGGTCGCTTCCGCACGCGGAATATACCTGTGTATCTGCAGCTTCCTTTCCTGCAACAATCTGCGCGTTAAGAAGCTTTGCGATTTCTGAAATTTTCATATCTTTCCCCCTTATTTTACAATATCAACATTCTTTTCATAAGGAATATCAAGCACGAAGTTTCCGAACTCAACCCCGTTTTCACCGTTTACAAAAAACGAAACGCTGTTTACATTTTTAAGCTGGCAAAGCGAATTTACAACGCTGTAAAGCGTAAGTGTCGTAGAATTTGTACCAGGCTGCGTCTTTGTCACAAATTCGCCCGAAAAATTAACATAGCACACGCCGTCCTTTGTTTCAATGTTTATCAGGCGCACGTCCTCTGAAAGCGAGCGTGTAAACTCCGAAGATTTCGGCCCCTTAATAAGCTCGTTTATAATTGTTTTTTCCGGCGACAGGGTGTTCTGCGGCGCTATTGTGCGTGTTTCACAGGATAATCCGCTGCCGTCTTTAAGCGGGAAATACAAAGCTATGGTTGTTTTTTCGGTTGTTTGGTCGTTTGTTTCCATTGCAATATCCGAAAGCGAAAGCACACCTATTTCCTTGTCTGTGCTTTCCGAACGAAGCGGCTGTCCCTCCACCTTTATTACCGTTCCGTCTATTCCCGAAACAGAGCAAACCGTATTTACAACCGCAAACCTCAGCAAAAGAGCCGCTGTGCCCTCTTTTTCCGAATATTCCTTAGAAAAGTCAACCGTTGCAACGCTGCCGGCTGTATTAACGCTTAAAAGCTTTGCCTTTTTTGAAATTACGGGAACATTTTTTTCGTTGTGCGGACCCTCAATCATAAACGTAAGGGCGGCGCGCACCTTGTCTTTTACAGGCAGCTTTTTGTCTACCGTGCGAGTTTCCTCGCTTAAAGTATTATTTTGTTTGTCGTAGAAATAAACGCTTATGTTTTCGCTGTCTTTTTTATTGCACCCCGAAAAAGCGCAAATCAAAAATGCCGCCGCAATAACAGCCGATATAAATTTTTTCATATGCTTCCCTCCGAAATCATTTAAATGTAATGGGAATAATTATACGGAACGTGCTGCCCACGCCTTCTTCGCTTTCTACCTTTATATTACCGCCGTGCAGTTCCACTGCGGTAAGCGCAATGGAAAGCCCGAGCCCCGTTCCGCCGGTCTCGCGCGCACGCGCTTTGTCCACGCGGTAGAAGCGGTCAAATATTTTATATATTTCACCCTCCGCAATGCCTATGCCCGTATCCTTAACGGTAATTACGGCGCGGCTTTCCTCTTTAGCCAAGGTCACGGACACCGTGCCCCCGTCCTTTGTATACTTTATGCTGTTGTCAATTATATTATAAATTGCCTCCCATATACGGTCGCGCTCCACCTTTGAGTAGATAACGGTATCCGCATTATAGGTAAGTGATATATGCTTTTGCTCCGCAAGCGGGCGCAATGCCTTTGTAATATTTGAGCACAGCTCCGTAAGGTCTGTTACGGCAAACTCCATTCTCGAAACACTGCCCTTATTGTCCATCCGCGTAAGAGTAAGCAGCTTGTCTATTATACGTGTAAGGCGTTCAACCTGAACGTTCATATCCGTAAGAAATTCGCGTATCATTTCCGGCGGTGCGTCTTTTACATTAAGCAGCGAATCGGAAATCAGCTTTATTGAGCTTAACGGCGTTTTAAGTTCGTGCGATGCATTGGACACAAACTCCTGGCGCTTTTCCTCCTGTGTTTTAATTGTTTTTGTCATTTTGTTAAACGATTCTATAAGACGGCCTACCTCTCCGCCGGTGTTTTTTTGTATTACTATATCGGCGTTTTCTTCCGACGCTTTTTCAAGCTCCTTTGTAAGCTCTGTTATAGGCGCCGTAATAAGCCCCGCCATAACAAAGCTTACCACACCTATAAGAATACTTACAAGCACTGCCAGCATAACCATTGTTGCCCATATCTGGCTCATAAAGTCGGCAGTGTCCTCGGCAGACGCCTGATAATATATAACGCCTGTAACCGTTTTGTTTTTTATCATCGGCACGGCTGCCCAAACTATCAGTTCGCCGTCGGCATTGGTCATCTTGTCGGAATTATTGTTTCCGTCTATTGCCTCCAAAATTCCTTTTGTCGGCATAAATTTGTTTTGCATAAGCCCGTTGTTGGAATCGTATGTAACCTTCGCGTCGCAGTCCAGCATAAGAACACGGCAGTTGCTTGCAACCTGCTGCTGCTCCAAAAGATAGTTTATACTCTCGCTGCTCAGATCCTGATACTGCGAAATATAGCCCGCAATTACGTTTGCCTGTGACAGCGTTTGTATCTTTTTTTGGTTAAGCGTATACTGCTGCATTGAATTTGTAATATACACACCGATAAGCCCAAGCGTAAGAACAATAATCAAAAAGTAAGTAAGTACCAGCCGCCACCTGATGCTTTGCATACCGTCTTTAATTTTCTCTAAAATAGTAACCCACTCCCCATTTTGTCAGTATATATGTGGGAACGGCGGCGTCGGGCTCAATCTTTTCGCGAAGACGGCGCACATGCACATCTACCGTTCTTATATCTCCTGGATAATCATACCCCCAAACTATATCCAGCAAATTCTCGCGCGAATATACCTTTCCCGGGTTTGACACAAATAAATCGCACAGGTCAAACTCTTTTGCCGTAAGCTCTATGGATTTATCCCCTATTTTAATTCTGCGCAGATTATAGTCAAGCTCTATCCCGCCGCTTGTAACCGTGCTTTTGGCGCTTGCGGTATTCTGCGAGGATGTGCGGCGCAGTATTGCCTTTATGCGCGCCTTAAGCTCAAGTATGTTAAACGGCTTTGTAAGGTAGTCGTCCGCGCCGTATTCAAGCCCCATTATTTTATCCATATCCTCCGTTTTTGCCGTAAGCATTATAACCGGCACGGTTGAAAATTCTCTTATTTTCTGGCAAACCGTAAGCCCGTCTATTCCCGGCAGCATAAGGTCAAGTATTATAAGAGAAATACTCTTGTCTCGGGCAATTTTAAGCGCTTCTTCCCCGTCATAGGCGGTTTCCGTTTCGTAGCCGTCCTGCTCAAGATTAAACTTAATTCCCTTTACAAGAAGCTTTTCGTCATCAACAATTAAAATCTTCATATGAAATCAATCCTTTCGGAAATATACTCTTGTCTTGATTATATCATTGCGCAAAATATTTTTCAACATATAAATAAAAAGATTTTCCATATCCGCTTAAGAAAAAAGCCGTAAAAAAACCACAACCCGATGCTTCCTTACCGGGCTGTGGCTAAAGCCTATCGACTTTTTACAGCTTTTTTAAGTGTCTGGTGTTCGACTACACAAGCCTTGCCTTAAGCGCTTCCTGCTGCGCTTCATATCCGGGCTTTCCCAAAAGCGCAAACATATTCTTCTTGTAAGCTTCCACACCCGGCTGGTCAAACGGATTTACGCCGAGAAGATACCCGCTTACGCCGCACGCCTTTTCAAAGAAATAGATAAGATTTCCGAGGCAGTACGCGTCCATTTTTTCCACACGCAAAACAAGATTCGGTACATCGCCGTCAGTGTGCGCCAAAAGCGTTCCGCAAAATGCCTGCTCGTTTACATAGCTTACGGTTTTTCCCGCCAGGAAATTAAGTCCGTCAACATTGTCTTTATCCTCTTTTACGGTAATGTCCTTACGGCTGTTGTCAAAGAAAAGCACTGTTTCAAACATTATCCTAAGCCCCTGCTGTATATACTGTCCCATAGAATGGAGATCGCTTGAAAAATCAGCCGCCGCCGGGAAAATACCTTTATTTTCCTTTCCCTCGCTCTCGCCGAAAAGCTGCTTCCACCACTCTGCAAAATAATGAACCTGCGGCTCGTAATTTACCATCATTTCAACATTTCTGCCCTTGCGGTAAAGCGCGTTTCTTGCGGCAACATATTTATAGCAGTCGTTTTGCATAACATCGGGGTTTTTGTACTCCTCCATAGCGTCGCGCGCGCCCGCCATAAGCGCATCTGTGTCAATTCCCGCAGCTGCGATAGGCAAAAGCCCGACAGCTGTCAAAACACTGTAGCGTCCGCCGACCTCATCGGGCACAACAAAGGTTTCGTACCCCTCCTCATCGGCAAGATTTTTAAGAGCCCCGCGCGCCTTGTCCGTCGTTGCAAAAATTCTTTCGCGTGCACCCTCTTTGCCGTATTTTTCAATAAGCATCTCGCGGAAAATGCGGAAAGCTATTGCAGGCTCCGTTGTGGTACCGCTTTTTGAAATTATATTCACGGAAAAATCTATATCCTTAACCGTTTCTATAAGGTCTGTAAGATAGGTTGCGCTTATATTGTTGCCCGCAAAAAATATCTGCGGAGCGCCTGCACGTGCCTTTTCGTTAACATTGTAAAAATTATGGTTAAGCATCTCTATCGCCATACGCGCGCCGAGGTATGACCCGCCGATACCGATTACTATAAGCGCTTTTGAGTTGCTTTTTATCTTTTCCGCCGCCTTTTTAATGCGTGTATACTCCTCTTTATCGTAATCTGCGGGAAGGTTTACCCAGCCTGTAAAATCGCTTCCCGCGCCGTTTTTTTGATGAAGCGTGTTGTGCGCTGCCTCGATATACGGGGCAAGCGCCTTTATTTCCTCACCGGAAATAAATTTTTCTGCCTTGGTATAGTCAAATTTTATCTTGGTCATCTGCCAAAAGTCCTTTAATAGATAATTATTTGCCAAATCCTTCGGGGTTTTTGCTCTGCCAGTTCCACGAATCGGCACACATCTTGTCAATATCAAGCTCTGCTTTCCAGTCAAGCTCATTATACGCCTTTGTTGCGTCTGCATAGCACTCTGCAATATCGCCTGCGCGCGGCGGATCTATTGTGTACGGAATTTCCTTTCCGCATGCCTTTGAAAAAGCATTTATTATCTCAAGCACACTGTAGCCGTTTCCCGTACCGAGGTTATAGATATAAACACCCGGCTCGTTTGTTTTCTTTTCCACAGCCTTAACGTGTCCTTTCGCAAGGTCTACAACGTGTATATAATCGCGCACACCGGTGCCGTCCTTTGTCGGATATTCATTTCCGAAAACGTGAACCCTTTCCAGTCTGCCCACCGCAACCTGCGCAACATACGGCACAAGATTGTTCGGAATACCCTTGGGGTCCTCTCCTATTTTTCCGCTTTCATGCGCACCGATAGGGTTAAAGTAACGAAGCAAAACAACGCTGAAGCGCTTATCCGCATTCGCAACATCTGTGAGTACTCTCTCAAGCATAAGCTTTGTCGACCCGTAAGGGTTTGTTGTGGAAAGCGGAAAATCCTCCTTTATCGGAACTGTTTTCGGGCTGCCGTATACCGTTGCCGAAGATGAGAACACTATGCTGAAAACATTGTGCTTGCGCATAACGTCAAGCAGTATAAAAGTACCCGTCATATTATTATGGTAGTATTCAAGCGGTTTTTCCACGGATTCGCCCACTGCCTTAAGCCCGGCAAAGTGAATTACCGCGTCAAAATTATGCTTGTCAAAAACATTGGAAAGAGCATCTCTGTCCAAAAGGTCACACACATAAAACGGAAAATCTTTCCCCGTTATTTCCTTTACCGCCTGAACAGCCTTTTCACTTGAGTTTGAAAGGTTATCCACAACAACAATTTCGTGACCTGCGTCAAGAAGCTCCACGCAGGTGTGGCTGCCTATGTAGCCGGCGCCGCCGCACACAAGTATTTTCATATCCATTCCTCCTGTTTTCTATGTTCTACAATGTAATATTTTATACCACAAAACTATATAATGTCAAGTAAAAGGAGGTGTGTTTATTGTATTTTTTGCCGACTTTAAGGATTTTTGTAAAAAAAGCCCTTATTCCCGTAGGAAATACAATGTATATCTACGGAGGCGGGTGGAACAGTGCCGATACCGGCGCGGGAGAAACAGCGCTTTGCCCCGCGCCGTCTCCGGGATGGCAGAAATTTTTTAATTCCGTCGATAAGAACTTTGACTTTCACAATTTTCTGTATAAATCAGACCTCGGTCTTGACTGCACGGGCTACATCGGCTGGTGTCTTTACAGCCTTTTTTATCCCGTTTGCCCGCAGGGCGGTTTTGTATTTAAGTCATCCTCTCTCGGTGAACGGCTGCGCGCACTGGGGTTAGGCTCGGTACAAGACGGCGGAATACTGCTTTCCCACCGTTGCGGCGATATTTTTTATTCCGCAAAGCACCGGCACACATACATAACCTTAGGGCAGTTTTCGGATAAAAGCGCGCTTATTCTTCATTCAAGCCCACCCGGTGTTATGGTAAGCGGCACGGCTTCCCCCTTAGGCAGTGAAAAGAGCATTGCACAAAAATATGCTTCTTTTTTTATGCAGGAACATTTTCCCGCGTGGTATAAAAAATTTTCCGACAGTGACCGCGGCTTGCAATATTTAACAGACTATACCCGCTTTCGTTTTTTTGAGGTTGTACTGCCCGATCCGGAGGGTCTTTCATACCTCTGCCCGGATGAGGTTTTGCGCCGCGTAATTTGAAATTTTTTTCTATTTCCTGTTTATGGCAATTTTTTTTGTAAACCGATTTTTTGCCGAATATTTCGCTTTAAAGTTTTTCACACTTTTTTTATATTTGAGTTGAAAAACCTGTTAAAACTGTGGAAAACTCCTGTTAAAAACCTAAAAAATGGGCAATAACCTGTGGAAAACTAAATTTTTATTAACATTTGCTTAACAAGATTATGTATACTTAAGTTTACATAAAATTTAAATATTTATTAAATTATATAAACCGAACATATAGTCGTGTTTTTTTGAAACACGCCCTGTTTTTGCGGTTTAAAACAAAGCATTTTTCACTGCTGTGCCGACCGGATGCCAAAATCGGCAATAAAAAACTGAGCCGCCCTTCAATCGGGAAGCTCAGTTCTTTTCTTTTTATAATCGGATATTAGTCCACAAGCTTAAGAATAGCCATGGGCGCGTTGTCACCGCGGCGCACACCTGTCTTTATAATCTGTGTATAACCGCCGTTACGCTCTGCATATTTGGTTGCAAGCTCGTCAAAAACCTTCTTAACCACATCTTCCTTTGTTATGAAGCTAAGAGCCTGTCTTCTTGCGTGAAGGTCACCGCGCTTGCCGAGAGTAATCATATTCTCTGCCAGTGCACGAACTTCTTTCGCACGAGTAACAGTTGTTTCGATCTTACCGTTTTCCAAAAGAGCAGTTACCATACCGCGCAGCATTGCAATTCTCTGATCTGTAGGACGACCGAGTTTTCTTGTTCCGGGCATTGATATTCCTCCTTAAAACTTCTGATAAGCCAATTTATGACAGGTAATCAATCCTCGTCGGGCGCAAAAGAGAACCCAAGGGATTTAATCTTGTTGCAAACCTCGTCAAGAGATTTACGTCCCAAGTTTCTTACCTTCATCATTTCTTCTTCCTTGCGAAGCGTAAGGTCTTCAACAGTGTTGATTCCCGCACGCTTAAGGCAGTTGTAGGAACGAACAGAAAGGTCAAGCTCCTCGATAGTCATATCAAGAATCTTCTCTTTCTTTGTTTCTTCCTTTTCAACCATTGTTTCTACGTTCATAGCCTCATCCGTAAGCTGGATAAACAGCATCATATGATCATTTATGATCTTTGCCGAAAGGCTTATAGCTTCGTCGGCTGTTTTCGTACCGTTTGTCCAAACCTCAACGGTAAGCTTGTCGTAGTCGGTGTTTTGTCCTACACGGGTGTTTTCCACATAGTAGTTCACCTTCTGCACGGGGGTGTAAATGGAATCCACGGGAATAAGCCCTATAAGAGGCTGAAGCATTGCCTTGTTCTTCTCGGCAGAGATATATCCCCTGCCCTTATTTATCGTGATTTCCATATAAAGCTTTGCATCCTCGTTCAAGGTTGCAATATGAAGGTCACCGTTTACAATCTCAACATCGCTGTCCGTTTTAATATCACGCGCGCAAAGCTCGCCTGCGCCCTCAGCTTCTATATAAACGGTTTTCGGACCGTCTGAATAAAGCTTAATGATAATTTGCTTCATATTGAGAACTATCTCGCTGACATCTTCCTTAACACCGGGAATTGTGGAAAATTCGTGCTGCACGTTTTCAATCTTTATAGAAGATATTGCCGCGCCCTCCAAGGAGGAAAGCATCATTCTGCGCAGTGAATTTCCAAGGGTTGTTCCATATCCACGCTGCAGCGGAGCCACAGTGTACTTACCGTAAGAACCGTCCTCGCTGAGCTCTACACGCTCTACGCGGGGCTTTTCAAATCTTAAATCAGTCATTATATAAACCCTCCCACTTTTTTATAATTTATAAAATACCCGAGGGCGGGTAAAGAAGCGCTGCACCCCGAAAACCGGGCGGCAGACCCTACTTTCTTTACCCCGGCTATTACTTAGAGTACAACTCGACGATAAGCGTCTCGTTTACCTCGTAATCAATGTCTTCGCGCTTAGCAAGGTTAAGAACCTTTACGCTGAGGGCATTGTTGTCAAGGTCAAGCCAAGAGGGAAGTGTTTTTCCGTCTGTAGCTTCAAGTACAGCCTTAATTTTGGGAGAATCCTTGCTCTTATCAGTAAGAGCGATTACGTCGCCCTCCTTGATAATATAGGAAGGAATATTTACCTTTTTGCCGTTTACGGTAAAATGACCGTGTCTTACAAGCTGGCGTGCCTCAGGACGACTGAGGGCAAAGCCTGCTCTGTAGCATACGTTGTCAAGACGGCTTTCGCAGAGTGTAAGCAGGTTTTCACCGACAATACCGCTCTTCTTTTCTGCCAGCTCAAAGTAATGAGCGAACTGGCTTTCAAGAATACCGTATATACGCTTAACCTTCTGCTTCTCGCGAAGCTGCAAACCGTAATCGGAAACCTTTTTTCTGCCCTGACCGTGCTGTCCGGGGGCATACTGCCGCCTTGCAACAGCACATTTGTCACTGTAGCATCTGTCGCCCTTTAAAAAGAGCTTCTGTCCTTCACGGCGGCAAAGTCTGCACACCGCATCTGTATATCTTGCCATATTACTTTCGCACCTCCATCACACTCTTCTTCTTTTGGGCGGACGGCAGCCATTGTGAGGAATGGGTGTAACATCCTTAATCATGCTTACTTCCAGTCCTGCTGCCTGAAGGGCACGGATTGCGGCTTCACGGCCTGCACCGGGACCCTTAACGAAAACCTCAACGGTTTTCAGACCATGCTCCATAGCTGCCTTTGCAGCGGTTTCAGCCGCCATCTGTGCAGCAAAGGGAGTGCTCTTCTTAGACCCGCGGAAACCAAGTCCGCCGGCACTTGCCCAGGAAAGAGCATTACCGTTTACATCGGTCATGGTAACGATAGTGTTGTTAAATGTGCTGCGGATATGTGCTGCTCCGCGCTCGATATTTTTGCGCTCTTTTTTCTTGCGCGCTACTCTTTTAACTGTTTTAGCCATGCTCTCTCCTCCTTACTTCTTCTTATTAGCTATTGTGCGCTTGGGGCCCTTGCGGGTTCTTGCGTTTGTCTTTGTTCTCTGACCTCTTACGGGCAGACCCTTTCTGTGGCGGATACCTCTGTAAGAGCCTATTTCCGTAAGGCGCTTTATATTAAGCGCAACCTCACGGCGAAGGTCACCTTCAACCGTATAGTTGTGGTCAATAGCTTCTCTGAGCTTTCCGATTTCTTCCTCGGTCAAATCCTTAACACGTGTGTCGGGATTTATACCTGTTGCTTCAAGTATTTTATTTGCGCTGGTTCTGCCGATACCGTAAACATAAGTAAGCCCTATCTCGACTCTTTTTTCACGGGGCAGGTCAACACCGGCTATTCTCGCCATCTGTTAATACACCTCCAAAAATTTAAATGCGTCTTATATTGGATTAGGGGTAATTGATAATGCGTTTTGGGCAATCATACAAGATGATTTCAGCCGCGCCCGTAACGGACTAAAAAATCAGCCCTGTTTCTGCTTGTGCTTGGGATTCTCGCAAATCACCATTATTTTGCCTTTTCTCTTTATTATCTTACATTTTTCGCATATAGGTTTTACTGAGGGTCTTACCTTCATAAAAAATACCTCCTCTTACGCTTATATTATTTTGCCCGCCAAGTAATTCTTCCGCGGGAGAGGTCGTATGGAGAAAGCTCCACGGTAACCTTGTCTCCCGGCAGAATTCTTATAAAATTCATTCTGAGCTTTCCGGATATATGTGCCAGGATCTGATGTCCGTTATCAAGCTCCACCTGAAACATCGCGTTGGGCAATGCCTCAAGCACTGTACCTTCCAGTTCCAATACATCTTCTTTAGCCAAGGCAACAACCTCCTTCTTTTTTTACGCTCTTAAGCTCTTTTTTGATGTGTGCGTCAAGCAGCACGCCGTATCCTGATAAATCTGCCTTTATCCCGACGGGGCGTATATGCCGCACGTTTTTTTGTTTTGGTTTATCAAGCTTTTTAAGCCTGCCGTCGCAAAGCTGCGCTTTTTTTTCGTCGCACCCGAGCACAATGTAAAGCGCACCTTTATCGTGTCCGGCAATTGATTTTACAACCGTTCCGCGCTCCATAAAGTCACCTACACTGTCAAAAGAACCGGTCCGTCCGCCGTTATGGCAACGGTGTTTTCGTAATGTGCCGACAGGCTGTTATCCTTTGTGGTGACGGTCCAGCCGTCCTCACGGTTGAAAACAACCTCTTTTTTACCGGCATTTATCATAGGTTCTATCGCAATTACCATACCGTTTGAAAGGCGTACCCCGTGCCCTGCCGAACCGAAATTCGGCACATCGGGCGCTTCGTGCAGCGCCTTTCCCACACCGTGACCGACAAGTTCGCGCACAACGCCGTAGCCGTTTTGTTCGGCAAGTGTCTGCACCGCAAAACCTATATCGCCCACGCGGTTTTGGTGCAGTGCGCACTGCGCACCTTCATAAAAGCACTCTTTAGTAACATCGATAAGCTTCTGAGCTTCCGGCGAAATCTTACCTACGGGAAAGGTGCGGGCGGCGTCTGCATGATAGCCGTTATAATATGCGCCTATGTCAACGCTTACTATATCGCCCTCGTGCAAAATCTGTTTTGCAGACGGAATACCGTGTACAACAACATTGTTTACCGAAATGCAGCTTGCCGCCGGAAAGCCGTTATAGTTTTCAAAGGAGGGCTTTGCGCCGTGCTTTACTATAACAGCACGTATAATGCTGTTAAGCTCGTGCGTGGTCATCCCCGCCTTTACCGACTCGCCCGCAATATTGAGCGCTTCGGCAACTATTTTTCCGCTTTCCCGTATTTTTTCAATTTCTTGTTTCGTTTTAATAATAATCATTAACCCTTTACTCCCAATGCTTCCAGAACAGCTTTTGTTGTTTCTTCTATTCCGTCGCAGCCTGCTATATTTTTAAGCAAACCGTTGTTTTTATAAAAGCCTATAAGCGGTTCTGTTTCTTTGTGGTAAACGCTCAGCCGTTCGCGGATTGTTTCCGGAACATCGTCGGACCGCATAATAAGCTCTCCTCCGCATTTATCGCATTTACCCTCTTGTTTGGGCGGGTTAAACTCTATATGGTAGGGCGCTGCGCAGTTTTTACACTCGCGTCTGCCGGAAAGGCGCTTAACGATAGCATCGTCCGGAACAACAAGATTAAGCGCACAGTCAAGCCCTATGCCCATTTCCTCCATAGCCTTTGCCTGAACAAGGGTGCGGGGGAACCCGTCAAGGACATAGCCCTTTTTACAGTCCTCCTCGGAAAGTCTTTGAGATACCATCCCTATAACAACGTCATCCGGAACAAGGTGTCCCTCTTTTATATAGCTTTCCGCCTTTTGTCCAAGCTCAGACTGTTCTCTGATAGCAGTTCTTATAATGGCACCTGTGGAAATATGGGGAAGCTTCAGGGCGGCGCACAGCCGCTCTGCCTGCGTTCCCTTACCGCTTCCGGGAGGGCCCATAATAGTTAATTTCATTACTTTCCCTTCTTTCAGGATGCAAAAAACCTTTTACCCGCAATGCACCTTACTCAAGGAAGCCCTTGTAGTGGCGCATTATCATCTGGCTTTCAACCTCTCTCACTGTTTCAAGAGCAACACCTACTACGATGAGAAGGCTTGTTCCAGTAAGTGAAAGCGAAGAAAGATTAGCTGTAAGAACATTTGCAAATACCTGCGTTAAAACTATCGGCAAAACTGCGATAATTCCGAGGAATAATGCTCCGATAAGAGTAATTCTGCCTAAAACCTTGGCAATATACTCTGTCGTAGGTCTGCCTGGACGAATACCGGGAATCATACCGTTATTGTTCTTGATGTTGTTGGAAACCTCTATCGGATTAAACGTAATCGACGTATAGAAGTAGGTAAATCCTACAATAAGCAAGAAATAAAGTATGGGGTATATCGGTCCGTTTGTAACAGTTTTTGTAATCTTAACAAGTATGCCGTCGCTCTTTCCGAAAAGCTGCGCAAGCGTTCCGGGGAATGACATAATGCTCATTGCAAAGATAATCGGAATAACGCCGCCCATTGCAACCTTTATCGGAATGTTGGAGCTCTGACCGCCGTACATTTTTCTGCCCACAACACGTTTAGCGTACTGAACGGGAATGCGGCGCTCTGCCTCGTTAATAAGAACAACAAACATAATGGACGCTATTGAATAGATAAGAAGAAGTATAAGCATATACCACTTACCCGTGGGAACAAAGCCCTTCCAAGATGTCTGAAGCATTACGGGGATACGGCTTACGATACCTGCAAAGATAAGCATTGAAATACCGTTTCCTATGCCTTTGCCGGTGATTTCTTCACCGAGCCACATCAAAAACGCTGTTCCTGCCGTAAACGAAAGTATTATCGTAATACCTACCAAAAAGCCCGGAACACCTGCAACGCTCATTATAGCGCCCTGATTGTGAAGCGTTACAAACAAGCCGTACGCCTGTATTGCCGCAAGCACTACCGTAAGGTAACGGGTGTACTTTGTTATCTTTTTTCTGCCTTCTTCGCCCTCTTTGCTCAATCTTTCAAGTGCGGGAATTGCCACACACAAAAGCTGCATTATAATCGAGCTGTTAATATAAGGCGAAATTGACATTGCAAATATAGTTGCCTGTGAGAACGATCCGCCCGAAAAAGTATCGAGCAAGTCAAAAAGTGTGCTGCCGTTGCTGCCGTTAAGCCAGCTCTGAAGAATCGATTTGTCAATCCACGGAACCGGAATAACGCTTCCGAAACGGAATACAACAAGCAGAAATATCGTATATAATATCTTTTTTCTTAAGTCGGGGATCTTCCATGCATTACGTAAAGTTTGCAGCACTTTAGATCACCTCCACCTTACCGCCTGCGGCCTCGATCTTTTGCGCTGCGCCTTTTGTAACGCGTGCAGCCTTAACGGTAACCTTCTTTGTAATTTCGCCGCGGCCGAGTACAACAACACCGTCAAGAATTTTGGAGATAACCCCCGTTTCCTTAAGCAGTGTAGCGTCAACTACCGTGCCGTCCTCAAACTTGTTGAGATCCGAAACATTGATTTCCGTATATTTGTCAGCAAATATATTTTTGAAACCTCTCTTGGGAAGACGTCTGTAAATAGGCATCTGCCCGCCTTCAAATCCCGGTCTTACACCGCCGCCGCTGCGTGCGTTCTGACCCTTATGACCGCGACCTGCCGTTTTTCCGTTACCGGTACCTGCACCTCTGCCTTTTCTCTTGGCTTCGGTTTTGCTGCCCGGTGCGGGACTAAGCTCATTGAGTTTCATATACTGCACCTCCTTAATGTTAGATTTCTTCGTATTTTACAAGGTGGCTTACCTTGTTAATCATCCCTCTGATCTGGGGATTGTCCTCATGCTCGGCTACAGAACGGATTTTCTTAAGCCCGAGAGCCTCAACCGTAGCAATCTGGTCCTTTTTGGAGCCTATAACGCTTTTAACAAGAGTTATTCTAAGCTTTGCCATTTTTTCTTTCCCCCTTACAGTTCTTCAACAGCCTTGCCTCTTAAACGTGCAACCTGCTCTGCACTTTTAAGCGATGCAAGACCTTCGATGGTAGCTCTTACCACGTTTCTGGGATTGTTCGAACGAAGGCACTTTGTTCTGATATCCTTAACACCGCAAAGCTCAACAACTGCACGAGCTGCACCGCCTGCGATAATACCTGTACCCTCTTTAGCCGGCATAAGAAGAACTCTTCCTGCACCGAACTCGCCGATAATTTCGTGGGGAATTGTCGAACCTGCCAAAGGAACAGAAACCATGTTCTTCTTCGCGTCTTCGATACCCTTTCTTATAGCGTCCGGAACTTCCGCAGCCTTACCCAAACCGTATCCTACCTTGCCGTTTTCGTCACCTACAACAACAAGCGCGCTGAAACGGAATGTACGGCCGCCCTTGACAACCTTTGCTACACGGCTGATGTGAACAACCTTTTCCTTTATATCAAGTGTTGATGCGTCAATACGCTCTGACATAATCTCCCTCCTTCTCTTAGAACTTCAGTCCGCCTTCGCGGGCACCCTCTGCAAGATTGGCAACTCTGCCGTGATAGATATAGCCGCCGCGGTCAAAAACAACCTCGCCTATACCCTTTTCAAGCGCTTTCTGCGCTACAAGCTTGCCAACCTCTTTTGCTGCATCCTTATTACCGCCGTAAGTATCTTTAAGCTCGAGACTTGAAGCGGATACCAGGGTTACACCCTTTTCATCGTCGATGATCTGAGCATAAATATTTTTAAGGCTTCTGAAAACATTAAGACGGGGACGCTGAGCTGTTCCGACAATGTTATTGCGGATGCGTGCATGTCTCTTAAGTCTTGCCTTATTGCTGTTAGTTTTGCTAACCATATCGCTTTATCTCCTCTCTTACTTAGATTTACCGGCTTTACCTTCCTTGCGGATGATGCGCTCGCCAACGTATTTTATACCCTTACCCTTGTAAGGCTCCGGCGGGCGTTTTTCTCTTATCTCGGCTGCATACTGGCCAACCGCCTGCTTATCCATACCCGAAACAACAACTGCGTTGGGATTGGGAACCTCAATGGTTATCCCCTCGGGAGGAGTCATTTCAACCGTGTGTGAATATCCAAGGTTCATAACAAGCGTTTTGCCCTGCATCTGTGCTCTGTAGCCGACGCCGTTTATTTCAAGTTCCTTCTTGTAGCCTTCGCTTACGCCTACAACCATATTGTGAAGAAGCGAACGCGTAAGACCGTGAAGGGATTTATGCTTTTTGATTTCGCTGGGACGTATTACTTCAAGTACGCCGTTTTCCTGCTTTATCGTCATATCACCGTGAAGCTGCTTTGTAAGCGTGCCCTTGGGTCCCTTTACCGTAACAACGTTTTCAGCCGCTACGTCAACTGTTACCCCTGCGGGAACGGTGATAGGCATTCTACCTATTCTTGACATTTTTTCACCACCTAAATTTCTAAATATTTACCAAACAAATGCAAGCACTTCGCCGCCGATTTTCTGGGCGCGCGCCTTTTTGTCCGTCATAATACCCTTTGATGTTGATATAATTGCAATACCAAGGCCTTTAAGAACCTTCGGAAGCTCTGCGCTGCCGGCATAAATTCTTAAGCCGGGCTTTGAAACTCTCTGAAGACCCGAAATAACCTTTTCCTTGTTTGCGCCGTACTTGAGGGTAATGTGAATCATGCCCTGCTTTCCGTCATCTACTATATCGTAACTTTTAATGTAGCCTTCCTCCAACAAAATGTCTGCAATAGACTTTTTCATATTGGAAACCGGAACATCAACCGTTTCATGCTTTGCTGAATTGGCATTACGTATTCTTGTAAGCATATCAGCGATAGGATCTGTGATTTGCATGAGTAAACCTCCTTTTCCAAAGCTTTATAATTACCAGCTTGCCTTCTTAACGCCGGGGATTTCTCCCTTGTATGCAAGCTCTCTGAAGCAGATACGGCAAATACCGTACTTTCTCAAATAAGCGTGAGGTCTTCCGCAGATCTTGCATCTGTTATAGGCTCTTGTGCTAAACTTAGGTGTTTTCTGCTGTTTCAAAACCATCGATTTTTTAGCCATTATTCATACCTCCCCTTAGCTTCTGGCAAAGGGCGCACCCATAAGGGATAACAGTTCGCGGCCCTCTTCGTCAGTTTTTGCTGTTGTAACGAATATAACATCCATACCTCTGATTTTATCGATTTTATCATATTCGATTTCAGGGAATATGAGCTGTTCCTTGATACCCAGAGAATAATTACCTCTGCCGTCGAAAGCGTTGGGGTTAATACCTCTGAAATCTCTAACGCGGGGAAGTGCTACGTTAAAGAGCCTGTCTATAAATTCATACATCTTTTCGCCACGGAGTGTAACCTTGACGCCGATGTTCATGCCTTGTCTCAACTTAAAGTTTGCAATGGACTTTTTAGCCTTTGTTATAACGGGCTTCTGACCTGTGATAAGAGTAAGGTCGCTGAGCGCTGCGTCTATAACCTTGGGATTGTCCTTCGCTTCGCCAAGACCGATATTTATAACAATTTTATCGAGCTTGGGAATCTGCATGGTGCTTTTGTAGTTAAATTTCTTAAAAAGCGCCGGTGCAACTTCTTTTGTGTAAAGCGTACTCATTGTTGACAATGCATTTACCTCCTTTCAATTAGTCATCAAAGTTTTCATTGCATTTCTTGCAAACGCGCACCTTACTGCCGTCTGCAAGAATCGAATAGCCTATTCTTGTGGGCGCGCCGCACTTTTTGCAGATATGCATTACGTTGCTTATCGCAATTGCAGCTTCCTGGTGGATGATACCGCCTACGTCGCCCTGCTTGCGGGGCTTTTTGTGCTTTGTTGCCATTGCTACGCCCTCTACGATTACGCGGCCGTTTTCGTGGTCAACCCTGAGCACCTTGCCCTTTTTGCCTTTATCGTTACCGCTTATAACGATAACATCATCATTCTTTTTAATATGATTGTTTTTCACTGTGTGCACCTCCCATTAGAGTACTTCCGGTGCCAGTGAAAGTATCTTCATATAGTCGTGATCTCTCAACTCTCTTGCAACCGGTCCAAATATACGAGTTCCTCTGGGGTTTTTATCTTCCTTAATGATAACAGCGGCATTTTCATCAAATCTGATGTATGTTCCGTCGGCTCTTCTTACGCCCTTTACGGAACGAACGATAACAGCCTTTACAACGTCACCCTTTTTAACCATACCGCCGGGAGCTGCCTTCTTAACGGAAGCAACTATTACATCGCCAATGTTGCCGTATCTTCTGAGGGAGCCGCCCAACACTCTGATGCACATAAGCTCTTTCGCACCCGTATTGTCGGCAACCTTCAACAGAGTTTGCTGTTGTATCATGTTCTTTCACTCCTTCTTTGTTTAGAGAAGAATTATTTTGCCTTCTCAATGATTTCTGCCAGTCTCCATCTCTTGTCGCGGCTCAAAGGACGTGTTTCCATAATTTTAACACGATCACCGATACCACAGGTGTTTTCCTCATCATGAGCTTTTATTTTAACGGTTCTTTTAACAACCTTGCCATAGAGAGGATGTTTAACACTGTCTTCTATTGCAACCACGATGGTTTTATCCATCTTGTCGCTAACGACCCTGCCGATTCTTACCTTACGATAATTTCTTTCGGACATTTATATTTCCTCCTTTCTATGCTTACGCTTTACCTTCGAGCTCTCTCTCGCGGATAACCGTCATAATCTTTGCAATATCCTTTTTAATTTGAGAAATCTTCATAGGATTGTCAAGATTGTTTGTTGCAAGAGCAAATCTCTGTGTAAAAAGTTCCTTCTTAAGATCTGTTATCTTAAGCTGTAATTCTTCGGTAGTTAAATCACGAATTTCATTTATTTTCATTCGTTGTCACCCTCCGTTTCTGTTTCGCGTGCAACGATTTTGCACTTAACGGGAAGCTTGTGCATTGCAAGACGGAGAGCTTCGCGTGCTGCGTCTTCCGCAACGCCGCCGATTTCAAACATTACTCTGCCGGGCTTAACAACCGCTACCCAGTATTCAGGCGAGCCTTTACCGCTACCCATTCGGGTTTCGGCGGGCTTTTCGGTTATAGGCTTGTCAGGAAATATCTTTATCCAAACCTGACCGCCACGCTTTATATAACGTGTCATGGCGATACGGGCTGCCTCTATCTGATTGCTTGTGATCCAAGCAGGCTCGAGGGAAGCTAAACCGAAATCACCGTAGGTTACCTTGCTGCCGCGGATTGCCTTACCTGTAAGTCTGCCGCGAAACTGCTTTCTGTGCTTTACTCTTTTAGGTGTTAACATTATTTTCTTCCTCCTTCCTGAGTTTTGGGTCTTCTGCTCTCAGAAAGAACTTCTCCCTTGTATATCCATACTTTGCAGCCGATTTTTCCGTATGTGGTGTTTGCTTCGGCAAAGCCGTAATCAATATCCGCACGGAGCGTCTGCAGCGGGATGGTACCTTCATGATACTGTTCTGTTCTTGCGATTTCTGCACCGCCGAGCCGGCCGCTGCAGCTTGTCTTTATACCCTTTGCGCCCATCTTCATGGAACGGCTCATAGCGCCCTTCATTGCGCGTCGGAAAGAAATTCTTCTTTCAAGCTGAGAAGCAATGTTTTCTGCAACGAGCTGTGCGCTGAGGTCGGGCTGCTTTATCTCAACAATATTTATAAATACCTGCTTATCTGTGAGCTTTGCAACCTCATCCTTAAGCTTACCGATATCCTCGCCCTTCTTACCGATGATGATACCCGGCTTTGCTGTGTGGATGGAAATTTTAATTGTATTTGCCTTCTTCTCAATTTCAAGCTTTGCAACGCCTGCGTTAAAAAGCTTTTTCTTGAGATATTCTCTGATCTTGTAGTCCTCTACAAGATTGTCTCCAAACATATGGTCCTCGGCGTACCATCTGGAGTCCCAATCCTTTATAATACCGACTCTGAGACCATGCGGATTAACTTTCTGACCCATGTTTACGCCTCCTTACTCTTTTTCTTTTACAACGATTGTAACGTGACTTGTTCTCTTCATTATACGAAATGCTCTGCCCTGTGCGCGGGGTCTTATTCTCTTAAGCGTCGGGCCTGCATTTGCATAAATTTCAGCTATATAAAGCTTGTCTGCGTCCATGCCGAAATTATTTGTGGCATTTGCAACGGCGCTGTCAAGCAGCTTTATCAAAAGCTCGCTTGCTGCCTTGGGGGTGTTCATAAGAATACCTCTTGCAACGCTGACATTTTTATTTCTTATAAGGTCGTTTACAATGCTGACTTTTCTGGGCGAAATGCGTGCGTAACGCAGCACTGCCTTGGCCTGTGTTTTAGCCTCCATCTGTCATGTCCTCCTTACTTATTTACTCTTAGCGCCCGCGTGGCCCTTGTAGGTTCTTGTGGGAGCGAACTCGCCAAGCTTATGACCTACCATATCCTCCGTTACATATACCGGAACGTGCTTTCTTCCGTCATGAACGGCGATTGTATGGCCTACAAATTCGGGGAATATAGTGGAGCTGCGGGACCATGTCTTCAAAACTCTTTTTTCGCCCGCTTCGTTCATTGCAACTACTCTTTTCAAAAGCTTAGGTTCCACGAAGGGTCCCTTTTTTATAGATCTGCTCATACTCTCATTCCTTTCTTATTACTTCTGGTTACGACGCTTTACAATAAACTTGTTTGAAGCTTTCTTGTGCTTACGCGTCTTATAACCGAGAGCAGGCTTACCCCAGGGAGTAACGGGAGAAGGCATACCAACGGGTGATTTACCTTCACCACCGCCGTGGGGATGGTCGTTCGGGTTCATAACAACACCGCGGACGGTAGGTCTCCAGCCCATGTGACGCTTACGACCGGCTTTACCGATTGAAATATTCTCATGGTCTATGTTACCAACCTGACCGATTGTTGCGATACAATCCATTCTTATCATTCTAACCTCGCCCGAGGGAAGACGTACCTGTGCGTACTTTCCTTCCTTTGCCATAAGCTGCGCAGAGTTACCGGCAGCTCTTACAAGCTGGGCACCCTTACCGGGCATAAGCTCTATATTATGAATAACCGTACCTACAGGGATGGAAGATATCGGAAGCGCATTACCGGGGCGAATATCTGCATTTGAGCTGCATATTACGCTGTCGCCGACCTTAAGGTCAACAGGAGCGATAATATATCTCTTTTCGCCGTCCTCGTACTGTAACAGTGCGATGTTCGCGCTTCTGTTCGGATCGTACTCGATAGCAATTACATTTGCTGACATATCGCGCTTATCACGCTTAAAATCAATAACTCTGTACTTTCTTTTTACGCCGCCGCCTCTGTGACGAACGGTAATTCTTCCGTAAGAGTTTCTGCCGGCATTTGACTTAAGAGGTTCCAGAAGCGAACGCTCGGGAGTCTTCTTTGTGATTTCCTCAAAAGTGGAAACAGTCATCTGTCTGCGAGCAGGGGAAGTAGGTTTATACTTCTTTATAGCCATTTGTTTTCACTCCTTTACATCAATCCATCGAAGAACTCGATTGTCTTACTGCCTTCGGTAAGCTTAACAACTGCTTTTTTCCAGTCGGGGCGCTTACCGCTGTTTGCACCCATTCTCTTTATTTTACCGAGAACGCGCATTGTTGTTACCTTTTCAACTTTTACGCCGAAAATTTCTTCAACAGCCTTTTTTATTTCAATTTTGTTGGCGTCTTTTGCAACCTCGAAGGTATACTTTCTGTCAGCCATCTGATCCATTGAATTTTCTGTTATAACAGGCTTCTTAATGATTTCATAGGACATCATTATGCATACACCTCCTCAAGTTTTGCGATGGCATCCTGAGAAACCACGAAAGAACCGTGCTTCAAGATGTCATACACATTAAGCATTCCCACATAGGATGCCTTTACACCTGCAATGTTTCTTGCAGAAAGGTAAACGTTCTTTTCCATTTCGTTTGTAACGATAAGCGCCTTCTCGGCACCCATAGCCTTAAGCATATCATTTACCTTTTTCGTCTTAATCTCGTCCATGGCAAGCTTATCGATTACCATAACGCTGCCGTCCTCAGCCTTTGCGCTGAGCGCGCTTACCATAGCAAGCTTTTTAACCTTTTTGTTAAGAGAGTAGGAGTAATCTCTGGGCTTCGGACCCAATGCTACGCCACCCTTAATCCACTGGGGAGCACGCGTGCTGCCCTGTCTTGCACGACCGGTACCCTTCTGTCTGAAAGGCTTTTTGCCGCCGCCGGCAACCTCCGTGCGGGTTTTGGTACTTTGCGTACCCTGTCTTTGATTAGCAAGGTAATTTACAACGCTGTCGTGAAGAACGCTTTTGTTTACCTCTGCGCCGAAAAGCGCTGCGCTCAATTCAACATCGCCGATTTTTTCACCCTGCATATTGTATAATACCGCTGTAGGCATTTATAGCATCTCCTTTCCGTATGGCTTACGCCTTTACTGTATTTTTGATAGTTACTATGCCGCCCTTGGGACCGGGAACCGCACCTTTTACAAGGATAAGATTGCGATCCGTGTCAACCTTTACAACGTCAAGGTTCTGCACTGTAACCTTTACATTTCCCATGTGACCGGGAAGCTTTTTGCCCTTGAAAACGCGCGACGGGGACGAGCACGCACCCATAGAACCGGGATGACGGTGTACGGGGCCCGTACCGTGTGTTTCCTTAAGCCTGTGTGTTCCGAAACGCTTTATAACGCCGGCATATCCTTTACCCTTGCTGATGCCTGTTACATCAACTCTCTCTCCCTCGGAAAATACGTCAGCCTTAAGCTCGTCACCAACATTTGCGGTGATTTCGTCAAGTCTGAATTCCTTGAGAACCTTTTTAAGCGATACGCCGCTTTTTGCAAAGTGACCGCGAAGCGCCTTTGTTACGTGCTTCTCTTTCACTTCACCAAAGCCCAGCTGAACAGCCTCATATCCGTCTGTTTCAGCGGTCTTTCTCTGAACCACAAAGCAAGGGCCGGCTTCAATTACAGTAACCGGAACTACCTTACCTTCGGCGTTAAAAATCTGTGTCATACCGATTTTCTTACCGATGATTGCCTTCTGCATGTTTGTTTCCTCCTTAAATGATGGTTATTGGTTGGCATTGCCAACATTTACCTGCTCGGTCAGTGGTTGATAAAAATCAACTTTACCTGCCGCTCTTGTCGATAAGCTTAATGTCGATGCTTACGCCTGCGGGAACATCAAGCTTTCCGAGAGCTTCCATGGTCTTCGGAGTAGGATTGAGAATGTCTATCAATCTCTTGTGCGTTCTCTGCTCAAACTGCTCGCGGCTGTCCTTGTACTTATGAACCGCACGGAGGATTGTAACAATCTCTTTTTCTGTGGGAAGCGGTATAGGACCTGAAACTGTGCTGCCTGTTCTCTTGGCAGTATCCACAATTTTTTCTGCGGACTGATCAAGAAGAACGTGGTCATATGCCTTTACCCTGATTCTGATTTTTTGCTTTGCTGCCATTGCATTGCCTCCTAAAAATAGTATTGCTGACTCATGCGACGACTGTACATGACGCCGGGTGTTTCGCCCTTTGCCATATTAAACCCCGGAGCAATCCTCCGGGTACTACATGAATGTGGGCGCTGTACGCGCAAAGCTTTATCATGTTGTACAGTGACTGCCGCCCGGCTTCGTGAGCCGGACATTCTCCACGGAAAAACCTGCCTTACAGGCAGCAACCTCCCGCTTCATCGTCTGTCATGTCACAGCCCTCATATTCTATACCACACAGGTAACTTTTTCAAGTATTATTTTATATTTTTTTTCATATTTTATAAATTTTGTAGGATTGCACAAAAAAAGCACTGATTTGCTATGCAAACCTGTGCTTTTTTCGTATAAAATATGGCGTTTTATATTTCTTTTCCCTGTTTTAATAACAGTTTGAAACTGTTTTTTCTAAACTCTATAAGCCCGTCGGCGCGCATTTTGGACAATTCGTTTGACATTGCACTTCTGTCCACGGACAGAAAATCCGAAAGCTGCTGGCGGTTAAACGGGATTGTAAATTGCGGGGCGTTTTGTTTTTTTGCCTCCTCCGACAAATATGAAATAAGCTTTTCGCGCGTGGAACGCATTGACATATGCCCTATCTTCTGCACAAGAGCTATGTTTTTTTCCGAGATTGAAAAAAATAAATTTTGTATAACCGCAGAATGAAAATTGCACTGCTTTTCGCATTGCGTTAAAATACGTTTAAGATTAAAGCGTATAACGGTGCTGTTTTCCACCGCAACAACATCATTTAAAATACTGCCGTTTTTTGAGGCGGCATATGCCTCCCCGAACATCTCACCCGGCGCAATTTGTCCCAGAATGCTTCGGTTTCCCCAATAATCTTCCTTTTGAATGTAAAGCCTGCCGTACAGAAGTATTGAAATATCCTGTGTACACTCTCCCTGCCTGAGCACATATTCGTCCTTGGAATACGTTTGTATTTTTGTGCCGAAACATTCAAGGGCTTTTGCCGTTTCCTCCTCACTCAATCCGAAAAATATTTTCGTCTTTTGAAGTACAGATATATATTTTTTCATTTTTTACACCTTTCGTTGTAAAAACAACAGACTTATTTTGTTCATTATAGTATAATCAAGCCATAAAGTCAATAAAAAAGGAGCAATCTTATGATTAGAAAGATTATTAAAATCGATGAAGAAAAATGCAACGGCTGCGGAATTTGCATTGATGCCTGTCATGAAGGCGCTATAGAGCTTAAAGACGGCAAGGCACGCCTTACGCGTGAGGATTATTGCGACGGTTTGGGCAACTGCCTGCCCGTGTGTCCGGCAAACGCCATTTCTTTTGAGGAAAGAGAAGCGCCCGCCTACAATGAAGCCGCCGTGCAGGCAGCAAAGGGAAAGAAGGAAAAGCCGCTTGCGTGCGGATGCCCCGGCAAGCAATCGCGCACGATACAGAGAAAAAGCGCAAAAGCCGCACATTTTACCGCGCCCGTTTCAAGCAGGCTTTCACAGTGGCCCGTGCAGATTAAGCTTGTGCCTGTAAATGCACCGTATTTTGACGGGGCAAATCTTTTGATAGCGGCGGACTGCACTGCCTATGCCTACGGAAATTTTCACGACGAATTTATCAGAAACCGTATCACGCTTATCGGCTGTCCGAAGCTTGACGAGGGAGATTATACCGAAAAATTAACGGCTATAATTAAAGGTAATAACATAAAAAGCGTAACGGTGGTCAGAATGGAGGTTCCCTGCTGCGGTGGCATTGAAAATGCCGCAAAAAACGCACTTTTGGCAAGCGGAAAATTTATACCGTGGAGGGTTGTTACAATTTCAACCGACGGAGATGTTACAGAATAACACAAAAGCGTGTCGGTAAAATCGACACGCTTCAAGCCGAAAGCTCGCTTTCGGAGCTTTCGTTTGAGAACAAGGGCTTTCGCTCGCGCGGCGCTCACCGCGCCAGCCCTTGCAGGGAGCGGTTTTTGCGGTACACGCCCGCGAAAACCGCGTTTTTTACGTCAGAGGGGATTTCCCCTCTGACAACTCCCCAAATTCTCGAATTTTCAGTTTTTCGACAACCTATTCTTTATCAATACATTCCTCCGCCCATTGCTGCAGCCTGTGCTGCTGCGGCAGCGCCGTTATCTTCCTTCGGCTTGTCGGCAACAACGCTTTCTGTTGTAAGAACCATACTTGCAACGCTGGCAGCATTCTGAAGAGCGCTTCTTGTAACCTTTGCCGGGTCTACAATACCGTTCTTCATCATATCTACATATTCGTCGGTAAGGGCATTATAGCCTGTTCCAACCTCTGAGTTTTTGATTTTTTCAACCACTACGGCGCCTTCTATACCTGCATTTGCGCAAATCTGCTTTACAGGCTCTTCAATTGCACGAAGAACGATTGAAGCACCTGTCTTTTCATCCCCTGTGAGACTTTCCGTAAGTGCCTTTACATCCTTTGTTGCAATGATGTAGCTTGTGCCGCCGCCGGGAACAATACCCTCTTCAACGGCCGCGCGTGTAGCTGCAAGCGCATCCTCTATGCGAAGCTTCATTTCCTTCATTTCCGTTTCCGTTGCAGCGCCTACCTTAATAACGGCAACACCTCCGGCAAGCTTTGCAAGGCGTTCCTGAAGCTTTTCACGGTCAAAATCACTTGTTGTGTTTTCAATTTCGTTTCTTATCTGACCTACTCTGTCTTTGATTTGCTGAGAGTCGCCCAAGCCGTCTACAAGGATTGTAGCTTCTTTCATCACCTTTGCCTGACGGCAGCGGCCGAGCTGTGCAAAGTCTGTATCCTTAAGTTCAAGACCGAGTTCCTCGGAAATAACCGTACCGCCCGTCAAAATTGCAATATCCTGAAGCATAGCCTTTCTTCTGTCGCCGAAGCCCGGTGCCTTAACCGCAACACAGGTAAATGTTCCGCGAAGCTTGTTAACGATAAGTGTTGTAAGCGCCTCGCCCTCTATATCCTCGGCAATTATAAGAAGCTTTTTGCCCTGCTGAACAATCTGCTCCAAAAGGGGAAGAATATCCTGAATGTTTGAAATCTTCTTGTCTGTTATAAGAATGTAAGGATCGTCGAGCACTGCTTCCATCTTCTCCGTATCCGTTACCATATAGGGAGAAAGGTAGCCGCGGTCGAACTGCATACCCTCAACAACCTCGCTGTAGGTTTCCGCAGTCTTTCCTTCTTCTATTGTAATAACGCCGTCGTTTGAAACCTTTTCCATTGCGTCGGCAATAAGCTCGCCGATTTTTTCATCGCCTGCGGAAATTGCCGCAACGCGCGCAATATCGTCCTTGCCGTTTACCTTCTTTGCATTTTTCTTAATGCACTCTACAGCAGTGTCCACAGCTTTAGCTATACCGCGTCTTACAACCATCGGATTCGCACCTGCGGCAACGTTTTTAAGCCCTTCGCGCACAAGCGCCTGTGCCAAAAGTGTGGCCGTTGTCGTACCGTCGCCCGCTACATCGTTTGTTTTTGTGGCAACCTCACGAACGAGCTGTGCACCCATATTTTCAAACGGGTCTTCAAGCTCTATTTCCTTTGCAATCGTAACACCGTCGTTTGTGATAAGCGGTGCGCCGAACTTTTTGTCAAGCACTACGTTTCTGCCCTTGGGGCCGAGTGTAACCTTTACAGTGTTTGCAAGCCTGTTTACACCGCTTTCAAGCGCCTTGCGCGCTTCTTCACCGAATAAAATATCCTTAGCCATTATATTTCACTCCTTAAAATCAGTCTAATTTTGCTAAAATATCATTCTGACGGAGAATTGTGTACTCCACCCCGTCAAGCTTTACCTCTGTTCCGGCATACTTGCTGAGAATAACCTTATCCCCAACCTTTACCTCCATTGTGATTTCCTTTCCGTCAACCACACCGCCGGGGCCTACCGCAACAACTTCGGCATACTGGGGTTTTTCCTTTGCCGAACCGGGAAGTACAATCCCGCTTTTTGTTGTTTCCTCCGTTTCAACCATCTTTATAACGACTCTGTCGCCAAGCGGTTTGATGTTCATATATATTACCTCCTAAAAAATAATAAACATTTGAATTTTTGACCCTTCAAATATATATAATACCATATTTATGTTTTTTTTCAATAGTTTAGGTTAAATTTTTTTATCTGTTTTTAATTTATTTACAAATAGATAATATTTGTATCTTTTCTTCATATTTATATAGCAGAGGTGGTTTTTATGGAACGAAAAGTATTGCAGCTGCGCCCGCTTGCGGATATCGGCAGCGGCAGCGCCGAAATTACCGATACTGAGGTTAAGATACATACAACCGGCATAAACGGGGTGCTTAAGGCGTGGCTTATAGGGGGCGAGGCGGAATGTATAGGCAACATCGTTGACGGCAGCCTTTGTAAAAAAGCAAACACCGCCGCACACGAGGGCGTGCTTGTAACACAAAGCGGCAGGCAAATGCTTATAGGCTTTTACGGGGAAAATGCGTCCGATATTCAAAGCGACACACCGTTTCACATCGGCGGCTACAAATGGAAAAAAGTGTGCGGCAAATCCTTTGCCGATGAAAGCGACGCCGTAAAGTATATCTTAAGCAACCGCTCGGTTTATGCCTGCTTCAAAAAATACGGTCACTATTTTATAGGCACCGGAAAAAAGGGCAGTGCGATTGCGCTGCCCTGTAAAAACGGTGATGAAAACCCGCTCTGGTTTCTGGGAAATACAAACATACTTTTAGACGGCTACAGAATTGTGTGCGTTGATGATGAAAACCAAAAAATTTTTCTTCCCGAAATATCGTAATTATTTGAGATACGGCATAGGGTCTGTCCTTGTGCCGTTTTTTACTACCTCAAAATGCAGGTGCGGTCCTGTAGAGTTTCCCGTGTTTCCGCTTAGAGCGATTACCTGCCCGCATGCCACCTCATCGCCTTTTTTTACATTTATTTTGCTTAAATGGGCGTACGCCGTCTGCATATTGTAGCCGTGGTCTATGCGTATAAATTTTCCGTAGCCGCCCGCATTCTCCGACACGTACGAAACAATGCCGCATTCCGCCGCTTTTACCTTTGTTCCCTCCGGCACGGCTATGTCTATCCCGTCGTGATTTCTGCCCCATCTCGGCCCGAAAGGTGACGAAAGCTTGCCCGTAAGCGGGTATTTAACGCCCGTTTCTTCAATGTTTTTTTCCTTTGTTCCTTTTCTTAAAACACATTTTACGGGCTGTGCGGTTACATTTTGCGAAAAAACCTCCTCCGACTGCAAAAGTCCGTTTTTGAATGTCTGAAGCTTTTTTGTTTCCCGCACTCCCTCGCTTCCTGCATTTTCCGTAACGGTTTCACCTATAAAAAGCGTGTCGTCGCGCATAATCTCCGTTTCATACGGTATATTTTCGCTGCTGTCGGAAATATATGTGCTTATTACCTCCACTGCGTTGCTTTTGCTGAGTTTTTCGTAACACTCCTTTTCACTGAGCATCTCTGCCTTTTTTCCCACGCACGGCTTTATCTTAACCTTTGAAACGGACTTCAGCTTCCCCTCCGAGGTGCAGTTTTTTATATATTCGGCAAGTGCGTTTTTTGCGCTTTTCATCTCTTTTGCAATATACAGTCTTTTTCCGTTTGCATAAAGCGCATATCCCTTTGCGTACTCGGGCGAGCTTAAAAGCATTTTGTCCGAAAGCGTGTTTTTGCTCTCAAGCTTTGTGCGCGGATATATGTACGCCGTGGTGTAAAAGCTTGTGTTTTCGCCCGAAATATCAAAAAAGCTTTTTTGGGCTTTGGAATATTCTTTTTCGCTTTGTGCTACCGCAATTCTGTTTTCGCCGCTGTATACTGCCGTTCCCACCGTAAATATCCTGAAAAACGCACATGCGCACAGCATGCAAAAAGCCGTGCGCGCGGCTTTTTTTAATGAACTTAAAAGCCTGCCCTTTGAAAAAGTGAAAAACGCCCGCGCGGCATATTCCGTTTTTTCTGCGGCAATAACGGCAGTGTCCGACACCATCTGCCCGATTACCCGTATTTTATCGTTTTCTTTTTTCTGCACGGGGCGCGGCGGCAGCGCTGCGCCGGTAATTATAAATCCGCCGCGCCGCGGCGGCAATTCTGCCTGCATAGTACTTCCTCCTGTTTTTTTATCTCTCTGCTAAATTATATGTACAAGTACCGCCGCGTATGAAAAAATACTGCCATTCTTTGCTAAAATCAGTTGCAAAACACAATATATTGTGGTAATATATTACATAGTACAGGGGTGATTTGTTTTGAAATTTTTATCTCATTCCCCGCAGGAGACGGAGCTGTTTGCACAAAGCATTGCAAAAAAGGTAGCGCCGCCCGCAATCATATGCCTTATCGGCGACCTCGGCGCGGGTAAAACCGCATTTACGCGCGGCTTTGCAAGGTTTTTCGGGGTGGAAAGCGGCGTTTCCTCGCCCACGTTCACAATAATGCACCGGTATAACGGAACGCAGACGATAAACCATTATGACCTATACAGGATAAACGATTATGACGAGCTTTTGGATATCGGCTTTGACGAGCAGATAGAAAGCGATATAAATATTTTGGAATGGGCTGATGCTTTTATGCGTTATCTGCCCGAGGATAAGATATGTATACGTATAAGCCGCACCGGCGGCGATGAAAACGAAAGGTTGTTTGAGGTAGAAGGACTATGAGAATACTTGCTGTGGATTCTTCTGCACTGACGGCGTCTGCCGCAGTACTTGAGGACGGTATAATAAAAGGTGAATTTTCACAAACCACATCGCTTACCCATTCGCAGACGCTTATGCCCATGATAGATACGCTTTTGCGCGCGCTTAAGCTTTCTCCGAAGGATATAGACGTTTTCGCCTGTGCAAACGGTCCGGGTTCTTTTACCGGGCTTCGTATAGGCATCGGTACGGTTAAAGGGCTGGCATACGGCGCAGACAAGGGCGCTGTGGGCGTATGCACGCTTGAAGCGTTGGCGTATAACGTTATGCTTTCGCCCTTTCAGATTGCGCCTGTTATGGACGCGCGCCGCGCCCAGGTGTATAACGCACTTTATAAAAATGACGGTGGGCGCCTTGTCTGCAAAAGCGCGCCGCGGGCAATCTCGGTTGAGGATTTGTGCGCGGAAATAACGGAAAAAACCGTGTTTGTAGGCGACGGCGTTTTCGCCTATAAAGATAAGCTTGTGCAGCTTTTGGGCGATAAATGTATTTTTGCACCGCCGCAAATGCTGCTTCAGCGCGCCGCGTCCGCAGCGTTTGCCGCATCTTTTAAAACGGCTGTTTCCCCTGCCGAGCTGGACGCTTTTTATCTTCGCAAGCCGCAGGCAGAGCGCGAACGCGAAGAAAAAATAAAAAATTCATTATAATATAAAAGGATGGTATCTATGAAAATTGCAATGGCAGCAGACCACGGCGGGTACGAGCTTAAGGATATACTTGCCGGCTATCTTATCGAAAAAGGACATACCGTAACGGATTTAGGGACAAACACCTCCGACAGCGTGGACTATCCGGACTATGCAAAAAAATGCTGTGAAGCTGTTTTGGGCGGCAATGCGGATTTTGGAATTTTGGTTTGCGGAACGGGCGTGGGTATTTCAATTGCCGCAAACAAAATAAAGGGCATTCGCTGCGGGCTTTGCCCCTCGCCTGAAATTGCCGCGCTTGTAAAGCAGCATAACAATGCCAACGTAATAGCCCTCGGCGGAAGATTTACAGCACCCGACACGGCAAAAAAGATTGTAGACGCTTATATGGCAGCCGATTTTGAGGGAGGTCGCCATCAAAAAAGAATAGATAAAATTACGGCACTTGAAAAATAATTGTTTTTTTGAGGAGGGATATGTATGAAATGTCCGTTTTGCGGATATGAAGACAGTAAGGTTATCGACTCGCGCCCTACCGACGAAGGGGTAGCGATACGCCGCCGCCGCGAATGTATAAAGTGCGCGAAGCGTTTTACCACGTATGAAAAGGTCGAAAGCCTGCCCGTGGTGGTTATCAAAAAGGATAAAACGCGGGAGCTTTTTGACCGTGAGAAGCTGCTTTCGGGAATTACGCGCGCGTGCGAAAAACGCCCTGTTGAAATGCATAAGCTGGATATGCTTGCGGATAAAATAGAGTCTGACCTTCAAAACACGCTCCGGCGTGAGGTTTCCACAAAGGAAATCGGCGAAAAGGTTATGGAGGGGCTTAAATCCATTGACGAGGTGGCGTATGTTCGCTTTGCCTCCGTCTATCGGCAGTTTAAAGACGTAAACACATTTATTGCCGAGGTTAATAAGCTTCTCACCGATAAAAATTAATTACGGAGGAAATGAAGATGGCACAAAACAGATTAAACACGGTTACGCCCATTTCATCTCTTCGCAATATGCTTGATATTGCGCGAAGCGAAGCAGGTGATACATTCGCGTATAAATATAAGGAAAATAAAGAGGTTATATCCGTTACCTATTCGCAGTTTTACGAGGACGTGTATGCCCTCGGCTGCGGAATGTCGGACCTCGGGATAGAAAAAACGCACATCGCGTGTGTCGGTGAAAACAGCTACCGCTGGATAAATGCATATTTAAGCGTGCTTTGCTCGGACAGTGTGTTTGTCGGAATTGACAAAGAGCTTCCGCCCGACGATTTTTTCCGAATACTTGATATAAGCGATGCTACGGTTTTGTTTTACTGGAGAAAATCCGAGCAGCTTCTTAAAGAAAACCTTTCAAGGCTTTCTTCCATAAAATATTTTATAGGCATAGACCGCGCGGAGGATGACGGAAACTTCCTGTCCTTTGACCTGCTTCGTGAAAAAGGGCGCAAAATTTACAAGGAGGGCAAATCCCCCTATCTTGATATGAAAAACCCTGTCGAGGACTTAAAAATGCTTATATATACCTCGGGAACAACGGGGCTTTCCAAGGGCGTTATGCTTTCCGAAAAAAATCTTGTTTCATCGGTATATAACGGGCTGCGCGTTTCCACAATATACGAAACGGGGCTTTCACTGCTTCCGTACCACCATGCTTATGAGGCTGTATGCGGAATCCTTGTAGGTATTCACAAGCACACCACGCTTTGCATAAACGAAAGTCTGCGCGCAATTGCGAAAAATCTGGTACTTTATAAGCCGTCTTATATGTACGTTGTACCGGCGGTTGCCACGGCGCTGCATAAAAATGTACTTCGCGCCGCGAAAAAGGAAGGCAAGCTTAACGCGCTTTTGTTTTTGATGAAGCTGTCAAACGCTCTCAGAAAAGTCGGCATAGATATCCGCGCAAAGGCGTTTTCCTCTGTAAGGAACGGTCTGGGCGGAAAATTAAGAAAGGTTGTATGCGGCGGCGCACCCGTTCCAACGGATACCGCATACTTTTTCGACGCAATCGGCATAACGCTTTTTAACGGCTACGGCATAACCGAATGTTCCCCGCTTGTAAGCGTTAATGCAGACGATGATAACGACTATCGCACAGTCGGCTATCCTTTGCCGTGCCTTGAAATAAAGATAGACAACCCCGACGCGGACGGCATCGGCGAAATATGCGTAAAGGGCGAAACCGTTATGATGGGCTACTATAAAGAGCCGGAAAAAACGGCGGAGGTTCTTAAGGACGGTCGGTTCTATACCGGTGATTTCGGATATTTAAACAAAAAAGGACAGCTTGTCATCACCGGCAGAAAGAAAAATATTATCGTGCTTGACAACGGCAAAAATATATATCCCGAAGAAATTGAGGGGTATATATACACGCTTCCGTATGTTAAGGAGGTTGTCGTTTACGGCGACAAGGACGGCGATCGCGAAATTTTGTGTGCCGAAATATTCCCCGACAAAGAACTTTTGGGCGACAGCGATGTAAATGCCGATATTTGCAGGGTTCTTAACATTCTTCCAAGCTATAAGCAGATAGGAAAAATCGTTATGCGCGAAACGGAATTTATAAAAAATACCTCGCAGAAGATAAAAAGGGCGGAAATCCACAAAAAATAAACCGCATCTCAAACGGCGTGCAGCCTGCGTAATTTTACTTTGCTGCACGCTTTTTTTTTGCAGCCAAATAATTTTAATTCATATAATAAACGGCACGGTGAAATAATAATACAAAATATTTAAAAGGAGATTTTATATTATGTGTACCGCAATAGCATATAACGGAAAAGGCTTTTATTTCGGGCGCAATCTCGATTACGAACACGGCTTCGGCGAACAGATTGTCATTACCCCGCACGGTTATTCTTTTAATTTTCGCCGCCGACCGCCCGTAAATACGCATTATAGCATTATAGGCATTGCAAGCGTCAGACAGGGCTTTCCCCTTTATTACGATGCGGCAAATGAAAAGGGCTTGTGCATTGCGGGGCTTAATTTTGTCGGCAATGCATCGTACGGCACATTTAAAAGCGGCGCGGACAATATTGCCCATTTTGAAATTATCCCGTATATTTTATCGCAGTGCGCCACCGTAAAAGAGACGCACGCGCTTTTGCAAAAGGTAAATATTACAGACGAGCCGTTCTCAAACGACACCCCACCCGCAAGCCTTCACTGGATTATTGCGGATAAAAACGGCTGTATAGTGCTTGAATGCATGAAAGACGGGCTTCACATCTACGAAAACCCCATAGGCGTGCTTACAAATAATCCGCCGTTTCCTTTTCAGCTTTTTGCACTTAATAACTTTTTGGGGCTTTCCGTCAAAAATCCCGCAGAAAGTAACTGGGGCGGCACCGTGCTTTCCCCGTACAGCCGCGGTATGGGCGCGTTTGGGCTTCCCGGGGATTTATCGTCACAATCGCGCTTTATAAGGGCAGCCTTTGTAAAAAGCTTTTCACAAAGCGGCGATGCATCCGGCGATACCGAACAGTTTTTTCATATTCTGGACAGCGTAAAACAGGTGCGCGGCTGCACCGTAACGGATGACGGAAAGTATGAATATACCCTTTATTCAAGCTGCTTTAATGAAGATAAAAAAACGTACTGCGTAACAACATATGATAATAGAGAAATCCGTTCCTATTATATGTATGACGGCGCTGTTTCCCCGGGCAGCCTTACGGTATATCCGCTGCACGATTAAAAATTTGTTGAATTAAAAACAGCTTTGTGATATACTTTATTTTGGGTGATGATGTATGAACGAAAAAAAGCATAAAACAAGCATCGGCGGTGCCGCCGTTATGGAGGGGGTAATGATGCGCGGTCCTAAAGAAATTGCAACGGCAGTGCGCAAGCCCGACGGTGAAATTGAGCTTGATAAAAGAGCAATAAGTCTGCTCGCTTCAAAATATCACGTTAATAAAATTCCCGTTTTACGCGGTGTTTTTTCATTTTTTGATTCTATGATATGCAGTATACGCGCACTTATGTGGAGTGCGGAGTTTTTTGATATGGAGGGGGAGGAGCAGTCGCAGTCTAAATTTGAAAAATGGCTTTCGGACAAGCTCGGCGATAAAATAAAAGACATTGTTATTTATTTTTCGGTGTTTGTTTCGCTTGTTTTTTCAATAGGGCTGTTTTTTATACTGCCAAACCTTATAACGGGCTTTCTTGCCGGTTTTGTAAAGGGCAACGCGCTTAAAACCCTGATAGAGGGCGTCGTTCGCATTGCGATATTTTTAGGGTATATAGTGCTTGTTTCTCAAATGGAGGATATTAAAAGGGTATTTCAGTACCACGGTGCTGAGCATAAAACAATATTTTGCTATGAGGCGGGACTTCCGCTTACGCCCGAAAACGCGCGTACAATGTCGCGTCTTCATCCCAGATGCGGAACAAGCTTCCTCGTTTTTGTAATGATTATAAGCATTATCTTGTTTTCCTTTATTTCATGGGATAACATATGGATGCGCCTGTGTTTGCGCATTTTGCTGCTGCCGGTTGTTGCAGGGCTCAGCTACGAGGTTATACGCATTGCCGGAAGAAGCGAAAGCGCAGCCGTCCGCCTGATAAGCAAGCCCGGTATGTGGCTGCAAAAAATCACCACCAGAGAGCCGGACGACAGCCAGCTTGAAGTTGCAATAGCCGCAATGCAGGCTGTTATAACAGGCAATAAAGAGGACGACAAATGGTAAACGAGCTATTAAGAAGCGCCGCAAATGAGCTTTCAAATTCGCCCACACCGCTGCTTGACGCACGCGTGCTTTTGGCACACTGTATGGGTGAAAAAAACGCGGCGCTTATTTTCAAAGAACCCTCTGAAAGTGAGAAAAACCTCTTTTTAAGCTGCATAAAAAAACGTGCCGCGGGTATTCCCGTGGCGTACATAACAGGTGAGAAAGAGTTTATGGGGCTTCGTTTTTTTCTTAATAACGACACACTTATTCCCCGCCCCGATACCGAATGTCTGGTCGAGCGCGTTTTAAAAGAAGCGCCGCCCGCACCAAAGGTGCTTGACCTTTGCACCGGCAGCGGATGTATTGGAATAAGCCTGGCGCATTTTATGAAAGACGCTTTTGTAACACTCAGTGATATATCCGAGAATGCGCTTTCTGCGGCACGAAAAAATGCCGCAGAAAACAGCGTTTCCGAAAGAACGGATTTTAAAATTTTCGACGTGCTTTCGGGTGATATAAAAGGCGGCTATAACATAATAACGGCAAACCCGCCGTATATAAAAAGCGATATTGTAAAAACGCTTGAGGTCAGCCGGTTTGAGCCGACCCTTGCGCTTGACGGCGGCACGGACGGGCTTTTGTTTTACAAAGCAATTATTAAAAAAGCGCACACCGCGCTGAAAAAAGACGGAATGCTGGCACTTGAAATCGGGTTTGACCAGGCGGCGGAAATTTGCGCCCTTGCAAAAGATTTTACGGATGTAAACGTATATAAAGATTACGGCGAAAACGACCGCGTCGTTACCTGCATAAAATAATATAGTATATAAAAAGCCTTTCGCGGGAAAGATTAAAAAGACAAATCTTTCTTGCGGAGGCTTTTTTATGATAAACAAAGTTGAAATATGCGGTGTAAACACATCCAAATTGCCTACACTTACCAGGGAAGAAAAAAGAACGCTTTTTGAAAGGATAAAAAAAGGGGACACCGCCGCGCGCGAAACCTTTATAAAAGGAAATCTGCGGCTTGTTTTAAGCGTAATAGGCAGGTTTAACAACCGCGGCGAAAATGTAGACGACCTTTTTCAGGTCGGTTGTATAGGGCTTATTAAAGCAATAGATAATTTTAACACAGAGCTTGACGTGCAGTTTTCAACCTATGCCGTGCCGATGATAATAGGCGAAATACGCCGTTATCTGCGCGATAACAATTCGGTGCGCGTGTCACGTTCTTTAAGGGATATTGCCTATAAAGCGCTTTGTGTGCGGGAAAGAATAATAAACAAAACAAACCGCGAACCCACCATAGAGGAGCTTGCAAAAGAGCTTGACTGTGAAAAGGAAGACGTCGCTATGGCGCTGGACGCCATACAAGAGCCGATTTCCCTTTTCGAGCCTGTATATCACGACGGCGGCGACGCCGTCTACGTGATGGATCAGGTGTCCGATAAAAAAAATATTGACGAAGCATGGATTGAAAAAATATCCCTGCGCGAAGCTATGAAAAAGCTTTCCGAACGCGAAAAGCTTATCGTTACGCTTAGATTTTTCCGCGGAAAAACACAAACAGAGGTTGCCGGAGAGGTAGGCATTAGCCAGGCGCAGGTATCCCGCCTGGAAAAGAGCGCTATAACAAACATGCGCAAAAATATGTAAAAAAGAGGCTGCGGCAAAACGCATTCGTTTTGCCGCAGCCTCTTTTTCAAGGAAATAGGAAAAAACCCTTACTCTTTTATTCTGCTTATATAGCTCTTCGTTTCTGCCGCTACAACGCCGCTTAATGCAAACAGCGCAATAAGGTTCGGGAACGCCATAAGTGCATTTACAATATCGGCAAGCGTCCATACGAGACCCGCCTTAAGGTACGGACCTACAAATACGGCTGCTATGTAAAGCACCCTGTATGTCATAATAATGCCCTTTTTCTCACCTACAAGATACTGCAAGCACTTTTCCGAGTAATAATCCCATCCGAGTATTGTGGTAAATGCAAAAAATACCAGGCTTATCATAAGAAGGAATGTGCACACGCTGTTTGAAAACGGAAGCCCCTGCGCAAACGCGTGTGACGTAACCTGTACGCCCACAAGCGTTTTATCCATAGCGGGCTTATATGCCCCGGTAAGTACTACCGAAAGACCCGTTATCGTGCATATAATAATCGTATCAAAAAATGTTCCCGTCATACATACAAGACCCTGGCGAACAGGCTCCTTTGTTTTTGCAGCGGCAGCCGCAATAGGTGCCGAGCCTATACCTGCCTCGTTCGAGAAAATTCCGCGTGCTATACCGTTTTGCATAGCTGCCTTCATTGTAATACCTATTGCACCGCCGAACACCGCTTTGGGGCAAAACGCGCTCTTTACAATCAATACAACAGCTGCCGGTACTTTTGTTATGTTGCAGGCTATAAGAAGTATTCCGCATGCAAAATACAAAACCGCCATAAACGGAACTATTATCTCAGAAACCTTTGCAATACGCTTTATACCGCCGATAATAACAAGCGCCGCAAAAAGTGATACCAAAATACCGGAAATAACGGTAGGCCATGCGTATGTCATTTCACCCAGTGAAAATGCCGCCATTTCCTTTGCAGGGTCGAAAAAGTCCTGCACTGCCGCGGTAATACCGTTAATCTGCGTCATTGTACCTATACCCAGGATACCTACAAGCATTCCGAATATTGCAAAAAGCTTTGCAAGCCATTTCCAGTTTGCGCCCATGCCCTTTTCTATGTAATAGAAAGGTCCGCCCAGTACCTTACCGTCTTTATCTATCTCGCGGTATTTAACAGCTAAAAGACCCTCTGCGTATTTTGTCGCCATTCCGAAAAATGCCGCCGTTTCCATCCAGAAAAGCGCACCCGGACCGCCGGCTGCTATAGCCGTTGCAACACCCACGATGTTACCTGTTCCGATAGTTGCGGAAAGCGCCGTACACAAAGCGCCGAAGCTTGTTACATCGCCCTCGCCGTCTTCTTCATTCCGAAGCATATACCTAAGCGCCTTGGGCAGGTGCTTAATCTGCACAAAGCCCGTGCGGATTGACAAAAGGATACCCACCGCCAGAATAAGCACTATAAGCGGTATTCCCCATACCCATCCGCTAATCATGTCTAAAATTTTCTCAACTGCATCCATATTCTTTCCTCCAACAAAAAAGTTGCCGACCCAAAAAGCGGCAACTTCAAAAAAAGCGACAATAATAAACACTGTCATCTTCGTCCTTTTGCCTGAGAGTTTCGGTTTTTACACCTTGCCCCTTCGGCACTCAATCAAATGAGCTTCTCCGAAGTTCCCTACACTGCCGGTTTTTATCCCTGCAGCTTTCACGGGTCGTATATTAAACTGAACTCTGTATTTATATCATATTCAGAGCAATATGTCAATATGTTTTTTAACAAATTCGCCTTTTCCCGACAAATTTATTAAAGTGTGCTTGTATTTTTATTGTTTTTGTGGAATACGTTCGCGAAAACCGTGTTTTTACGTCAGGGGGGCTTTTTTTGACACAGTCTGAATGGATAAGTGGCTAAAGTCAATTGACTTTAGCCACAGCCCGGTAAGGAAGTATTGCCCTGATAAACATTCTTTTTGCGAATTTCTGTGTTAAAAAAGGCTCGAAATCCGACAGGATTACTCGCTTTTTTGCCTTGAAATTCATCAAAAATTATTGTTTACAGGGTGCAAAGCAGTTTTGAATGTCGGAGTTTAAGATTTAGGCAAGAAAAAAAGGCACCGTAACTTATGTATACGGTGTCTTTTTTACGAAGTATAAACTTAAAATACGGCTTCAAAACCAATGCTTCCTTATCGGGTTGTGGCTTTAGCCACTTATCCATTTTTTATTAAATATTTTCAGACTATGCCTTTTTGCAGCATTATATTTGCATATATTGCCGTTTCGCCGGTGGCAACAATCGCATACGCGGTTTTTGCCTGCTCGTAAAATTCAAAGCGCTCTATCTCGCCTATTGCGTTTGCGCCGCGCTTATCCTCACGGCTTATTATCTCCTTGTAGGTGTCCCAAATAGGGGTTTCGGCATTGTCGCCTTTCATTACCTGCATAAGGCTTACCGGCTTTTCAACATATGTGTCAAGCGGAAAAAGCTTAAGTATTGCCTCCAGTATTTCAGGCACGCCGTGTCCGTCCGCACGTATAACAACGGCGTTTTTCCCCATCGATTCCGCCGGGAAATTACCGTCTGCAATAACTATGCGGTCGCTGTGCCCCATTTCGCAAAGCACCTTTAAAAGCTGCGGCGATATAACGGGCGATATTCCTTTAAGCATACGCGCCCCTCCTTACTTATAAAGCGGACCGTAATACTCGCACGCCCTGTAATCGGTAGACGTTTCATCGCTGCCTGCGCCGAATCCGTTCCAGGAATGCGGACGGTAGATTTTTTCTTTATCCACATTGTGAACAGATACCGGAATACGCAGCATGGAAGCAAGCGTAATAAGGTCTGCACCGATATGCCCGTGTACTGTTACACCGTGGTTTGCACCCCATGCCGCCATAACGCTGTAAACATCGCGGAAAGCGCCCTCACCCGTAAGAATAGGTGCAAACCATGTTGTCGGCCATGTGGGGTCTGTTCTTTTATCAAGCTTTTGATGCACATCGTTCGGAAGAACGCAGGTATATCCCTCTGCTATCTGTATTGTGGGACCAACACCCTCAACAATATTCACGCGAAGCATTGTAACGGGCATTTCAGCCTGCGTTTTAAAGTGGCTTGAAAATCCGCCGCCGCGGAAATATTCGTAGTCGGCGCGGCACCAGTCTGTAGCGTCCAGGCAGGCTTTAATATCGCTGTCTTGCATATCCCACCACTTTTTAACGGTTCCGTTTCCGTTTTCATCCTTTGCGGCTCCGGTGCAGTCCATAGCTGTTGCACCCGAGTTAATAAGATGTATAATACCGTTTGCGGCTTTTCCGGTAAGCTTTTTACCTGTTACACGCTCAACCGATTCCGAGCTCCAGTACGTACGCACATCATGGAAGCACGGTGCTTTATTCGTAAGAAGCGTTGCAAAAAGCATTGAAATACCGTTAAGAGTATCGTTTTCCGTTGCAAACGGGAAAGGCTGCTTTTTGCCGTTCCAGTCAAAGCTTGAAGCAAGCAAAGACTCTGTAAAGTCTGCATTGGGCAGCCAGTCTGTCCACATCCGCTGTCCCTGGAAGCCGCCCACAACACCGTTACGGCCGAGCGCCTCCTCCTTCCAGCCCATTTCGGCAAGCTTGGGATTTCCGTGAATAATATCGTTTACTATAATTGTAAACTTTGCAATAAACTCCCAATCTTTATCGGCGGGAATAACCTTTGACTTTTTGATAATCTCCGGGAAATTCTTTCCGGCATTCTTGTCAAAGCCCTCGCGGCAGTTTGCCTTAATCCACTTAAGCGCTTTTTCGTATTCGTCACGGTCATATATTTCAAGGGTAATTCTGCGTACAATTTCGGTAAGGTCAACCCACTCTGCACGTATGCCGAGATATTTTTGCATAAACGAAGCGTCGCAGTAGCTGCCCGCAATACCCATTGCAACACCGCCGAGGTTTACGTACGCCTTGTTTTTCATCTGTCCTACAGCAAGCGCCGCACGTGCAAAGCGCAGAATTTTTTCCTTAACGTCATCAGGCACGCGGGTATCGTTTGCATCGCAAACCTCGTGTCCGTAGATTGAAAATGCGGGAAGTCCGCGCTGTGCAAACGCAGCCATAACCGCCGCAAGGTAAACCGCGCCCGGGCGCTCTGTTCCGTTAAAGCCCCAAACAGCTTTAATAGTGCCGGGGTCAAGGTCCATTGTTTCGCTGCCGTAGCACCAGCAAGGCGTTACGGCAAGCGTTGCAACAACGTTTTCTTTTGAAAACTGCTCTGCAACCTTTGCAGCCTCCGCACCGCCGCCTATTGTTGTGCAGCCTATAACGCACTGTGCGGGTGTACCGTCTGCATAAAATACATTTTCCTCAATAAGCTTGGCAGCGGCACGCGCCATATTCATCGTCTGCTCCTCCAAGCTTTCTCTTACACCGCCCCAGCGGCCGTCAATTGTAGGTCTTATTCCGATTTTTGGATATAACATTTTATCCCCTCCTTAAACAAAATTATACTATTATGAGGGAATATTTTCTTGTCATATAATACGAAAAAGTATAACTATTTTATCCTTTTTCTTTATTTTGTTCATCTTTTTCCAAAATTTCTTTTGCCCTTTGCGTAAGGTCGGGGTTAAGCAATTCCGGTCTTTTTAAATACGTTCTCACAAGGCTTTGCTCCCCGCGCCATTTTTCTATATTTGCGTGGTGTCCGCCCAAAAGTATCGGCGGAACCTTTCGCCCCATAAACTCGGGCGGGCGCGTATACTGCGGATATTCCAAAAGCCCGTTGTAATGGCTTTCCGTCTGCGCAGTGTGTGTGCTGTCAAGCACACCCTCCACCATACGGCAGACGCAGTCTATCAAAACCATTGCCGGAAGCTCGCCCCCGGTAAGCACATAGTCGCCTATAGAAATTTCCTCGTCTACAATTTCTTCTATGATGCGTTCATCCACGCCCTCGTAATGACCGCACAAAATTACCACGTGATCATACAAAGAAAGCTCGCGCGCTTTTTCTTGCGTGAGTGTTTTCCCCTGGGGCGACATATACACAACATGCGGTTTTTTATCCCCGCAGGCGCTTTTGTACGCATCAAAAATGGGCTGCGGCTGCATTACCATACCGCCGCCCGCCCCGTAGGGGTAATCGTCCACCCTTTTGTGCTTGTCCTTTGAAAAATCGCGTATATTTATGTATTGCATCTGTACTATTCCCTTTTTTTCCGCACGCCCTATTATGCTCTCGCCCAGCGCCGACATCATTTCCGGAAAAAGCGTCAGTACGCTAAATTTCATTTTCTATCAGTCCTTCAACGGGTGTAATATAAATTTTCTTTTCATTCGGGTCTATTTTTTTAACAAATGCACCGATATTCGGGATAAGCACCTTTTTACCGTTTTCTTTGGTAAATTCAAGCAGGTTTGCCGCGCTGTTTTCCACAACGTCTGTTACGGTTCCCAAAATTTCGCCGTCGTTTAAAATACCGGTCATTCCGATAAGCCGGAAAAAGTAAAACTCCCCCTCGGGAAGCGGCGGCAAATCCTCCTCTCTTGCGTAAAGGCGCGTAAATTTCATCTTCTGTGCCTGTTCGGGGGTTGAAACCCCCGAAAGGCGCAGCAAAACAGACCCTTTAACAAAGCGGTAAGAAAGGATTTCAACCGGTGTATTATCTTCCTTATAAACTGTTTTAACATTTTTGAAAAACGCTTCTCCGTCGGTATAATGCAGCGCCTTTACCTCGCCGCGTATACCGTGTGTATTTACAATCTGTATTACGTATATCAAAGTTTATCCTCCTTACCGCCCGCAAGTATTGCAAGCCCGTGCATATGTCCTTTTTCCTTACGGATACTATCTTGAGCCGCCGCCGACTCCGCCGCCGGAAAAGCCACCGCCGCCGCCTATCGAGCTGCTTCCGCCAAGCCCTGCTGCACGGCTGCTTTGTATCGACTGCTGCGCGGCTGAGTACATTGCATTTGAGTAGCTGCCCAGAATTATTATCTGTCTGTTGTATTCCGAAATTTCTTCCACGCGGTCGGGATAAACCTTTTTCATCTGCTCCATAACCTTATCGGCAATACCGAAAAGCGTGGCATATACAATGTAATCCTTCCATATTATGCCCTCTTCTATTTCGCGTTCGGAAATAAGCGAAAACTCCCTAAGATAATTCCTAAGCCCCGCAGTTTGGGAAAGATACCGCTTCCCCTCCTCCGTAAGGTTTGTAATATCGTTTTTGGACGGTTTTTTATATCCGCCCGCCTTTTTGAAGTGCTGCTCGCCTGTCCCTATTGCCTTGTCAATAAAGTTTTGCACCTTGTCGGGCTTTCTGCGTGCATGCTTTTCAAGCTCTTTTTCCTGTAAGATGCCGTCTTCGCCCGCCGCGGACGTCAGTATTTTATACAGCGAACACAAAAGGCTTTCCTGCGGCTCCTTAACAAGCCTCAGCGATATTTCTTTCTTTGTTTTTCCCGTAATGGTTTCCTTTTCTTTCGTTTCGGCGCCTATAAATCCTTCGTTAAACATTTTCATAAGCGCAGCGCCCATAATACGGCTGTCCCGGTTGCTTATAAAAAACTTTCTTGAAAGAAAATGTGTCATATAAAGGTCGCCGCCGCACGGCTGCTCACGAAAATACGGCGCTTCCTTTATAAATCGCTTAATTCTTCCGCGCCGCTTCATTTCACGCACCAAAAGCGTTGTAAGAATTACGGCGGCTATTAAAAAGATTACGGCAAAAACCGTAAGTATAAGCGTGTCATCTTCATCCGTATAATCGCTTCCGGCAAATGCTTCGTCTTTCACATCTTCAAAGCTTTTTTCGGACGTGTACACAGGGTTTAACAATCCGTGCGAAAAGCCCAGCATAATAATTACGCTGTCATCGCCCGTAAGCGGTTCTTCGGTATACGCCAAAACCTCTCCGTTTGAAAGCTCTATCTGCCCGGCAAAGCCGAACGCCCATATCTGCGTATTGTCTGCGGTAAGCGCGGCGTTATTTTGGGTACACACGCGCACCGTTACGCTTGTCGGAAACGTGTTCATTCCCGAATTTACAAGCTGAAAGTTTGAGCCGTCGCAGTCTGTATATGCTTTCACATATCCCTCTACGGTATATTTAACGGTATATTTCTTCTGTCCGTAGTCGCTTATGCCGAAGCACAGCTCTATGCCTTCCTCCATTTCATTTATGCCGCAGCGGCGCGCCTTTTCTTCAAACGATGCGGATACATCCCAATTTTCCGTGTTTTCGTATTCTCCGCTTTCGTCCGAAACAGAAAAGTTTTTAACCTCTATATCGCTTGTATTTATCGGAATATAGTTTTCCGTTCCCTCGTCAAACGTTCCGCTCCACTCTTGCACTATTTCGGCAGAGCCGCCATCCGACAGAGTAACCGTTATGTCAATATCCGAAACATTGTTTTGCGCAAAGGATTGCAGCGGAGAAAATGCCGCGCAAAAAAGCCCTGCAAGCAAAATGCAAGTTTTCCTCATTTTTATCCTCATTTCATACTCGGCATATCCTGCTTTTTTTCATCGGTTGCAAGATAGTCGCGCCCTTTTACGCCGAGTATTGCCGCCGCGATTGACGTCGGAAACATTCTTACCGCTCTGTTAAGCTTTGTTACGGAATCGTTATATACAAGGCGCGAATAGCGAACCGTGTTTTCGTATTCGTTTACGCTGTTCATTGTCTTTATGTACGCTTCGTTTGCTTTAAGCTCGGGATAGCTTTCCGCAACTGCCGTAATTCTTCCGAGAGCCGCCGTTATTGCGTTTTCCTGTCTGTCAACATCTGCCGCGGTGCTTGCGCCCGTTATTCCCGAGCGCATCTTTATCGTGTCGGAAAGGGTTTTATACTCATGCTCACTGTATCCCTTTGTAAGGTCCAGAAGTGCCGTAAGTGCATCCCATCTTGAAGAAAGCTGCACACCAATCTGGCTTAAAGCGTTGTTAATGTTTTCATCAAGCTTTACAAGCTTCCTCTGCACAGACACAAACCACCAAATTATCACTGCCAAAATTATCAATATTGCCGGTAACATAAACCTACCTCCGTTTCTCCTTACCATTTTATCATATGACGACAACGAAATCAATATATTCATTATTTATTTTTTATGCACGTTTTTATGTATAAAAATTCATTATTTTTGCTAAAATAAGATTTTCTACAAATTTTTATAAAAAATACTTGCATATTTATGCAAAGCGTGTTATTATAATCACATCGAAACGAAAAGAGGTTTTTGAAATGGATAAAAAAGATATAAAAAAAGTAGTACTTGCATATTCCGGCGGGCTTGATACCTCGATAATAATTCCGTGGCTTAAGGAAAATTACAACAATTGCGAGGTTATCGCCGTATCCGGCAACGTAGGTCAGAATGACGAGCTTGACGGGCTTGAGGAAAAGGCGATAAAAACAGGCGCCTCCAAGCTTTATATAGAAGACCTTACGGACGAATTTGTAGACGATGTAATCGTTCCCTCCATTAAGGCGGGCGCAATTTATGAGGAGTATCTGCTCGGCACAGCTTTTGCTCGTCCCATTATTGCAAAGCGCCTTGTTGAAATAGCACATAAAGAAGGTGCGGACGCTATCTGCCACGGCTGCACGGGAAAGGGTAACGACCAGGTGCGTTTTGAGCTTGCAATAAAGCATTTTGACCCGTCTATGGCAATTATTGCCCCCTGGCGTGAGTGGAGCATTAAGTCGCGTGATGAAGAGATTGAGTATGCGGAGGCGCATAGCATTCCTCTTAAGATTAACCGCGAAACAAACTATTCAAAGGATAAAAACCTGTGGCACCTCAGCCATGAGGGGCTTGACCTTGAGGATACCGGCAACGAGCCGCTCTATGAAAAGGATGGCTTTTTGGAAATGGGCGTTTCCCCCATTAAGGCGCCCGATAAGCCCACATATGTTACCATAGATTTTGAAAAAGGTATCCCCACAGCGCTCGACGGCGTTAAAATGAGCGTTAAGGATATGATACTTAAGCTTAACGAAATCGGCGGGGCTAACGGTATAGGTCTTTTGGACATTGTTGAAAACCGTCTTGTCGGTATGAAGTGCCGCGGCGTATACGAAACCCCCGGCGGAACAATCCTTTACAAGGCGCACAGTGTTCTTGAAATGATATGCCTTGACAAAATGACGGCGCATAAAAAGCAGGAGCTTTCTATAACATTTGCAGACCTTGTTTATAACGGACAGTGGTACACCCCCCTTCGTGAGGCGCTTTCCGCATTTGTTGACAAAACGCAGGAAACCGTAACCGGAACCGTAAAGCTTAAGCTTTACAAGGGCAATATGATAAACGCCGGCGTATGGAGCAAATACAGCCTGTATTCCGAGGAAATCGCAACATTCGGTGAAAGCGATTACAACCAAAAGGATTCCGAAGGATTTATAAACCTTTTCGGGCTTCCGATTAAGGTTCAGGCTATAGTTGACGCAAAAAATAATAAATAACATAAATTTCTGCAAAAAACCGGGACGCGCGCCCCGGCTTTTTGCAAGTTTAAAATAAACCTGAAATTACGCCGGTTAAGGCAAAGGAGAATAACAATGGATAAGATGTGGGCTGGGCGCTTTTCAAAGGCGCTTGATAAAGAAGCTGATGATTTTAACTCTTCAATACATTTTGACTGCCGAATGTACAGGCAGGATATAAAAGGCTCTATGGCGCATGCGGCAATGCTTGCCGCACAAGGCATTATACCGAAAGAGGACAGTGACAAAATAATAGAGTGCCTGGGCGATATTTTGTCCGACCTTGACAGCGGAACACTGAAGTTTGATTTTGACGCGGAGGATATACATATGTTTATTGAGTCCGAGCTTACAAAAAGGCTCGGCGACGCGGGCAAAAGGCTTCATACCGCGCGCAGCCGAAACGACCAGGTCGCGCTTGACCTCAGGCTTTATATGCGTGACGAAGCAAAGAGTGTTATCTCTCTTATAAAAAAGCTCCTCTCGGCAATATATAACCAGGCGACTTTACACAAAGATACCGTTATGCCGGGATACACGCATTTACAGCGGGCTCAGCCTATAATGTTCGGGCATCATTTGTGCGCATACGCTATGATGTTTATCCGCGACATCGGGCGTATTGAAGACGCCGTAAAAAGAATGAATATCTCCCCTTTGGGAAGCTGTGCCCTCGCCGGCACTACATACCCCACAGACCGCGGCGCCACGGCGGCGGCTCTTTCCTTTGACGGTGTGTGCCAAAACAGCATAGACGGTGTTTCCGACCGTGATTTCTGCGTTGAACTTATGGGGGCATTTGCAACCGTAATGATGCACCTTTCCCGCTTTTCGGAGGAAGTTGTGCTGTGGTCCTCCTGGGAATTTAAATTTATAGAGCTTGACGACAGCTACACCACAGGTTCAAGCATTATGCCGCAAAAGAAAAATCCCGATATGGCAGAGCTTGTCCGCGGGAAAACCGGGCGTGTGTACGGCGACCTTTTTGCAATGCTTACGGTTTTAAAGGGACTTCCCCTTGCGTATAACAAGGATATGCAGGAGGATAAGGAAGCAATTTTCGACAGCCTCGACACGGTAAAAAAATGCCTCAGCGTTTTTACGCCTATGATAGAAACAATGTGCGCAAACAAAGAAAATATGTACAATGCTGCGGGCAAAGGCTTTATAAATGCAACCGACCTTGCCGACTATATGGTTAAAAAGGGTGTACCGTTCCGCACGGCTTACAAAACCGTCGGACAGATAGTTGCACACTGCATAAAAACATCAAACACGCTTGAAACGCTTTCTCTTGAGGAATATAAAAAATTCAGCCCGCTTTTCGGGCAAGACCTGTACGACGATATAGACCTTTTCATCTGTGCACAAAAGCGCACAAGCGAGGGCGGCACCTCCACAAAATCCGTGGAAAAGCAGCTTGAATATATAAAAGAATATTTATAAAAACAAGGTAATGCTTAAAAGCAGTCTGAAACTCGCTCTTGCGGGGTTGTAGAAACTTGCCGGGAATTTCGGGCAGACAAAAGAGTGAAAAGGCAATGAGTAAAAAACGACAAGATCCTTACGAATCCTGTCGTTTTTTTTAAGTCGAATCATAAAAATGTCTGCGCCGCAGGCGCAGCTCGCAAAAGGTTGGTAACGAGCCAAAGGCGTTATGAGGGCGCTTGCAACCGAATAGCCGACGCGAATGTGACCTTTTGCGAAAAAGGAGGAGCAGCGGCATATTGCCACGCTCTGATTTTTGCAAACAAAAATCGGAGCAAGCTATATATAGCTTGCTCCGACGTGGAGGCGCCACCCAGACTTGAACTGGGGGTAAAGGCTTTGCAGGCCTCTGCCTTACCACTTGGCTATGGCGCCATATTACAAAAGACGCCTCAGCGCCCTTTGTGTTTGGAGCGGAAGACGAGATTCGAACTCGCGACGTTCACCTTGGCAAGGTGACGCTCTACCACTGAGCCACTCCCGCAAATGGTGCCTTCGACTGGAATCGAACCAGTGACACAGGGATTTTCAGTCCCTTGCTCTACCGACTGAGCTACAAAGGCATTTGGCGACCCGGATGGGGCTCGAACCCACGACCTCCAGCGTGACAGGCTGGCGTTCTAACCAACTGAACTACCGGGCC
>CAKSNY010000006.1 GCA_934476455.1 uncultured Clostridia bacterium | reverse complement strand
GAAAAGCATTTTAAAGCATTTATATGCAGCTCTTGGCTGCTTGATACAGGACTTAAAAGCTTTTTGAATTCACAGTCGAATATCATAAAATTTCAGCAAAATTTCAGAATTGTGCTTTCTTTTGTAAATACCTTTTCAATTTATTGGCATATTTTCGGAGTGGAAAAATTTGTTCCGTATTCTGAGCTGGTGCCCAAAAACGATTTTCAAAAGAAAATTCTTGACTATGCTATAAACGGAGGAATCCTTTATAGCGGCAATGGATTTATTAACACGTTCACACCTGACAGAAATGTTAGGTGTATTTTTTTGTTGTCTTATGAAAACAGTATTATACGGGTTCAGCCGATAAATATACTTTTGAAACAAACAATTATATTCTTGAAATAGTACAATCTGTTTGTAAAATTAGAACGAAAAGAGATGTATTTTTGCAATATGCAAAATCCAGATACGTGGCGTTTTGTCGAGCGAATACATCATTTTATACAGAGAACCAAAAGACTATGCAGGTTATCAATATATTTTAAAGAAAGAATCCGAAGTCAAAAGTAAAAAACTTGCTGAAAAATACTTGACTTTTGTTAGCAGGTTTTATTCTCTAAATTTTAACCTCTGAATACAATAACTGCTATTATAAGGCTGTAAATATATGGTTTCGGTAAATTGGGATATAAGATGAAAAACAAACGATTGCTTTTTTTGTCTAAGTTTAATATAATTACAATATATAATTGTTTTTTAAATTGAGGGAGAAAGCTTATGCTGAAAAATATTAAATTCAAGCTTTTTATAAGGCTGTTGATGAGCTATATTCTTGTGTTTTTAATTCCGTTCATAGTGTTTTCAACAATAATTTCAAATTATGTGATCGGTAACTATAAAAGCGAGATACTTAGCCTTAATTTAAAATCCATAAACTACATAAGATATATGCTGGACGAGAGATTGTCTGAAATAGATGCCGCGAAGATTCAAATTACAGGCGATGCTATGATAAAGAATTTTATGTCCAGGAAGTATATACCGGAATACGAAAGAGCATATGCCGCAAGCGCTGTAGCAAAAAGAATGAAAAGCTATTACACATATAAAGATACCGTTGCGGGTCTGGAACTTTATGCTCCAAACGTAAATTGCATAGTAACTGCTTCTTCAACGTACAGCAAAAAAGAGTATTACGAAACATTTTTAAAAATGTCGGGCATTACATATAAAAAATGGTGTGAAGAGCTTGACGAAAACGGAGAAAAAAATATAAAAACTTTCTCATCGACAGATTCTGACGGAAAACCTGTAATCTTGATAGTTCAGCCAATTTCATGGTTTGACTCAAAAGACAGCTTTCTATTTACTGTTGTGGATGCCGGCGCCGTTTTGAATGCATATCATCGCTTTGTTCCGGATGAATTGGATACACACTTTTATATTACGTCGGCTGATAAAATTTTGTTCAGTTCAGAGAATAAAACGGACGATATTGATATAAAGAAGGTACTTTCTTCGGAAGAAACGTATGTAAGCCTTACAAAAAACAAAATTGCACTTAGGGGAAATTCTATATCAACAGAACTTAATTATATCTGTGTAATATCAGAAAAAAGCCTATTCGGCAAGGTTGAAAGAACAAATATGCTGCTTATGATTGTGATTTCTTTAATTTCGGTTATTTTTATAATAGTTGCATTTATTCTGTCGAGAAAAACGTTTTCGCCCATAAAGGAGCTGCTTAACTATAATCCTTCGGATGAGGTTTACAGAATCAGTAATTTTAAGGACTTAAAAAACATGGCTGTAAATATTGTTAATTCCGATAAGACGCTTAGGGATATAATAGAAAATCAGCGTATTTGCATAAAGGATAATATGTTTGATTTATTTGTTCAGGATTCTATGGAAATGAGCGAAGCTTCGTTAGAAACACTGTTTGTCGGGACACCAGTCTCTGTAACAGACAGGTATTTCAGGGCTGTTATAATAAAGGGAAACGGAAACACACATACAGAAGCCGTAAAGCTTCATATGCTGTCTGTTTTGGAAAAGCTTACAGAGGGAACAAAGATAAGCCTTTGTGTTATTCCCACGGATAATACGCAGATAATATTAACACTCTCATACTGTGAAAACAAGCTTGATATAAAAAAGATTTTTGAAAAGGCGGTTAATTTCGTAAACAAAAACTTAAATATTGGAATGAATGTAAGCATAGGCAGAGAGGTTGAAAAAATAAATATGTTTTCAAAGTCATACGAGGATGCTTTTTTTGCACTTTTATCCGAAAAAAGCGGTGTTTTGTGTGATGAAAACAGTAAAAATTCAATCGGAAGCGATTATTTTATGGTTTTGGACAGAACAAAATTCAAATCACATATTCTTGCAGGGGATACAGCAAGTGTTTCCGATATGACGCGCGGATTGTATGAGCGTATTCTTTCAAGAAAACTCATCACACACAGAATGAAAAATTATATACGTTACTGGTTGGTAGATTTATTTAACGAAACCGCACGGGAGGGGAATTGTGCAGGCGACAAATATCGTACCGAGCTTTCGGAAGCTATGGAAATAGGAGATTTTAACGAAAGTGTAAGAAGAATTTGCGGCTGCTTTGCAAAAATGGCAGAGTATATTAACAAACGTTCGGATGAAAACAGCTCGTCTGAAATTAAACGTGTGCTATGTTATATAGATGATAATTATATGCTGTATGAAATTTCACTTAGGAAAATTGCAGAAGATATGCATATATCATACAACTATCTCTCAGATCTGTTTAAAAAACAGACGGGAAAAAAATTTTTGGAGTACCTTCACGGAGTAAGAAATAAAAAAGCAAAAGAATATTTGATTACAACTGATATGCAAATATCAGAAATTGCCGAAAAGGTTGGCTATCTGAGCGACAACACATTTATTAAGACATTTAAAAAGCTTAACGGTATTACCCCCGGCGAATTTAGAAAAATTAAAAGAGGTTATTAAAAAAAGCCCATTATAGGAAATATGGGATATAAAAGGATAAATGAACGATTGACTGCCGCCGCGTGTTGATGTTAGAATTTTTGCAGATGGCAGATGTGAATTTCGCCAAAAAATTTTATCTGGATGGTGAGGGTATGAAGAAAAGAAAAATGCGCGGAGCATTGGGTGTGATGTTAAGCTGCGCGATTGCACTGGGAACATCCGGCTGCAACAAGAAGGAGCAGACCGCCGGCTCGGGAAAGGGGGCGGATTACCCGGAAAAAGTTACGGTTTTTGCATGGCGCAGCAGTTCGCTCAATAACGAAATGATTGATTATAACGATGTTAAATCGTTTAAAATGATTGAAGAGCTGACAGGCTGCAAGGTTGAATGGAACTTGCCGCCTTCAAGCGGTGTTGAAGAAAAATTTAACCTGATGATAGCCTCGGGAAATCTGACAGATGTAATTATAGGAAACTGGAAAGAAAATGGCGTTGAAAAATACATAAACGATAAGGTAATTATTTCACTTGATGAAATGAAGAACCAAATGCCGAACTTTATGAAATTTACACGTGAAAATCCGGACATTGCAAAAGATTATGTAACAAGCGACGGCAAAATTGGATATATTCCGTATGTAAGAGCAGACAAAGAACTTAATGTTTTTTATGGTCCGTTGATAAGAAAAGATTGGCTTGATAAGCTTGGACTCGGTATTCCTACAAATTCGCAGCAGCTTTATGAGGTGCTTAAGGCGTTTAAAACACAAGATCCCAACGGAAACGGTAAAGCGGATGAACTGCCTATGACAGGACTTGGTTCGGATAATATATGCCACCTGCTTTCAATGTTTGATACAGCGAAAGGTTTTTATGTGGATAACGGGAAAGTTAAGTACGGATTTATGGAACCGGAATTTGAGGAAGGAATGGAGTATATTGCAAAAATGTACTCGGAGGGGCTTATTGACCCCGACTACATTTTCCAGGACAGAGCGAAACAGGATGGTAAAATAACAAACAACAGAGCAGGGTTTATGTACAGTTTTCAGCCGACAACAATATCAAACACAATGGCACAGAAAGACCCGAATTTCAAGCTTGTAGGGATTAACCATTTCAATAACAAAGAAGGCGTAAGGACAACTGATTTGCCTCAGTATATAATGAGCGTTATCGGGACCTCGGCTGCGGTAACAACAAAATGTAAAAATTCCGCAGGGGTGGTAAAATGGCTTGACACGTTTTACAGCGAAGCCGGAATAAACGCAATGAACTTCGGTAAAGAGGGAGAAGACTATACCGAAAAGGATGGGAAGAAAGTATTTACGGATGCCGTGCTGAATTCAAAAAAATACAGTGTATCGGAGATGTTCGGAAGGACACTCGGCGCGTTTAACTCATACTTTCCGACGGTTCAAAAGTGGGATTCATACTCACAGAGTTTAAGTTCGTACGGAAAGGAAGCTATAGAAACCTGGAGCAAAGATGTAGATACGAGCCACATTCTTCCGGAGTTGTCATTTACAGATGAAGAAAAAGAAAAGGTAACAAATATTATGTCATCTGTAACCACATATGCTGACGAAAGAATTGACAAAATGATTTTGGGACAGGAAGCGGTGTCGAAAATTCCGGAAGCACGAAAAAAGATTGAAGAAATGAAAATAAAAGATGTGCTGAAAATATATCAGACCACATATGAAAGATATTTAAATACGGACATTGATTTTTAAAAGAGTTCAGAAGCGGAAAGGATGACTGCAGTGCAAAACATACGTGCAGGTGAAATATCCGGCAAAAGTCATAGAACGGCGGCAAAACGGAGGAACAAGCTGTATAAATATAAAGACATTTATATTATGCTTATACCGATATGCCTATACTACATTATTTACAAGTATATTCCGATGTTCGGAAATATGATCGCTTTTCAGGACTATTCGATTACAAGGGGAATACTTGATTCGGAATTTGTCGGATTGAAGCATTTTAAAAGCTTTTTAAATGATGTTTATTTTTTCAGATTGCTGAAAAACACGCTTTCAATAAATATATACGGATTACTTTTGGATTTTCCGGCGCCAATAATACTTGCACTTTTGCTTAACGAGGTGAGAAACGCGGGATTTAAAAGAAGTGTACAGACCATTACATATATGCCGCACTTTATATCGACGGTGATTGTTTCGGGAATGGTTTTGGATTTTGTAGCCGGTGACGGTATGATAAATTCAATTTTGGGCGCTTTCGGTATTGCACCGATATCCTTTACGACGGAGGCAAAGTACTTTTACGGGATTTATACCATATCAGGAATTTGGCAGAGTATGGGCTGGGGAAGTATAATCTATCTTTCCGCCCTTGCAGGTATAGATATGGGACTCTACGAGGCGGCATCGATTGACGGCGCTTCAAGATGGCGTCAAACGCTTACAATAACGCTACCGTGCCTGCTTCCGACAATTTCAATTATGCTTATAACAAGAATAGGACAAATGCTTTCTGTAGGGTATGAAAAGATTTTGCTATTATACAATCCCGCATTGTACGAGCGGGCAGATGTTATAAGCACATATGTGTACAGAAAAGGAATTTTAGGTGCGGAATACAGCTATTCCGCCGCAGTGGATTTCTTTAATTCAATAATAAACTTTATACTTTTGCTGTTTTCCAATTCAATCAGCAAAAAGTTAACAGGAAACGGACTGTTCTGAAGGAGAGAGTTGAATTGCTAAAACAATCAAGAGGGGAAAAAATATTTTCGGTGTTCAATTACACTTTTTTATCGTTTCTCCTGTTAATAACTTTGTATCCGTGTTTGTATGTGTTGTTTGCGTCGCTGAGCGACCCCGTAGAGCTTTATAACGGGAGCAAGCTGCTGCTGTTTCCGCGGGGATTTAACGCAGCAAACTATGTACATGTATTTAAAAATATGATGCTTTGGATAGGTTACGGCAATACTATATTTTATACCGTTTTGGGAACGCTTTTAAGCGTCCTTTTAACGGTAGTTGCGGCGTATTGCCTTTCAAGAAACGGTCTGCCCGGTAAAAATTTTATACTTATGGCAATGATTTTTACAATGTATTTTTCGGGCGGAATGATACCAACATATTTGGTAGTAAAAAATACCGGGCTGCTTGATACAAGGCTTGCGCTTATTATCCCTCAGGCGATAAACACATTTAACTTCATTATCGTGCTTACGTACTTTAAGGGAATGCCGCTAGAATTGGAAGAGGCATCAAAAATAGACGGTGCAAACGATTACATAGTACTGTTTTCAATAATGATACCGCTTGCAAAATCTGTTATATCGGTTATATGCCTATACTATGCCGTAAGCATATGGAATAATTATATGAGCGCCCTTTTGTATATAAATAACACACGGCTTTATCCTCTGCAGCTTGTGCTAAGGGAAATTTTATTCCAAGGAACAAACGAGGCGGCAAAAGGTGCGGAGGTCGACAGTGCGGACGCGGTGGCGGAAACGATTAAATATGCAACAATGGTGGTATCCACAGTTCCGGTGCTTTGCATATACCCGTTTATTCAAAAGTATTTTGTTAAAGGTGTTATGATAGGCTCTGTAAAAGGTTAAGGCGGTGCTGCCATGAAAAGAGCAATGATTGCGGTCGCGTTAATTCTTGTAATGGTGGGCAATGCTGCGGAAGCATACGATTATATCAATGATTTTGAAGACGGTTCGCAAGAGAACGTATTTGTTTATGATAAATTCGGAAGGATGACAAACGCCGTCTTCCTCACAGAAAATTATAATAAAATAATGACTGATACAATTTACCTTGAAGACAATATTAAAATCATAGAGTTTGATATTTTTTTACAAATTCCACCGACAGAGTTAAGCACAGTTTTAAAGCTTTGCAGTAAGCAACAGGACTACAACCTGCTTCTTATTAATGAAGATGGTTTTTATATCTTTAACGGCGATGATTATATAAAAGCCGCACAGAACTTTATTTTGGACTGGTACACCGTAAGACTTGTAATCTATAACGGAAAAACCGTACAGCTTTTTGTAAACAATATTGAAGTAATTCCCGAAATTGATATAATTTTTACGAAAGAATGTATATTTAGTTTTTTGTTAAGCGATGCAAAGGCGTTGATAGATAACATAAGGGTGTATTCGGGGAAGAATTGCGAGATTGAAAAAATATATTTTTATAAGAACGGCTGTCCGACATTTTCGCTTAAGGAAAAAACGGATTTTACGGGCTTTACCGTCTACAATTTTTCTGAGAACAGTATTTTTGTAAACGCCTTTCTTTCGGAGATGGTAGGCAATAAACTGCTTGACAGCAGTTTGACAGCCCTTGAAGTACCGCCACAGACCTGCGTAAGCTCAAAGGTTGCGATTGGCAATAATTTTAATGTTGACAAAGTAAAGCTTTTTATGTGGGATAAAAATTTAAAACCATATGTAAAAAACGGCGAGGCAGCTCGCCAAAATTAAAAGGAGATGTTTTGTATGAAAAAAATAAAAAAGACAGTTACGTATTTAGTTCTTATGGCAATGCTTATATCGGCTTTGCCGGCAGTATATGCTGCCGATGCCGCGGTCACAGGTCTTGTACCCGGGTATGCATACGATATATCTGATTTAAACTTTTATATAAGCAATACAGATAATGGAGCGGTAACAGCGGAACTTAACGGCGCTGGAGTAACGGTAACAAAAGATACAAACGGCAAGATAACTGTTGACACAAGCAACGGAAAAATCGGTAAAAACTCACTTATTGTCAGAGTGGGCGGAAGTACACTTTTCAACGGAAATATATATCTGTACAAATTCGAAAATGACGTAATCACGCCTGTCAGCACAAAAACCGTCGACTTTAAAGAGGTGAACGGAACAAGCGAAAACACTGCTGAGGACATAACAGACGATGGCGAACCCGTTTGTAAAATAGTGGCAAAAAATAGTTCTCCATGGTTTAATTATTCGCTTTCCGATTACACGGAGGATGTTATTGATATAAGTGTGGATATAAAGACCGTCGGGAACAACAAGCTTCGTATAGACTGCCCGATTATGTATAAAACGTCGGAAGGAAAAGACGCTTTTAGTGCTGCTGATAAAACAGATGTTGTTATGAACGGAAAAATATGCGGCAGCAATGCGGATATCGAAGTCAATCAGTGGTATATCTTTACGGTAAGCTTTAACAAATTGAACAATACGATATCGCTGTATGCCGGAAAGAGGAATGAAACGCAAACCCTGTGTTCTGTAAAAGAGGCGAATATTGATCTTTCGGCACTCAGTTCCGCACGAGCTAGAATAGGCGTAAACAGCAACAAGGAAGAAAATACAATTTATGTAGCTAATGCAAAGATTACGCGCAAGGCTGCTGCAAAAAAAGAAGAGGCAGAGTTAAAGGCTAACGCCTACATATATCACGCACCGGGTATGCCGCAGACATTTAATAAATTTAAAGCAGACGGCTCGACTCTTGATATAAATACAGATGCGTTTAACTACCCGACGTCCGCTAATAAAATGTGGGACGGAACAATTAAGACAGTAAGCGGAAAAAGCGGAGAAGACGGTGATAAGGCAGTAATGTTTACTGCGACAAAAGGAGGAGAAAATGCCGACTTGAGCCTAAGTGTTCCGTATGTAACGTATCACCCTAATTTTAACAGAGGCTTTTCTGCAGGTAAAGGCATTTTAAGCTTTGATTTCAAGGTTAATGACCCGACTGCTCTTCGTATGCAGGGATTATTCCGAGGAGGTTATAATGCACCTATATTCGGTGCGTCCTGTGATCACATCATACAAGACGGTAAGGTTTTGAACAATATCGAGATAAAAGAGGGCTGGCATAACTTTAAATTTGTATTTGATTACGATGCGAGGAAAACATATCTCATTTATGACGGTGCAGTAATATCGGAGGGAGACGGGATTCAGGAAAGCAAGTCTCCTAAAAATGTTTTTGATGTTACTACCGGAGGATTTGCGGTGAAATTTAACGGTACATATCCTGCAACAGCGAAGGAAGATAATAGAGAGCTTACAATAGACAACTGGGATTTCTACTGGGAGGATACACCGCAGATAGCAAAGGTTATGTGCCATGAAAAGGATGTTACGGAAAATGCGATTGTTTCGGCAAATGCAACGGAATTTATTGTTACAACACCGTCAAAGCTTGTAGATGCAGAAAAAAAAGCGGCATTTTATATTAACGGAGAACCGGCAGAGGCTGATATTAAAACAACATCAAGCACTTTTGAAAGTGGAACAACACTTTCCGTAAAGCTTACAAAAGCGCCGAAGGCAGGGGATAACGGAAAATTTATCTTGGGAAGCGGCACAACGATAGATATGACAAACTACGGTGGGAATGTCAAAAGTAGTGATAGCGAAACAATAGTTAACAATTATACAACGACAACGGAGGATATTGCCTTTGAGATTTATTTCCGTGATGAATTGTACGTTGACAGTTTTGACTGTGCGTTGTTAAACGGCACGTATTATATTGACGCAAAAATTTGCAATCAGGCTGCTGACAGTAAGCAATTGGCGCTTTATCTTGCAAAATACAAAGAGGGAAGTTCTGCGCTTGAATCAGTAACACCGATTTACCACACGGCGGTAAGCGGCACAAGCAATATCAAGACGCAATGTGAAGCCGCAGATAATATAAAGGCATTTTTGTGGATGAGAAAGGACCTAAAACCGGTGTGCGCACAGTTACCGGTTGAATAAGCATTGGCATAAAGTTTGGATGCACCGCCATCGTCGGACAATATGGCGTAAAAGCGCAATCCGTCCGGCGGTGAACGGGCATCCGGTTCTTTTGCAAAATAAACATATATAACGGCTTGGTGATATGTATGGACGTACCAAATTATTGGAAAACAAACCTCGGAGAGATTGAAGATACGGTAAAAGACGTAAAAAACGGAGAAGTGAATGTGTATAAATCGGCCGGCGGCAGAAATATTTTCATGGTTGAATACGGCAAAAAGAATATTTACGAACGCACGGCAAATCTGAGCTCTGCGGCGGGGAGCGGGGACATCGGATGTTATGCGGACAAAACGCAGCCGAATGTAAAACCTTGCCTTATGATTGTGGGCGCAATGCACGGTGCCGAATTTGAAGGTACGGCGGCAATACTGAACTTGATACAGATTATGGAAACAGGAAGGGATTTTTTAAAAGAAGAAAATGCGGCACTTAAGCAGGCGCTTAACGGAGTTAATCTTCTCCTTATTCCGTGCCTTAACCCGGACGGTCGCGCAAGGGTACCGTACAGGTCTGTTTTAGGGTTATCATTTGAAAGGTTTCGGTATTATGCGCAGGGAACATGGAAAAACGGTTCGCTTGCCGGATGGCCCGATTGCAAAAGGGTACACCCAATTAAGGAAGCGGCAGGATTTTTGGGCGCATATTACAATGATGACGGAATAAATCTTATGCACGACGACTTTTTCAATCCAATGGCAGCAGAAACGAAACTTCTTTTGGATATTGCAGATGAATATGTTCCTGATGCCGCGATTTTACTGCACGGAGGAACAAATTCGGAAAATACCTTGCTTCAGCCAAAATGTGTACCGCTTTATTACAAAGAACAGGTTTACAAACTTTCCTTAGAGCTAAAAAAACTATGTAAGCAAAACGGGCTTTCGTGCAGAATTAAAGATATTGATAAAGAGGATAGCAAGGATAAGTTTATTTTTGATGCTGTGTCTGCATTCACAATAAAGTGCGGCGGATTATGTGCAGCATACGAAACAAACCAGGGACTTGATTATGGTGAGCTGATTCTCGGTTATGAAGATATATACAAACATCATATGCTTTTGTTTGAATTGATGGCAAGGTATGTTAAAAAGCTGAACGAAGGGAGAAAGGCAGAGCAACCGCACTGCCGAAACAAAAAATGAAAAAAGTAATTTCGATAATAATGGCGATAGGCTTGTGTATTATTCCGAATTTTGCGTTTGCAAAGATGCAAATCATTGAAAACAATGCAGAACAGGCAGCACCGGAGTATGAGATAACACAGGTATTCGCAAGCGATGCAAATAATCCAGACGAAAAAACAAGATATGAGGGTGTTCCGAATCTTATTTCACGCGGGGACAGGTACGGCGCATCATATTATTACTTGGGCGACGGGAACTACTGTACAAAACTGGAAAGCGGCGAAAATCAGCCCATATTTATAGGATACAGCGGAATATATTACTCTACCGGAATATATATAATTGAATTTGACATCGCGAAGGGAGCAACAAGCTCGGATACAATATTTCAGGTGCTGGGAAAGGAGCCCAATGCGGAAAAAGATAAATTCAACCGTATTTTATCATTTGTCACATCGGGAGATATAACATTTCAGACTACTGACGGAATTATAGACGAGAATTATCAAAAAGTAAAAGAATACAAGGTTTCGGACCCTCCGAACAAGGATACATGGACGCATCTAAAGTTTGCTTATGATATAGATGAGAAAACCTTTGATCTGTACATAAACGGTCTTCTTATAAGAAAAGGTGCTGCGCTTAATTACGACAGCATTGTCGGTTTTAGGCTTACACATCGGGCCCCGGACAGCGGTGCGCTTGCAAGCGTATATGTTGATAATTATTTTATAGGCTATGACAATAAATTTAACTCAGAACTGTTTTTAGGCTCTAAGATGTGCAGCACAAACAGTAACACCGCATACGTCAGGAGGATTCCGATTGTTGTAGACAGACAGGACGCGGCAATATTTCCTTTTTTTAATAGCGGAGCCGTGTATGTTCCGCTGCGGTTCATTGCCGACTGCTACGGCGCAAGCATAAGCTATAATGAGAAAACAGCGGAAGCAGTGGTTACGCGCGTCGGGCATATATCTGTTTTTAAGGAGAACAGTATAAGCTTTGTTTATGACGGTGTAGTTATAAATGCGGATAAACCGCCCATTACCGTGGACGGCAGAATTTTTGTTACTGTTGAGGCGGCGGCTAAGGCGCTTGGTACAAACATATACTATGATGAAAACGGCAGAATTTTATGCACGGATTATTTTGGCGTAAAGGAAAGCGATTTTAATAAGATTTTTGAAAATATAAAGGAGTGATACCATGAGAAGAGCAGCCGCATTGATGCTTTGTTTTATAATCCTTGCAGGATTTGTACCCGCAGCAACCGCCGCGGGAGAATATAATTTTAAGGCAAAGCTTACGATAGACAACAAAATTGTCTTTTCATGGGGTAATATTGATAATGCGAGTATTGATGTATATGCGACAGATAATTCGGACGGAAGCGGAGAAATACCCGTTGTGCAAAATCTTAATTCAAAAAGCACAGAATATGTGTATGATTTTATCGCGGATAATGCACAGTATTACAATTACTACATATTTAAGATAAAGAAAAACGGTGTGACAACAGATACCGTTTTAAAACCGACTGACTTTATTTTTCCGCGGTTAAGCAAAGAAATTACGAATTTAGACCATCCGTATGTTTTTGTAACGCAAAAGGAAATCGACCGCACAAAAGAGCTTATTAAGACAAATGAATATTACAAGAACAATTTTACCGGATTTAAAAAAGCAGCGGACGGATGTGTTGAAAAATACAAAGATGCCGAAAAATATCAAGATGTGAATATGGTAAAGGTTCCGGAGGAAGCCGAGCTGTGCGCCGCCGTATGGGCTCTTACCGGCGAAGAGCAGTATTTTGACGTTGTAAAAAAACTGCTCTTTATCGTAGTTGACTATCTGTATGAAAATACATCGATAGATTCTGAAATGAAGATGGATTACGGCTATGCAAAATACTGCATAGCAGCATATGACATAATATATAACGGGCTTAATGAAGTGGAGCGCCAAGTAATTGAAAACGGCGCTGTGCGCGTATGGGTAAAAAGAATAAGCGGATATGCGAGAGGACATTTAAGTAATATCGGCGGTGACATAGACCTTAATTTGCAAGCAGGTCTTCTTTTGAGAGATCAAAATTATATCGATTGGGCTGTAGAGCGTGACGGCTACGGTCTTAAGTTTATGCTGCTTAACGGTATAAACGACGACGGTTCGCACTGGAATTATCCGACAATGTACTGCATGGGCAGGGTTGGTTACTATTATCAATACGCACAATATTTTTACAACAGCGGGTATGATATGTTTAATTACACTGTATCGGGAACACGTCCGACAGATTGGACAAGCAGCTCGATGAATTACCGTGACATAGAAAATGGAGATATTGTGGAGGTAAAGGGCAGAAATGTGCTTAAAGAATTACTCGATTTCTGCTTTTACTACGTATACTCGGATTTGAGCTATCCCGTGCTCGGTGATACAAAACCTGATATATATAAACTAAGCAGAAATGAAATTCTGGCGTTTATGGAAATTGTTATAAATCATAGTGATGATGCACGTGCTAAATGGCTGCTTTCACAGGCTTATGGCGAAAACAGAACAAAACTCAGCTTTCCGGACATTTTAACAATGATACGTGCTAAACCTGTTATAGGAGAGGGTAAATTCGAGATAGGAAGCGGATATTATTCAAAGAAAGGGTATAATAAGCTAGGAAACAGTGTTTTTGAAGATTACGGGCAAAGCATTTTCCGCAGCAGCGGCGATAAAAATACAGCAATAAATTCTTCTCTTGTGTGGAAAAATTATCGGGAGGAGGGACACTCGCACAGTGATATGCTAAGTCTTACAGCATATGGCGTGGGGCAGAATATCCTGTTTGATCCCGGCAGCTATGTATACGGAACATCCGGGCAGGCATTTTATGCAACAAAAACCGTTGGGCACAATACTGTAATTGTGGATGAAAAGGAACACGATTACGGTTCGTATGACGATGCGCCCGAATATATACACAAAGGTTTTTTGAGCAATGCGATAATATCTCCCGAAGTAAGTGCTATCAAGGCGTGGACAGACAGAATGTACAAGGGAGAAGAACTTAATGCAACACTGCAAAGAACCCTTTGGCAGACAGGAGATTACATTATAGATATTTTTGAGGGAAACAGCGCCGGCGAGCATACATACGATTACCTTTTGAATATAAACGGTGAGCTTGCGGATTCTACAGCGACCTTGAAGGATACGGCAAATACTCCGCTCGGCAGCGGAGGTTATGCATATGTAAAAAAATATAAGGAATCGGAAAATACAGACAAACAATGGTCAAATACTTACTCATTAAGCAACGGAGGTTCAGCAAAGCTTACTATGCTTGGCGCCGATAACACAAAGGTAATTGCCGCGAAGGCGCTAAACCGTGACGAGGAATATCTGGCAGAAAAGCTTGTTGTAAGAAGAAAGGCAAATGATACGACTGCATTTATAGGTATTATAGAGCCTGCATACGATGGAATGCAATATAAAAAAATTGAAGAACTTAATGTAAAAATAAAGGGGAACATAATTGATTGGGCTAATGCCGCAAAAATTTCAGATACGGAAAAAGGTACGGAAGATACTGTTCTGTACGGAAAATCCTATGGATTAAAGGAGACCGGTTCGCTTACGTCCGACGCAGAAAGTGCGTTTTTACGCTGTCAAACGGGAAACGATATACTTTTGGGAATTATCGACGGCAAATATGCAAGCGGAAAAAAGCTTGGAATGAAATTTTCTGCAGCTTCTTCGGCACAGCTTAGTAAGGTTTCCGATAAGGTGTACCGTCTTGATTTAGGTGCAGGTACGCAGGGAAAAACAAAGGTTTGCTTATACGGTATTCCAAGCACATACAACGTGTATAAGGCTGATATGGAAGATGAAAAAAACCTTCAACTTATAAATACAAACGGCGGACATTTATTTACTGCCGAACCCGGCGGAATATATTTTATTGCCGAAGATAAGCTTGACGTTAAACAAGTAGAACAAAAAACCATTGCTTTTGTACAAGGCAACGGAAAATACCTTGACTATGGCAGAAAGCTTGACATTGCCGTAAACGATGATACCCCGCAAGCCGCCATTCCAAAAGGGGAAATAATAGAGGCAGAGGATGTAACGACACAAATAGGCGGAAAAATTAGATTTGTTTCGTATGACACGGATTCTCATACGACAGACAACAAAAACGGAACCGCGTTTTACGGTTGGGATAATGTAGGGCACATTTTAAAATGGAAAATAAATGTTCCCGGCGGAAAGTACAAAATAGCGATAAGATATGCCACCCAAGAAACAACGGGAGCACAGCGAACGATAGCAATTAACGATGAGGAGCCTTACATATTGAATTTTGAATCTACAGGGGCATGGTCACAACGAAACATAGGTACGCTTAAAGCGGATGACGGCAGCGACAAAATATTTGATTTTAACGACGGTGAAAATGTTGTTACCATGGAAAATTTGCAAAATGCGCTGAATCTGGACTGCATTGTGCTTATTCCGATAAACTGAGAGGTTATGTTCTTTAAGGAAGGGAAGTAATATGAAAAGATATTTGTCATGTGTTGTTTCGGCGTTTTTCATCTTATTGCTGCCGATATGTTCTTTTGCAGACGATTACGGTGAGAAAGATCTTATAGATGCTGTATATTCAAGTTTTTCAGCGTACAGCGCAACAAGGGAAAATCCGTCTGTACCTAACGGCTTTAACGGCAGTATGAACGGTAAAGGAATTATTTATGCGGGAAGCGATGAGCAGAACCAAAACTATCTAATAATTGAAGACCCGTATAACACGGTGCCGTGGATTTCAACAAAAAATTTAGATGTTCAGGACGGCAAGGTGAGAGTGTATTTTGACTTAAAACCTATGTTTGAAGCCGGTTCCACGCAGGTCAAGCTGTTTGCCGACAGCGGTAATGCGGATATATTAAGATTATATGAAAACGGCAAAATTAAGTTTTACGGTGTGAGCGCTGATACGGCGGTTAGTGAAGAAGTATATAACAAATATGCTTTATATGAAACAGACAAATGGTACAGCTTCTGCTACGAATTTGACCTGGATAACAGAAGATACAGCGTTTCGGTAAATAATGAACCGCTCGCGTCGGATATAGAAATTCCCATAGGTTTTTTCAGGTCTGTTCGCTACAGCGTAAATGCAGCAGGAAATATGGTTGCACTTGACAATATAAGGGTTTGTCGGTTGTTTGATATGCCGAAGGTTGTCTCGGCAAACTATAACGAGGCGTTAAATAACATAAGTGTTGAGTTTAATAAAGATATGGATGCAGACAGCTTTGAAAATATCGCATCGCTTGAACTTGGGCAGGAGAAGGTTTCAATCCCCTTTACGGCGGTATACGAAAACAGAGGATATACCTTGACGCCGGTATCGCCGCTCATTTCGGCGAGGGAATATACACTTATATTAAAAAGTGGCATCAAATGTACGGACGGCGGCGCATTGACAGAGTATAAATACAGCTTTAAGACTGAATTTGATGGTATAACTCCCGGCGAGGCTGCGTTTTCGCTTAACTCGGGAACTGCCGAAGTTTTGTGTGATATTTACAATAACAGCGCAAATGATATTAATATAGTTACAATTTTTGCGGCATACAGCGGCGATATTATGCTTAAATCGGCTTTGGAAACATACACGGTTTCTACGGGGGCAATCGTGCCGATAGATATGAGTATTTCAGGTGTGCAAAATGCAGACGGTGCAGCATTGTATATTACAGACTTGAACTTTACGCCGTTGTGCGAGTATAAGCTTATGCAAAACAGTGCGATAACATCGGGTCTGCGCGGAAGTGCCGAAGAATTTGCAAATAAAGATTATAACATTGCCGACAATGAAATAAGGGTTTTCGGCAAAGTAACTCCGGGTGAACTTGTCACGGTAATTTCGGCTCTTGGCGAAAATATTACGCAAAATTCCGTATTTTCATCCATCAGACAGACGACCGCAAAAGAAAACGGATATTATGAAATTATCTTTAAAAATAACGAAGATGTTTTTTTAAGTGACGACTACTGCATACTTGTAAAAACAAATTCCAACAGTATTCTTTTGCCGTACAAGTATTCAAATAACCCCGAGGCCGCTACAGCGCTGGTAAGCGTAAATATGGCATCGTCCGCAGACGATATAAAGGCGGCAATAAGCAGCTATAAAAAGGTTTTCGCGTTGGAAATGCAGGATTATGAAAGTGTTAATTGCGACAATGTGTGCAGACTTATTTTTAATGAAATTAAAAATGCAAATATGACAACGGGGGCGGAGTTTACAACAGCATTTAATCGTGCCGTATGTATCGAAATGATAAATTCGGGCAGATTTAACAACAGGGAGGTGTTGGCGGATTACGCGGCGGAATTTGGTATTTCCGGTGAAATAACGGCACTCATGGGAAGAATTATGGCAAAATCCGAAATAGTTTCTTTTAACAATTTTTTTGAACGTTTTGAAGAGGCAAGGATGCTCTCGGAAATATCATATTCAAAAAATGCCAATACACTCAAAAATTTGCTTACAAATACTTATGCAGATAAAATACCATTGTTTTTAGAGGAACAAACGAGCATTAGGTATGCGGCAATAAATGAAAAAACGGCTGTATATAACGCCATGCTGAACATGGAATACGAAACCACATTAAGTGTACAGGGAGAATTTTCCGAAGCAGTAATGTCGGTATACAAAAGAGAGAATAAAAATCCTGGCGGCGGAGGAGGCAGTTCCGGCGGAATAAGAACAGGTGCGTTATCAAATGATGCGGTAAAAAATACAGTTAAGATAACAACTTTTTCCGATGTGGACGAAGCAAATCTAAAGATTGTCGGTTATCTTGCGGCACAGGGGATAATATGCGGTGACGGAAACGGGAAATTTCGCCCCAACGATAATGTTGCGCGTGAGGAAATGGTCAAAATGCTTGTTACGGCTCTAAAACTCGGTACAGAGGGACTTGAAAATTCGTTCGTTGATGTTAACCGCGAAAACTGGGCATACCCGTATATATCGGCAATGGAAAAGTACGGTGCGATAAACGGTATTGGAGAAAATAAGTTCGGCATCGGCGGGGAAATAACCCGCCAGGATGCGATGACAATTATTTATCGTATAGCAAAAAAAGAAAATCTTTTGATTTTTGCAAAAGACATATCTGATATGGAAGCAGCCCCTTCAGATATAGATGAAGCTTCGGATTATGCGAGGAAAGCGGTTTTATTCGTAAGTGAAAACATTTTGGATATGAAAGGAAAAAGAGTAAATCCTAAAATTTCGATAACAAGAATGGAAACAGCAGAGCTTCTTTATAATTTTTTAAAGCTTAAAGGCGGTGCGGAATGATAAAACGAATTACATCGATTATAGTTATCGGTATATGTATAATTTTATTTACCTGTTCTGCTATGGCAGAATTCAAGGATCTGGAGCGTGATGCTCCATACCTTGAAGCCGTTGATACGATAACGGCGCTCGATATTATGCAGTGTATGTCCGGCAATACGTTTGAGCCGAAAAAAGGCGTTACAAGAGGCGAGTTCATAAAATATGCAATGATATTAAACGGAACCCGGGATCTTTCTGCTGAAAACGAACGTATCTTTTACGATGTTCCGCAGGAGCATACTTATGCTGCATATATAAATACAGCACACAGGCTTGGAATTATAAATGGTGACGGAAACGGATTTTTTTATCCTGATGAAAACATAACATATGGTGCTGCAGCAAAAATTTTATCACATGTTATCGGGAATGCAGATATGGCAAGGCTTAAGGACAAAGGCGAATTCGGATATATTTCAAATATCAGCAGACTTGGCATTTCACGCGGATTAAATGTTTCGTTAAACTCAGAACTTTCGAGGGGTGATACGGCATATTTGCTTTATAAAACCATGTTCGCAAAAACTGCACGTGATGATGAATATTATTCCGACGGTACGGCGTATATCACCGAGGGTGATAAAACCGTAATGGAACAAAAGATGGACATAGGGTTTGTCGAGGGCAGAGTAACGGCAAATAAGACATCTTCTTTAACAGAAACCGCTGTTCGCCGCGGAAACGACATTGAAATTGAGTTTAAAAGGTATATTCCGAATGAAGATTTTAAGGATGATTATTTGGGTTTAAGTGTAAAGGCGTACTATCGAACAGATAAAAGCGATGATAAAAAGCTTCTGTACGTCAGACTTTCGGATAAAAACGATATAAAATACGTCAATGCCGATGATATAGTTTCCTGTAGTGAGCAAGGATTTACATATACAAAAAAGGGAGTAAAAGATAAAAAAACATCAATTCAAATTCCGCGCACAATATATGCCATTTATAACGGACAGGCTCTTTTGAATTGGGATTACGGAGACCTTAAGCCGACTCAAGGAAGATGCATTATCATAGATAATAATAACGACGGGACAGCAGATATCGTAAAGGTTGAAGAGTATGAAAATTACAGGGTGCTGTCTGTGAAAACAAATGATAAAAAGGTATATATTAAAAATGCACATGCGCTGGATTTTGACGGTAAGGACGGCTACGCCGTTAAAAATTACGAAACGGGGCAGGTGCTTTCGATAGACACCCTTTCAAAGGATGATATTATAAGCATATTAAGAAGCAAGGACGGGAACATTGTAACGGTATATGCGCAAAACAAAACCGTATCGGGCACGGTTGATGAGTACGGCGATGAAAGCATAACGGTAAACGGTACGTCCTACAGATGCACCGTTTCCGATTGCGGCAGATTTTTGGGGCAAAACGTGCTTTTGCGATTGGATTATACACAAAGTGTTGCCGAAATAGATGATGCGGTGAACGCGCTTGTGAAGCGTGGATTTATCTTGGCTGCCGCAGACGGAAGCAATACATTTAAAGCAAATGCTGAGGTTAGGATACTCGAACAAAATGGAGAAAAAAGAACATATTCCTTTGCCGACAGAGTAAAGGTTGATAATGTGAGCGGAATAGAAAAGAAAAATATTGTAGAGTATTTGTCCAACTGTTCTCTCAGTGCAGGACGCGAAAAAACACCGCTTCAGCTAATTGATTACAAAGTTAATGAAGAAAACAAGATTTACTCTGTTGACACATGCAGCTATACACCGTCTGTCGAGAGTGAGGACAGCCTGCGGTTAAGTAAAACTGTAACATCTTCGGATGAACAGTTATACTGCCGTCAGGGCGGTTGCCTTGACGGGGTGCTTAACGTAGTAAAGACTGCGAAGGTATTTATAGTAAATGACACGGTGGGAAAAACCAACATAGATACAGATGATGTTTATGTAAGGGACGGTTCATATTTTACGCAGGATGTATACTATCCGGTCAGAGGTATGCACACAAAAATTGAATTTTATAATTTTAATGATGTGAATACCTCGGACGCTGCTGTTGTTTACATCAATGACGGTGCAGGCTCTGCATCGGACGAAATTACGGGAAATTACAGATATCAGCTTATGATGATACGTTCGGTGCGTTATTTATGCGATGATGACGGAACGACAACCTTTGAACTGAGAGGAATAGGAACGAGAGGTGAAAACACCTTTGCGGTGTCGGACAGAGTTTATGAAAGGATAAATCGCGAGGGGACATTAAAACGCGGCGACGTTATTGTGTATGAACTTCTGGAAAACGGGAAAATAGGGAATTATAAAAAGCTTTTTTCCTATAGCGCCAATACAGCATATTTTGCAGAAAATTACCGTGACCAAAATTCATCTTTCTTTGGCAAGGTATTAAGCTGTGACGGCAACTATGCGGCAGTAAATTTCGGAACGGAGAGTTCACCTATAGAAAAAACATTTTATCTTCCGGATGAAAATTTAGCCGTATATTCATATGATGTGCGTGAGGACACATACGAACAAATTCCTAAAAATGCAATTGTAGGCTCGAAGGATTCAAATGGAGACGGAGATATAGTTTACATTTATGCGAACTATTCAAAGCCATATCTTATTATTATTTTCAAATAACAGCTACTACTTAGGAGGCTTATCAGTGACTGACATTGTTTTTTCTTTTGATACCGAGGACTTTACCTCAAGCGAATCGGCAGATGCCATTTATACCGAGGCAGAAATATTAAGGAAGGCAGGCATAAGGGGTTGCTTTTGCATGGTTGGGCTGTTATGCGAGCAGCTTGTAAAATGGAACCGTACGGATGTTATAGAGGCGTTGAGCCATCATGAGATTGACCTTCATTCGTACGGACATTCACTGCATCCCACGATAAACGAATATACAGATACAGAGGATTTTAACCGGGCTTACGAGAGAGTGTTTGCCAACGAAACCAAGGCTGCCAAATTGATTAGAGATGTTTTTAAAACGGATAAAATTTATGCGGCAGTACCGCCCGGAAACAATAAATCGTATGCTGCAATGTATGCTTATCATAAAATGGGAATACCGATTTACGCTGATACGTTTTGTGCGGCAAAAGATGGGCAAGGAACGTATTACTGCAACGAATTTCATATGGACTACAATTTTGAAATGGAAAGTATGTTTTTTAAATGCGGTGAAGAAGACATAGTTAAAACATTAGATAAATTGGCAGAAAAGAAAAGGGTTGTTGCATTTACACACCCCCATATAAGCCTGTATTCAAAGCATTGGGACGAGGTAAACTATTTCAAAAAAAACATATATCCGTTCGGACAATGGCAAGAATGCCCAAAAAGAACAAAGGAAGAAACAGAAAATTTTTACAAGAATATGCAACTATTTGCAAAACTTGTCAAAGAGGACGGCAGATTTAGGATTGTAACGTATAAAGATATTTATAACCAACTTCTGTCTGAGGGTAAAAGAACGGTACACAGGGGCGATATCATACAAATAGAAAGGGAACTTGGTAATAACTTTTATCCAATAAGTACACCTGTTTCACTTTCACTGGCAGACATTTTTCTTGCTTGCCGAAGTTTTATTTTAGGCAGCGATGAACACATCTGTAAAGACGTGTACGGTTTCTTGCACGAGCCGTTTGCGATAGAAAAAAGCCTATCGCTTAAGGCAGAGGATATCGTTAAATCTGCTCAGGAAATAAAACCTGACGGATTTTTGCCGGAAAAAATATCGGTAGGAGATAATACCGTAGGTCCCGCTGACTGGATGCGTGCAACACTTCAAATTCTTTGCGGAAGCAAAATTGCCCAAATATCACCCGGAGAAAAGATGCCGTCGCTTGATATGCTTCCGGATGTTCGGGATTGCAGCTTTACAGATTTTAAAGCGTTTAAGCATGGAAAATGGGCGACGCAGAGCGACGACTTCAAAGATCAATTTCTTTCCGACAGATTAAGGCTTCAGGCGTGGACTATGCGCTTTGTATTTTAAAAGAGGAATGCTTTATGAATAACAAAACAATAATTAAATTCTGGTACAACGAACTTAACTTTCCGAAAAAATATGACAGGGAATTTTACTCGGCTTTGGAAAACTCAGATATTCGGGGAGATATTTCAATTGAAAATTATGATTTAAAAGAAACGGACGGAAAGAAAAATCTTTTGTATTACCTTTACTTTTGCGAAGAACTTAAAAAGCGCTATGAGAGCAAGGGTATTTCGAAAAAGATACTTTTAGACACGCTTTCGGATATTGTAAGATGGACAAATGTTTGGAGTGAACTTAAGGGAGAACTGTATTTGGGTGAAATTTCGTGGCTCAGTGATCATATGAAAATGAAACTTTTTAGGCTGGGCAGACTTCAATATTGCTTCTCACGGGCAAAGTTTGATGTTTTATCGAGACAAATTAAAAAAAACGATAACATTATAGATGTGCATATTCCCGCAGGAAAACCGCTAAAAAGAGAAGACTGTACAGCATCGTTCAAAAAGGCAAATGTTTTTTTTAAAAAATATTTCCCGGAATTCGGTTATAACTATTATATGACACACAGCTGGCTTTTAGATGAAAATTTAAAAGAGATTTTGAAGCCGGAAAGCAATATATTAAATTTTCAAAATATGTTTGAAGTTGTCAAAAGGGTGCGGTCGGATGACGTACTCAGATTTGTTTTTAAAAATAACACGACACGCGAAAATATAGCTGCGGCAGTGTGTGCCTCTGCATTTGAGGAACATATAAGAAAGAAGGCTCAAAGCGGTGGAGATTTTTACGCCAATTACGGCGTGATAAACAAAAATGATTTTAATTAAGGAGAGTCAAAATGCTGACGGACAGTTATGAAATTACAGAGGATGGCTGCGTTTCCCTTTCGGGCGAGAGCCGCGGTGCACAAGGAATAACAAAAAAAATAATACATACGCTTAAAGGCGGAGAGACGGTTGTTTTATTTAAGCCTATCGATGAACATGCAAGAAAGCTTGTAACAGACAAGCTGAAAAAAAGCTATGTTGAAAACGCAGAGGGATATATTGTGGAAGTTTCCGATAAGGTTTTCGTATATGCCGACAGCGACAGGGCAAAGCTTTTTGCGGCGTGTGCAATAAAAGACAAATATATAGGCGGTAAAATTCAAAAGGGTATTTGGTGGAGCTATCCGTGTGTACCGCATCGCTCGTTAAGGATGTTCCTACCGCCAAAGGATAAAAAAGAATATTTTTTTAATTTAATAGATATGCTGGTTCATCTCGGCTACAACAGCATTTTACTTGAAATCGGTGGTGCAATGGAATTTAAAAATCATCCTGAAATTAACGAAGGATGGCTCAAATATTGCGCCTCTGTAAATGAAGATATAGAAAAGTACAACCTTGTAAAAAGAGGGTATTACCGCACTAAAAATTCCGTACACACCTATAATGCAGGAGGAGATGTATATTCACAGCGGGAAATAAAGGAGATAGCGGATTATTGCAGGGAAAGATTTGTAGAAATTATACCGGAGGTTCCGTCGCTTTCGCACAGTGAGTATCTATGTGTGTCGCACCCGGAACTTCGGGAGTGTTTGGATGAGCCATATGCATCTACAGCGTGTCCGTCAAATCCAAAATTAAATGAAATTGTATTTGAACTTTATGACGAAGTCATTGATGTACTCGGGTGTAAGTCTTTACATATAGGGCACGATGAATGGTGGGTAATGTGTGTGTGTGAAAAGTGTAAGGGGAAAAGCCCTGTGGATTTATACACGGATAACGTTATGCAAAGTTATAATTATCTGAAATCAAAAGGCATAAAAACATATATGTGGTCAGATAAAATGCACCGTATTACAGATAAAGAGGGAGAGTGTCACGGAGCAGCGTATAAGGATGTGTATTCGATACCAACAAAATCCGAACCAAAAACCTTAAATATTATGGGTGTGGATTACCCCTTGTACGACAGATACTGGTATAACGCTCCTGATTGGGTCAAAAAAGAGGGGTTTCATCAAAAGATTTTGGAAATGGGAGGATGCAGCAAGCGGCTTCCGGCTGATATTATGTATTGCAACTGGTATTATGCCTGCGATCCCGATATAGCAGACAATGTGTTTTACCGTGAAGGCAAAGATATGATTATAGGTAATGCGCTTGCCTCTACAATGAATAATTACAAGCAGCGGTTTAAATATGGGGCAAAGGGAATAAGCGTTTCAAGTTGGGCCGAAACGGAAGAACTGAACATACAGGAATGGGGCGTTTTGTTTGAACTCGGGTACGGCAGCATAATCTGTTATAATCACGACAGAGATGAGCTTGATCATGAACGAAATGTTTTTGACGTGTTCGGAGCTTTATATAATTATAAAAATAAAGATGTGCTTGCAAAACCGCATATAGAGGTTAAACACAGCGTGGTGAAAAATTGGGATGAGGGTAAAAAATATTACGGTAAAATGGCAAAAATAGATAAAGAATTTTTGACGCTCGGGCATTACAAAATTACTTACAAAGACAAAAGAACAGAGAATTTTCCTGTAGTTTTTACAATAAATATATCGTCAAATAAAGCAAGCATTCACCGCTGCGCTAACAAGCTGAATTGGGACTATTATATAGACCCGGATATTCCCAGAACGGCATCGGTGTGTGATATTTCACAAGAAGAAGACGGACTTTGGTATAAAACGGTTATTCCGATTTCCGGAGATGCGGAAAAGTGCGAGTATTTTCCAAAACCGGGATATGAAGACTTTGTCAGCGTAAAAAATATAGAGATTAAATAAAGCATCGGTTGGGAGAGATATTATGATAAGCGGGAAAATAACGCTTGAAAGAGAGGAGCGCTTTAAAAAAGAAGAGCCAATTTCCGGAGAAAAGCTTTTGAAAGCGGCACAGGCAGCAACGGATAAATTAGAGGCAAATCTAGAAAGATTTACATACAATTTTACATCGTCGGCTACGAAAAATTATGTTTACGAAATAAAGCCGAACAGCGACTGGATAAATGGTATGCACACGGGACTTTACTGGCTCGCCTATGAACTCACGGGAAATAAAAAGTTTTGCGACGCAGCACAGGTTCACCTAAAAAGTTTTAAAGAGCGTTTTGAAAAAAACATAGGAATTTCAGACCATGATGTGGGTTTTGTTTATGTACCGTCCTGTGTTGCCGCATACAAGGTGATGGGCGATGAAACAGCCCGCACCCTTGCATTGCAGGCAGCAAAACATCTGTATGAATTTAGCTTTTCAAAGCGCGGCGGATTCATTATACGCTCAAACGGACACAACCCGAAAGTTTACGAAAATTACAGAACGATGATGGACACACTTATGAATATATCTTTATTCCTTTGGGCGCACCGTGAAACCGGCGATGAAATATACCTTGATGCGGCAAAGGCACAGTATAAAACCACATTAAAATATCTTGTACGCGCAGACGCCTCCACATTTCATCATTATCAGTTTGATCCAAAAACCGATGAGCCTGTAAAAGGGGTTACATGGCAGGGCTTTTCGGATGATTCGTGCTGGGCGCGCGGACAGGCATGGGGAATATATGGACTTGCCATTGCATACGCATATACAGCCGATGAAATACTTCCTGACGCACAGCGAGACATATCATATTATTTTCTTAATAAATTGCCAAAGGATTATATTGCATATTGGGATCTAATCTTTGAGGAAGGAAGTACACAGCCGCGCGACAGCTCTGCTGGGGTTATCGCCGTTTGCGGATTTGACGAAATGGCAAAACATCTATCCGGCGATATACCACAGAAACAAATTTTCAAAAATGCTTTCTCAAAAATTCTTAATGCACATATCGACAAGTGCGGAAATGTTACCGATCCGTTGTGCGACGGAATTTTAAAGCATGTTATGCATGCGCTTCCACAAGGAAAGGGGATAGATGAGTCCACGATATTTGGGGACTATTTCTACCTTGAGGTGCTTATGCGTGCCATAAATCCGCATTGGAGTATGTATTGGTAAAAAACTATTTTCTAAAGAGGGGTACAGATAATGAAAATATTGTCCATAGGTAACAGTTTTTCGCAAGATGCGCAAAGATATCTGCACTATATTGCCAGAGCCAATAATAAAGATTTAAGCTGCGCAAACCTGTATATAGGCGGATGTAGTCTGAAACGTCATTATAGTAATATTTTGGATCATTCAGCAAGTTATCGATTCGAATTTAACGGCTGTGATACCGGAATTTATATTTCAACGGAAAATGCTTTAAAAAGTAACAGTTGGGATTATATAACCTTGCAGCAGGCAAGCCATGAAAGCTTTTGCTATGACAAATATATGCCGTATCTGACCGATATTTGTAATTATGTAAAAATGCAATGCCCGGATTCCAAAATACTTATACATAAAACGTGGGCATATCCCGATAATAAAGATGGAATTTTAAATGTGGGATATAAACTGACCGAGGAAATGTTTGCGGATATTGATAAGGCATATAAGCAAGCTTGTAATGCTGTAAAAGCCGACGGAACAATACCGAGCGGTAATGCAATGCTTGAAGCGTATAGACATAATAAAAACATTGCGTATCGTGATCACGCGCATGCAAGCTTGGGATTTGGACGGTATATGCTCGGATTGGTCTGGTTTTTCACACTTTACGGTCACATTGAAAATTTTAGACATATTGAAATATTTGATGAACCTTTATCAGATAACGAGAAGAATTTAGCATATAAGATTGCCTCAATGGTTACAAAATAGAATAAATATAATTAAGCACCGAGAATTGAACCTCTTCGGACGTGTTTAAATCAATTGGCGTGACCGGTGAAAATATAAAAATAGGTCTCGACAGCTATGTTGAATGTACGCTTCCTATTTTTGAGGGGCTTAAAAATTCTTTCCCGAAGGCAGAAATTGTAAAATGCAACGATATTATGGTAAATCTGAGAAAGATAAAGAGCACAAACGAACTTGCCTGCATACGCGAGGGTTTCAGAATAATTGAGTTTGCGACAGACGAGGTAATAAAGGCACTTCGCCCGGGAGTAACAGAACTTGAAATGGTTGGCGTTGCGCAGAAGGTAATCTATGAAAACGGGGCAGAGTACGAAGGACTTCCCATGTACGTATTTTCCGAGGCTTCAACACGTCACGCCATAAGCCGTTCAAGCTATCGTAAAATAGAAAAGGGAGATATTGTACAGCTTAATCTTTCAGCAAAGATAGACGGCTATTCTCCGGCTATCGGTTTGCCCGTAATAATGGGTAAGCTTGAGGGCGAAAGAAGAAGAATTGTTGATTTCTGCCTTAAAGCACACGATTGGACGGTTGACAGAATAAAGGCAGGCGTAATGGCAAGCGATATAGCAAAAGACTTTTACAAGCTTTATGAAGAAAACGGAATGAAAGAAAACTTTGTATACGGTCCCTGCCACGGAACCGGTATGATTGAGGTTGAGGCGCCCTGGATGGAAACAATAAGCGATTATCCGCTTGAGGAAAATATGACGTTCCAGGTTGATACGTTCATATCAGGTCCCACATTCGGCTGCCGTTGGGAAAAAGGTATAGCTGTAACAAAGGACGGCTGCGAATCTATGACAGATTATCTTAAGAAAGGAATTATAGAAATCGATGGCTGATACATTAGGTAAAAAAACATGGATAATTCCCGATTGCGAGCTTCCGCCCGCGGGTGACGGAAAAGCAAAAGGGCACGAATCCGTTATAATTGTAAATGACAGCGATGTTGACGCAAATATAAAGGTAAAGTTATTCTTTACTGATAAAGACGCATATGAAGATATAGAGTGGAATGTAAAGGCAGGGCGTGTAAGATGTTTCCGTACAAATAATCCCGATGATATGTGCGGATATATTGTTCCGCTCGAAACACAATATGCAATGAAGCTTACGTCAAACTGCAAGATAGTTGTGCAATACGGCAGGCTTGATAATACGCAGCCCAACCTTGCTTTTTACACAACGCTTGCTTATACGGATTGAGGTGTAAAAAATGGATTATAATATGAGTTTTCCGAGAGAGATTACTTATGTAAAAGAAAACAGAATTCCCACCGTAATCTGCGGAGGTACTGTAGAGTATCACGGACCGCACTGTTCTTACGGGTGTGATACGCTTGTTGCGGAGGGGCTTATTAAAAAGCTTGCCGAAAAGAAAGAAATTATGATTGCGCCTACCATATACTACAGCCCGTCAAGCTATGCTGTGGCTGATGAAACAAGCGGAACAGTGCATATTGAAGAAGATGTTTTTGAAGCGTATATGTTTCAGATTTTTACAAATATGCTCGAGGCAGGGCTTCGCAATATATATGTTGTAATTCATCATCAGTTTGAGCAGGAATCGCTTATGCCGATGACACTTTCATATATGAAAGCCGCTAAACGTGCAACAATGCGTTACCTTGAAAAAACGCAGGGGCGCGGCTGGTGGGGCAGTGAAAATTATAAGAATTATTACGAAAATCTCGGTGGCGGCGACGATCCGTTTTCATGGATTAAAGTTATTCCCACAATGAGTACCGAGGTGCAAAACGCCACCGGATATGACCATGCGGGAAAATATGAATGTTCAATACTTATGGCGCTTTATCCTGATGCGGTTAAGCTTGAACGGTTGGGCGATGTTAACCATTGGTTTACAAAAAGTGCCGCCGAGGCAAACAAAGAACTCGGCGACATGATGGTTAAGCTTTCGTTGGAATATTTGGACAAGGCAATAAATTAAATGTATTAAATTTCAAGCTTTGAACGGATGCTTTCGGAATATTCTTTCGGAGAATGACCGGTCGTTTTCTTGAACAGCCTGCTAAAATAATGAATTGAATTGAAACCAAGCTTTTCGGCTATTTCGGTAACGGAAAGCTTGTTTTCACGTAAAAGAGCTTTTGCTTCTCTTACTTTCAGAGAATTTATAAAATTCAAAACAGTGGTTTTGTATTCATTTTTAAAATCCTGACAAAGTGCGGTTTTGTTTATGCCGAAAATAAAGCAAATATTGTCAAGCAGTATTTTTTCCGTATAATTTTCGGATATGTAGCGGTGAATTGCTTCTATCCGGCATTTTTCGTGAACCTCTTTTTCTTTAGAAGAAGTAAGGGCGATGCTCGAGCGTACAAGGGATATTAAAAACGCCTCAAGGCGCAGTTTAATCATTTGGTCTGCGCCGAAGGGAAATTCCTTGCGCTTTTTCATTTTGACGGTATTCGGCAAATCAAAAGGCGGCATATATACGCTTGTTCCCTCCATCATAACATCGGCAAGCATCCTCTTTAATTCCGGTGAGAGAGTTGTCGGAAGACGGGAAAACGTTTCAAGCTCGGGGCTGTTACATTCAAACCCGATTATAATTACATTTGGTGCAACAACATTATTGCACGTTAAAGAATGTGTTTCATTCGGACGGTGTATAATAACCTGATTCGTCGAAACAACACCCTTGTAGTTATCTGCGCTGACTGTAATCTCGCCGCGGTCAACATAAAGAAGCTCGCAGAAATTGTGAAAATCGTCTACGGTATGATATTGGTTTGTAAACTCAAAATAATGCAGGTTTGCTATACGTGAAACGATTACAGGGGTTACAAAGTCCGTCAGCTTATAATTCACACTACACACCGCCTATTTGATAAATTTAATTTAATTATACAGCTTTTGTACAATAAAATCAAATAAAAAGATTGTGAAAACACTTGTTTTACATTATTCGGCAAAAAAGCATTGACATATGCAAGCAAATAACATATAATATTTGTGTTTGATAGAGGTGCGGTTTAAGATGACCGCCGCGCATATAACACGGAAATGTTGCGCGGCGCGGGGCTTGACCGCCGAAACCCATACAGCGTTTCCGCGCTGCACGGGTTGGGATACGGTAAAATATACCGTGTACTGTCACCGCAAACCGGGGTAAAATTACTTCGGGTAAGGTGGAGCACTATCACAGCCGATGAAATAAAACGGTTGTGGCTTGCGCTGCAACCGTTTTTTACGCAAGAAAAAAGAAAGGGAGAATGAAATGAGAAAACAAAGCACAAAAAGGATTGCCGCAATGCTGTTTCTTCTTGTTATGGCTGCTGTAAGCATAATGCCGCTTGCGGTATTTGCACAGGATTTAACCAACAATGAAGAAGCGGTGGCTTTCATTAACGAAAACGGCGATTACAATCGAAAAGAATTGGGTGAAGAAGAGGCTGAAAATTACCGCACGGCAGCTTCTGCTTTTATTGACAACTATTCGGATAATGTCGGCGGAGAAAACTTTACGGAGAACTTGAAAAAAGCACTTGACGCAAAGCGTGACGATGTTAAACCGTATGCAACACTCTTGGCGCTTTTGCCGCCCGTTATAGCAATAGCGCTTGCACTCATAACAAAAGAGGTGTATTCATCTCTTTTCATAGGAATACTTACAGGTGCACTGCTGTATTCCAACTTTAGCTTAAAAGGAACAATTGACCATTTATTTGAAGGCGGTTTTGTTGCTGCCGTAGCTGATTCGTACAATATAGGAATTTTGTTTTTCCTTGTTGTTCTTGGAACAATTGTTGCACTTATGAATAAATCGGGCGGATCGGCAGCTTTTGGCAGATGGACGGCTAAGCATATAAAAACAAAGGTCGGCGCACAGCTTGCAACAATAGCGCTCGGCGTTTTGATATTTGTGGATGATTATTTTAACTGCCTTACGGTTGGCTCTGTAATGCGCCCTGTGACGGATAAGTTTAACATTTCGCGCTCGAAGCTTTCGTACTTAATAGATGCAACGGCAGCTCCCGTTTGTATAATTGCACCTATTTCTTCGTGGGCAGCGGCAGTTGCAGGCTTTGTTTCGGAAGAACAGATTGGCGGGCTTGAACTGTTTATAAGAACAATTCCGTATAATTTTTACGCTCTTTTAACAATTACAATGATGATAGCGATTTCTCTTATGCAGTTTGATTACGGTCCGATGAAAAAGCATGAAGAGAACGCCGCAAACGGCGACCTTTTTTCAGAAGAGGGCAGAGCGCGGATAGAGGAAGTAGAAACGCGTGCGCAGGACACAAAGGGCAGCGTATGGGATTTGGTTGTTCCGGTGGCGGTGCTTATTCTTACCTGTATGCTCGGTCTTCTGTATTCCGGCGGATTTTTCACAAACGGGGATACATATCACGACTTTATCGGCGCATTTTCGGGCGCAGATGCATCCGTAGGGCTTGTGATAGGTTCTTTTGCCGGGCTTATATTCTCGATAATTTATTTTATGCTCAGAAAAATATTAAGCTTTAAGGAATGTATGGATTCTGTACCGGAGGGATTTAAAGCCATGGTTCCGGCAATACTTATCCTTACATGTGCATGGACACTTAAGGTGATGACAGACAGCCTTGGCGCTAAGGTCTTTATTGCGGAGTTTGTACGAAACGAAGCAAGTGCGTTTATACCGCTGCTCCCGGCAATTGTTTTCTTAATAGGTGTGGGGCTTTCCTTTGCAACGGGAACGTCTTGGGGAACCTTCGGAATACTTATACCGATTGTTTTGGCGGTGTTCGGCGGCTCAATTGACCACGAGATATCCATAATCGCAATATCTGCTTGTATGGCGGGTGCTGTATGCGGCGACCATTGTTCGCCTATTTCAGATACTACTATTATGGCATCGGCGGGCGGACAGTGCAATCATTTAAACCATGTTTCGACACAGCTTCCGTATGCAATGACCGTTGCGGCAATATCGTTTGTCGTATATATTATTGCAGGCTTTGTACAAAGCTGGAAGATAATGCTTCCGCTCGGAATCATTATTACAGTGACAACAATGTTTGTGATTAAAACTATAACAAACAAAAAACAGGCATAAATAAAGCGAAAAAAGCCGCAGCAAAGTGATTTCATATTGCTGCGGTTTTTTTGTGCTTTATTGTTGACACCGGCTTTAATTTTGTGTACAATGTGTCCGATAGTAAAATTTAAGTTACGGAGGAAAACCAATGAACAGAATGCTGGGTGTTATGATAGATTGCTCCCGAAATGCGGTTATGAAACCGGAGGTTGTGAAGGAATATGCGGCGTTAATCAAAAAAATGGGATATAACACGCTTTTGCTTTATACCGAAGATACATATGAAATACCGCAAAGACCGTATTTCGGACACTTACGCGGAAAGTATACCAAAGAAGAGCTTAAGGATATAGATTCATACTGCAATGAAATCGGGATAGAGCTTGTAGCTTGCATACAAACGCTGGCTCATCTTGAAAATATGTTCCGCTGGACCGACGAATTTGACAGTATAAATGATTGTGATGATATTTTATTGTGCGATGATGAAAATACGTACGCTCTGATAGATGATATGTTAAAAACCGTTTCAGAATGTTTTACCTCCACAAGAGTTCACATCGGAATGGATGAAGCGGTGCGCGTGGGTCTTGGAAAATATCTTAAAAATCATAAGTTTGGAGATAGATTTGATATTATAAACAGACATTTGCACCGTGTGTGCGAAATTGCCGAAAAATATAATATAGAGCCTATGATTTGGAGCGATATGTTCTGTCAGCTTGCCCTCGGCGTGGATAACCAGTATGACGAAGCCGATTGCGAAAAAATTTTGGAAAAGGCAAAGCTGCCGAAAAACATTTCTCTTGTTTATTGGGATTATTACAGCGAAGATGTTGAGCATTACAAAAAAATGATACAAACAAATAAAATGTTTGACAGACCCGTTTATTTTGCCGGCGGCGCATGGACATGGGCAGGTTTTGCACCGGATAACGGGTTTAGCGTAAATGCTACAAAAGCGGCACTTTCTGTCTGCAACCAAGAAGGCGTTGACGGAATTTTTATTACGCTTTGGGGTGACAACGGCTCCGAGTGTTCAAAATTTGCCGTTTTGCCCACGCTTTTATACGCTGCCGAGACTGCACACGGAAATACAGACATAAACACTATAAAAGAAAAGTTTTACGCAATAACGGGGTACAATTTTGACGACTTTATGCTGCTTGACAAATTAAGCATAAAAAATGAAAGACACTCGCGCTTTTCGTCTAAATACCTTTTGTACAACGACATTTTTTTAGGAATACGCGATGCAATATGTAAGAATGAAGATAATCTCTATTATGAGAAGCTTGCAAAAAAAATATCAGAGGTAAGTAAAGCAGGAAAGTATGAGTATATGTTTAAAACATATGAAAAGCTTTCGGAGGTTCTCAGCATAAAGGCTGCACTTGGTGCAAATATACACGCAGCTTATAAAAAAGGTGATACGGATGAACTTAAAAGGCTTGTTTATGAATGTGAAAAGTTAGAAAATCTTTTAAAAGAGTTTCACACACTGCATCAAAAACGCTGGTTTGCCGAGAACAAGCCGCATGGGTTTGATGTGCAGGACATTCGCATCGGTGGTTTGCTTCTGCGAATTGCTTCCTGTAAAAATAGATTGGCAGAATATATTAAAAATCCTGCCGTTTCAATACCTGAACTTGACGAACCGATTCTTACAAAGGATGCGGGAAAATATAAATGGAATCTTATAGCATCGGTCAACAATATATAATGCTTGACGTGCCCGCAACGAGGGTGTATAATACCGTTGAAAGTAAACAGACAATAACAGATAGGGGAGTTTTGTATGGATATTAGGCAGCTCGACACAAATTTTGTGCAAAAAGGTGCAGAAAATGTAAACTATAAGCTTCACAGCATTACAGCCGATATTCTTGAAGGATTTTTATGGAAAAATGAAAACAGCGACATTTTTTGCCGCCTGCCCGAGAAAATATTTTCCGAGCTTAATCAGGACGGAAAGGAAAGGCTTGTTGAGCTTGCCCACAGAACACCCGGCGGGGCGCTGCATTTTAAAACAGACAGCAAACATCTTATGCTGAAGGTTCAGTACAGAATTATTGATTTGCTTAAGCATATGCCCATTACAGGGACAGCCGGTTTTGACGTATGTGTTGCAGAAAGCGGAAAAGAGCGTTTTTTACGCAATCTTTCGCCGGAGGTAGATACCGCCGATAAAGAAACAGAATTTGAATTTTCGTGCGAGCTGTACGGCGGTATGAAAGAATATAAAATATATTTCCCGCTTTATTCGGGAATTACACAGCTTTACGTAGGACTTGATGAAAATTCCGATATTCTTCCGCCGCCGAAATATCCCATTGAAAAGCCGATCGCATTTTACGGCTCGTCAATAACACACGGCGGTTGTGTTTCGCGCCCGTCAAACAGCTACTGTGCAGCCGTTGCAAGAAAAATAGGTGCAGAATGTATAAATCTCGGCTTCTCCGGAAATGCAAAGGGAGAGGTATGTGTTGCCAGGGAAATTGCAAAAAAAGATTTGTGCTGCTTTGTGTATGATTATGATTACAACGCACCTACGCCGCAGTATCTTGCTGAAACACACGAACCGTTTTTTAAAGAAATACGAAAATATAACCCCGAACTTCCGGTTGTGATGGTAAGCAGACCGTACGCCGACACAGACAAATACGATGATGCATTACAAAGAAAGCAAATTATTTTAAACACATACCACAATGCAGTTGCAAGCGGTGACAAGAACGTATATTTTGCAGACGGTATGCGCTTTTTCGACAATGTGGAGCGCGAAAGCGCAACGGTTGACCTGTGCCACCCAAATGACCTCGGCTTTTTACTGATGGCAAGGGGAATTTACCCGATTGTAAAAGAGGCAATTGAAAAAAAGTAATTCATAATGATACAAACCTTCGGAGGACATATTGTATGGATACGCTGCCTGTGACAATTGAAAAAGATTATTTTTTTGAACCCGGTACTAATGTATATATTCATCGCTCGGATGAATGTGAAAAGTATGTAGGCATTTTACACAAACATAAGTTTATTGAAATGGTTTATATTATATCCGGAAAAGCGCGTCATATTATAGATGATAATGAATATTCCGTTGTAAAAGGTGATGTTTCCGTTATCAATTGCAATGAAGCACACACCTTTTTGCCCGAAGAGGGTTATCCCGAACCATTTTTAGCATATGACCTTATGTTTACGCCGGATTTTCTGGAAAAGACCAGTCTTACAGGGGAGGATTTTTCACTTTTGGCAGATTCATTCCTGTTTTATTCTTTGTTTCCGGAGAGCAAGGATTTTAAATCAAGCTTTAATCTTATAGAGGATTGCGGCTATGAAATTGGTGATATTTTTGAAAAAATATATGAAGAATACAGCAGCAAAAAAAACGGGTACATAAATCTTATACGTGTATACATTGCGGAAATAATTATCAAACTGCTCAGAAAAATTCAGGCGGATAAAAGCTCCTTGTCTGCTGTCCAGCGGGAGCTTGTGTCAAAAATCACAAGTTTTATTGAAAATAACTACAGTATAAAAATTAAAACAGATGAGCTTGCATCAAAGCTTTTTTTTAACAAAAACTATATATCGAAGCTTTTTAAACAATCGACAGGTCTTTCTATACATGTTTTTTTGCGGGAAATTCGGCTAAAAGAGGCGTGCCGTCTGCTTAAAACCACCCAAAGAACAATTACTGATATTGCATCCGATTGCGGTTTTAGTGATATGAAGACATTTTATTCGGCATTTAAAAAATATAAGGGATGTACGCCAAAGCAATACCGTGAAAATTTATTATAGAAAAAATGCACAGCTAAAGCTTGTGCATTTTTTCTATAATAAGCAAATTTCCTATATTTAAGACACAATTTCCCATAGAAAAAATAGAAAAATCGGTATAAAATAAATTTAAAAGGAGAGGGGGAGGTTATATGAATATTAAAAGCGTTAGGGGAACAATTACGCGGGATATGTTAAAAATAACGGCGACGCATGAACATGTGCTGCTTGATTTAACCGCATTTTATCAGGCACTTCCCGTGCCGGGGGTTGACAACCCCGAAACACAGAAGGTCGAAATGCAATATCTTGGTGTGTTAAGCCGCGATTGTTATGCGCTTCGTGACAATTTGCTTTTAGATGATACGAATTTAGCAAAAAAGGAATTGATGTTTTTTAAAAACGCAGGGGGTAGCACCGTTGTAGATGCATCACTTCCGGGAATAGGGAGAAATCCCGCGGCGCTGCGGCAGATTTCAGAAGAAACAGGGCTTAATATCATTATGGGAACCGGCTTTTATGTCGGAGAAACACATCCTAAGGAGCTTTCTTCGATGTCTGAAAGAGAAATTGCAAATATTATGGTACGTGAGCTGACAGAAGGCATCGACGGAATATGTGCCGGATATATAGGGGAAATCGGAATAAGCGAAATATTTGATGACAAAGAACGCCGTGTGCTGAGAGCCGCAGCAATGGCACACAAAGACACCGGAGCTGCTATAAACGTACATATAAATCCATGGACAACAAACGGAAAAGAAGCTGCGGATATATTGCTTTCCGGCGGCGCCGACCCGAGCAGAATATGCATCAGCCACACAGACGTTGAAAACCGAGAGGACTATATTTTCAATCTTCTTGAAAAAGGCGTTTACGTTGAGTTTGATAATTTCGGAAAAGAATACTATATCAGGCGCGAGGTAAGAAACTCGGGCTACGGTTTGTTTGTGCACGATACACAGCGTGTATCGTTGTTAAAAAAACTTCTTGATGCCGGCTATGAAAAACAAATTTTGCTTTCTTGTGACGTATGTTTAAAGAATTTACTTCACACATATGGCGGATGGGGTTATGACCATGTTTTAACAAACATCGTTCCAATGATGGAGGATGAAGGCATAACAGATGAACAGATTAACACTTTGCTTATTAAAAACCCGGCAGATTGGCTTTGCGGAAAGGAGTAATAATAATGTTAAATATACCGTCAATTCCTGATTATGAATATAAAGAACGCGTAAAAAAAGTACAAAAGACAATGAAAAACGAGGGCTATGACCTGATTTTATGTTATGGAAACGAAGCAGAGCCGCAGTTTGTCCGCTACTTTTCTAACTATTGGCCGTCATTTGAAACGGCGGGAGTTTTAATCCCTCAAGACGGTGACGCAATTCTTTTAATAGGACCGGAAAGCTACACTTATGCGTCGGACCGCTCGAAAATAAATGAGATTTACAAACTTAAGGCTTTCCGCGAATCGTCTGAGCCCGAATATCCGGGTGAAAAGCTTATAACCTTTACAACTGTGATTGATAAACTTATGAACGGAAAAAGTGTAAAGCGTTTTGGCGTTGCAGGTCTTCCTTTAATGACGATAGGCGTATACGAGGCACTTTCGGATGCGCTTTCAAAGCATGGAAATATTGAAATAGAAAAAGCAGATAAAGTTGTAAATGACATACGAATGCACAAAACAGAAGCGGAAATCGAGTGTATGCGTGCAGCTGCGCGTATTACAGCGGAAACGTTTGATTATGTGCTGCAAAATATCCGCGTGGGAATGACAGAGCAGCAGGTTGTCGGTCTTGCTCTCGGAAAAATGCACGAGCTTGGTGCAGAGCGCGAGTCATACCCGCTGTGGGTGCTTACAGGCAAAGGCTCTAACCAAGCGATAAGCCGCCCGCGGAATAAAGAGATACAAAAGGGCGATATGACGTTTATCCAAATAGGTGCTCGTGTGGACGGATATGCTTCAAGCATCGGGCGGCCGGTGGTTTTCGGAAAGGCAACCGATGAGCAGCGCTCTCTTATAGAAGCGGCATATAAAGCGCAAAAGGATATAATAGATATGTTAAGACCCGGGATTCCCGCGTGTGATGTGGCAAAGTTTCATATAGAAAATGTTACGAAGCTTGGATACGGAGATTGGCTTCTTTACGGACCTTGCCACGGAAACGGTACAATGGAGGGGGAAACCCCGTGGATTGAAACAAGTTCCGATTATTTGCTTAAAGAAAATATGGCGTTTTGTGTTGACATATTTTTAGGCTCGGCAAAAACGAAAACAGGGCTGCGGATTGAGGACGTTGTGTGTATAACGAAAGACGGCGTGGAAAATCTTACGAATTATCCGCGCAAGATGTTTGAAATAGAATGTTAGGGGAGATATAATATGATGCTCAGGGACAGATTTTGGCTGTGGGGACATCCGGAGGGGTATTTCAATGACAGTGACGAGTACGGACATCACAATATATCGCGTATGACACCCATGGAGGGCTGTTTGTATCTTGGTGTAAAAAATACATTTATGATACCGATGAAAGCAAACGTAAACAGGCGCCAGTACAATAAATCTTTTAAAACCCTGCACGAGGTGGGCTGGGAATGTTTTGAGGCAGGAACAAAACCCGAAATAATTGAGCCTCTTATAAAAGAAGCGGCAGATTTTCCCAATATAGGCAGAGTGGTTTTTGATGATTTTCAGCGCGACGGGAAATATAAGGACATACCCATTGAAAATTTATGGAACATACGAAAAAGATTGCACGAAAACGAAGTACGCCCTCTTAGTATGTGGATGGTGTTGTATACTTGGGAATTCGGCGCCGATAAGGAAAAAGACGAAGATTTTAAAAAATATCTGGAACCTTTTGACGGTATAATTATGTGGACATGGAAAGAGTCTGATGTGCCGTTAATCCCTGAAAAATTTGAAATTTTTAAAAAGCTTACAGAGGGCAAACGGCGCCTTTTCGGATGCTATCTTTACAATTTCGGCGAAAAGTGCCGCGCCACCGCAAAGGCGGTTACATGGCAGCTTGACTGGTACCGCGAGAAAATTCTTCGGGGCGAGGCAGAGGGGGTTGTTCTGCATACAAATACAATGGCAGACCTTGATTATGAAGAATATGATGCGGCTATTGAGTGGATGGAAAAGCACGGTGATGAGATAATAAAATAATCGCATAGGTAAGATTTAATTTAAAATCGTGTAACAAATAACAGCTTTTTTGTCATTTGTTACACGATTTTTTGTTAAAAAAGGGCTTCTTTTTGCAAATTATGAAGAAATTGTTAAAAAAGTTTGACAAATACATTCCGATACGTTATAATATAAATGTAACATTTGGAGGTGTATTATGCGAAAAACAATTTCTGCTATATTACTGTTTGTACTTTTATTCGCTCTCGGTGCTGTTGCCGTAAGTGCAGAAACAGGATATGTAAATTGCGATGTGCTTAATGTTCGTGTTTCTCCGAACACAAATTCCGATATTGTGACAAAGCTTAGAGACGGAAACTCGTTTGATATAATCTACACGGACAACGGTTGGTATAACATAAGGATGAACAGCGGCGTTACGGGCTTTGTTTCAGCCGCATATGTTGAAAAAGGGGGAGCGGGGGCTTCTGTCGGAGCAAAAATTGCCGACACCGCAAAGCAATATGTCGGATGCTCTTATTCCTACGGTTCTTCCGGTCCGAAAGCATTTGACTGCAGCGGGCTGACATCGTATGTGTACAGGCAATACGGCTACAGCCTTCCGCGGAGCAGCGTTTCACAGGGGAGTTACGGTTCATACGTTAGCAAATCGGATATTGTCGCCGGTGACCTTTTGTTCTTTTCAAACCGCAGCGACCGTACAATAAATCATGTGGGAATATATGTCGGGGATAACAAATTTGTACATGCTTCGACAAGCGGGCGCGGCGTTGTTGTTGACAACCTTACGTCTTCCTATTATGTTAATAATTATGTGACGGCTCGGCGTGTGCTGTAAAATGATACTAATTGCATTAAAATACTTGACTTTTTCCAAAGTTAATGTAAAATATAAATATACATATTTAATTCCTTTTCAGAATTCATATGAGAAGGAATTTCTTTTCGGAGGATTTAGGTGAGGGTTATATCAGGAAGTGCCCGCGGACTCAAGCTTTCGTCGCCGAGCGGCATAGATACACGTCCGACGCTTGACAGGGTGAAAGAAGCTGTTTTCAGCAGCATTTTACCGTACATAGGCGATGCGGTTGTGCTCGACGCGTTTTCGGGCTCGGGCGCGCTTGGAATTGAAGCGTTAAGCAGGGGTGCACGTTATGCTGTTTTTGCCGATAATAACAAAAATGCAGTTCGTTGCATAAAGGAAAATATATGTGCGGCACGGGTTTTATCTTTCTGTGAGGTTTATGAGGGAAGTGTGTTTGACTTCTTAAAAACCGCAAAGAAGGATAAAATGTTCGATATTGTTTTTCTGGACCCACCGTATGCAAGCGGTTTTTACACACCGTTTCTTACCGCACTTAATAATGCAGACATCCTTGCCGACGATGCAATTATTGTTGCAGAATGGTCACGGGATGCGGACAAGCCTGATTTTACACCTTTTTTTGACGAAATTAAGACAAAGGCATACGGGCGAGTATGTGTTACGATTTTAAAAAGAGGTGCTTTATGAATATTGCTATAGTTCCGGGAAGCTTTGACCCTGTAACTAACGGACACCTGGATATAATAAAAAGAACAAGCGCACTTTTTGATGTTGTTTATGTAAGCATTTTGTCAAACAGTGCGAAAACACCGCTTTTTTCGGTTGAGGAAAGGATAGAGCTTATTAAAAGAGTTACGGCCGGAATTGAAAATGTAAAGGTTGAAACCTTTACAGGTCTGCTCGTCGATTATGCGCGTGAGAAAAAGGCGAATTTTATAGTAAAAGGCTTGCGTGCGGTGAGCGATTTTGAATATGAATTTCAGATGTCTATGATAAACAAGCATTTAGCGCCGGAAATTGAGACATTTTTCATAACCACAAGCAGTGAGTACTCGTATCTCAGTTCAAGTATTGTTAAAGAGGTGGCAAAGTTCGGCGGTGACCTTAACGGGATGCTTCCGAATGAGATAATAAACGATATACAGAAAAAAATAGGGGGTAGCGTATAATGGAAATTTTGCAGATGATTGATATGTTGGAGGATAAGGTTGAACAGTCAAAGACAATTCCGCTTTTAAATCGTGCGCTTATTGACAGAGATGAGCTTTTGGCTGCGATTGAAGAGCTTCGGCTTAATCTTCCGGAGGATATTAAGCAGGCTCGTCTTATAAAGGATGAAAGAAAAAGAATACTTGCAGAGGCTCAGACCGAAGCTGACGGGATTATTAACGGCGCAAAGGAAAAAATGCAAAAGCTTGTTGATGAGCATGAGATTACGCGCAAGGCTTACGAACAGGCAAACCAGATTATTGCTGCCGCACAAAAAAATTCCCGCGAGCTAAGGATGGGCGCACGCCAGTATGTGGACTCTCTCTTTGCAGATACAGATGCAAAGCTTACTAAGGCGCAGTCAATCATCAGAAAGGCTCGTGCAGATGTTCGCCAGGAGGCGGCAAAACAGCCGGCAATATCTTCACAGAAGCCGCAGGCAAAAGCAGAATAATTTTATTGAGGTGTAATAATTTATGTCGGGACATTCCAAGTGGAATAACATTAAAAACAAAAAAGAAAAATCAGACGCACAAAGAGCAAAAATCTTTACAAAGCTTGGCAGGGAGATTGCGGTTATTGTCCGCGCAGGAGGACCGAATCCGGACAGCAACGGCAAATTGCGCGATGCGATTGCAAAGGCGCGTTCAAACAATATGCCGAACGATAATATAGCGCGTTGTATTGCAAAGGCGGCAGGCGAAACAGGCGGAAACGATTATGAAGAAATCGTATATGAGGGGTACGGGCCCAAAGGTGTTGCCGTTATCGTAGAAACGCTGACAAATAACCGCAACAGAACCGCTGCCGATATGCGCCATTACTTTGATAAATACGGCGGAAATTTGGGGCAGAGCGGATGCGTAAGCTTTATGTTTGATAAAAAAGGCGTGCTTTTGATTTCTGCGGATACCGCAGCCGATGAAGACAGCGTTATGATGGATGCCCTTGACAGTGGGGCAGAGGACTTTTCGGCAGAAGACGGCGTGTATGAAATTCTTACCGCCCCGGAGGATTTTTCTGCGGTGAGAGAAGCGCTTGAAAATAAAAATTATACTTTCTTAACGGCTGAAATACAAAGAATACCCCAAACGATGGTTGAGCTTAGTGACGAAGAGGATCTTAAAAATATGAACAAGCTTATAGAAATGCTTGATGACAATGACGATGTTCAAAATGTTTACCACAATTGGGCGCAGCCGGAGGAGTAATTACTACCATTTACATATTTATACCGAAAAAGGGAATGTGAGAAATATTTCTCACATTCCCTTTTTCGGTATAAGCGCAGATGGCGTTACCCCCAAAACTTTTTTAAACAAGCGGCTGAAATAGTATATGTCATCATATCCTAAAAGCTGTGCAACCTCGGTTATATTGTGCTCGCCGCTTTCCAAAAGTGCTTTTGCACGGTTCATACGCACGCGTATAATGTACTGCTTCGCGCTTATTCCGGTGTTTTCTTTAAAAAGCCTGTGAAAATGCGGTTTACTGACATTTGCCATTTTTGCAAGCTCTTCTGTTGACAAATCTTTAGTAAAATTAGCTATCATATATTTTTTTATCTTTTCAATAGTTTGACTTTGTTTATGCTCGGTTTTGTTTTCCCTGATAAGCCTGCAAAGACATTCGCAGATAATTCCGCGGCAGCCGAGTTCAAAGCCGGGATTTTGTGCGCCCCATTCATTATAAAGCATATCCATAAGGTTTAAAAAAATTTCCGGATTTGAAAGGTGTGTAAGCATCGGAATGGGAAGTTTTTTTACAGGTGCAGCATCCTTAGGACAAACATCAAATGCAACAGTATAATATGCCCAGGGGTTTTCGCTGTCGGAAACCCCGCTGTGCGGCTGTCCTTTGTTAAAAAAGAGCATATCTCCGGCACTAACGGTGATTATTTGATTATCCACTGTGTACAAAGCACGCCCTTTAGATGCAAATATCATCAGAAAGTTTTTGTCATTTGTTATGTTTCTGCTCCATTCAGAGTTGCTTTGACGATGAATTACAAAACTGATTTTTCCGATAATAATGTCAAATAAATTTGCATCCATAAAAACACTCCACATCTGTATAAATAACTGTTGTAACGGAACTATCGACATTTATATAATATCATTGCTTAAACAATAAGTCAATAATTATGATAGTTTTGTGCAAATAAATGATAGCTTTATCTATTGGAATTTTTCCCTTTTAATATTAAACTGATAACAGACGGTGCATTTTGCAAAATTTTCAGCCTTACATGAGGCGGAACGGAGAGAACAATGAATCTGGAAAAATTGATTTCATCGAGAAAAGGAAAAGAACAGGTACAGTTCCCTATAAGTGACAGAGAAATTTGCGAACGGTATGAAGGTGTAACCACACCGATGGTAAATGATGTTCTCAGAGAAATGGAACTGTTATACCAAACACTTCCGCCGCAGATTGCCCCAATACGCGATAATATGAAGGTTGCCGGCATAGCCTTTACCATAAAAGGCTCAAAAAATCTTGATATTCAGGACGAGATGATCCAACGTGCGCAAATACTTGAGGCAATACCCGAAAACAGCGTTATCGCCTGGGACACAAACGGAGATGACGAGTCTGCACAGTGGGGGGAAATAATGACAATGGCTTCCAAAAAGCGCGGATGCCGCGGCGCGGTTGTCGACGGCGGCGTACGTGATACAAACAAAGTGCTTGAGCAGGATTTCCCGGTGTTTTGTAAATACCGTTCGTCAAACGGTATGATGGGAAGGTTTCGTACTATCGGTTATCAAATACCCGTTATGATAGGAAATGTTCAGATATATCCGGGCGATATAGTGTTCGGCGATATAGACGGCTGTATTGTAATTCCGCGTAATATTGCTATAGAGGTTTTGGAAAAGGCAGAAGCAATACGCGACAACGAGATAGAGATAAAACAAATGGTAAAAAGCGGTATGAAGCCTACAGAGATAGTGAAAAACGGAGGATATTTTTAATTTTAAAGGAGTGTTTTTTATGATTACAAAAGGAAAAAATGCAATTATTACGGGCGCAAGCGGCGGAATGGGAACTGTTCTTTGCAAAATGCTTGCCGAAAAAGGCGTAAACCTTGCAATATGCTCTATTGACGGTGAAGCAATAAAGGCACAGGCACAGCAGCTTAGGGAAGAGTATTCTGTTACGGTGACCGAAGCCGTTGTTGACGCAACAAAAGAAGATGAAGCGGAAAGCTTTATAAACAGTGCCGCAGAAAAGCTTGGTAAAATTGATTATCTGTTTAATTTGGCAGGAATTTCGATACCGAGCGTTTATAACGAAACGCCTGTGGAGGTGTATGAAAAAGTAATGGATGTAAACGTTAAAAGTGCGTTCTTGATGAGCAAGCATTTTGCATTCCATGCTGCAAAAAATGCACTTGTTGTAAATATAGGCAGCCGTGCGGCACGTGTTACAAATGCAAATGCACCGATATACTGTATGGCAAAAGCTGCCGTAAACAAGCTGTCGGAGGGTTTGCAGCTTCAGTACGGAAAGCTTGGCATACGCGTTACAACCATAAATCCGGCAGGTGCGGATACTCCGTTTTGGGGAACGCGCAGCGTTGACAGAAGCAAGCTTATGAGCGCAAACGATGTTGCCGAAATTATATTTACGGTTGCAAATATGCCTGATGATGTTTTAGTAAGATTTATAGATTTTGAAAGCTTTCATTGTTAATAGGAGGATTTAATTTATGAGTATAAACACCTTAGAGCTTAGCAAAAAGCTTTTTGAACGCTATGAGCAGGTACATAAAAGAATCGACAATTATTTTGGATTACTGGCGCTTTACGGATTTTCACAGACTGCATACGAGACAAAGGACGAAGCGCTGATAAAAAAATGCGTTGATATGCTTAAAATGTACCCCGATAAAATTTCGCATCCGCATTATAATTTTGAATGTTACAAAATCGGCGGTAACGCCAAAGTGTGGCTGGCTGAAAAAGGGTATTTTCAGGACGAAAAGGAGCTTATAAGGGAATATGCCGAAAAAACCCTCTGCGCACCGAAAAGCAAAGAGGGAATACTGTGTATGCCGTCAGACAAAGAGAACAACAAGATATGGATTGACACGGTGCACGCGGTAACGCCTTTTATGCTTTATGCGGGGTTGCTGCTCGGTGAGGAAAAATATATTGATTTTGCGGCAGAACAGTGCTTTTTAATGTATGAGTTTTTCCTGGATAAAACCTGCGGATTGCTCCACCAGTCACGCGGATTTATGGAGGACAAAACGCTTGTTTCCGCAGACCATTGGAGCCGCGGAAACGGATGGTGCTATATGGGGCTTGCAGACCTTGTACTGTCGCTTCCGAAAAATTCGCCGCATATGGAAAAAGCAAAAAAATATTTTAAAGACCTTTCAAAGGCTATTTTAAATTACCGCGACGAAAAAGGCGTTTGGCGCCAGGAGCTTACAAATGAATATTCTTGGGCAGAGTCGTCGGGAACAGCAATTTTCCTTTATGGATTTGGCGTAGGATTGCGCACCGGTATTCTTGAAAAAGAGACTTTTGAAAAGCCCTATAAAGAAAGTATTAACGCTTTTGCCGAAAGCTTTATAAAAACAAATTACTCAACGCTTATGTGCTGCCACGGTTGCCTTTGCCCGGGAGAGGGGAAAGACAGGGGCAGTGTAAAAGCTTACCTTACCGCAGTTCGCCCTGTAGAGGATGAACCGCATTCCTACGGAGCAATGATGCTGGCACTTACCGAAGCCTACAGAAACGGTATTAACGAGGTAACGCCTGTAATAGAATAGACTGTCTTAGATAAAAATATTGGAGTGACGATCAAGTCACTCCAATATTTTTATTTGGTTTTTATTTGTGCCGAACGCGAGACGTCCTGCCATTCGTAGCTATACAGTGCGCCAAGTTCGTCAACGGATATGCAGCATTGCCCGTTTAATGAGTAAACCGTATTTAAAAATACGGGCACATTATTTTTAACAACCGCTACCTTAAGATCTGTATTTTTGTATATAGGATACATTACGGTGCCGGGGGTTTTAAGAACCTGCGGAAGTACGGTGGGCGAACCGCCGGTATACGTCAAATATAACGTGTTTTCATCACTTTTGTAATTGGTTGAAAATCCATAATTTCTTAAATTTTCCGCAATGATAACAAGCGCCTTTTTCCGCCCGAGATAATAATAGCACGGTATTTCTGCGTTGTTAATATAGGTGCGTATATCTGTGGAAAAAATATTTGAAGTATACATATCCATATCGGAAAAACCGCTTTCCAAAAGCTTTATTGCGTCTGTACAGCGTGTTTTTGCTGTTGATGAATGCATTGTAACCGCTATTATGCGCGTATTTCCGCGCTGCGCCGTTGCCGCAAGGCATTTGCCGGCAATATTGGTTGTTCCGGTTTTGAAGCCGTCGGCATATGAATAAAAATACTCGCTTGTATTGTCGAGAAGAAAATTTGTCGTTTTATAATATTTACCGCGTATGTATACGCCGCTTTTCTTTGTATAGTTAAGTATGTCAGGATAATTTAATATAAAATTCCTTACGAGAACAGCCACGGACTGCGCGGAAATCAAATTATAATCGGAAAGCCCGGAGGTGTCTGCAAAATGAGCGGAAAGCCCCATTTCCAAAGCCTTTTCATTCATTTTTTCTATAAATGCGGCTTCGCTTCCGTAAAGCTTTTCCGCAATAGCGGTGCAGGCGGCACAGGCAGACGGCACGACCATTGCGTTAATCAATTCCTCAACACTGTAGCTGTCACCTGCTGCAAGAGGTATGTTTGAAGCGCCGCGTTCGTGTGATTTCTGCGAAACGTACGGCGATATGTACACGGGCGTTGTTTTTTCAATTTCGCCGGAGGCAAGCTTTTCAAACAGCATATACAGTGTCATTATTTTTGTCATACTTGCCGGTGCGCGCTGTGTTTGCGCATCTTTTGAGTACAAAACCTCACCCGATTCAAAATCCATAACACATGCCCCGTAAGACGTTACATCAATTGCTGCCGCTGAAAATGAACCGAAAATCAGCGAAAAAGCAACGACAACACAAACAAATTTTTTTGAAAGCTTCATAAAATACCAAAACTCCTTCAGTGAATAAACTACAATAAATGAGTATATCGCAAACAGCATATGGTTTGCAAGTGTTTTTTGGAATAATTTTCACTGCATGGGGATTGTAATTGTAACAAGGGTAAATTCTCCGTAAGTGCTTTCAATCTGTACACCGTACAATTCACCGTAGTTAAGGCGTATACGCTTGTGTATGTTTACTATACCGACAGAATTTGAGGTATACAAATTATTGTTGCAATTCTCAATCCGTGTTTTAATTTCTTTAAGCTTTTCCTCTTTTATGCCGATTCCGTTGTCGTAAAACCTGAATACAAGGTCGTTTTTATCGCAAAAACCTTTTATATCGAGCTTCCCTTTTTCTTTAGAACCGAGAAATCCGTGCTTTATGGCGTTTTCCGCAATCGGCTGAAACAGCATACGTAAAATATTACATTCCCATATATCATCGTCAAAATCAAGTGTATACGAAAATCTGTCCGGATAACGTATACGAAAAATTTTCATATAAGCTTCAAGGGCTTTTATTTCATCTTCAACAGTGCTTTGAGATGAGCGCGACAGCGCATAACGCAAAAGTGAGGAAAGCGAATCCATCATTTCCGTGATTTCATAAGCGTTATACGAAATGGCAAGACCGCCGATACATTCCAGAGTATTATATAAAAAGTGCGGATTTATCTGCATCTGAAGCGCATACAATACGGCTTCTTTTTCGCACAGCTCAGATTCGTACAGCTTTTGCTGCGTATGCACAATTTTTCTTGATATTTCTTCGGATTTGTCAAGCATTGTGTTTATATGTTTTGAAAGCTGGCGAAATTCAGACAGGGCGGCGCCGTCAAGCCGCTTATACGGTGTATTTATTGAATATGTGTCAAAAAATTTAAGAAATTTTTTGACAGGTGCTGAAATACATCTGTTAAGTATAAAAAGCTGGATAGGGTAGATAAGCAGAATTATTATAATAAGCTCCGCAATTATAAGCAGAATTATTTTGTATACTGCGGAAGTTTGACTTTCGTATATAAGATTTCCCGTAAGGCGCCAGTTTGTATCCGATATTTTGCGTGTCTTTGAAACAGTGGATTTATCCTCAGACGAATTTTTTGAAAAGAGAAGTGTTTTATTATCCGAGCTGTTTTTAAAAATCAGTTCACCGTTTTCCAGGTATTCCATATCACGAAGGACCTTGTAAATATTTAATCTGTTAAGTATGATTGCATTTCCTACGCACGATGAAGATACAGTGTTTCGTTCGATTTTTGTAATTGGAGAAAAGGAACAGATGTAAAGCTCGTATTCGCTGATCTTCGGCAATGTAAAAAGAACCTTTTGTTCGTTTGAAGCGCCTTTAATATATTCGGTGTAAAGTTCCGATACTTTATCGCGTTCAGCCTGAGCCGTGCTGTTGAAAAAATTATAGAATTTTCCGTTGTTATCGACAAGTATAAGGCTTATACGGTCAGTAAAAAATCTGTTCAGCGCCATTGTTTCGTCGGAAATCTTAAGGTACAGCGAATTTTCTTTATTATGTGACGAATCATATAAAAACTGGGAAATATCATTGCTGTTTGACGTGTAATTTTGTATGGAATCAATAGTTTGCAAATTATCCTCCATAATCTGAACTGTTTGCGACACCATACTGCTTACAGCTGCATTTTTCTGAGAATTAAATATGTTAAACAGTATACCCACACAAACAAACTGTATTGCAATAATAATTGCTGCTATTGAAGAAACCAATATGAATATAAGGCTGTGTATGCTCATAGACGGCTTTTTCATATAATTTACCTTCTTTTTCAGGATTATGACTTTAAAACCTTGTACTGCTTTGGCGTAAGCGAAAAATATTTTTTAAAAAGCTTGTTGAAATGGTAGTAATCATACCCCAGCATTTCCGCTGTTTCCGTTATCGATTTCCCGCTTAATATCAATTCCGCCGCTTTTTCCATACGGCATTTTAATATATACTGACTGAATGTACAGTTGAAATTTTTGTTAAACAATGCACAGCAATACGTAGTGTTTATGTCAAACATTGCAGAAAGCTCGCCCAGGTGGAGCTTTTCGCAATAATGCGCATCAATATAGGAGATAAGCTTTTTAAACGCCATATTTTTTGCATTGTCAATTTTAATGTCGACCGTATCGCCTTGCTTTTTATCGAGTGCAGACTTTATTCCTTCCAAAAGCGAACGCGCTTTGTCATCTGTTACGGGTTTAAGAAGATAGCTGAAAACGCCGTATTCAATCGCCTGCTGTGCATATGAAAAATCAGAATAACCGCTTATTAACACAAAAAGCGTGTCCGCAGCCTTCTCCCGAACACGTTTCACAACCTCAATCCCGCTTTTCCCGGGCATACTTATATCTGTAAAAACAATATCGGGCTTTTTTTCTTCAATCATACTTAAAAGCTCGTCCGAAGATGTTGTTTCTCCGATAAGCTCCATACCGTATTCCTGCCATTTAAAAACACTTTTAATCTTAAAAAGTATCCATGGTTCGTCATCTGCTATAATTACGGTATACATAAAAAGCCCTCCCATTCAAATTTCTATGTCATTATAATTTAATAAAAACAGTTTGTCAATGGTGAAACAGGCAATGTGTATATATTGGCAAAAATTTTTTTTGCCAAAAATGTGAAATATAGACAAAAAACAAAAACGCTGACATTTTTCTTTTGTTTCTCTTGTGCTAAAATAACGTTGAAAGAGAGGGAATGTGTATGACCTGTAAAAAATTTATATCTGCGGCGCTTGCATTTGGGGTGCTGCTTGCAAATGCCGGCTGTGATAAAAAGCAAACGGCATCGTCAACAAAAACCGTTGATTGGTATATGTGTAAATCGGCGGAAAATATGTCCAGCAAGGACAGCGTAATGAAAGAAGCAAACAAGATTATTGAAAAGGAACTTGGCATAACGCTTGATTTGCACCTCATTGATATGGGTAATTACGACGAAAAGATGCACACAATGCTTGCTACGCGGGAAAAAATGGACATTTGTTTTTTAAGGACCGCCGAGCAATTTCGCAGCGGTGTGAAAAACGGTTCTTTTGTGGAACTTACGGATGATATGATACAAAAGTATTGCCCGGATATTCTAAGCCAAACGGATGATTATATGTGGAAGTTTTCCGAAATAGACGGCAAACGCTGGGGCATAAAGGGGCAAACGCCGTTGGCGGATCATCCGTCCGTTGTGTTTAAAAAGGATTTGGTCGAAAAATACAATTTTGATTATACAAAGGTTAAATCACTTGCGGATATAGAATCTTATCTTGAAACAATAAAAAAGAACGAGCCTAATATCTATCCGCTTTTGTATCAGACGCCGAATATTACAAGTACCCGCTTTACCGATATGAATATTTCGGGGCTTGTTTATGACGAACAGCAGCAAAAATACATATCAGAGCTTGATGCCGAAGATTTTATAAACACATGGAAGCTTAAATATAAGTATTATCATAAGGGATATATGCCTAAAGACGCAAACACAAGAAACGAATATCTGACAGAGTGCAAGTCGGGCAATTATGCCGTAATGTGCAATACCGGATATTATACGAAGGACGGTTCAAAGACATCTTCCGCGTACGGTTTCCCGTGTGTGGAAGCAAGTATGGGAATAAAGACGATTTGCACAAGAAGCGGAAGCATAAACAGCATAAGCTCGACAACAAAGAGCGCCGAAAATGCATTAAAGCTTTTAAACCTTGTCTGGAAGGATGATTATTTATTCAATACACTTGCATACGGCGTTGAAGGTATAGATTATAAAATAGATGAAAAACGCAGTGCGGAAATAGGAGAGAAGTCAGTAATTCCCAATTCCGGAAGTATGCAGACATGGTGCATATGGCACAACTGGATAGGTCCTCTTTGGAAACAGTGGGATTCGCCGTGGAACAGGCGCGAAGCTCTTGAGGAAATGCGTAGGCTTAATGAAACAGCGCAAAAATCTTCTTCTCTTGGTTTTGTGTTTGATCCGGAAAACGTAAAGACGGAATATGCGAAGGTATCTTCCGTGAGAAGCGAATACGATAAGATTTTAAGCGTCGGATGTATGGAAAATTTTGACGATTATCTTTCACAGGCACGTAAAAAAATGAAAGATGCCGGAATTGACACCGTTATTGCAGAGGTAAACAAACAGTTTTCCGAATGGCAAAAAAATAATAAATAATACCGGGGATGGATTTTATGGAAAAACAGAAAAAAAGCAGTAAAGCCAAAACATTTAAGAAAAACTTCCCGCTTTTGATTTTAACACTGCCGTCTATGCTGTACCTGTTTGTATTTTGTTACATTCCGCTTTACGGCTTGGTGCTGCCCTTTAAAAACTACGATTATTCGTTAGGCTTTTTAAAAAGTCCGTGGGCAGGGCTGGACAATTTTAAATTTTTGTTAAACAACGAATCTGTTGAGATTGCAACAAGAAATACGATACTTTACAACATCGCGTTTATAATTCTCGGGCTTGTAATGTCTGTTGCCATTGCGCTGATGCTTTATGAAATGCGTGCGGTATTTGTTAAATGCTATCAGACAATGCTTTTTCTGCCGTACTTTATTTCATGGGTTGTTGCCGCATATGCCGCGAAGGTGTTTTTGGATATAGACTACGGTTTGATAAATAAAATTTTGCTTTCTATGGGAAAAGATGCGGTTGCGTGGTACAACAAGCCCGAATGCTGGCCCGTTATTCTCATAATAGCGGAAGTATGGAAGGGCATGGGCTATAACGCGATTATATACTATGCGTCCCTTATGGGAACAGATAAATCGCTTTTTGAGGCGGCAAAAATAGACGGTGCGGGAAAGCTTAAGCAAATATGGTACATATCGCTTCCGAGCATTAAACCGATGATAATTATAATGACGATTTTAAAAATCGGTAAAATTTTCTACGGAGATTTCGGCTTGTTTTACAATTTCACCCTTAATTCGTCGCTTTTGTATTCGACAACGGATATTATTGATACCTACGTTTACCGCTCACTTATAACCTTGGGCGATGTGGGTATGTCGAGCGCAGCAGGGTTTTATCAGGCAGTGCTTGGCTTTATATTGGTAATTACCACTAACTTTATCGTAAACAAGATTGACAGCGACAACGCGTTATTTTAAGGGGTGAGAAAAATGAGCAAAAAAACAAACGGCGCAATTTTAACGGGCAGTGAAAAAACAATTCAGGTTGTTATGCATATTATATTGGTTTTCCTGTCGCTTTGCTGCTTGTATCCGTTCCTTGTAATACTGGGTTCATCGTTTCAGTCACAGGAAGAAATTATGAGTGTAGGCTACAAGCTTATTCCTAAAGAGCCGACGCTTAATGCATACAGTGTTCTTATGGCAAATTCGCGGCGATTGGTAAATGCCTACGGCGTAACTATAATAACAACGGTTGTCGGCACACTTTTGGGACTTGTATTGGTATCTACCTGCGGCTATGTTATGAGCCGCAAGGATTATGCCTACAGGCGCGCACTGTCGTTTTATGTATTTTTTACAATGCTTTTTAACGGCGGGCTTGTTCCTACATACATACTTATAACACGCTGGCTTGACCTTAAGGATTCAATTATAGCGCTTATAATACCCGGTATGTGCAGCGCGTGGAACATTCTTTTGATGAAGGGCTTTTTTATGAGTGTACCGACATCGCTCATAGAATCGGCAAAGCTTGACGGCGCGGGTGAGTTTAAAATATTTACAAATATTGTTGTACCGATTTCAAAACCGGCATTTGCAACAGTGGGGCTTTTACTTTTGCTTATGTACTGGAACGAGTGGTACTACTCTATGCTGTACATAGAGTCTGACAATAAAGTCAAGCTTCAGTACTTGTTAATGACGATTATGAAAAATATCGAATTTCTAAACTCGCCGGAGGCGGCAAGTGCGGGAATAGCAACGGAAAACGTTACTCTGCCTACGTTAAGCGCACGAATGGCAATGTGCGTTGCGGCAGCCGGACCTATTCTCATAGTATTTCCGTTTTTCCAAAAGTATTTTGTAAAGGGTATGACCGTGGGTGCGGTTAAAGGATAATAATAAATTTTATTGGAGGATTTAAACGATGAAAAATTTGCTTAAAAAATGTTTTTCAATTCTTGCAATGACCTCTTTGTTAACATCACAAATTTACGTATCGGGTTTAGCGGACGATACAACGACCTCTGCGGCATATACAATAAAAAATGACCTTGACGCGGACGGAAACTGGATTTATCGCGAGCTTGTTCCTGATATAGGATGTGAAACTACTAACGGATTTTTGAAGATTGGAGATAAAAGAACGGGGTCTACAATGCAGGATGCTGATATTGTATTGTCAAATAATAACCCGCACGGCGGCAATTACAGTATAAAACGTACAATGCGAATTAATCCCGAGATTGCGTTTAGCCTGACCGCCGATTTACAAACATATACAGACAGCGATCCGAATGAATATGTAATAAGTGCATGGTTGCGCACAGATTGCCCAACAGGGACAACCGCATTTGTTGTTCCGAGCCATAAAATTCCTGCGCAGACTACATTTGAAAAAGGCACAGGGGAAAACTCCGCCGGCTTTTATGTGGGAAATACGTGGCAGTATTTTTCAAAAAAAGTACGAAAAATAAGTACTGTAACCGCGACGTCTGTAGGATTTCGGTTTCACGGCAATGCGTTAACCGCGGCAAATGCTATTTACGACGATAAAGGCTCTCCCGCAGAATATATCCAGACGCTTTATATTGATGACTGGTCGATGCGACTTTGCGTGCCGGACAGTTTCCCCAAAACAAAAAGGCTGTCGGTAGACTATAACAAAGAAGCGCAAACCCTTACCTATAAATTCAACCTTGATATAGACCCGCGTACCGTTCGCACGGAAAATATAGAGGTTAACGGTGTGCGCGGAGATGCATTTATAGAATCTGCAATACTTAAAACGACAAACGAAGAAACACGTGAGCATACACTTACATTAAAACTGCAAAACCTTGAAAAAGAAAATATTATTACGGTTAAGCTTGCCGATATAAAAGACGCATGGGGAAGAGATGTTTCGGGCAACGCCCCGTTTATAATAAATAATTACCCCGAAGGTCAGTATACCATATACGACGACCTTGATGACGGCGGGCTGTGGAAATATCGCGAACTTGTGCCGAATGTTGGCTGTGAAACGAAAGACGGTTTTGCGGCAGTAGGTAAGCCGTCGCCTGCGGATTCAACAATTCAAGATGCAGATATTGTCTTAAGCACTGATAAACACAGCGGGAATTACAGCATAAAGCGCACGATGCGGCAAAATTCGGGAATTGGATTTGTTGTACCGAAAGAAGCTGTAGTTGCAGGTGAGCCGTATATTGTGTCGGCATACCTAAAGACCGGTACGGAAAAAGGCGGATATGATAAACCTATCGGTGTAAAACTCCATAACGAAGAAAAAGATGGCGGATTTGATGCCGCGATAGCCGGCGGCAGATTAAGCTTTGACGTAACAACCGATTGGAACTACCATTCAACAAAGCTTAAGTTTAAGAAAGCGTTCACAAAAGATACCAATCGCGTGTACCTTTTGTGGAATGGTTTGACGCTTACCACAGGGGGGGTTCAAGACAGCAGCGGTTCTAAGGCTGAGACTGTTCAAACGCTTTATGTAGATGACTGGAGCTTCCGTAAAATTCCGACATTTGATGTGTATCAAACGGGCGCATATGTGGATAATACATCTGCTGAACCGAGCGTAAAATTTGTATTCGACAAGGATATTGATTCACGAAGTGTGGATATATCAAACGTTACAATTGACGGTGCAGCAACTGACAAGGTTAAAAGCTTTACGGTAGTAACGGATGAAATTACGCGGGAAAGCGTACTTACGCTTAATCTTAACGGTGAAATACCTCGGAACAGTTCAGTTTCCATATCGAACCTTAAGGACGCATGGGGAAGGGACATTAAAAATACCTTCGGCACAGGTCTTTCACTCGGCACAGCAAAGATTACCGCCGCAGACGGAACAGAAATAACGGAAGAAACAACTCTTGGCGCAGGAGAGTATACATACACAGTTTCGGGAATTACGAACGGCACCGCTAATACAGCGGATATATCCGCAATTTTGGCGCTTTTTGACAGCGATAAAAAGTTTGTAAAGGCAGCGCTTGACAGCAAGAGTTTTGCAATGGGAAGCACCGGTGGTGAACTTTGCGCTAAATTAACCGTTTCTGAAAATGCTGCGGGCTGCACGCTTAGGTCTTTTATATGGAATACAAAAACCCTTACACCTTACACCAACCGCTAAATGCGTTTGGCTGTATTTCCCGATTTTCTGCGGACTTATCGTCCGCAGAAAATCATACATAAATAAGGAGGAAGCTATGAATAAAAAAAGATTTATCACGTTGTTTATTACAATGCTTATGATTATAAACATTGTTCCTTGTTGCTATGCGGAGGATAACGCGGAGACCGCATACACAATAAACAACGACCTTGACGCGGACGGAAACTGGATTTATCGCGAGCTTGTTCCTGATATAGAATGTGAAACACTTACAGGTTCTTGTAAAGTGGGCAGTAAAGATGCCGCGTCAACAATGCAAGATGCGGATATTGTTTTATACAGCGATAATGCGCACAGCGGCAGCTATTGCATTAAACGCACCATGCGCGGTAATCCCGGAATAGCATTTATACCGGCTGCTGCCTTAAAGACATATACCGCGGAAGAGCCTAACGAATATATAATTAACGCATGGATGCGAACAGACTGTGAAAACGGGAAAACAGTGCAGGTAGTTCCCGGTTATACAATTCCCGGGCAAAAGCAGTTCGGAAAAGGCACGGGTGAAACATCTTCAGGCTTTAATGTAGGAAACACATGGCAATATTTTTCAAAGAAAATACGAAAAGGAAATATCGAAGCTGCTCAGACTGTCGTTTTTTGGTTTAACGGATTAGGTGCTGAAAACGGCATTTGGGACGAGCTTGGACAAAAATACATTCAAACACTTTATATCGATGATTGGTCGATGCGGCTTTGCGTGCCGGACAGTTTCCCCGAAACAAAAAGGCTGTCGGTTGACTATAATGAGGAATCACAAACCCTTACTTATGAATTCAATCTTGACATAGACCCGCGTACCGTTCGCAAGGAAAATATAGAGGTTAACGGGGTGCGCGGAGATGCGTATATAGAATCCTCCGTACTTGAAACGACAAATGAAGAAACACGCGAACATACACTTACCTTAAAATTACAAAATCTTGAAAATGAAAGTATGATTACGGTTATACTTTCCGATATAAAAGACGCATGGGGAAGAGATGTTTTAAATAACCCTCCGTTTACATTAAATAATTTCCCCGAAGGTCAGTATACCATATTTAACGATCTTGACGACTTGGGAATGTGGAAGTACCGCGAGCTTATCTATGACCCCGAATGTGAAACCACCGAGTATTTATGGGACGGGTTAGACGGCGCGCAGCCAACCCCGCCGCAAACACCGGCAGCGCTCAACACAGACGCACACAGCGGAAGCTACAGTATATCGCGAACAATGCAGGGATATGCACGTCTTGGTCAGAAAATTGCAAATCTGGACGTATACACTACCGAAAATCCGGCGGAATATATGATGAACCTATATGCAAAAGCCGACATGGGCGAGGGAATTTCCGAGGTAAGGCTTATCCCATCCTACAGAGTAAACGGAAATACGGAAAAATCTTTTACATATCCGCAAACGGATATGCGTTATTCAATAAGGACAGGCTGGACAAAGCTTTCAATTCCGATACGTGTTACAAGTGTGGACAGCATAGATAAGTCGAAAGATATTTACGCGTATTTTTATGCGAATGAAAAAAATGCCGCGGGAAGCAGTGTGGCAAACACGATATACATTGACGAGTGGTCAATACGAAGAATGTTGCCCGACAATTTCTTTAATACCGAGATAACGGCGTCATCATACGAAAACGGGGAAGCAAATTTTACATTTAACCTTGATATAGACCGTTTCACGGTAACTAAGGAAAAAATACTCATAAACGGTACACCGCGTCCCGATATGATAGACGATTTAACCATTACAACGGATAATTACACCCGTATAACGGATTTAAAGATAAAGCTTAAAAACCTTAAGCCCGAAATGCGCTATACAATAGATATTTCCGATTCCAAAGACGCATGGGGACGTGAAATTGAAGGAAGTAAAACAATTACATTCGATACGCCTAAAAATATAGAATATAATGCGGTTTTTAAAAGCGGTGAAAAGATACTTTCAAAAATGACAGACGGCGAGATAAGCGTAAATTTACAGGCAAGAAGCAATATCGGTTACCTTCCCGCAACAGTTACGGCGGTTGTTTATAAAAACAATAAATTTGTTAATGTTATGCCTGTAAACGTAACATTGGACACTGCTTTCAAAAATATACAGATCACAATAGATACGGGATACGGAAACGATGGTTTGCGACTGTTTATATGGCGGAACAAAACGGGGGAGGCTCCCGTGCCTGTTACAAGCTTTATTGAGCTTAAAAGAAACTGATTTTTCAATACAGAAGTGTTAAACCTTATTATGCCGAATACCCCAAAAAACACGGTCTTTCAGAAGGGAGTTTGACAAAAGAATGAAACAAAGTATTAAAATAACCGTTTTAGCAGCGATAATAATTTTCGGATTATCAGTTGCAGCCATAGCAATGCCGGATTTACAAACGCTTGACGGACCGCATTTTATTACCGATGACACCTTTTCTATGATAATGACATACGAAAATTCTCCGATTATTTCCGGTTGGGATACAGATGTAAGCGGCGGAACAATTACTTCCGCACAATCCGAAGAGTGGTTCAGAATAAGAGATACAAGCACTGTTGCACCTGTTGTGATGAGCAAAAAACTTAAAGAAACGAAAGATTGCAGCGTTACACTTGAAACCTCCGTTAAAATGGCAACCTCAAGTTCACAGTCTTATTTAAAGTTGTGCGGAGGGGAAAACACAGAAGAATTTTTGCGTATATACCTTGAAAACGGTAAATTTAATTTTAAAACAAAAAACGGGTTTGAGCCTATAGAAAAATATATACTTAACCGTTTTTACGGGGTGAAATTTGAAATTGACCTTGCAGCAAAAAAATATACCGCATATATAGACGGAATATATGTCGGCGAATTTGATTTTATATGTGATGTTAATTCGCTAAATTTTGTAGAGATAGGAACAGGAATAAAACAAACCGCCGAGCTTTATATGAACGGATTGAAAATTCATACCGGTTACGCCCTTAACGAGCAGTTTTTTGCAGCTACGGATGGAGGATTAGCAGACGATTGGAAAGTACATCCGGAAAACAGAAGCAGCGCAAAAAGGGTTAAGAGCGAAAATGCAGCAGCTTGGCCTGACTATTATTGTGCAGAACTTGTTGATAATTCCGGTGTGGATTATACATCAATCAGCCGCACGTTTGATAAAATAACAACACGCGCAGGGCTTGAGTTTAAGTTCTGCGTGGAAGAGGACAACCAGGATTTTGAAATCAACTGGAAAAACGAAGATAAAAATGTGTTTTCGTTCGGCTTCAAAGGAAATTCACTGTATATAAACGGAGTGAAGATCTACGACTATATCAAAAATGTGTGGTATATTATTTCCGTAGATGCAGATTTCGGCTCTCAAACGGCAGATATTTATATTAATAACAGAATAATTGCCGAGAAGGTAAAGTTCAGCGCCAAAGCTGTTGACGGATTTGAGGCTAAAACCGGAATAACAAAGCATTCAAGGCTTTATCTTGACGATATATGGGCATACGAGGTTAATGAGCCGGAAACTTACGTGCCGGAGCCTATGGCTTCACCGTCTAAAGATTTTCTTGTCGGTATGCAAACCTGCGATATGTGGAGGGACGGTCAGCACTTGGGCTGGGATTACGCAATTACGCAGCCTGATAGAATACCGTATCTCGGAACATATGATGACGGAAGCCGCGAAGCAGCAGACTGGGAAACAAAATGGATGCTTGAAAACGGTATTGATTACCGTCTGACCTGTTGGTTTACACCGCGAAATTATTCGGGAGGACCGATAAAGATGGGCTCAAACGCTTACGGGTTATTGGAGGGTGTAATGCGTTCTGAATATTCCGACAAAATGGAATATACAATTCTTTGGGAAAACGCCGGAAATTCAAAAACAACGGTTGAGCATTTTAAAAAATACATAGTACCCTATTGGATAGAATATTTTATAAAAGATCCGCGCTTTTTAGTTGTGGACAATAAACCGGTGATTTACCTGTATCTTGCAGATTATTTTTATAAAAATCAATGCGCGTCTGACGAAAAAACAGCAAGAGATGCAATAGAATACCTGAGAAACGAATGTAAAAAGCTGGGATATGACGGATGTACCGTTATAGCGTCGCGTTCGGGATATTCCGAAGAATATGCCGCAAAAATCGGATGTGACGGAATATACAACTACAGCTTTGCAATATCAGAAGCTGCACGCGGTGCAAAGGAGGCAAACCTTGAAAAAGCAAAGACGGATAACCCGGATATTTTTGTTCAGCCGTCAATAAGTATGGGGCGCGAGGAATCCGCTTGGCTAAGAAATCCGGGCAAGTATTCTACAGTAGAAGATTTTGAAGCAGCGCTGAGTTATGTACGAGATGATTTTTACAAGGATTATAACAAATATACAATGTCTGAAAAATCCGTAATAATTGCAACATGGAACGAATACTGCGAGGGACATTACACCGCGCCTTGTAATTTGGCGGGATTTGGTTATCTTGACGCGGTACGAAAGGTTTTTACCGATGTTAAAGAATATACCCCGCAGCTTCCGACAGAAGAAGAAAAGGATAAATTTTCAATTTTGTTCCCCAAAGATCGTGAGCCCGGTATGCGCGGAAAAACAATCAGCGTGCGCGTTCCGGACAAGGCAAAAAAAGTATGGCGGGGCGACGCTCTTTCAACATGGACGATTGGAAAACAGGTAGAGAATTTTTCATCAGACGGCGGAAAAATTAAAGGAATTGCAAGCGGGATGGATCCCAGCGTCGTTTCTGAGGACAATCTCGGAATAAATATAGACAACGTTACATATATTCGCCTTAAAATAAAACAGGATGTCACAAAAAAAGAATTATCAATTTATTTTATACGTGATGATGATACAAAGTGGAACGAAGCGAAGGGCGTAACCCTTACCCCTGAAAATGCAGCCGATGGATATTACGAAGCGCTTATTCCCGTATGGTCGCGCGAATCATGGAAAGGAACGCTTAAGCAGCTTCGTATAGATCCGCTCAACACCACCGGAGGTTTTGAGATAGAAAGTATTGAGCTTTTAGAGGGCGAGCCGATGGATATTTTGAGGATAGCTCTTGACGGAGAGCTTTGCCCGCTTGTAAAAAGTGTCGCATCTGCCGGTGCAGCAACGCAGACAATACCGATTATGCTTGACGGTAAATTCTATATGCCGCTCAGCTGTTTTGAACGCTATTTCGGGCTTAAAATGATTTATGCACAGGCACAGCACAGCTTGCGCGCAGCAACAAAAACAGCTCTTTTGAAAATTGACGTAAACAGCGGCGACGCAACCATAAACGAAAAAGCCGCAGGCAAAATTCCCGTCAGGCTTTATGAAGGGCAGTACGTAGCACCGCTGCGTGAAACGATGGAGGCGCTCGGGTACAGTGTTTCGTGGGATGATGAAAGCAAAATCACATATGTTGAAAGTCCAAAAGAAACCGAAACCGAAGAAAACAAAGAGCCTGAAGGAACATGGAATTTTAATACCGATGATGACCTTTGCGGCTGGACACCGGCGAAAACCATATCTTCAGTATCCGTTATGAACGGTATTATGTCTCTTACTTCAAACTCTACCGACCCGCAGATTAACCTAAAGGATCTAAAGCTTGATTCTTCAAAGTACACCGTGCTGAAGCTTAGGCTTAAAAATATGACAAGTTCAACGCTTGCCGAGCTTTTCTTTGTGACGGACAAGGACACAACAATGAATGCGGCAAAATCGATTAAAGTTCCTATAGAGGCAAAAAGCACCGACTTTGTAGAATATGAGGTTAACATAACAAATGCACTGTGGAAAGACACAATTACGCGGCTTAGATTTGACCCGATGACAGCTGTCGGAGATATGCAGATAGACTATATTATTCTTACCGATGAGTAATTTCCCACTATCCCGAAAGGAAGGATCGACTTTATGAAAAAAAGGATTATGCCTGTTTTGTGTGCGTTGGCTGCCGCTTTTTTTGCGGCAGCCGCAGCGGCAGAGAATATACAGCTTCCCGCGCCGCAAAAAGACATTAAAACAGAAAACTTTATATTTAAAATACAAGCCGATGCCCAGGATGTCGGCAGTGCGGCGCTTCTGCGTATTTACGAACAGCCGGCAGATGAAAGTGCCGAAAATCTTTTATGGGCAGACGAGGGGAAAATCGGAAACGACGGAAGCGTTTTGTTTAACGTTACCTTAAGCGATTACCCTGACGGGCAGTACAAGGCAATCGCCTCGGCAGACGGAATATCGCAAAGCATACAGACGCCGTTTGAATTTTATAAATACAGCTCTGTAAAAAACGCTGTCATCAGCGCCAAAGAGGAAAACAGCAACCCCAAAATGCTTGCAGCAATTGAAAAATACGGAAATTACCTGGGGCTTGATATGCAAACCTTTAGTGCACTTGGCGAAGGAAAAAGCGCACTTTCCGAAAACGTTCTCGGCTGTGACTTCAAAACCCCCGAAGAATTTATATACAAGTTTAACCTTTCGGCGCTTTTGACGGGGTTTAAAGGAGCAGATTTAAGCACCGCTTCCGAAATTACGGACAATGCGCTGAAAATGGCAAATTTGTATAATACGGATATTTACAAAGACTACAAGAAAAATACGACCATTGTTCAGGAACTGAACAATTCGTTTATTTTAAATGCGTCAGCGCTTTCGGCAGACAAATTTCTGACAGAGTTTAAACGCGCGGTAATACTCGGAACGCTTGCCGAAAATACAGGGCTATGGAGCAGCTACGAAACGGTTTTAAAAAAATATAAAGCGATAATAGACGAAGAAGAACCGCTTTTGATTGATACGTACAAGGCTCTTTTAAATCAGTCATCCGTTATAGAAATTTTAAAGAGCAATCATTCGTCATACCAAACGCTTAAAGCGCTTTCAGACGAGTTTAACCGCCTTGTTACAGAACAGAAAGTTTTAGAGGACAAAAACAAAACACAGCCTCCGTCCGGCGGCGGTGGCGGCGGCAGCAAAAGCAGTATTTCGACGGGAGGCGGTATTTCTGCCGGTACCTCTAAAGAATTATTTTCCGATATTTCTCAGGCATTATGGGCAAAAGAAGCAATAGATTATCTTGCGCAGCGCAAAATAATTAACGGAAAAAGCGAAAACATTTTTGCGCCTAACGACTATCTGACCCGTGCGGAAGCCGTAAAATTACTTGTCACGGCGTTTAACATTGAAATACCCGCAGAGCTTTCACTTCCGTTTGATGACGTAAACAATAGCGATTGGTTTTATCCATATCTTTGCGCAGCGTACAAAAACGGCTTAATACAAGGCATTTCACAAAGTACGTTTGCCCCGCAGCAGACCATAACACGCCAGGACATTGCCGTTCTTATATGCAGAATTATAAAATCCGATAAAGAGGGTGCAGCCTTAACGTTTTCCGACAGCGGTGAAATATCAGACTATGCAAAAAACAGTGTGGCGCTTCTTTATACACTTGGCATAATAAACGGAACCGACCAAAACCGCTTTGCGCCGCATGAAAATACAACGCGCGCGCAAGCTGCAAATATATGGTATAACGCAATTAAGACGGGGGTGAGGTAATATGAAAAGATTTTTAAGTATTTTCCTGTGTGCTCTTTTGATCGTTTGTACATCGGTATCTGCCGCAGTGCCGGACGATAGCGCGCTTGAGCTTACAAAAACACTTGCCACCGTACAGAATATAAACTTTTACAAAAGCGAGGCGGTAACACGCACGGATTTTGCCGACTATATTGCCAACCTTATGGGCGCTTATTCAAAGGGTGAAAATGCGAATATTGAATTTTTGGTACAGTCGGGCATTATGGGAACAGACATATCCGGCGGTTTAAGAGAAAACGAACCGTTAACCTATAGCGATGCAATTGCTGCACTTTTAAACGCAGCAGGCTACAAAGATATTGCCGAAATGAGCGGCGGTTATACAAAGCTTGCAATAAAAAATAAACTTGTATGCGGTAAAAGCGAAAACGACAGCCTTACATGGAATGAGCTTTCGGTCCTTATATACAATATGCTTCATATGCCGGCATTGATTGTACAATACGGCGATAAAACAAGCTATGTGCAAAGCAGAGATAAAACCGTAATGGAGGATGTTTTCGGTCTTGAAAAAATAAACGGAATTTTAAGCGGTGTCGGAAAAATAAATCTGTATTCCACTGCAAAAAGCGGAAAAAACACCGTGTTTGTAAACGGTGTTTTGTATGATAACAGCTATGAATACGCCGCCGAATATTTGGGCGAAAATGTGACGGCATTTGCAAAAAACGAAGGTGGCACAAAGAACGTTATTTTTATATACCCCGGAAGTGCAAACGATATTACGGTTATAAACGCCGATAACGATGTTACGTTTTCATCAAATACATACACCTGGCGTGAAAACGGAAAAAAGCAGCGCGCACAGCTTTCGTCAAAAGCAAAATTCATCTATAACGGGCATTTGCCGCAATTTGATTCGGATATGGTATTTGTACCCGAAAACGGCGAGGTTGTTTTAATAGACAATAACGGCGACGGCAGCGCAGATGTTGTAAAAATTTATAATTACACAAATTATTACATAACAGGCCTTAAAACCGATAACGGGGATGTAACGGTTTTTTCCGATTCAAAGCAGCCGTTTATTGTTTCGGAAAACGAGGAGCATAAGACGTCGCTTATAAAAGCAGACGGAAAAAAGGGTAAAATACGCGACATAAAAGAAAAAGCCGTTGTTTCGGCATATATTTACAAAGAGAACGGCATATTTTACGCTGATACGCTTTATTTTTCAAAAGGCAGTGTTAACGGGTTTATATCGCAGTACAGTAAAAGCGATAATGAAATTTATATTGATGATGCAGCTTATATTTACGATAAGCAGCTTCAGGGGTCTGTTGATAAGATAGCGCTTGCATCATACAGAAGTTTTATACTTGACCATAAAGGAAAGATTGCATATATAGAAAGCGAAACTGACGCAGATATAAACAAGGGTGTGGGCTATGTAATCAAAACAGGCGATAAAAAAGGGCTTAAAGGCGGGCTTGAAATAAAGCTGTATGATATTATAAGCGGGGAGCGCGTAATTACGGCGTATGATAAGGTGTATGTCGACGGTCAGATGATAAAAGGTACGGAAAATGTAAAAAATGCAATTAACACCGCGCTTGCAAACCTTTCGGCACTTACCGTAAAGGTAGCGCCGCTGGTTGCTTATACACTTTATGACGACGGGCTTTTACGCTCGATAGATTTTCCGGCGGAAAAGTCGTTCGCCGATGTTTCCGAGCTTCCCGCGCTTGACCATATGATATATGTCGGAGGAGGGAACGGGGCAGGTTTCCGCTACCGCAAACGCTCGAGGGTATTTGGTGCAAATATGCTTTGCAACGAAAATGTAAAGGTACTGGTTTTGCCGGAAAACATCGAAAGTACTTCCGATTTCAGGGTTGCAAACAGTCTTTCCGATGTATTTGATGATGACGCAACATATGCGGTGCAAACCTTTTCGTATAATAACGACGGCATCGGTGTTGACTATGTTTTATATACAATGAAGAAAACCGCGCCGAGAAAAGTGCCGCCTATGTGCGTTGTAAAACGTTTTCTGTACCAAAAAAACGACAACGGAGAATTTGTTCCCGCATTAGAGCTTGCCGGTGCTGAAACAGGCGGGATATACCCTTGCTATGATGAGTCGGTTTTGCAAAGTGCAGTTTCGTTTACGGACAATTCGGAAAAATGCAAGGTTGAAAAGGGCGATATAATAAAAGTCAGCCTTGATATGGACGGAAGAATAATAAGAATACGTATGGTTTACGATATATCAGACACCGCAAACGGTTTTAAGCCGGCTGATACAGATTTTGGTGTCGGAAAATATTTTTCGGGTTATCATATTGTCAGGGCGGCATGCTATGACAAAGGCAACGATATACTTCTTGTAACAAATAAAGACCCGTCACAGCCGGTTTCAGCGTTTGTAAATACCGATTTTGAAACATACAAAGCATCACTTTTCAAAATAGTAAAAGTATTTTCAAACGGCGATGTAAAAAACATCAATTCTTCGGAAATTTTAGCCTACAAGCGAAACAACGGATTGTATTCAAACGTCGTAGCGGAACTCAGAAACGGTTTGCCCTCGACACTTGTTGTATATGAGTAAAAATTCCCCCATATATGGTGAATATATGGGGGAAAATAATGTAAAAACGAAAGAAAAAAATGATTATATATGATAACAATACAAATGTTTTTCATATTGCAACAAAAAACATTTTTCTTACATAATCACCCATATAATTAAAGGCATTTTTTTTACCAATATCAGACTTTGCGCAAATAGGCGACGTTGTAACGGTTTCACCGTCAAGAGTTATTACAATGTCGCCTATTTGCTGTCCTTTTTTTATTGGTGCGTCTATGCTTTCGGGTAGATTTATATGAACCTTTACATTTTTTGCCTTGTTTTTTTCAAGCAAAACACAGGCGTTTCTTCCGACAACGCCCATAACGGTGTTGCTTTTACCGCCGGAAACCTTTACACAGTCTACGTCCTCGCCTTCTTCACCGTATGAATTGACGGCAAAGTTTGAAAATCCGTAGTTAAGCAGGGAAGAGGCGTCCGCAAAACGCTGCTTGCTTGTCGGCGCACCCAAAATAACGGCAATAAGCTGCATACCGTCGCGCTTGGCGGTAGCGCTTATACAGCAGCCCGCCTTGCTTGTTGACCCGGTTTTAAGCCCGTTTGCTCCGCTGTAAAAGCGTATAAGTTTATTTGTGTTGGCAAGCTGGAACTTTCCGTCACGAAGTGAATCCATCCATATATTTGTATATTTTAAAATATCCTTGTGCTTTAGAAGCTCGCGGCTCATAATGGCAATATCGTATGCGCTTGTATAGTGCGAATCATCGTCAAGCCCGTTGCAGTTTACAAAATGCGTATCTTTCATCCCAAGTTTTGCAGCGCGCTCGTTCATAAGGGCTGCAAAAGCCTCGCAGCTGCCCGAAATATGTTCCGCAAGTGCTACGCAGGCATCGTTTCCGCTTGCAACGGCAACGCCTTTTAAAAGGTCATCTACACTCATTTTTTCGCCCGTGTCCAGAAAAATAGTGCTTCCGCCCATACTCTTTGCGCGTTCGCTTGCCGTAATCATTGTTGTATACTTAAGGTCACCGCGCTCAATTGCCTCCATTGCAAGAAGCATTGTCATTATTTTTGTTACGCTTGCGGGCGGCAGCGATTCGTGTGGGTTTTTTTCAAAAATTACCTTTCCGCTTCCGGCTTCCATCAATATGGCGGATTTAGCGGAAAGCTCGGGCTGCGCGTGTGCATTTATAAATGAAAAAATTAAAATCGCGGACAGTACCGCACAAATAGCTTTTTTCATAACAGTTCTCCATTTTCAATATATTTTTATTATATTTATATTTTTTTTGAAAAAATATATTACCAAAACATTGATTGTTTAAAGTAAATGTGATAGAATTTAAAAAGATTTATGAAACGGAGATTTTTATTATGAAAAATATTGTAATTAACCTGTTGGACAAACCGACAGAGCACGGATTTATGCCGATTATGACGGCATATTTGTTAAACAGCGACGATGAAAAACGCCCCGCGGTTGTCGTTTTTCCGGGTGGGGCATACGCCTACACTTCGCCGAGAGAGGCAGAGAGAATAGCGCTTTCGTATAATGCTGCGGGCTATAATGCCTTTGTGGTAGATTACTGCACAGCGCCGCATATTCATCCTTTGCCGATTTTAAATGCGGCAAAAGCTATTGAGATTGTACGCGAAAACGCACAGGAATGGAACGTTATTTCCGATAAAATCGCAGTATGCGGTTTTTCAGCGGGTGGTCACCTTGCGGCGTCAATCAGCACGCTTTGGAACGATGCGGAAATTTTCGGAAATGATGAAAAAAAGAATGCTCTTCACCGCCCCGATTTAAGTATTCTTTGCTATCCCGTTATAACAAGCGGGGAATATGCGCACAAGGGCTCTTTTAAAAATCTTACGGGAAGCGAGGAGGAAACCCCTCTTTGGAACAGGCTTTCTCTTGAAAACCGTGTTGATAAATATACCCCGCCGGCGTTTTTGTGGCATACATACCGTGACAACGCAGTGCCGGTTGAAAACAGTATGCTTTATTCAATGGCGCTTAGAAAAAATAATATTCCGTTCGAGCTGCACGTGTATGAAAACGGCTGCCACGGGCTTTCGCTTGTAAGCAATGAAACAATATGGTCTGTACCTGCCTTTGACAGAGAATACACATGGATGCGACAGTCTGTGGAATGGCTTAACGAACATTTTGGATATATAAACATAAACAAATAATTAAAGCGAGCCGTAAGAAAAACGGCTCGCTTTAATAGTAAACGGAAGGGTGATTATATTTTGAAAATATGTTATATTGCCGGTGCGTACTATGAAAATGACGATATATGCCCGCTTCCGACAAATGATGATATTTTAATTGCCGCAGACGGCGGATACAAATTTTTAAACGCACATAATTTGACCCCCGATTATATTATGGGTGATTTTGATTCGCTCGGTTATATTCCAAAGGAACAAAATACTACAGTATTTCCGTCTGAAAAAGACGATACCGATATGAATATAGCATATTTTAAGGGAAAGTTGCTGGGCTATACAAACTTCGTTCTTTTAGGGGGAATGGGAGGAAGGTATGACCATCTGTACAGTAATTTTCAGCTTCTTACAAAAATTTCCAAAGACGGGGGGCGCGCCCTTTTGGTCGGCGGGGGAAGGGTGGTCACCGCAATTTCAAACAGCAGTATAACAATTCCTGCTTCAAAAAAAGGTTTTATATCCGTATTTTCGGCAAGCGATGTTTCAGACGGCGTTACGATTAAAGGTTTAAAATACACTGCCGATAATATTACACTTACAAATGACTATCCGCTTGGCGTAAGTAATGAATTTATCGGAAGCGATGCCCGCATAAGCGTTAAAAACGGAAACCTTATTATAATGTGGTACGAAGGCTATAACAGCTTACAAAAAAGTTTTTCTACTCTTTTTTTAAAGTAATATGCGCCAGCGGGTTTTTATCGATAGCGTCACGCAGCTGCTGCTGATCAATATGTGTATAAATTTGTGTTGTAGACAAATGCTCGTGTCCTAAAATTTCCTGAAGTGCGCGAACGTCAACGCTCCCGTATTTGTACATAAGCGTTGCGGCAGTATGCCTTAGCTTGTGCGGGGAATAAACATTTGTATCAAGCCCTGCACGTTCAAGATTTTTTTTAACCATTTTGTATACCATATTATTGGAGATGCGCGTTTTTTGCTTGCTTAAAAACAGCGCTCGCCGATCCTTTGCGCTGTCGGTGGGTCTTACCTCCATATATTGGCGTATTGCTGCGCGGCATGCCTCGTTAAGATACACCGTACGCTGCTTGTTTCCTTTACCTGTTACGGTCAGCCTGTCGCCGTGTATATCCGATATATTTATCCCTACAAGCTCGCTCAGCCGCATTCCGCAATTCAGAAACAGCGTAATAATGCAATAATCACGTACTTTAAATTCACCGTCAATATTTTCCAATAATTTCCTGCTTTCATCAAGTGATAAAAACACCGGAAGCTTTGACGGTATTTTGGGGGAATCAAGCTCTTTTGTGATATTTACCTGAAGAAGATGTGCTTTAGTTGATAAATAGTTAAAAAAGCTTTTTAAAGAGGAAACCTTTCTTGCGCGTGCGTTTGCATTGTTGTCACGGTCACTGTTTGCATACATAAGATATTCGTACATATCATCAAGGGTAATACCGCGAATAAAGTCCGTGTCAATATCTCCGCATTCGATTTTTTCAAAATCATCAAAGGATGCCATAGAGCGATGACATTTCATAAATCGGAAAAAGGTGCGCAGGTCGTAATAATATTCATTCACAGTGGATTCGGATTTTCCTTTAATATTTGAAAGATAGCTTAAAAAGTTTTTTGCATCGCGCGGTATGTCGTAGAAAAGCTTAAAATCAGCCGTAACAATCGCCTCCGTAGGTATTATTGATAATATTTGTTAATATGTATTTTGACAGACTTATCCTCTTACTTCCTATTCAACAAAATTTTTATTTTGTTGAATTAGATATATTTTATCATACCTGCCTCTCTTTGTCAATACCCGAGAATTTTATTCCAAAAAAGGCACAAGCGTTATAAACAAACACTGTGCCTTTTTTTATGTTAATTTAAAATTCTGCCGCCTGCAAAGCCCTCATATTCATTAAGGAAATCCTCCGCAGCTTTATACATCCTTATCCCTATCAGATTATCTCTGAATCCGAAGTGCATATCAAGCACACCGAAATATGTATCAATTATCTGTGCTTTAATTGTAAGATGCTGCGGTGATTCCCACGCTGCCGACACGGCGCATTTGTAGCGTTTGTTTCCGGGCTTTGTACCGCAAATATCCGAGTAGCCGTCCTGCGGAAATTCTGTAAAGGTATTTTCGCACATTGAAAACGGCAGTTCCTTATCCCCCTGTGCATTTGTATATCGCATAACTCCGCCGTTTTCGTTAAAAGTAAAGCTTATTTTTGATATACCCATCGGGTTTTCGTCTAATACGAACATTTTTTCGCTTATTTCTTTTGTAAGCGGTGATGTTTTTTCACCGTGTACCGACATAAGCTTAAGCCCGGAGGTATATTCCGAAAGTTTATTTTCGCCTTCTTTATTTTCCGGAAGCGGAGCTTCCTTTGCTCGGCGCACAATTAAATTAAAAAAGTTTTCAAATATAACCTTTTTTGCATAGGTTTTTCCCTGGTTGTCAGCATTGTAAACAAGAATTATATCCTTATCGGGAACGCATACCGCAAATTGACAGCCCATTCCGTTAAAGAAAAATGAGTTGTCTATTGTTCTCCAAATAAGATAGCCGTAACCTTGGGTATCAAATTCGTCGTCATTTAAAAGCGCATTCGGAATCATACACGATGTTGCATCCGTAACAAATTTTTCGTTAAGTATCTGTTCCCCGCCCCATTTTCCTTTATTCATCATAAATTGTGCAACCAGCATTAAATCACGCGGGGTACACAAAAGCGCAGAATCTCCCCAGGAGTATCCGCCTGGGCATTGTAAAAAGTACGTCTCCTTAGAAACGCCGATTTTTTCAAACAATCTGCTGTACAAATAGTCCTTAAGTGACATCCCGCTAAGCTTTTCGGCAAGCGCGCCCAAAACAAACGAGCCTGTGCTGTCATACTGAAACAGTGTGCCTGACGGGCGCGACTCTTTTTTATCGTTTTCAAAGTAAAACTTTACACGGTCCTCCGGTTTTGCGGCAAACCAACTTCTTTCAACCTTTGCCGTACTCATCATAAGCATATGGCGGATTGTCTGATTATGCATATTCATATCAGGCTGATTTCTTAATTCTTCCTCATAATATTTTGAAATTTTGTCGTCAAGAGAAAGCTTTCCCTCCTGCTCCAAAAATCCGATAGCTATAGCCACAAAGCTTTTTGTTACCGAATACATCCTATGTTTAAAATCAGGCGTAAACGGCTTCCAGTAACCTTCATAAATCAGCTTTCCGCCGCGCATAATAAGAAGGTCGTGCGTAGCAAGACGTGCATTTTCAAGTGTTTTTATGTATTCTAAAATATCTTCGGACGAAATCCCCTGTTTTTCCGGCGTTGAATATTCCATTTTCCGACATCTCCCCTTTAAATTTCTACTTGAATTGTATACCGAATACAGCTAAAAATCAAGATGTTTTTATAAAATTAACCTGTATTTTTGTCTGCAAACAAAAATACTGCCGGGCAGCTGTAAAATTGCCCGGCAGTATTTTTACGGTTTAATAGTATTTTTTGTCCGACATATCCTGCACTGTGCGAAGTGCTTCACCGAAGCGTAAAGATACAAGTAAAAAAAACTTATATATACCATACTATTTCTATCTTTCCGTCTGCAATATATATAACCTTTACAAGCGTGTTTATAACTGCCTTTTTATCCTCAAAACTGATATTATCCCAATTCTTAACGTGTGAGGAAATAACCTCGCAGCCTTGTTTTATTTGATTGCACTTCGGTAATAAATTTTCTTCCCGAAGCTTTTTTAATTCCGCGTCTAAATTTACTATACGTTCATTTAAATATTGTATTACCGTTTCATTGGCGCCGGCAACTTTTGAAAGTAAGCTGTTTATTTCGTTTTCAATTTCCGACATTTTAATCTTGTTTTGGTTGATTTTAGGTGTATGCTGTTTTTTCTTTTTTGAAGACAGCGTTTCAAATTCCGATAGCTTTTTTCTTACGGCGTTTAGCATATATTCCTCCAGCACATCCGCATAAACCGTACCGCCCGTACCCGGGCAGCTTTCCTTTTTGGTGGAAAGCGATAAAGAGCATACAAAATATCTGTGCCATTTTGTATTTGCCTTAACCGTGGTTAAAGCGTAACCGCATTTTCCGCATTTAATTTTTCCGACCAACCAGGACGACACAGCCTTGCCCGCTTTTGTGGATTGCCGATTGTTAAGGCAGCGCGTTTGGCATTTAAGCCAATCATCGGACGGAACAATACCCATGTGCGGTGCAAGTACAACCTCTTTATCCGTTAAATCAGCGTTCTTGCGCGTTTTTGAAGCTGTTCCCTGATACAAGTAACAAGCGTTATATCCCGTATATTCGGAAACGGGGTTTATTACATCGGCGCCTTGTGCTTTAAAAAAATCATAGACGTCGGCATCTGCCATAACATAAATCGGATTTCGCAGCATTTCGCTTAAGCGCCCCGCCGTCCATTTGCCGCCCCTTAGGTGTTTAATGCCGTTTTCATTGAAGTATTTTATAATATCGCCGAGGGAATTGCAGTCGTTTGCATACAAAAAGTACATCTTCTTTATATGCTCCGCCTCTTCGGGAACAGAAACATACATTGACGTTTTTATTCCATCTATTGTAGTTTTTGTTTTCTTGAAGCCGTAAGGAATACGCCCGCCCATATAAAAGCCGCGCTTACTTCTTGAATAATACGCATCTGCAACGCGCTTTTGTATTGTTTCCCGCTCAAGCTGCGCAAACACAATGCAAATATTCAGCATTGCACGTCCTATAGGCGTGGAGGTATCAAAACGTTCGGTTGATGAAACAAATTCAACATTATACTCGGAAAATACCTCCATCATATTTGCAAAATCCAATATAGAACGGCTTATACGGTCTAACTTATACACAATAACCCTTGAAATCTCCCCTGCTTTTACAGCTTCAAGCATTTTTTCAAAAGCGGGTCTGTTGGTATTTTTTCCGCTGTAACCCTTGTCGGAGTAGACCTTATACGAATTTCCTCTTGTTTCATATTTGCAAAACTCAAGTTGGCTTTCAATAGAAATACTATCCGTTTTGTCAACAGATTGCCTTGTGTATATAGCGTCAAACATTGCGCGCCTCCGTAACTGTGTTATGATATACAAAACGCTTATATTATAAACGCGCCGAAAAGCTTTTTTTATGGCTTGTTTTCGTAGGTCTTGAAAATGTTAAACAGCTTTGTTTCAATTTCGGATTTTACGGTTTCGGCATTAACGCAGCTATACCTTGGGTACAGATTGATAACATCAAAATTCATTTTGTTTAAAGATATTTTATCGGTTTCACCGGTATTATATGCGCCAATGTTGTTCATAACAAAATCTCCCCTTTTCAGCAATACATTTTATGTATTGCAGCAAGTACACTATTACAAATTATTAAATTGCCGCAAATTAAAAAGGACACAGAAAATGAAACTCTGTGTCCTTTTTAATTTAATGGTGTAATTGTTACGTTTCCGTTTGTGTAATTTATATCGTAATTTTCAGATGCAAGACCGCTTTCACCTTAACAGTTAAAGGTGCTTTTGTAACTGTAAGCTCGCCCATGCCGTCAACATTAAAGTTAAGTTTATCATTTTTGTATGCTCCCAAAACTGCGGTAATATCATATTTCCCGACATTAACTGTTGCAAATTTTGCAACAGTTCAAAAAACCGTCAAATAAAAAGCCACGGCTTTTTATTTGACGGATAAAAAATACACTGTCTTCGCCAACTACAAGCGTTCGTCTGATTGTGCTTTGTTAAGTTTTAATCTACACAAATGCTTTTTAATTCCAACGGTTGTAACATCACTACCTTTTTATCGTTTTTTAGCATAATATTTACCACTGCTGACAAGTCGTAATCAGTATTCAAAAGATATAGCTTGTTATCATACACTGCATATCTGACCCTATCGGTTGCAAAAACTTTTATGTCGCAATTCCTTTGGCTTGATGAAATGACTTCTCTGACAATTGTACGATATATTGGGTAAATTCCGTTATGTCCGGGATAATCGCACGAAGTTAGCAGTATTGCAGTGCCATCTCCGAATTTGTTTTCAATTATTGCCGCCGAAGGATTTTTCACAGTATCTAAAAGTTCATCGCTTAATATTGCAGTTACCTGCCCCGATGTTGCAACGGATTCGGCATACCTTGCAAAACCTGCCGACAGAATAGGGTCACAGGAAAGATTTTTTGTAAAAGGATACTTTAATGATTTTACAAGACTTGTCTTTGTAAATTTTATACCTTTGTTTACAGAAAATGGTTTTAGCAATTTGCAGCCAAATAATTCATCAACATTTCCATCATTGATAAAGCGAATCCGGTTATTGCGCACTGTATTTGTGTTTAGGTGTGCAGCTGTAATAAATAATGTTCCGCCGCCTTTGACATATCCGCACAAGTTTTTATATATTTCATCTGTCATAGCATTGAAACCGACAAAAATTATATAATCATATTTTTGCATAGTTTCTACGCTTGAGCACGCAGGAATAACATCGTACTGACCGTATGCGGGCACTGCGGAGAAATCATATTCGCCATAGTTTGCTACATCGCTCCAATTTCTTTTGGTTCCAATCTCGTCTAAAATACGCCAGCTGTGCTCAGGATAAGAATAGCCCCATTCCTCGCTGTCGAATTGACTCCAGACGGAGCTTCCGCCCCATCCTCCCCATGCATCAAGGTTTCCCTGCACAAAGGCAATTTTCACCTTTGGCCCGCCGACCGGTCTGCAATCGGATTTTATAAATTCAGCAAAATCCTTTGATACGTTTTGATAATTCTTACAAATATGGCTGTCTTTGTCGTAGCGATATCCGAATGATGATATTGCCTCGTCACCGCTTTCAAGGCAAAAAACATTTGATCCCGATAAATATGCATATTTATATGCCAAAGACAATCTTTTTTGTTTCAATACATCCTCATGATGCATGCCCCCATACCACTCATGCGCTATATATGTTCCCCACAACTTTGCATTATATGCCCTTGCAGTTCCTCTTAAAAACGGTATAAGAATTTCGGGGTTGCCACACATAAGTTCAAGCATCGGCAGTGTAACCCCTGCCTCCATATTATAACAGTTGAGCGCTGTTGCCTCTACCGTACTTACATCATCAATGCCTAAACTTTTATCTAAAGCAACATAATTTGAAACAACTTCAAGATAATTGTTCTTAGCTTCCTCCATATTACGAACACCTTGAACAGGCAGCTTTTCAAGGTGTTCTCCGTAGTAGCCCCGCCACTTGCACGCGTAACTGCTGCCAATTTCACCCAACATATCTCCCAAAAAATATTCCCCGGCAATGCGTTTAATGTTTGAAATTATTTTCCTGTTTAAAACACTTTCCGCTCCTTTAGGGGGATATTGCAAACTATACAGGAACAAAAAATAAATCTTATTTTCATACAAAAATTTTGCCCAATCGTAAAAATCCTGTTCTTTAATTTGTTTTCTTCCTTCAGGGCTTCCAATTCTTAATGTTACAAAATTCATATTGTTTTTCACACAACGACTTTGTATTTCATCTATAATTGCATTCGGCTCAAATCCGTGTTCGCCTATATGTACTCCCGAGATCACAAAATCTTTATTCATACTGTTTGCACCTTTCCTATGTTTTTTAGTCAAAAAATCCGTGCGAGCAATATCCGGCGGATATGTATTTTATATGAGATGTTGTTCTGACGTTCAGCCCATTTTGCATGGATTCATCCCGCAAATTATACGGCAAAATTTCCTGCTCAAGCTCTTCGATACAATTTATTGTTCCTTTTATATAACCGTCTATTCTCTCCTTCGCAAAACAAAGTCTTGATTTCAGCGCACCGATTCGCATATCTATTACTTCATATCCAAACACCTTGTATGTTGACATCCACATTTTTTTAAAGGCGTTTCCAAACAATTGCACCCTTTCCATAAGTATTACAATATCATTGTCACTTATTTTTTGCATTTCCCGAATATCATTATTTTTGTAAGCCTTTCTCAGCCTTATCCCGAGATCTGCTTTTACCTCTAAAACAGACGCCAGTAAGTAAGCATACTCGAAAATCTCTTTATAATTCGGAGAAAATTCCATACGTTTTTTTAGATTATCCGCACATTCCTTATACCACGCCGATAAGTCGCTTTTGTCAATATTGCCGTCTAAAAGCCCCATCAGCACATCCTGCCACAGTAAATACTCCGACGGATTTGCATCGCTGTAATCTTTTTGCCCGACATTATCCAAATTTCCCAATTCAAGGAACGCTTGTGCGCACTCTCCCGTACAAGCGGCAAACCTTTTTTCAAGATGCTCCGGCGTATATTTGTGTCCGTATCCTATTTCTGCGTACAGCTGCATTCCCAAAAGCGCCTCAAAGGGATTCGTCTGCGAGCCGTTATCTCCCCACATTGTTGCAAATACTTCCTGTACATTATTACACACGCATGCTTCGAGTCCGGCCAATGTAACATTGAAGGTTAATGTGTAGTTAACGTTCATTCTTCCCCAGGTCCATATTCCGCCTGCAAAGATTACTTTATCGCTTAGCTCTAAGTGTTTCTTTATCATTGCGTCATAAAACTTATAATCTGTCGAGTAATAGTCCCAATACACAAGCCCTATATCTTTTGGAACGCTTTCTTTTAGCTCCGCCGTAAAAACTACTGACGGGTCGTAGTAGTCATTTTTTTCGGAAGATGATCTGAAAAACATATCCGCCCACATCATCACCTCAAGATTAAGCTCGTCGCAGATTTCTTTCACGCGTGAAAAATGCTCTTTAACCAAGCTTGAAGACGATCTGAAGCCATTTCTTTTTATAAATTCACCCAATCCGAGCGTCCATGCCTCATCCATTCCTATATGTACACGATTGCTTTTAAAAGGCTTTGAAGCGCTTTGCAGAAGGTTTCTTATAAATACGTAGGTGTCCTCACTGCCAACAAGTAAATTGTCGTCCGTATCCGCTATATCAATCCCGTGATTCCATTTAAGAGCCTTATTAAGATGTGCCAGCGTCTGAATACACGGTATCATCTCTATACCGTACATATCGGCATACCTGTCGCATTCGCGCAGTTCTGCTTCGGTGTACCTGCCGCGCATATATCCGAAATACGGATACTCCGGCACCTCATACGTATCCTCTGTATACATCATCAAAAGATTAAGCCCCATAACAGCCATATTATTAATCATCTTTTTTATGGAGCGAACCGTCATCACTCCATTACGTGAAGCGTCTATCATCATTCCGTTTTTATTGAATACAGGCTTTTCCGAAATTTGCATTTCTTCCCCGAAATGTTCGCACAATAGCCCCAATGCCCTGAAAAAATGTATTTTCTTTTCATATTGGATTGCAGCTTCTTTTCCGTCCGACCAAATGCATATGTCGCCGGGACGGCAGCATACATTAACCGAAAGACCGTCTTCTGATATTGTATAGCCCATCTTTTTTTGAAGCGCCTTTATTCCTTCCGTAAGGAACTGTATATCACCTTTGAAGTTGAATTTCATAGTAACCCCCGTCTTTTTTTGCCGTCAATTGCCGTGTGTCCGTTAAAATGCGTTCTTACAAGATAAACTATAATAGACAGCGCGGTAAGCCCTTCGGCAATAATTGTTCCGATAGAATGTGATAAAATATTGTATATCATCCATAAAGGTGACGAGCCGAGCCGCACATAACGTATAATGCTTCCGTTATTGCTCCACTGCGAAACAGTGCTCGCTATTTGTGCAACGGTAATAAGAGATGACCATATTGAGTCATAAGTAAAAATTCCTATTAAAGTGTATACTATCACAAATCCCCACATAAAGCTTTTTTTCTTACCGCCTGTTGCAAGAATCATTGCGTTTGAAAGAATACCCACAAACAGCAGGCTGCCCGCCGTAAAGCGCCCAAGCATATAATAGTTTACAATAAACATTGCGTTTGCAGCCATCTGTGCAACAAAAAGATACGATGTCTTTTTTAACTGAAACGAAAACACCAATGCAATTGTTCCGAATATTCCAAACAATTGCGCAATTATCATATACATTTCGTAACACCGTCTTTCATTTAACCGTTTCTATACCGAAGGAATAAAACCTGTTTATTCCTTCGCATGCTGTTATTCCGACATTTAACGCCTTGGGTAAATCTTCAATCCGCAAAAATATTTCTTGCTTTTCTGTTGTAATACGAATGGCTTTTTCTAAAAGTTCCACGCATAACAGATGCTTTTCACAATCCGTTACATCAAACGAAAAGCCAGCAAGCTTATTCCATTTTACAGTGCCTTCTTCCATAAACATCTGCCAGACGTTTACCCCGCCTTTATATAAGACAGCCTCGTAATAATCACCAAAGCGCAAGTCCCCGTCTTTATCGTGATAAAGCCCGTCGGTCAAAAGTATAAGCGGTGCGCCGTCTTCTTCAAATGCGCACTCGGTACTTATCAAAGTTCCCGCACCGTATTTTTCATTTGTAACAACGGTTACATTATCATAACCATATTGTCTTTCTTCGTTTTTTCTATTAAGGACACATCCTTCCTCTTGTATAAACTGCGGTTTTACATCGTATCTGCTTGTATATGCATATACAAGCGTATCCTCCCATTTTCCTTTTTTAAACTCTGCTTTCATATGGAAATCCTTTCCGGTTACTCAAATACAATACATTCGCCCGCACGAAGATATGACGCTTTCATAATGCAATAACGCGACGGGTAAAGGTCTTTGAAATCGCCTTGCTTAATTGTGTTTTCTTCGGTATTATATATGTATACCTTGCAGCTTGATGCACTGATTATGCCCTTTTTATCGCCGTAATCAAGCACAACAGACATGGCGTTTGCGTCTGTGCTGAGTATTTTCCCTTTAAAAATCGACGTACTCGAATACACTTCCCCGATGACGCCCTTTTGTTCATACCCTGACGCAGCATCATATCTCTTTGTAACAGACGATATTTTTCCGCTGGCGTTGTCAATTGTAATCTGAACGACATCACCGCGTTGTGCATCGTTTGAAACTCCTGTTTTAATTGGAATTGTAATCTTTTCGGTTCCGTAAAAGAGACTCAGTGAATTGCTCCATTCCCCGTTTGTGTCAACACTGCAAGGTGTTCCCGCAACAGTCAAAAGCCCGCTTGTATCGCCGGTTTGTGCCTTCTTAACGGTCATCACCAAAACCTCTGCCGTTCCTCCGCGGTCAACATTATATGCACATACGACAGGATACTCTCTGTCTGCAACAAGCTGATTTGTTTGGGCAATCATATAATCTTCATCTGCAGCATCGGCTTCATAGGGTATGAAAAATATCTTCGTCTTTCCGCCGACAATAAAATTGTCTTCAAAGGACATCGAATTAGAACGGAATTTTGAATTGTTTAATTCATATGACAGTCTGAATTTTTCGCTGTCCATCATCGAAAATTCATAATCGTTCCAATTTTCCGTCAGCTTTTCGGCAGTATCTATTTTATTTATTTTTCCATCGGAATTAACACTGTAGCTTATAAGCCCGGGCTCGGAATATCCGCCGGATTTTACATAATCATACATTTCTTTTTCTGTCTTCCGCTCGCCGTTTACCTTTACGTTCCGGGCAAAGGTGAGCTCAACCCATCTGTTCTTTTCGGTAAAAATTTTCATTCGTGCCTCCGAGCGAAACTTGTTTGTCACTCCCGAAGCCTTTAAATATCCGAAAACATTCTTTGAAATTTCATCGCAGCTTAATATTGTGCCGTATGCGTCCGTGTAGAATTTTCCGTAAAACCCCGCGTAAACTTTTTTTCTCACGTCCGAAGATGTAAAAAACCATTCTTCACCAACCATAATTTTTTCATTGTCAGTACACTCTACTGTAGCCTCAACACAGTTGCGCGACATTACAATTTCCAAATAATCTTTGCGGTTTCCGCTTGATTTTGCAAAAAGCAGTATATCATCCTGTTTTATATCCGATATGGTTGCGACCTCGCCGTCATAATAAATTTCAGACGTATACTTTCCGTCCCCGGGCACAAGTTCAAGAATGTTGCCGTCACTTCCTATTATACGGTTTTCTCTTTCAGAAACCGTTTGCACGCGCATCATATCGTAAGCACGTATAATAACTACCTCGTATTTTCCGTCAGTGTTATTGTCTATCAGGGTAATATCTCCCGAAAGCCTTATTTCCTTCCCGGCTGAAGTCCGCTTAAATGAAAATAGCTCCTTACTCACACCCGTCGGCTTAAAGTTATAGATAAATACAGTACTTCGATTAAATTCTATTTCCTTGCTTTTATTGTCGGAAACTTCATATGTCAGGGACATCCCGTCTGCCGAAATGTCTGTTATGTCAAACGATTTTATTATTTCTGTGGTATTTCTGCCCTTTTTTTCTCGTATGTAAACAAGGCTGTCAATTCCGTTTGCGCTTTTGTAATATGCCTGTGCATATTTTCCGAGAATACCGGAAACCTTTACACCCTTAGCGTCAATACTTTTTCCGTTGATAATAATTTCGTCCGTATAATTAGACTTTTCACCGTAAAGGGACGTATGCTTATCCGTTTCGACAACGCCCTCCGCAATTTTTATTCCGTGTACTGCCGAAAGCAATGTTTCATCCTTATCTTGAACATATGAAGCCTCCCCGGACGGCGAAAACAAGCTGTCAATTTTCATTACGGGTTTTTCCAAAGCTTCCGCAACAGAATGAATAAAATCGGCTGTAAGAATGTTATTTTCGCTCTTTTTCGGCAAAATTCCAAGCTCCGTGCAGACGGCAATATAGCCGTTTGGCCAGCCGCCGCGTTTTTCGCATTTAATTCCGTAACCCATTGCCAGCGCCAAAATCTTTGCGGTTTCCTCTATGGTTGCGTAATCGCTCATTCTTGCACTGCCGCCGGAGAGAAGCCCCGCATTATAAGCGGCAGCGGCAGCACCGCAGTAAGCGCTGCCTGTCGGTAAATCGTCAAATTGAGAAATTGTATCGTTTGGTTCTTCCTCAATTGCTGCCATCTTTAATGCGGTTTTCACCAAAATTCCACGTGTAAGATATACCTCCGTATCAAGGCGATCTTCAGCATCCACTATCCCGAGCGCCTCTAAAAAGGCATATTCCGCCCTGTCTATCGGTATGTTTTTTATTGCACCCTCTGCCCTTTTCGGAAGGTATATACCGAAAGAAAGAACAACGCAAAGCAGCACAGCCGCAGCCCTTCGACATAAATTTTTCATTCTGTTAACCTCCCTGTTTTTTCAAGCAATTCATAAATGATTTTTACCGCCTGCGCCCTTGTGCTCATATCATGCGGCATAAAACGTCCGTCGCTCATTCCGTTTAAAATCTTCAATCCGTATAATGTTTTTACGGCATCTGATGCATAATCCGAGACATTTTCAATGTCCGGTATGTTAATATTCGTTTCCTTATAATTTTCGGTATTTGCATTGTTCAGCCACCTGTAAATCATCACTGCCATATCCTGTCTTGTGATAAATCCGCTGCCCGAAAATCTTCCGTTTTCGTCTCCTTTTACGATGCCCGCTCTTTGTGCCGCTGCCGCATACGGCGCATACCATAAATTCTCCGTAACATCCGTGTATGTGTTTGTTCCCCCGATTTCAAGAGAAATCGCCGTAACAAGCATTTTTACAAACTCAGCACGCGTAACAGAATCATTCGGCCGTAAATTACCGTTTTCATCACCTGTTAAAATGCCTCTTCTTTTAAGAGACAAGGCTGCCTTTTCCACCCAGTATGCTTCGGAAATGTCGGGAAAGACAGCGTTTGCCGCAGCAGAACCCGTATTTATCATTGATCCGCTGCTTCCTCCGCTGCTTCCGCCATTACCGCCGCCGTTAGGGCGGTTAAGCATTGCCTGTAAAAAAGCGTTTCTGAACTTTAACAAATCGCTTACGTCACTGTTTGCAATAGCAATCATTATCCTTGTTCTTTCATCGCTGTGCTTTTTCGTAAATTCTGTGTATTTTTGCATTGAGCTTCCGAAAAGAATATCTGCGTTTTGCGAAAAAATGGTTTCATATTTGTCATAGCTTGCACTTTTTATTTGCTGCTCCACCGCATAAACTCTTTCTGCAAGAGGCTTTATTTCATCAACGCTTTGCAGCGGGCGTTTCTCGTCAAGAACGGTTGTAAAGCTTGTTGTAACCGTATTTTTATCAAGGTTCAGCTTTTCGCCGTATGCAGCTGTAAATTTCTCTGCACCCAACCTTTCAAGCTCTTGCAGCAAATTGATTTTTGATTGTTCCGTTAAATAATATACCTCCGCGCTCTTCTTTTCCGTTAAAGTAGGCGCATACAGCCTTACCGTATATTTTTCATCCTTTTCTTCTATAGGCAGTGTCCATAAAAAGCTGCCGTCATTTTCCGTGTACATCGGAACAATTAAAGCACTTTGAGAGCCTGCCAAAACCTCAACCACCAAAACCCTTATTCCTTCATTTATACACTTTCCGCCTATTGTAAGGTTGCCGTTTAAAATCGAAAGGTTTTTATTCTCAAATGAAAGAGAGGTTTCGGTGTTATCAGTATTTACGCTTTGCGTGTCTTTGCCGTATTGATAAAGCTTATTTGTCGCCGGTACAAGCTCATTTCCGTTTGTAATAAAGGCACGTACAAATGCTGCGTTCTTTTGTGAAATGTCCAGCGAAATAAATACCGGTGTTCTGCCGCTTACAGCGTTTATCGTTTCGGATTTGCTTGCAACCATCTCTCCGTTTTCCGAATATGCTCCGATAAAAGCCTTAACGGAAATATCAGAAAGCGGGTTAATAATGACGGCGCGTGCATTTACCGTACCCTGCGGGCCTTCGTCAAAGGTTATTTCGCTTATAAAAACACTTTTTTGTATAGTTTTAAAGCTTACAGCCGAATCTGCCTGTACAGTTCTTCCCGCCGCGTCTTTCAAATTTCCCCTCAGTTTTACCGTGTAATCCGTGTCAAAGGACAATACATTGTCAAAAACCACCGTTACGGTATCGCGGTCGCACTCAATATGAAAATCTACGGCAGGCTCTACACTTACAAAGCTCGGCGAAATATTGCTGAAGTATGTGTCAAATGTAAATTTAACACTGCCGCCCGTGACAGGCATATTTTTTGTTCCCGTTGCAGGCTGTACCGAGGTTATTTTTGCAGGCGTACCCCTGTAAAATCCTATATTGTCGATGTATATGTAACCGTTTGCATCAGTCTTATCCGTCCTTACACCAAATGTAAGCGGATAACATACCACATCGTCAATATTCATAGGCACATCCCCGCAGGCAAGTTTGCCGTTTATATAGACAGTGTATAAAAGCCCTTTAAAATCGGCAAAAATTACTATCTCGTATTTTTTGTCAACATCATAGCTTATCTGTGTTCCGTCCGAAAATATTATTTTTCCGTCCGACGTAAATTTTAAATAATCCATATATTGTTTGCTTGCGGCATCTGCATCATTACAAACAACGCTTGTTATCGCTGCGTCTGTATGTACATCGGCGGAAAAATCGATTTTCGCCATTACGGATTGCATACTTTCAAGCTCTCTGTTTGTCCCGGCTGCGCTTAAGCTTTGCTCCTCCGCCAAGCTTGAACGTGTGCGAAAATATCCGTCTGCCGCAGAATCCACGCCGTATGTAGCTATTTTCATACACTTTCCGTTATCCTGCGTCTGTACAATCTGCGGAGCGCAGTTTACCGGGCGTAGGCTCCACGCCATATCACTGTACAGTTTTTTATACTGTTCGTCTGTGTTTATTGCATCGCGCGACAGCCCGCCGCACTGATATTCCTCAAAGCTGTTTTCATATATTACTTTTGAAAAGCTTTCCGTGCTTGCGTAACACACCCCGGAAAGTGCAATTATGAGGAAAAGTGCAGCAAACATTGCATATATTGATGTATAAAAAGGTTTTTTCACAATTTTTTCTCACCTTTCATATGCTTTTTATTTAATGCGCGTCATACCATCGCGCGAGGTTTTCTCTTCGCCGTACGTTCCCAGTGCGTAGTACAGCGTTTCATTCTCTTCATCCGCAATTTCTATCGGCACGCTTATCATTTTGTACATAATGTCGGAGAGATTTTCTACATCCGTATATGCCGACCTGTTAAGCGTGTCGCCGCTGAATGAAGCCGCTGTTAAGCGCAGCGATTCATACTTCGGTTTATTCGTTGTTGTTACGTTTATAATTGCAGGCCTGACGCAAATATTGTCCATTTCAATAGCCTTTCTTCTTTCATGAACTTTACCCGAAAAGCCCACTCTGAACGACATTGAATACGCATAATCCCTGCCCAGTGGAATATCTTTTGCAAGAAGCACGCCGTCGCGCCATATTGTAACGGTATCTGCAACGCAGTCTGCATAAAATTTATAGCTGTACCATTTTCCCGGCTCATAAGAAGCAATATTTGCATATGCGCTTCCCACGCTGCTTACATATCCGTTGTCATCAAAGCTTAATACATTTACACCTGCACGCTGTAAATTTGAATAGTGGAACATAAGCTGCAGTGCAGCCTTTGACCTGTACGGCATATAAACATCCGCTTCGTATAAAATACGGCTTGCTTTGTCAAGCGCTTCCCCGCTTAACATCTGTTCTGTATAATTTTCATTTATAAGCTTATAGTTTGTCATATAAAACGAATCTGAAAATCCGTTTTCGCCCTCGATATAATTGTAAAATCTGAAAATCTTACCGTAATCGTCCATGGGGTCATATTCCGCAAAACAATACTCCTTTACGCCTTTTCCGTCATAGCTTGCCGAATTTGCACCGCCGCTTTCATAGTTATCTTTAAAATACGGTTCACCGTTGGTTTGTTCATCGGTTACGGTTTCTTCTGTTACACGGCTGACATAGTTTATCCTATACTCGCCCTCTCCCCAGCTTGTCAAAAATGGTGTGTCCGCTGCAATGTCCGGAACAAGGTATTTTATATTGTCAATATACACAAAGCTGTTTTCCGCAGTTCTTCCGATATAAAACTGATATGAAAATATACCCGTCTTATTTGTTCCGCTCTTTACTATGGGAGAGTTTTTTACAACCTTTATATC
>CAKSNY010000005.1 GCA_934476455.1 uncultured Clostridia bacterium | reverse complement strand
GCTGCCGCACCAATCCTTTTTACTGTTGGCAAAAAGCCAAAAATTACTTAATCATAGAAGCAACTTCGTCAGCGAAGTTTTCTTCTTTCTTTTCAAGACCCTCGCCCTTTTCAAGACGGATATAATCAACAATTTCAATTGTTGTGCCGAGCGCCTTTGCAACTTCTTCCGTATAAGCGGTTACGCTCTTATCGGGGTCTTTTATAAACGGCTGTTCTACAAGGCAGAACTCCTTATAATATTTTTTAATTCTGCCGGCAACCATCTTCTCGGCAATTGCTGCGGGCTTACCCTCATTAACAGCTTGTGCCGTAAGAATTTCTTTTTCCTTATCCAAAACTTCTGCGGGAACATCGGAAGCCCTTGTATACTGCGGATATGCAGCTGCAACCTGCATTGCAATGTCCTTTGCATAAGCCTTAAACTCGTCAGTATCAGCCACCTTCTCATCGCCGAGGTTAAACTTAACAAGTACGCCTATTCTGCCGCCGCCGTGGATATAACCTACAAGCGTTCCTTCAAAACGACCGAAACGGCGGATATTCATATTCTCGCCGATTGTTGCAATCTTTTCGTTAAGTGCGTCCTTAACGGTTTGTGTGGGGTTAGCCGCATAAGCAGATGCCAAAAACGCGTCAACATCTGTGGGATTTTCTGCAATAATCTGCTTTGTAAGGTTAGCAACAAAGCCCTGAAATTCCGCATTTTTTGCAACAAAGTCTGTTTCGCTGTTTACTTCAAGCACTGCGCCTACGTTGCCGTCTATAATAACGTCAACAAGACCTTCGGAGGCTATTCTTCCCGCCTTCTTTGCAGCGGAAGCAAGCCCTTTCTCGCGGAGAAATTCAATAGCTTTTTCCATATCGCCGTCACTTGCGGAAAGCGCCTTTTTGCAGTCCATCATTCCGCAGCCGGTCTTTTCTCTTAACTCTTTAACGTCCTGAGCTGTAAAGTTCATTAAAATCTTCCTCCCGTTAATTATTCCAATGTAATATCGATTTCTTCCTCGGCGGGCTCTTCGCCTGCTTTACCCTCGCGACCCTCTATAACAGCGTCTGCGATTGTGGAAACAACCAATTTTACGGCACGAATAGCGTCATCGTTGCCGGGGATTACGTAGTCAACATCCTCGGGGTCACAGTTGGTATCAACAATTGCAACAATCGGGATGTCAAGCTTCTTAGCTTCGGAAATAGCAATTCTTTCCTTGCGGGGATCGACAACAAAGATAGCTGCGGGAGCCTTCTTCATATTCTTGATACCGCCGAGGTACTTTTCAAGCTTATCCATTTCGCCGCGAAGTCCGATAACTTCTTTCTTGGGAAGAAGGTCAAACGTTCCGTCCTCCTCCATTTTGTGGAGCTGGGCAAGTCTTTCGATTCTCTTTTTAATTGTCTTAAAGTTTGTAAGCATACCGCCGAGCCATCTTGCGTCAACAAAGTGCATACCTACGCGCTGTGCTTCCTCACGGATAGTTTCCTGCGCCTGCTTCTTTGTGCCGACAAAAAGGATTTCGCCGCCGTTTTGTGCAACCTCGCGCACAAAATCATATGCTTCTTCAATCTTTTTTACAGTCTTCTGCAGGTCGATAATGTATATACCGTTACGCTCTGTAAAGATATACTCTGCCATTTTAGGGTTCCATCTTCTTGTCTGATGACCGAAATGAACGCCCGCCTCCAAAAGCTGCTTCATAGAAATAACTGACATGTTATACACCTCCGTTTTATTTAGTTTTACCACCGCGCCCATGTCAAAAGCGATGCGGCAGCACCTCCACCGCCGTCAATATGTACGCCAACCCCCTTGATTTCAAGGGCACATGGCGCCACTCAGGCAGTGTGCGTATTTTTGTGCCATATTATGATACCATATCTTAACGCAAAATGCAAGTATTTTTTTGTGTACAGTACAAAATTGCTCAAAGTAGTAATATATGCAGCTATGGAAGGTGAATATTCGAGTAGAAATATACACTCGGCTTGCACAAGAGATATTAACTGCATTTGGCTTTTAAACGGTGAAAAAGCTCCGGGCTGCAGCACCTTTTTTATTTAGCTATGAGAGAATATAACCACCGCAAATCGCTGCGGGTAAATTTATTTAACGCGTAAAGTATCAAAACGTAAAAAACAGCATACGAAACGGCAGAGGCAATCGGCACAAATGAGAGTGAAAGCGCACACAGCCGCGCACCCGTTACCGCCAGCGCGCCCGCAAAGAAAATGCTTATGTCAAAATGAAGCACCGTCAGCTTTTTAAGGCGCATAAGGCTGAAATATGCGTTAAATATTTCTTTTACAAACATAGTTATAAGATAGCCTAAAATCGCAAACCGCGGCAAAAGGAAAAACAGCATAACAATGTTTATAACCGCCTCAGCCACATTTAAAAGCATACAGTAGAGCTGCTGCCCCAACCCTTTAAGGCAGCAGTCGGTCACACAGTCGCAGTAAATAATCGGGATAACAAAGGACAACAGGCGTATGTAAAGACCGGCTTCAAAGCTGTTAAAAAAAAGCTTTCCCAAAAATTCGCCGTAAAAAAACATAATGCCGAAAATACCCATACTGAACATAAATCCTACCCGCATACATCTGCCCGAAATGTAAGAGATGGATTTTGTGCCGCCCTCAACCTGTGCATGCGTAAGCCGAGGAATAATAATGTCTGCAAGGGAAACAAGCACCGCCGCAGGAAACATTATAACGGGAAGCGCCATTTGATGTATAAGTCCGTAGGTAGACAGCGCCCCGCCGACGCCCATTCCCGCTTTTCTGAGCCCGTAGGGAATAATCATATGCCCCGCACAGGAAAGCCCCGTTCGCATATAAGAGGAAATTGCAAGCGGCAGCGCCACTTTAAGTATGCGGGGAAAATAACAAAATACGGTTTTGCTGTCGCTTTTTTTTAAGATGCCGCAAAAATAAAAAACAAGGGCGCATAATGCGGCTGTTATTTCTCCGACAAGCGTTCCCAGGGTTAAAACATCGCACGGGTGCGAGCGCAAAGCCGCATTTTTAAATAAAAGCACAACGCACAAAATGTCCGTAAGACGGGCAAATATACCTATGAATACGCTTCGGCGTATTTTTTGTTTTGCGGTAAAATAGCCGTCAAGTACGGAAAAAATCATTGTAAACGGAAGCGAAAACGATAAAATACGCAGCGGCAGTGCGGCGTATTTTTCAACAATCCAGCACCTTGAGAGGGCGTCTGACAAATAAAACAGTGACAAAGCGGCAGCAGCCGAAAAAAAAGCGCCGTAAAAAAGCGCAGCTTTTATAAGCCCGCGCGGATGGCGGTTTCCGGCGGCAATTTCCTCCGAGGCAAGGCGCGTAACGCAAAAGCGTATGCCCGATATGCTTATTGTGACGAAAATCATATATAAAGAGCTTATAAGCCCGAATATGCCAAGCCCCTGCGAGCCTATTTTCCCCGCCAGATACATTTGAAAACCGAGTGTAACGCCGCGCAGAAAAACATCGTCCGCCGCAAGCAGCAGCGTGCTGCGCAGAAGCGCCGCCGCATTCATATACATATTTACCGCCCCCCGTAAAGTATATGAAATGCATTTATTGTTGTATGAATTTTTCTGCGCAGTTTAAAAGCGCGCCGTATTCGTTTAAAACAGTGCCGTCTACGGCGGCGTCAAAAAGATAACAAAGCGTTTTTTTTATGTCGCTGCCGTAAATTTTAAGGCTTGCGGAAAGCTGCGCACCGTTTATTTTAAGGTCGCTCGGGGTTAATATGCCTTTTTTGTAAAAATCGTTTTTCATTTTCTCAAAACACATCCCGTCCGCAGGGGAGATTGCTTTTTTTAATAAAACAAGCTCGTTCGCATTTTCATTTGCGGCGCTGCACAAAATATGCGCAAGGTGTGCTTTTGTTTCGGGCTTAACATCGGCATTGTCCAAAAGAAAAAGCGTATCGTTTTTTTGTTTGTTGCTTAACCTGAGGGTGCTTAAAATATTTTTATAGCCCGAATTGCCGTAAAGAAGCGCTGCCAGCCGCAGAGAAACGCTTTTTTTAAGCGGTGAAAGGGGTAAGGGCGAAAAACCGTTTTCATCCGTATTAAGAGCCAACGCCAAAATGCCTTTGAATTTTGCAATAACCCCGTCGCAGTAATCACCGCAAATCAGGCGCGAAAGCTCTGAAAATACTCTCTCGCGGGAAAGCTTTTTTATAAGCTCTTTTTCCGAAAAAACGGCATCACAGGTTTTTCTTTCAATATCAAAGCCCAGCGTTGCCGAAAAGCGCAGTGCGCGCAAAATCCGCAGCGCGTCCTCACAAAAGCGCGTTTTCGGATTTCCGACGCAGCGTAAAAGCTTGTTTTTAATGTCGGATATACCCCCGAAAGGGTCTGTTATATCGCCGCCCGGCGTCATAGCCATAGCATTTATTGTAAAATCACGCCGTTTTAAATCCTCTGTCAAAAGCGGTGTAAAGGTTACGTTTTCGGGGCTGCGGTGGTTTATGTACTTTCCGTCAACGCGGTACGGCGTAACCTCGCAATGCTCTGCATTGCGCACCACGGTAACGGTGCCGTGCTTCCCGCCGGTAAGATATGCTTTTTCGGGCATTACGGCGCGTATTATATCCGGCGGCGCGGCGCTTGTTGCTATGTCAAAATCGCTGCATTTTCTTTTTAAAAGCATATCGCGCACACAGCCGCCCACAAAATATGCTTCAAACCCCGCTCTGTTAAGTTTTTTTATTATTTCTGCCGCATATTCGTAAGATAAATTCCGCATACAAAAAACCTCAAAATATATTAAAAACTGTTGACAAAACAAACCGTACCTTATACAATATTATATTATAAATTTTCTAAAGTCAAGTTTTTAAAGGATGATAACAGATGAGTAATCTTATTTTACCCGACGGGTACGAATCAAGGCTTTCGCTGCGCGACACGCAGCGCGCAATAAAAACGGTTAAGGACAATTTCCAGAAAATGCTTGCTTCGGAGCTTAATCTTGACCGTGTAACGGCGCCTGTTGTTGTTACAAAGTCAAGCGGTATAAACGATGACCTTAACGGTACGGAAAGAAAGGTAGAGTTTGACATTCGCGGCGGAGACGAAACGGTTGAAATTGTACAGTCGCTTGCAAAGTGGAAAAGAATGGCTCTCTACCGCTACGGTTACGGTGCGGACGAGGGAATATACACGGATATGAACGCAGTGCGCCGTGATGACGATATGGATAATCTCCACTCTATATTTGTAGACCAGTGGGATTGGGAAAGGGTTATAAGCCGTGAAGAAAGAAATGCGGAATTTCTTAAAAAAACGGTTAAAAAAATAGTAAAGGCTGCCGCCGATACACAGGAAATACTTAATACAACATTTCCGCAGCTTACAAAGTCGATTGAGCGCGAGGTGTTTTTTGTAACAGCGCAGGAGCTTTTGAATATGTACCCGAATTTTACCCCGAAAGAGAGGGAGGACGCCATCGTGCGTGAGCACAGAACCGTGTTTATAATGCAAATAGGGGACGTTCTCTCAAACGGGCAGAAGCATGACGGCAGAGCGCCCGACTACGACGACTGGAGCTTAAACGGCGACATTTTGGTATGGAACGATTGCCTGGAGCGTGCGTTTGAAATTTCATCTATGGGAATAAGGGTAGACAAAAATGCTTTAAGGCGCCAGCTTGAAGCGGCAAATTCCCTTGACAGAATGAAGTACAAATATCACAAAATGATTGACGAGGAAACACTGCCGCTCACAATCGGCGGCGGAATAGGGCAGTCGCGCCTGTGTATGCAAATGCTTGGAAAGGCGCATATCGGGGAGGTTCAGGTTTCGGTATGGTCTGAGGAAATGCGCGAAATCTGCAATAAGCATAATATCTTTTTGCTGTAAGAGGTATTATAAAACTTAAATATGCGACTCAAAAATACAAGATGTTGACGTATCCTTGATGACAGAACGAAAGTTCTGAGAAGATGGGATGCGTCAACATCTTGTGTTTTATTTTATAAAGAGTTTTTTTATATAGGAAAGCTCCGCTTCAATTCGCGTAATATGCTTTAATATATCCGCGTTATTTTTTACATTGATATCGCTGCAACCTAATAGGAAATCAGTTGATACCGAGAAAAAGTCGGCAAGCTTAATAATGGCATAGCTGTCAGGGTTCGTTTTTCCGGTTTCATAGTTTGAGAGTGTTTTCTGATCTATCCCGGTTGATTTTGAAACATCTATTTGGCGCAAATCTTTATCTTCACGCAAATTTCTAATTCTATTCATAGTAATAATCCCCCTATAATTTATGATTTTACTATAAAATTAGTAAAAATGGTTGACATACTAATAATCTACTGATAATATTGAATTATAGTAATATTATAGTAGGGGTTAAAAGCAAATGAACCACGCATATTTAATAATGGCACATAACGAACCTGAATTATTAAGACGACTTGTATGTGCACTTGATGATTATAACAATGATATTTTTATACATTGGGATAAAAAAAGCAAAATAACGATTGATATGCTCGGATTATTAACAACGAAATCGAAACTTTATTTTATTGAACGCAGGAATTGTTACTGGGGAGGTTATTCGCAGATAAATTGTGAAATTCAGCTTCTAAAAAAGGCTATAAGTGAAAAAAATTATGATTATTACCATTTGATTACAGGTGCGGATCTCCCTATAAAACCAATAAGTGAAATTCATAAATATTTTGAAGAAAACTCCGGAAAAGAGTTTATAGGATATGATAATGTTGCAAATAAAAGTAAAAACTTTTTAAATCGAATAGACGGTTACTATTTTAGATTTAACATATTAGGAAGAAATATAATGGATAAATTTGGAATAGGGAAGCTGTTATCAAGAGTAATTTGTGTAATAAAGGGCAAAAGAAGAATTGACGATATGATTTATATGAAAGGGAGCGTCTATTTCAGTATAACGGACGCTCTTGCTAGGTATGTTGTGAGAAATGAAAAAGAAATAAAAAAAAGATATTCTTTTACAAGATGTGCAGATGAAATCTTCCTTCAAACACTCGCATACAATTCTTCGTTTTGCAAAAATGTTACAGGATATGGGCAACATTATATTGATTGGAGTCGTCACGGCAGTTCTCCCCCAATAATTGATGAAGGATATTACGAAATATTAAAAAATTCAAATAAGATGTTTGCGCGTAAATTTTCATACGAAAGGTATCCAAAGATTGTAGAACAAGTATTGAATGAACTTGTAAAAACAAAAAGCGGCGCGGATAAAGCCGCAATCCGATAAAGAAGCATTGGTTTTGAAACCGTATTTTAAGTTTGTACTTTGTAAAAAAGGCACCGTATACACAAAGTTACGGTGCCTTTTTTCTTGTCTAAATCTTAAACTCCGACCTTCAAAACCGCTTTGAAACCTGTAAACAATAATTTTTGATGAATTTTAAGGCAAAAAAACGAGTAATCCTATCGGATTTTGAGCCTTTTTAAAAACAGAAATTCGTAAAAAATGTTTATCAGGGCAATACTTCTTTACTGGGCTGTGGTTAATTTCCGCGCCGCCTTTTTATTTTTCCTTTCCGCCCGAGGAGCGGAAATCGCCCGGCGTTACGCCGGTTGTTTTTTTGAATATTGTGTAAAAATATTTAAGGTTTATCCAGCCGATACGCTCGACGATTTCTTTAACGGACAGGTCGGTATTTAAAAGAAGCTCTTTCGATTTTTCTATCCTGTAATTTGTAATGTAATTCGGCAAAGATACCGACATATTTTCCGAAAAGATTTTTGTAAGGTAACGTGTTGAAAGCTTTATGGAATCGGCAATCATAGTGGAACACAAATTTACATTGCTGTAGTTATTTGCAACATAGTCGCACACGCTTTCTATAATGTAATGTACCTTGTTTGCTTTTTTAACGTTAATTGCGTTGAAGGCGCAGTCTAAAAGCGTTACAAGCTCGGTTTCGATTTCGTAAAGCGTTTCCGTTTGATTGGTTATTTTGTCAAACATCATCGTGTAGTTAATTTCAAGCGAATGGTTAAAGTTTTTTTCAATGGAGGTAAGCGCGGAAAAAATTTCAATAAACAAATGATATACAGAAATTTTTGCGGCTGTGTAGTTTAGGGAATATATTTGCTTAATAATGCCCTTAAGCGCGCTTAGGCTCTGCTCGTAATGATGAAGACGTATTTCGTTGCTCAGCGGCTTAATATCGTCTGTGTTAAGCGGTGACGGGGCAAACGCCGCCTCGTCGAAGGAATCGGAAAACAGTATACAGCCCTTGCCGTAATGGAAGCGGTAAAGCGAAATCCCGTAAAGATTTTCGTAAATATCCGAAAGGTTGGACGGAAGATTAACCTTTGTGCTTACAAAGCAGGAAAGCGTAATGCCGAAATTAACCTCTATAGCTTGTTTTATACGAAGAAAAGCGGTTTTTAAAGCAGATTTGTCTTTTTTGGGGTCGCATTTTACAATTCCTGTAATTGCTTCGTCCGATACGTCTATAAAATCGCATTTAAAATGCTCGCCCACAAGCTCCTCTATAATATTTATAAAAGAGTATTTGTAAAGCATACGGTCCGAATAGGAGTATTTTTCCGTATAGTCGTTATAGCCGTCAATCTTAAAAAGCACAAGCGCGACGGATTCAGTGTTATCCTTTACGGAATTAAGCACCGGTATTTCGCTTTCACTGTCCGTAAAAATAAAGCTTTTTAACGTTTCGTTTTTTATTATATAAGAATTTTTTTGCCTGAAGCTGTTAAGGTGTGCCATTTCGTCGCGCAGGGCGTCGACAGAGTCTGATATATCGCTGAAGCTGCTGCGCGAGTAATCCGCCGTCATTTTCTGTATTTTTTCAAAAACGCTGCTTATGGGCTTGTAAACCGTTTTGGAGGTGTAAAAACAAAAAAGAAGCGTTACGGCAAGCATTGTCAAAAGAATAATAAGCGTGGTAATACGGAAGCGGTCTATCTGCTCGGAAACGGTGGAATACGGCGTAAGGTTTACGAGCGCCCACTCGGGCGATTGCAGCATTTGATACATTACAAGGTATTTTTCGCCGTGTGACTGCCGATATATGAAATAGCCGCTTTTTTCTGCCTTTTTTGATATTTTATCGCCGATTTTTTTGTAAGAGTTTTGCCCCTCGTATGAAATAACGGCGCTTTTTTCGCTGTCGTAGAAAAACATTTGCGACTGCGAGTCGTGAGAATTGTTAAACAAAAACTTAAGTATATCCTCCGTAAGCACGTTAATTACAATATAGCTTTTTTCATACTGACTTTGCGAATAGTTTTCGGGCAGAATATACGTAAACACGTTTATTTTTTTGTCGGGGGAATACTCGTCCTCCGGAATACTGCGCGAAACAGACTGCGAAAAATCCGTTATGGTGCCGCCTTTTATAATATCCGTTATTTCGCTGTCGTAAAAATCTTTATTATTATGTGTGCGGTTTTGGCTGCCTGCGATATAGTAACGGTCAAGGCGGCTGTTGTATACGTATATCGAATGAATAATGGAGTTTGAATTTCGGTATGCCGAAAGCACGCTGAGCGCCGAGCGCTCTGCCGAACGCGAAATTTCTTCGGAATTCATAAGCGTTTGAACCTGCGCGGTTTGCTGAAGATAGGTAAGGTGTGTGCGCATATCCTCTGTCAGGCTTTCGAGCACGGATTCCGTTCTTTTAAATTCGTCGAAAAAAGAATTATACAATGCGCGTTCTATATAGTGCTGCGCGCTTATGTAAAATATGGTGGACAAAATAGCTATAAGAACAACTGTCGAAACGGAAATAACCTTGAAAAGCCCTGTCAGATATTTTGAATTTTTCAGCTTTAAGTTTTTCATACAGCCACCTCTTTATCTTTGGAGTTTGCATCGGGAACCATATTCATTCCCACACCGCCCAGGATAAGCAGCGCCGCGCTTATTAAATGGAGAAGCCCAAGCTTTTCTCCGTTTACAAAAACGCCCAGCGCCATAGTAAACACCGTTGAAAGACCGCCCAGGGCAGACACAAGCGACGCCTGAATACGCGAGAACGAAAAATTGTTAAGCGCTGTTGCCAATATTGAGGAAAGCAGGCTTAAAAACAAAAATCCTACGATAAGCTCGCGGTCAAAAAGGGGCGAAAAATAGCCGTGCAGCGTGCCGCCTGATATATGGCGGCAAACATTTATGGCATTAAAAACGATAAAGCCCGAAAATGAGGTAAAACACGTAATTTCCATAGAACCGAAGTTTTCGGACGATTTTCTGGAAAATACGCAAAAAAGCGCCCCGCTTATCGCAGCCATAAACGCGCATACAACACCGAAAACGGTGTTTTTTCCGCCGCCGCCCGCCGCGAAAACAACAATTACGGCGCCTGAAATACGCAAAAACATAAACCCTTTTTGCAAAGACGTTGTACGCTCGCCTAAAATAAGCGTTTCAAAAAGCATTGTAAAAACCGAGGTTGTGGCAAATATCAGCCCCGCAACAATAGCCGTGGTGCCGGCTATGCCGAACGTTTCAAAAATAAAATAAAGCACAGGCTCGAAAAGAGCCGTGGGAATAAGCAGTAAAACCTCTTTCTTTTTCAAAAAGCCGAGGTCCACAACCTTAAATGCCCCCAATATAAGAAACGCCGCCGCGGTAATAAAAAATCTGAGAGCCAGAACATCAAAACCGTCTACGGTTTGAAGCAGCCGTCCCGTAAAAAGAACAGAGCTGCCGTATATTGCCGAACGAATTACAGACGCCAGGTATGCCGGCGCTTTTTTTGTGTGCATAATAAATTCTCCAAACATAAAATTCGATACTACAATTTTAACATCCGGGTTTCAATAAGTCAATTACCAAAATTTTGCAGAAACGCACTTGCAGCATTTTGAACCTATTATATATATAAGGCGCGCGAAAAGAAAAAACTGAGGGTGCGGATTTTAAACCCCTATGTATAAATTTAAACCTCAAAAAACCGCTATTTAAACCAAATGTAAAAATGAACCTCTATCACGATAAGTAAAACGGTGGTAACATATAACCATAGAAAAGTATGGAGGGACAACGTAATGGGAAAAAGATTTTTTGCGGTGAAGACGGCAGCGCTTGCAGGGCTGCTTTCTTTTGCGGCAGTGCACGGCGCGCTTGCCGCAAATCCGAAAAACCTGATAACAAACGGCTCCTTTGAAGAAACGTTTGACGGGGCAAACTATATCCCGCGCGGTGAAACGAAGGGCGGCTGGTATGCCAACTGGGCAAGCGCCACAAGAAAAGAGGGCGAGGGCTTCGGCGGAAGTTACGGCGTTTATGTTGCAGACAGAAGCGCAGCCTACCAGGGGCTGGAGCAGCCAGTTGACCTGAAGAAGGGAATAGAGTATAAATTCAGCATAAAGCTGCGCCTTCCGGACGGTGCGGAGGAAAAGAGTATGAAGCTTGTAATTCCTTCGGAAAGCTACAAAGAGATTTGCACCGTGACGCTTAAAAGCGGCGAATGGGTTGAAGCGACAGGAAAATATACCCCGGCAGAGGACAAGACGGGGTTTAAGCTTATGCTGATGGATGCTTCCACACCTGTTTTAAGTGCGTACTATATGGACGACTACATCGTTACAAGCGAATACATAAACGACTGCGTGATAAGCATTTCCGGCGATGAGATTGTGAAAATGCCGCTTTCGGGCGATTTGACAATGGACTATACAAAAAGCGTTAAGTACAAGGGTGCGGACGCGCCCGAGGGATATGATATTTCGTGGTCTGTGGATGAAGGTGCGGAAAACGCGGGCGTAAGCATAGAAGACGGCACGCTTAACGTTCCCGAGGGCTTTGTAACCGAGGAAAGCGGCGAAAAAACCGTTTATGTAAGCGTAGAGGCAACGGACTTCGGAGCTTCCAAAAAGCAGACAAAGGCTGTAATAATAGAGCCTTTCTCAGCACAGGAGGTTACAGACCCCGCAGCAAACCTGTGTATAAACGGCTCGTTTGAAAACGAACTCGGCGCCCTGGGCGAAACATGGGAGGGCTGGTGGTCGCCGGGTACGGTTACACGCGTTATGTCAAACGAGAGCATAGCGGCACGGCGCGGAGACTACTACCTTAAAATTTCGGGAAGAAATGCAAACTCAATGTCGGTTATGCAAAGGGTGAACCTTAAAAAGGGCATACCGTATAAATTTTTCTTTTACATTCGTCTGCCCGACGGCGATGCAGACCATACGATGAATATTGTACTTCCGAGCGAAAGCTACAGGCGGCTCGGAAGCGTGAGCGCAAAGAGCGGACAGTGGACGCGGGCAGAGGTTAAGTATATACCGAGCAGCGAACTGACAGGCTTTAGATTTATGATAATAGACGCCTCCGGTGTGCAAAACACGTTTTACCTTGACGAATACACCGTAACAAGCGATTACATAAAGGATTGCACGGTTGATATTTTGGGCGCCGACAGCGCGATTATGCCGCAAAGCGGTGCAAAAAGTGAAAATTACAGTGTAAACGTAAGATATGGAAACAGCGACATAACAGACTGCGCAGTGCAGTGGTCTGTGGATGAAGAAGCGGAAAATGCCGGCGTAAGCATAGAAAACGGCGTGCTTAATATCCACGAAGGGTTTGTAACGGAGGAAAGCAGCGCAAAAACAATAACGCTTACCGTTAAGGTAACGGATTTGGGAACAGCTAAAACACAGACAAAAGAAATTTCGGTAACGCCGTATATTTCGCCCCAATCAATTGTGGAAAAAGAAATTGCAGCGCTTTCAAACACAGACGTTACGGATGAAAGCTTAGAGGCAATTACAAAAAATCTTTCGCTTCGCACCGTAGGGCGTTACGGCGCTGTGATAGAGTGGCAGTCGTCCGATGAAACAATAATAAAAAACGACGGCACACTTTTGGCAAGCGATTCACAAATACACCGCGTAACGCTTACCGCAACGGCAAAGTATGACGGGGCAAGCGCGTCGAAAACGTTTAACCTTATAACAAGCGCGCGTGACGAACTTATAATAAACGGCGATTTTGAACAAAGCTTTGACGGAAGCGACGTTATAGACAGAGGAACAACAAAGGGCAGCTGGTATGCCAACTGGGCAACCGCAAGAAGAATGCCCGGCGAGGGAAAGGACAACAGCTACGGCGTGTATATAAGCGGAAGAAGCGGAAGATACCAGGGAATACAGCAGACGGTTCGCCTTAAAAAAGGAAGAAGATACACAATTTCGGCAGATTTAAGGCTGCCGGACGGGCGTGAAAATCATACCTTTATGCTAAGCTCGGACGCAAACGGTACAAAGCTTTCGGAGGTAACGGCAAAAAGCGGCGAATGGGTAACGCTTTCGTACACAAAAATCTGCAATGCGGACGAGGATTTCACCTTCTGGATTTTTGACAGCGGAAACAGTGTAGAGCCTGCCTACTATATAGATAATGTAACGATTACGTTTAACTCTTTAAACCGTGTTGAAATAAAATGCCCCGATTCTTTCAGAAAGCCGCAAAGCGGAACAAAACGCGTTAAGCTTTCGGCAATATCGTACGACCGCAGCGAAAGCACCGTTTCGGCAAGCGTAGAATGGCACGCCGAAAACGCACAGCGCGGCGTGGCGGTTGACGGTGAATTTTTAACAATAGACGAAAACGCAGATACAGGAGACTTTACGCTTTTAGCTGTAGCCGAGTATGACGGGGTTGTAAAATCGGCAAGAAAAACCGTTGCAGTGGGCGAGTATTTAAACGAAGAAGCAATAGTTAATACAGCTGCGGCACAAATTACATGGCAAAGCATTTCGGACGAGGCACAGACCTCTGTCACAAAGAATTTGAAACCGCTTGCAAATAATATTCCCGTTACATATGAAAATGCGGCGTACAGCGTAAACGTTTTATGGAACAGCACCGATACAAGCGTAATTTCAAACACGGGCGAGGTTACACAAAACGCGTTTGAAAATAAAAACGCAAGGCTTACCGCCACCCTTACACTGGGCGAAATAACAAAGGAGATAAGCTTTGACATAACCGTTTTAAAGCTTTCAAATTTGGCGGATAACCCCGGATTTGAGGGTTCAAACCAAAAATGGACGGGCGGCACTGTTACAAGTGAAAAAAGCCACGGCGGAGAAAACTGCTACGCAGTTTCAGCCGAAGCGCTTTTGGAAAACGATTATATAAGGCAGGACCATATTTACCATTTGTCGGGATATGTAATGAAGGAAAACGGCGGAGTTTTAAATGTAGTGCAAACGCAAAACGGCGAAAAAATTATTTCCGATAAAAGCGTTGCGTCCTCCGTATGGACTTTGTTTAACGGAGATTTTGCCCGCCCGGGCAGCGGAACGCTTACGCTTGGCTTTAAAATGAACGGCAGCTTTTACCTTGACGATGTGGTGATAACGGATATAACGGATATTTATAACGATGCGCTTACAAAGTGCACAGAGGCTGAAACAGGAAGAACGGCTGCACTGATTGCACAGGCGAGAGAGGCGGCAGCCCTTCTTCCCGAGTGCCCGAGAAAGGACGCCCTTATATTAAGAATTAACGCGATAACGGTTTACACACCGCCGCAGGGCGGTGGCGGCGGTGGCGGCGGAAGCACAAGCTACAGCCCGTCAATCGTAAAAAATGATGATATAAACAGCGCAAAAACTGCTTTTTCAGACGTTAAAGGACATTGGGCAGAGGAGGATATTTCCTACCTATACAATAAGGGAATTGTAAACGGCAAAACGAAGGAGCTTTTCGAGCCTGAAAGCGGCGTTACCCGTGCAGAGCTTGTTGCTCTCCTGGTGCGCTCCGCACGCCAAAGCGGAGAAGCCGACTACAGCTTTAACGACACAGCGCCCGACGCATGGTATACGGGCGCACTTAAGGCGGCTGTTAAAAACGGCATAGTGCAAAACGGCGAAAGCTTCCGCCCGAATGACAGCGTAACGCGTGAGGAAATGGCGGCAATGCTTATGCGCACATACCGTGCCGCAGGAAAGAGCGCGGCGGCTGAATCTGCCGGCTTTAACGATGATGAAAATATAAGCGCATGGGCAGCGGAGGATGTAAAGGCAGCAGCAGGGCTTAAGCTTTTAAACGGTATGCCGGACGGAACATTTTGCCCGAAGGAAACGCTTACACGGGCGCAGGCAGCGGCAGTTATACGCAGACTGTACGATTCAGTCACTGAATAAGGCAGGTGGAAAGATTGAAAAAACTAATAAGCATATTGCTTTTTGCGGCAATGCTGCAGTGTGCGGTGCCGCAGAAAAACGCCTTTGCCGAGGGCGAGCTTTCCGAAGGACAGATGGAGATGGAAAGCGAACAGTTTGAAGAAGAGATGAAAGACCAAACAGCACCCGAAGATGAAAGCGGCGATGACAAGCAGACTGAAAAAACACCGGAGAACTCAAAAACGGAATTTTCGGAAAAGGACGAAAAGTATATAAAGCTTTTAAAAAGGCTTAACATTGCAGACTGGGACGAATTAAGCTTTTCGGATATGCAGGCGCCCGTAACGCGCGGCGACGCGGTTATAACGCTTATAAAGCTGTTCGGCTTTTCCGAGGAAACAAAAACCGAGGACGGCGTTATAAAAACAACGCTTACCTATCCCGATTTGTTCCCCGAGGCAAAGGCGCAGGCAGAGAAAATACAAAACACCGTAATTTTTGACGATTTGCCCGAAGGGCATAAAGCCGCGCAGGCGGTGCGTGCGGCATACGTTATGGGGCTTGTGCGAGGGTCTGATGACGGGCTGTTTCACCCGGACGACGCGGTAAATTACGAACAGCTTGCAAAAATGATGACGTATGTAATAGGCTTTGAAAACGCCGCAAAGGTAAAAGGCGGCTACCCCAACGGTTACGTACGCGTTATGTACGACAAAAAGGTATTTTCAAACAGCATAAAAAGCCTTTCGGGAAATGTAACAAGGCTTTCGTTTGCAAAGCTTTTGTACGAGCTTTTGGATGTGGAAATACTTTCTGTAAAAACGATAAGCGAAAACAAGGTTGAATTTGCCCCGACAGCGGGCGAAACGGTGCTTTCAAGCTATATGTGTATAGATAAAACGGAGGGCATTGTAAACGGAAACCGCTTTTCCTCTTACGGCGGGGGGAAATGCTCGGACAATATGGTATGCGTAAACTCGCAGATATATAAAGATTTGTACTTTGACGGCGACGGCATGCTCGGCTGTGCGGTTGAATGTTACACAAAGGACGACACCGCCTTAGCGCTTATACCCGATTACAAAGACAGGGTATATATTGACGCAACCGATGTAACCGAGGTGAAAAACGTACAGCGCGCAGGGGCATATGTAAAGCATAACAAAAATAAAGGGATGCAAACGCTGACGGTTTCAGCTTCCGCGGCGTATATAAAAAATAACACATATCTTTCCGTTGCAACAGACGCGGATTTTGTGTTTGACGACGGATATATAGCCCTTACGGATAACGACGGCGACGGAGTGTACGACGTTTTAAATGCCGCCGCGTATGACATCTATGTAACAGAGGCGGCAAGCGCAGAGTCTGAACGCGTGTTTGACAAATACCAAAAAACGCTTGACCTTAAAGACCGCGACTATATTATACGCACGCCCGGCGGCGGAAGCGTTAAGATGTCGGAAATAAAAGAGTACGACTGCCTGTCCGTTATAACACCGCGCAGCGCAAGCGGGCGGTATGAAATAATTTTAACCGACAGCGTAAAGGAAGGAACCGTAACGGCAAAGGACGGGGAAAACATATATATAGACGAAATTGCGTATAAAACCGCAAGTATGGTTTCGGCAGGCTCGGTATCGGTGGGCAAAAAGGCTACATACGTAACGGATGCCGCAGGGCGGATTGCCTATATAAGCATAAAGGAAGGCTTAAGCGGCACATACGGATATGTTTTAAAGGCAGTGCTTGACACAAAAGGTGTAAAAAAGAGAATAGGGCTTAGAATAGCGCAGCCCGAAAAAAAGTCTGTCGCGGTATATTCAAAATCAGAGCTTAAGGTTGACGGAAAAAGAATGTCTGCGGAAAACGCAATTGCGCTTCTTTCCGACCGTATGCTGATAAAATACACCCTTACGGAGGACGGCACGTTAGACGAAATTTTCCTGCCGAAAATAAACGACGATAAAGGCGTAGATACAGAGCATTTCTCGCGTGACTGTGTTCTTACAAAGGCGTATAACAATTACAACTACCGCTACGGCGAACTGTATAATATGACGGCGGATACGCTTGTTATACTGACCGTTGAGGACGGATTTACGGAATCCGACCCGACGGACTCTAAAAATTGCCTTGTAACGGACCGCAGCTCGCTTTCATATAACACGGCAAAGTATGCAAATGTTGAAATTTACGACGCGGACGAAAACTATTCCATAGGCGTTGCCGTGATAAAGCACAGCGGAAGTTTTACCTCGGGAAGCACTTCGGCAACAATGGGAACGTACAGGGCTAACCTTGTTACGGCGGTGCGCTATGCGCTTGACACAAATGAGGGGCAAATGCGAAAGCAAATAGAATACGTAAGTATGACGGGCAGCGTAAATAAGTCTTTCATAAGCGACAATTTAAGCACGGACACAACGTGGTGCGGCTCGAAAACGTTTGACGATGTTCGCCCCGGCGACATAATTGCGGTAAACACCAACGCCTCGGGCGAGATATACCAGGTGGCATTTTTGCTTGACAGTGACAGCATATATAACGGCACCCCGGCATATTTTACGCGCAGCAGCGACGAATCCGGCGGGGAGGCGCGTGTTCACGGTGAAATGTTTATGACGCTGCGCCCCGTGATAGAAAAAAGCGGCAACACCGTTGTATTTGAAGCGCCCGACCCGGCGCAGCCGTCAGGATTTAAGAAAATAGGCGCAACGATGAACGCAAACGTACTTATTTTCGACACATCGGAAAAATCGTGGAGAAGGGCAACCTCAAAGGATGTTTTCCGCGGCGACGATGTTTTTATACACATAAGCTGGCAGTGGTTCCAGGGGCTTGTGGTTTACAGGTAAATTTTCATCAAGGAGAGAAAAAAATGCGTAAAAACAAGGTAAAAGGGAAAAAGGTAAACAAGCGCGAGCTTCAGCTTTTTTCAATGTGTCTGCTTCCTATGCTTTTGGTTTTGATATTTAACTATCTGCCGATGGCCGGAATTATCATTGCATTTAAAGATTACCGCTACTCGACAGGCGTTTTCGGGAGCAAATGGGTTGGCTTTGACAATTTTAAATTCTTTTTCAAATCGACAGAGTTTGCAAGGATAACGTTTAACACGCTTTATTTAAACGCGCTGTTTATACTTACCGGCACAATAATGTCGCTTTTGGTGGCGATACTTTTGTATCAGCTTAACCACAGAAACACAATAAAAACAATTCAGACAATATTTATCACACCGCACTTTGTGTCGTGGGTTATAGCCTCTTATATGCTGTACGGGTTTTTAAATACGCGTTTCGGTATATTAAACACATGGCTTACAAATGCAGGGATGGACTCTGTGGACTGGTACTCAGACCCCAAGCCCTGGCCGGTGATATTTGTTATAGTGTACCTGTGGAAATCGGTGGGTATGGACAGCATAACCTACTATGCCGCACTTATGGGAATAGATTCCTCCATAATAGAGGCGGGCGAGATAGACGGCGCAAACAACCGCCAGATTATACGCCACGTAATTATTCCGACAATGGTTCCGCTTATAAGTATTCTTACCATACTTAAAATAGGAAACATTTTCCGTGCGGATTTCGGAATGTTTTACCAGCTCCCGCGTGACAGCGGCGCGCTTTATCAAACGACAGACGTTGTAGACACCTATATTTTCCGTGCATTGCGCGAGATAGGCGATATGGGCATGGGCTCTGCGGTAGGTCTTTTGCAGTCTGTTGTGGGCTTTATTATGGTAATGATAACAAATACGATAAGCAGAAAAATAGACCCCGACAGGGCGTTGTTTTAAGGAGGTGTATGTAAATGGAAAAATCGGGAAAAAGGTCGCGCTTTATTATAACGCTTTACTTTGCGGTTGCGTGTGTTTTAATACTGGTGCCGTTTATAATGATTGTCAGCGTGTCGCTCTCGCGCGAGCAGGACATATCAAACTTCGGCTATAAAATACTGCCTATGAATGTTGATTTTTCGGCGTACAAGTATTTGTTTAAAAACCCGCAGTCCATTATAAATGCGTATAAGGTTACGTTTATATTTTCGGTTGTGTCTATGGTTTTGTCGCTGCTTTTGATGTCGCTTATAGCGTATCCGCTTACAAGAAAGGAAATGCGCGGGCGCAGCGGTATATCGTTTTACCTGTATTTTACAATGCTGTTTTCAGGCGGCTTGGTGCCTACGTATATTTTGCTTACGCAGTATCTGCACCTTAACGACACAATTTGGGTATATATACTGCCGTCGCTGATAAACCCGTGGTACATATTTATGATACGTACGTTCTTTGCGGGCATACCGGAGGAAATTGTGGAATCTGCCGTGCTTGACGGCGCAAGCGAATATAAAATACTTTTTATAATGATACTTCCGCTTTCAAAGCCGGTGCTTGCTACGGTGGCGCTGTTCGTATTCCTGGCAAAATGGAACTGCTGGTACGAGGCAATGCTTTATATTAACGACGACTCTCTCGTAAGCTTACAATACCTTTTGCAAAGGGTAATGAACAATATAAAGCTTTTACAAGACAGCACAATGAACAATATGGCAAACCTTATGTCGGCGGAGGAAATCCCCTCGGAAACGGTACGTATGGCAACGGCGGTGCTTGTTGCAGGTCCCGCATTGGTGGTATTTCCGTTCTTCCAGAAATACTTTGTAAAGGGTCTTACGGTAGGCTCGGTAAAGGGTTAATAAATTTAAATTTATACATATAAGAAAGGAAAGAGATAATGAAAAAAAAGGTTTTATCTTCAATTCTTGCGCTTGTAATGCTTGTATCGCTTGCGGCATTTACGGGCTGCGGGAAAAAAGCGTCAAAGGATTCTGTGCCCACGCTTACGTGGTATGTTCCGGGTGACAAGCAGTCGGACATTGAAAGCGTAATAAGCAAGGTGAACGAAATCACGGAAAAGAAAATCGGTGCAAAAATCAATTTGCAGTTTGTGGACACAGGCTCGTTCAGCGAAAAAATGCGTATGAATATGGCAGCGGGAGAGCCGTTTGATTTGTGCTTTACGGGGTTTGTAAATCCGTACAGCAGCGCCGTATCAAACGAGGGGCTTTTGGATATTACGGATATTATTGCAAAGGAAGCGCCCGAGCTTTACGACGCGCTGCCCGAATACGCGTGGGAGTTTGCACGCAATAACGACCGTATATACGCGGTGCCCAATTTGCAGATATTTGCGCTTCCCGTCGGCTTTACCGTACAAAAGCGCTATGCCGATAAATACGATTTTGACTTTGGCAGCGTGAAATGCGCAAAGGATATAGAGCCGTTTTTGGAAATGGTTAAAAACGGAGAGGGAAAAAACGTTATTCCGTTTCGTAACAACTGGGGCGTATGGCTGTTTTTTGAGGGCAAGTATGAGGTTATACAGTCCAACGTTGCAATAAGAACGGACGGCTCTTCAAGCGAGGTATTCTTTATCTACGATACGCCGGAATGGAAAGAGGGCGTGCTTACCTTCCGCGACTGGCTTAAGAAAGGATATATAAGACAGGATATTGTAGGGCTCAGCGACGATACGCTCGATTACAGCCAGGGCAAATATGCCGTAGCGTGCGAGGGGTATAAGCCCGGCGTTTTGGCAGAGGTTAAAAACACCATAGGTCAGGAGGTGGAATATGTCGCATGGAACAAGCCCTATATGTTCCGTGACGGCGGCGCTAAAACAATGATTGCCGTAGGCAGAAATTCCAAAAATCCGGAAAAAGCGGTTAAGTTTATAAGCCTTTTAAATACCGACAAGGAGCTTTATAACCTTATTTGCTTCGGTATAGAGGGCAAGCACTACACCTTGAATAACGAAAACAAGGTTGTTCTTACACAAAACAGCGGCTACACCCCGAACGCAAGCTGGAAGTTCGGCAACCAGTTTAACGCCCTTGTAATGGAAGGGCAGGAGGACGACGTTTGGGAGCAGACGGAAAAGCAAAATAACGAAGCCATCCTTTCTCCGCTTATCGGCTTTAACCTGGACATTACACCCATTAAAAACGAAATTTCCGCGGTATCGGCTGTAAGCTCGTCCTATGTGCTTTACAACTACACGGAGGAATCGTGGGAGAAACACCGCAAAAAGCTTGAAGACGCAGGCTCTGAAAAAATAAAGAAGGAAATTCAGCGCCAGGTTGACGAGTTTATGAAAAATAAAAAATAAAAACAAATAAAAGGAGATGTAAAAATGGTAAAAAAATTATTATCGATTTTTACGGCGCTTGTAATGACAGCCGCAATTATTGCCGTGCCGTCTTTTGCAAGCACACAGACGGTGCTTGCGTCACAGCCGCTTGACAGCGGCGCAATATATGTTGCCGGCGCCGATAATCCAAATTCAACCTTTACTTACGGACCGCATTCCGATTCTTCAAGCCTTGTATACAGTGCAGAGGAAAAGGCGCAGGAAATGTTTTATAAGGGAACGGGAAACTCGAATGTGTATTATTTAAGAAGCGCCAATATTACGGGCGGCAAAATCCCGTCGGGCGCCGTTGTAAGCTATAAATTTAAGCTTAAAAAGGTAAACGCGGGCGTATTGTACATACCTGTGTCGTTTTACAACGGTGCAAAAGACATAAACAATGTATCAAAGACGGTTTACATTCAGGACGGCGTACTCTATGCAACACGTGATAACAGCGGATATAACGGAAATCAGGTTAATCAGGACGATACAACAAAGGAAAAGATTTGTGCTGTAAAGCCCGATGTGTGGTATACGGTAAAAATGCTTGTAAATTACGACCAAACCGGAACAAATGAAGCAACCTATAAGGTGTATGTAACAGACGGCGCTAAGGAATACACCTCGGCAAATACGCTTAAGCTTGGTATACCGGCAATGAACTGGGGATTTAAAAATACAAAAATCACCTCGCTTGACACAATAGCTGTGGGCTATGTAACGGCGAAAGGCATTGAGGGGGCAGACGACCCGGGCTTCGGCGATGTATTCATGAAGGACATTTTAATATACACAACCGATGATACAAGCGAATTTGAAAGCAAAACCCTTTATAGTACAACGCTTAATTACGGCAGTGATGTAAGCTATAATAACTCAAACAGCGGAAAATTTACGTTCCCGTGGGAGAACGGTGTATCGGTAGCAAAAGGAACATCAGATAAAGGAACGGTGGCAAAAACAACATCTGCAAGCAACTTCGGACGCATTAAAAATGCAGCAGAAGGACCTGACTTTACGAATACATTTAATAAAGGCAATTACACCGTAAGCGCAGATTTTAAGTTTAACCAGCTGACAGACGCAGTTTATGCGCCGATTACATTTCAAACGAATAAGTCACAGGGAAACTACCGTTACAGTGCAGTAAATATAGTTGCATCAAACGGAAAGCTGTACGCATGGACAAGAAAGGATGGCATAAACAGCCAATATTCGTGGACGGGACACCCCGGGTTTGATACAGCGGCAAGCGGTGCGTATACCTATATTGCAGATATAGACAGCACAAAGACCTACAACATAAGCGTTACAATAAATGTAGACGGTGACAGCGCCACCTATGACACATACAGCTATGTCATAGACGACGGTACACAAAACTATGTAGGCGGTCCGTATGCGCTCGGTCATGCTTTGCATTACAACGCGTCCGACCAGGACAGCTTTAATATGACGAACATCACGGGCATAAACCTCGGTAATGCAATAGCATATAAAAACAGTGTTACCGCAAGCGTGGAAATGGATAATTTTAAGCTTGACGGCGTAGGCACACCGCTTTCGGTTGAAAGCACATCGGTTGCAAACAACGAAACAGATGTGGATGTTTCAAAAACACTGTCGGTTACTTTCGACAGGGCGTTGGGCGATTTTTCAAAGGAGCTTGTAACGCTTACAAAGGATGGCGCACAGGTCAGCACAACAAACACGCTTTCGGAAGATAAAAAGACGCTTAAAATTGTGCCGCAGGGCGGTGTTTTGTCCGGAAGTGCAAATTACGTGATAAATATTCCCAAAAACGTGGTTGACAGCAAAAACGTCTCCGTAAGCGCCGCAAAGACGATTTCCTTTACAACGGCGCAGGCGCCCGACTATATTGTATATAATGACTGCGCAGAATTGCCGGGTACATCAAACGGTTATGCGCAGACAGGCGAAAGCGGGGCAATTACCGCAGTAACCGAGGACACACGCACGGCGCTGAAGCTTGTGTCAAACTACGGAATTGACGGCAATCTTACAAATATAAGATACCAAAACGAGAAAATGACGGCGGGAAATTATATAATTGAGGGTACCTTTAAAATGACAGAGGCTTCTGCAAAATATTTCCCGATAGCATTTGTAACGGATAAGGGCAACGAAATTTATCCTTATTCTTATACAAAAACCGTTTGGGCTGAAGACGGCGCCCTTTATGCGAAAACAGCAGACTTCCCGTCAGCAATATCCGGAAAATACTATTACCCCGGAAAGGTTAAAATCTGCGACCTTGATACAAACGCATGGTATACAATAAGAATAAGCGTAAATATAGACGGCGATGCAAAAACCGTTGACACGTACAGCTATAAGGTGACAGACGGCACGAACACATACGAGGGCGGACCGTACGCACTCGGTCAGGCTGTAAACGACTATGCCGACAGCGCATATAATATGACAAAGGTAAGCTATGTTGTACTTGGTGCGGCATGCAAAAACACTGCAAGCAGCGAAAGCGCAGCCGTAACATTTATTGACAGGTTTTATGCCGTTAAACAAACGCCCATGACGGCGGCTGCAAGTGGAAAAACGATAACCTTCAGCGAAGCGGTAGAGCCGCGCACGCTTACATCACTTACCCTGACAAAGGGCGGCGTAAAATATCCGTTTACATATTCGCTTTCACAGGATAAGAAAACGGTTACCGTAAATACAAAGGAGCTTTTGGGCGATTACACCCTTACAATTCCCGCAAACGTTGTTTCGGCATCGAATAAGGCGCTTGCAAACCCGCTTACCGTAACAATTTCAGAAACCGCTTCGGCACAGGTTACAAAAACAACTTCAAAGACAGGAAATATTATGGTTGTTACGGCGGTGTGCAAAAACACCTCCTCCACAGCGCAGACAATTAAGGTTGCGGCAAAAGCGGGAGATGCACAGGCAGGCGTTACAAAGCTGTTTAAGGCAGGCGAAGAGAAAACCTTTACAATGACGCTTAAAACAGCCGCAGACTCGGCAGCTGTTACGGCATACGCCGCAGACGGCAGCGTTTTGGCAAGCAATTAAAGGAGGAAATAAAAATGAAAAGAAAATTACTTTGCGCAACAGCTGTTTTAATATCGGTTTTGTGTATGGCAATAGGTGCAAACGCTCAAACAAAGGAATTTAACAAAGACAGTGTTACGGCTGTATTTTTGGGCGGCTCGATAACGCAGGGCGCAGGTGCAAGCGATATAAGTAAAAACTATGTTTCACAGACCGGCGAATACTTAAAAACCGCATTTGCGGGAAAAACCGTAAACTATGTAAATGCGGGTATTCCGGGAACGGATTCCCCGTACGGTTATTACAGGCTGACAAGCGATGTATTAAGCTATAAGCCCGACATCGTGTTTATAGAGTTTTCCGTAAACGACCACTATAATGACCGCAAGAAAACAAATTCGGAAGCGCGCGGCAAAGTCAAGGGCTATATGGAGGGGATAATCCGCCGCCTTGCGGCAGAGGAAAACGCCCCTGCGGTAATATTTATAAATACCACCGATGACGCAATAAACAAAGAAAATGAAATTTCATTTGCAGACGTATATGATGAGCTTTGCACACGGTACGGCATAAAGGCGATAGACCTTGAAAGCTATATAAGGAAAGGCGGCTATGTTACAGCCTCCGGTGCGGAGGGAACAATCCTCGGCGACGGGACGCACCCGAACGATACGGGCTATAAGCTGTATGCAGACGAGATTATAAAAGAACTTACAACAGGTACATATTATCTCGTACCCGACAAAAACGCCGCATGGCTTTCCGAGGCGGCTTACCGCCAAGAGGGCGCGCCGCGGACACTTGGTTACAGTGAAATGAACTTTACCGGTGATTGGAGCGAAAACAGCGCCTACAAGGGCGGATATACCGCAGCGCTTAAAATGAGCGAGAACGCAGGCGACAGTGTAAGCTTTGACTTTTATGGCGACAGCCTGTGCCTGGGCACACGCAGCAACCAATACGGCGGTAATTTCCGTCTTGAAATTGACGGCGAATTTATAGGTAACTACAACACCTATAACGGCGGAACATGGCCGATGGAATTTCCGCGCGGAACGGTAACAGGGCTTGACAAGGACAAAAAGCATACCGCGCGTATTACGGTTTTGGGAACACATACAAGCGATGCTTTAAAGGATAATGTAATTATTGCACGCGCGTTTGTAAACGATGGCCGCACCGACAAAGCCGGAAAGCTTGTTATAACAAACAAAGCCCTTTCGGGAAGCCTTGCAAGCGCAACGCTTTACAACAAAACCGAAAGCGAAATTTCGGCAAACGCACTTTTTGCACAGTACGATGCAAACGGCGCGCTTACGGGCGTTGTTAAAACGTCGGCACCGCTTGCGCCGTACGAATACACCGGGATTTCAAACACGGTGGAGGCAAACAGCAAAAACATTTATGTTTTCGTATGGAAGCAGGGAGAAACGTTAGAGCCTGTTTGCGAAAAGATAACCGTTAAATAAATGACAATTTAAAATGTAAAAACGGGGGACATTCGGATTGCCGCAAGGCGGCGCTTTATGTCCCCTTTTTTACTACATAAACGTAAAAGACAAAGGAGAGTTTAGCTTGAAATTCAGACAACTGCACCTTGACTTTCACACAAGCGAGGACATACCCGGCATCGGTGAAGAATTTGACCGCGAGGGCTTTATTGCGGCGCTTAAGGAGGGGCATATAGATTCCGTAACGTTCTTTTCAAAATGCCACCACGGGTGGTCGTATCACCCGACGACAAAGTGCGAGATGCACCCTAACTTAAAATTTGACCTTTTAAGCGCACAGATTGACGCCGCACGGGCGGCGGGCGCGGCGGTCCGGATTTATATTTCGGCGGGGCTTGACGAAAAGATGGCGCGGCGGCACCCCGAATGGCTTATCCGCGCAAAAAACGAGCAGACAACCTGGGCACGCAGCTTTGCAGAGCCGGGGTATCACAGGATGTGCTTTAATTCACCGTATCTTCCTTATCTTATCGGACAGATAGAGGAGGTTATGGAAAAATTTACTTTTGACGGTCTTTTTCTTGACATTGCGGGGGTGGTGCCGTGCTGGTGCCAAAACTGCGTGCGCACAATGCGCGGGCGCGGGCTTGACCCTTATGATGATAAAAACGCGTCGGCGCTGGCGCAGGAGGTTTACATAAACTATACCCGTGCCGTACGCAGCGCCGTGGATAAATACAAAAAAGATTTCCCCGTTTTTCATAACGGAGGGCATGTTATACGCGGCAGACGTGACATTGCGGGCACAAATTCCCACTGCGAGCTTGAAAGCCTGCCAACGGGCGACTACGGGTACGAGCATTTCCCGCTTTCTGCGGCATATGTGCGTACGCTCGGTGTGGATTACCTCGGGATGACGGGCAAATTTCACACGGCGTGGGGCGAAAACGGCGGCTTTAAACACCCGAACGCACTGAGGTACGAGGTTGCGCTAAACTGCGTATACGGCGCTGCATCATCCGTGGGCGACCAGCTGCACCCGTCCGGAAAAGCGGACGCTGCAACCTACAAGCTTATAGGCGCGGCATACAGCGAGCTGGAGGAAAAAGAGCAATACATAAAGGAAACACGCCCCATAGCGGATATAGCGCTTTTATCTGCGGAGGCAATTGACAGCTACTATCAGAAAACGGCGTTTTCAGGCGATATGGATATAATGGCAAATGCGCAGGATGAGGGCGCGCTGAGGATTTTGCACGAGGGGAAATACCTTTTTAACGTGATAGACACATACGCCGATTTTAATTTGTACAAGCTGATTGTTTTGCCCGACACAATAGAGCTTGACGCCGCGCTTTACAAAAAGCTTTCAGATTACGTATCGGGCGGCGGAAAGGTGCTTGCCACGGGAAAAAGCGCACTTTTTGAAGGAAAGCTGCCCGAATTTTTCGGAGTAGAGTTTTTGGGAGAAAATCCTTACAGACCCGACTACATACACCCGCTGTTTCCGCTTAAAAGCCTGGGCGAAAGCGATTTTGTTATGTACGAACAGGGCTATGCGGTTAAAAAAACGCACGGGGAATGTACAGCGCACAGGGTAAACCCGTATTTTAACAGAACGGCGCTTCATTTTTCGTCGCACAAGCATGCGCCGGCAAACCCGAAAAGCGCCGAGGACGGTATAATCAAAACAGATAAAACCGTTTTCATCCCGTGGGAAATATTTAAAGATTACAGAAAAAACGGGTCGATTGTATCAAAAGAGATTGTGCATTATGCACTGGACGCTTTGCTGGGAAACGAAAAAGCGCTTGAAACGGATTTGCCCGCGGGCGGCATAGTAAGCCTTTCAGAAAAGTGCGACGGCAGAAAAATATTGCAGCTTCTTTATGCGCAGCCTGTTTTGCGCGGCGTAAATACGGAAATTATAGAAGACATTGTTCCGCTTTACAACGTAAAAGTACGCCTTAAAGCAGACAAGCGCCCCGAATACGTTTATTCGCACACGCAAAAGGGAAATACAGACTTTACATATGAAAACGGCGTGCTGCAATTTACCGTGCCGAAGCTTTTAAACCACGAAATACTTGTGATAGGGTAGGTGTGAAAATGAAAAAATTAACTGTATTTTTATCGGCGGTAATTATGCTTCTTTCGGCGGCGGTGTGCTTTGCCCAAAGCGGAGAAGTATATGTTTCACCGGACGGAAACGACAAAAACCCCGGGACGCGCGCTTTGCCGGTAAAAAACATAGAGCGTGCAATAGAATTATCACAAAAGGGCGGCGTGCAGCACGATATTGTACTTTTAAGCGGCACGCATCGCCTTAAAGACACCGTGAAGATAGAAAATAACGCCCTTCCGATAAATATAACGGGGGAGGAGGGTGCATATGTAACAATGACCCAAAATATCCCGAAAGAAGCGTTTTCCGCAGTTACGGACAAGGACGTTTTAAAAAGACTTCCCGAAAACGCGCGAGGCAAGGTGCGTGCAGCAGCCCTTTCAAAATACGGAATAGAAGATTTCGGCGCAGTGCGGCGTGTCGAGCGCCACAAAATGGAAACGCCTTCTTCGCCGCTGCTTATACAAAACGGGAAAATGCAAACCCTTGCCGAATGGCCGAACAAGGCCTTTACAAAGATAAAAAACACTGCATCCTCCGGAGAAGGCTATCTTTTTGAAATTGACGAGGCGCGTCCGATGCGCTGGGAGGGTGCAAAGGATTTTTATGCTTACGGCAATTTTAATTTTGACTGGGCGGACGAAACCTTTACAATAAAAACGGCGGATCTTAAAAACAGCCGTTTTGAAACTGCGGCGCAAACCGTTCACGGTATAGCCGACGGCGGCGAGGTGCGCTTTATAAACCTTTTGGAGGAGCTTGACAGCCCGGGCGAATGGTATCTCGACCGTGAAAGCGGCGTGCTTTACGTTTATCCGCTTAACACGGCGGACGCCGAGTTTACGGCAAGCACAGAGCCTTTGTTTTTATTAAGCGGCGCCGCACGCGTTACTTTTAAAAATATTATATTTGAGGGAACGTGCGGCTGCGGCGTGGTTATGGAAAATTCAAACGAAAACACCGTAACAGAGTGCGAATTTCAAAACATAGGTCAGCAGGCGGTTTACATTAAAAACGGGAAAGAAAATACGATTTCAAAAAACTATATGCACGACATCGGAAAAGGATGTGTGCTTATAACGGGCGGCGACAAAAAAACGCTTTCGCCGAGCAAAAATATTATCACAAACAACCATATGGAGCGCTTTGCCGTAATCGGAAAACGGTATTGCGAGGCGATAGGGCTTTTGGGCGTGGGCGACGTTGTTTCGCACAACAGAATACACAACACGCCGCACTATGTAATACGCTTTATGGGAAACGACAACATAATTGAATATAACGATATTTACGACGCCGTTACGGAAACGGGCGACGCGGGCGCGCTGTACGCAGGCCGCAGCTGGACAAACGGCGGCAACGTTATAAGAAACAATTATTTTCACGATTTTAAAATGACGGGAAAAAGCGGAAGAAGCGCAATTTACTGCGATGATTATATGACGGGCGTTTCGGTTTACGATAATCTGTTTGAAAACCTGACAACGGGAATAACGCTTCATTCGGCGCAGTACTGCGATGTTGAAAACAACATATTTTTAAACATTTTGGGCAGAAGCGTATATTTGTTTAACATAGACAATTCCTCCGATGAGGAGGCGCTTTCCCACAGCAAAAAGGCGCTTGATATGTATAATGCCGGACGTCTTGAAGAGGATTACAGGTCGCTTTATCCGAAATCAAAGGAAATGTTTGAGCTTTATATGTTTCGCGATTATACGCCGGATAACGAATATTACAACACAAAATATCCTTATTTGCGAGACATTTTAAAGGGCGATTATATTTTAGCGCCGCGCGGAAATGTTGTAAAAAACAATGTAAGCCTCGGCGGTAAGTTTGACATTACAAGCGGTATTGCACAAAAAACGGGTACGATTGAAAACAACCTTGCTCTGTCAAAGGGGGAGGAGGGTAAGCTTCCCGAAATTAACAGAGAACAATACGGTATAGAGGGCGAAACAGAAGCAAAGCTTAAGCAGTTTTCTTTAATATCCCCCGCAAACGGCGAAACGGGTGTGGACGCGGGCGACGTTGTATTGTCGTGGGAGGATATTTCCGGCGCGGACAAGTACCGCCTTACCGTGGCGCGTGACAGCGCCTTTACAGACATTGTTTACGACGATGTTTTATACGACACCTACAGGCGTTTCCGCAACTTAAGTTTCGGGGAAACAACATATTACTGGCGTGTGGAGGCAATCGCCTCGTCTTATCTTTACAAAGATGAAAACAAAAGATTTTCCGACGGCGGATTTTTCACGTTTACAACTGCCGCAAAAGATGACACTGCGCTCAGCGAAGAAAAGCTTTATGCCTTTCTTTCAAATGTGCGTGAGATATATCAAAATCTGCCGGAAAGCGAAAACACGAGCGAGCTTATCGCGGGTGCGCATCTGCCGCTGGAGAGGGAAATGAAAAAAGCACAGGAAATTCTTTTAAAGCCGACAAAAACAAACAAGGCTTTGGAAAATGCGCTTGAAAACGTAAGAAATGCCGTTACCGTTTTTGAAAACAGCACAAACCCCGAATACATAAATATAGAAGATTTTATAAAACAGGGCGAAATGTGGAGCAAAAACACCGCCTTAAGCGGCGGCACCGCAGTATGCCGAAACGACGGAAGCTACGGCTTTAACGGAAGCATAAAGCAAAACACCGTTTTAAAAATGCGCGCACGGTTTTTTATTTCTCCGGGCGGCTACACAAGCATTGGGCTGCGCTCGGCGGCAAATACCACAGAGCCGTGGAACACGCGCGAATACATTTTCCTCGTAAAGGAAAACGTAATAGAGCTGCAAAGGTTTAACGGCGCAAAGAGGTTCTTTTTTGAAACGGAAAACAAGTATATAAAAAACGGCGAGTCCTGCGAGATAGAGTTCGGCACCGTTACAGAGGGCGGCGGTGTGCGCATAACGCTTTTTGTAAACGGTGAAAAGCTGTATGATTACCTTGATACGGAGGACGCCGTTAAAACCTCCGGCAAGCTTCACATATACAATAACGGCGGAAGCGGCGTGGAAATAGAGGGGTCAAAAGCGGATATACCAAAAAAAGTTTCCGGAAAAGAGAAAACGTATTTTAAGCTTGCCGAAATCGTAAAAAGCGCCCAAAGCGGCGAAAGACCGATTTTCCCGATAAAGGATAACGGACACTGGGCGTTTTATGCGGTGAAAAGCCTTTTTGAAAACGGAAGGCTTGAGGACGGAAGCGCGTTTTTAAACGACCTTGATTTACCCTTGACGCGCGCCGAATTTATAAAGACGCTTTTGTCGGTGTTTGACGTTTCGTATGACGGCGATTTTATTAAAAAGGCAATGGATATGGGCGTTGTAAAAGAACAAAAGGACGGCTTTATCACGCGTGAGGAGGCAGCGGTAATGATGTACAGGATGATAAAACAAGACCCGCTTTACGAAATATATCCGGCAGGGGGCGCATACGGCTACGCTGACGGTGAAAGCATAAAAGATTATGCCAAAGAAGCTGTAAAAGAGCTTTCAAAGGGCAAAATTTTAAAAGGCGAGAACGGGTTTTTCTATCCGAAGCGGTTTATAACCGCAGGCGAGGCTGCCGCGCTTTTAACAAAATAAAATATGCACTTTTATGCCGCCCGCCGCATATAATAATGCGGGGGCGGTAGCACTTTATGAAAAGAAAACGCAAGCGTAGGATAAAGCTTTTGGCTGCGCTTTTTCTGTTTTGCACGGGCTTTACACTTGTTTTTACGGGCATTTGGTTTTGCCGCACAGCACGGCCGCGGCTGAAATCGCTTTCGCAAAGCTATGCAAAAAACGAAATTTCGCAGGCGGTGGATTACGAGGTTCAAAAAGTAATGCTTGAGGAGCTTTTCTCCTACGACAAAATTGTAAATATATCGCGCGATGCAAGCGGGCGCGTAACGTCTGTCACATCAAACGCGACCTTTATAAACAAATTTACAAACGACCTCGGCATAGAGATAGGGCAGCGCCTTGACGAGCTTTGTGTTGTAGAGCATTATATCTATCTTTCAAGTATTATGGGCGCGGATATTTTCTGCGGCACGGGACCTAAAATTCCGATAAGGTTTTGCCCGATAAGCGTAACCGGCGCGGACATTACGCACCGTTTCGAGGAGGCCGGCATAAACCAAACGCTTCACACGGTGGACCTTACCGTTACGGTGGAGATGGAAATACTTATGCCGCTTGCCTACAGCCGCATAGAGGTAGAGTCGTCAATGCCCATTGCGCAGACGCTTGTTGTGGGCTTTGTGCCGGAGGCATATTTTAACAAAAAATGAACAAACCTAATAAAAAAGATTAAATTTTTATTGACTAATCGTTAAAAAAGTTGTATACTTTATAACACAGTAATTTTGTGAGGAGATTTGGGTCTATGTATTCAAAAGAAATAGTCGTGCAAAATCAGGTTGGTCTGCATGCACGTCCGGCAACCTTCTTTATACAGAAAGCCAATGAATTTACATCCGGCGTATGGATTGCCCGCGACGACAGAAAGGTTAATGCGAAAAGCCTGCTCGGGGTGTTATCTTTAGGGGTTACACGGGGCACGGCAATAACGGTAATTGCCGACGGCGCCGATGAAGAGGCTGCCGTGAACGAATTGGCAAACCTTGTTAAAACGAATTTTGCGGAATAAGATTTTTGCAGCCTGACGGTTCACGTCAGGCTTTTTTACAGTGTGGGGGAAATCGTGTATGAAAAATTTATTCAAAATAAAATGTTATGCGGCGGTTTTCCTGGCGCTTTTATTGTTTACGGCGGGGTGTACTTGGGTTAATACAGAGAAAAGCGGAGCCGAAAACAAAAGCGAATATAAGGCAGACGGATTGGAGTTGCATTTTATAGATGTGGGGCAGGGCGACTGCACGCTTATAAAAACCGGCGACACCGCAATTTTGATAGACTCCGGTCCCGGCAGCAGCAGCCTTAAGCTGTGCGAATATCTTGAAGGCGCAGGTGTAGAGAAAATAGCGGCATTTATAGGCACACACCCGCATGAGGACCATCTCGGCGGTGCGGCAGCCGTTTTTGAAGCGTTTGACATAGGCGAAATATACCTTACGGACGAGCCTTCAACGGGCTATTTTTACGAGCATATGTTAGATGTGCTTGACAAAAACAACTACCGCATTACAATGCCGGAGTTCGGCTGTATATACGAGTTTGGCGGGATAAGATTTCAATTTATTTCCCCGAAAAAAGATTTCGGAAATACAAACGACAATTCGCTTGTCACGCTTGTTACATATAAAAAAGCGCGTATGCTTTTTATGGGCGACGCCGAAAAAGCCGTCGAGGAGGAGCTTGTAAAATCGGGCGGGGATATATCGGCGGGCGTTTTAAAGGTGGGGCATCACGGAAGCAGGAACGCGTCAACCTCTCTTTTTTTGGAAAAGGTATCGCCGGTATGCGCCGCGGTGCAGTGTGAAAAAGGCAATTCGTACGGGCATCCGCAAAAAGAGGCGCTTGACAGGCTCAGAAAATGCGGCGCAAATATCCTTAGATGTGATATTTCGGGGTCGATAGTCATAAAATGTGACGGGAAAAGCTTTTCTGACAGCAGCGGAAATATCTTTAAAGTTGACGAAAAGCAAAAAGAGGCTGTTTTTTACATTGCAAACGTAAAAAGTAGAAAATACCATACCTCAAGCTGTAAAAATTTGCCCAAAGCGGAAAACGCGAAAAATTTTAAAACGAGAGAAGAGGCAGAAAACGCAGACTTTACGCCCTGCAAAAACTGTAATCCGTAAGAAAGGAAGATTTGAAAATGAAGGTTGTTTTATTTAACGGAAGCCCGCGCGAAAAGGGCTGCACGTACACGGCGCTTTGCCAAATGAAAGATACGCTTTTGAAAGAGGGTATATCGGCAGAGATTTTCCATGCGGGAAAGGCAACAAAGGGCTGTATGGGCTGCGGATTTTGCAGTGAAAACGGCAGATGCGTAACAGAGGACTGTGTAAACGACGCCATAGCGCTGCTTGACGGCGCAGACGCTGTTGTATTCGGTTCGCCGGTACACTATGCCTCAGCCTCCGGCGCGATGACATCATTTTTAGACAGGCTGTTTTACGCAGCGGGAAAAAAGCTTTGCCAAAAGCCGTGCGCGGTGGTTGCCTCGTGCAGGCGCGGCGGCGCTGCAAGCACGCTTGACCAGCTTTTAAAATATCCCGAATTTAATCAAATGCCGATTATAACGGGGCAGTACTGGGCAATGGTTCACGGCTCTTCCCCGGAGGAGGTTTTAAAGGACGAGGAGGGTATGCAGGTAATGCGTACAACGGCAAAAAATATGGCGTGGATTTTAAAATGTATAGATATGGGCAAAAAGAACGGAGTAACCGCGCCCGAAACGGAAAAGAAAGTCAAAACCAATTTTATAAGATAAGGGTGCGGATATGATAAATAATAAATTTGAAGCTTTTAAAAAGTTTGTAAAGGGAAAAGACATAAGCGTTGTCGGCATAGGGATAAGCAATCTTCCGCTTATACGCCTTTTGTGCGAAAGCGGTGCCCGCGTTACGGCGTGCGACAAAAAAACGGAGGATAAAATAAAAAACGTAAAAGAGCTTTCGGAAATGGGGGTTGTGCTTAACTGCGGGGAGGATTACCTGAAAGACCTTTCCGGCGATATTATATTTAAAACACCCGGTATGCGTTTTGACCATCCGGCGCTTTTAAAGGCAAAGGAAAACGGAAGCACGGTAACAAGCGAGATGGAGGTATTTTTTGAAATTTGCCCGGCAAGGATTATAGGTGTAACGGGCAGCGACGGAAAAACCACCACAACAACGCTTATATATAAGATTTTGCAGGAGAGCGGCTACCGCTGCCACCTCGGCGGAAATATAGGAAAACCTCTTTTGTGCGATGCAGACAAAATAGAAAAAGACGATATGGTTGTCGTGGAGCTGTCAAGCTTTCAGCTTCATACGATGAAAAAAAGCGCAGATACGGCGGTTATTACAAACCTTTCGCCAAACCATCTCGACGTGCACAAGTCGTACGGAGAATATATAGACGCAAAGAAAAATATCTACCTTCATCAGGATAAAAGCGGCGTATTGGTGGTAAACCGTGAAAACGAAAAATCGTTTGAATGTGCGCTTACCGCCCCCGGGGAGGTTCGCACCTTCGGCAGAAGCGAGGATTGCTCCGTCTATGAAAAAAACGGGGAAATATACGCCTTTTCGGAAAAAATAATGAATACGTCCGACATAAAAATTCCGGGTGCGCATAACGTTTCAAACTATATGGCGGCAATTGCGGCAGCATATCCGTATGCAAAAAAAGAAGCGATAGTACACGTGGCAAAAAGCTTCGGCGGCGTAGAACACAGGATAGAATTTGTGCGCGAGAAAGACGGCGTGCGCTACTATAACAGCTCTATCGATTCAAGCCCGAACCGTACCATAAACACGCTTAAGGTATTTGACAAGGTTATTTTAATCGCAGGCGGAAAAGACAAGGGAATACCGTACGACGATTTGGGAGAGGCGCTTGCAACCAAAACAAAATTTATCGTACTTATAGGAAAAACCGCGCCCCTTATACAAAAGGCGCTTTCCGATTATGTGAAAAAAACGGGAACAGGCAAGGATATAAAAACCGTTGTCTGCACAAATTATGAAGAGGCGGTTCTCACGGCAAAGCAGCACGCCGCGCCGGGCGATGTTGTGCTTTTATCAAACGCAAGCACAAGCTTTGATATGTTTGATAATTTTGAACAGCGCGGAAATTTGTTTAAGAGTATTGTAAACAGTCTTTAAAGGGTGATAAAATGTCTGCTGACGAATTTTTAAAAATTCTTGACGGTGAGTATGGCGTAAGCGGAAACGAGGGCGGCATGCGCAGCTTACTTAAAACGCTTTTTGAAAAATATTGCGACAGTGTTTTCTGCGACAAAATGGGTAACGTTATAGGAAAATGCACCGCAAAAGAAAAGAACGCCTCCTCCGTTATGATTGAGGCGCATATGGACGAGCTTGGAATGCTTGTAAGCTCTGTTACCGATGAGGGAATGCTGCGCTTTGTAACATTGGGCGGCTTTGACCAGAAGATTTTACCGGGAACAGAGGTCACCGTACACGGCAAAAAAAGGCTTTGCGGTGTGATAGGCGCGCTTCCGCCGCATCTTGTAAAGGATAAGGAAAAGGGTATAAAAATCGGGGATATGTGCGTTGACGTTGGGTTTAAAGCAAAAACCGACGCGGAAGCTTTTGTAAATATAGGCGACGTTATAACGATAAATACCGGATATACGCGCCTTATGGGAAATATGCGCGCGGCACGGTGCATTGACGACCGCGGCGGGCTTTGCGTTGTTTTACGCGTTTTGGAGACAGTTTCAAAAAATGAATTGCCCGTAAACATATACGCGGTTGCCGCCGTACAAGAGGAGCTTGGTATGCGCGGCGCGCGTGCTGCGGCAGGGCATATTTTACCCAACTATGCAATTGCCGTGGATGTCGGCTACGGAATATCGGACGGCGTAACGGAGGAAAGCTTTGCCTGCGGCAAGGGACCGATTATAACCGTCGGCCCAAACCTTGACAGGGCATTTACAAAAAGCATAATGTCTTTTGCAAAAAAAGAGGATATACCTTTTCAAACAGAGGTATGCGCCGGCAGTACCGGAACAGACGCATGGGAAATACAGGTTTCGGGCAGCGGCGTAAAAACGGCGCTTTTATCCGTACCGCTTCGGTATATGCACTCAAGCTATGAGGTGTGCGATATACAGGATATTGAAAATGCGGCGCGGATTATTTCGGGTGCAATTTTAAACATAAAAGGGGAGACGTCGCCATGCTTATAAAAGAACTGACGCAGCTTTCCGGCGTTTCGGGCTTTGAGGATGAGGTGCGCGCCTTTTTAAAAGAGCATATACATCACGCGCAGGTCAGCGTAGATTGTATGGGAAACCTTATATGCCATAAGGCGGGAAAGGGCAAGCGCGTTATGGTTGCCGCACATATGGACGAGGTGGGGCTTATCATAACAAAAATAACCGATGACGGCTACCTGAAGTTTGACGCCGTAGGCGGGATAGAAACGGCTGTTTTAAGCGGAAAGAGAGTTTATATAGGGGAGAGCAAAATCTCCGGTGTTACGGGCGCAAAAGCTGTTCATTTGCAATCGCGCGCGGAGATGGGCACACCGCTTAAAATAACGGATATGTCGATTGATATAGGCGCCTCTTCAAAAGAAGAGGCAGAACAAGCCGTTTCACCCGGCGATTATGCGGTTTTTGACAGCCCTTTTAAAGAACTGGAGAGCGGATACGTTAAAAGCAAAGCGCTTGACGACCGAGTAGGCTGCGCGGTGCTTCTTGAGCTTATGGAAGAGGAGTACGAAAGCGATATATATTTTGTTTTCACAACTCAGGAGGAGGTCGGGCTGCGCGGCGCAAAAACCGCCGCATACCAAATAAAGCCCGATATAGCTCTTGTAATAGAGGGAACAACCTGCACGGATGTTTCGGGAAGCATTCCCGAAGAATATGTGACAACCACGGGCCGCGGTGCGGTTATGACGGCGCTTGACGGCGCGGCGGTGTCAAATAAGGCGTATTTTGACTATATAAAGCGCATTTCAAAAGAGTATAACATTCCGCTTCAGATAAAGCGAACCACGGCGGGCGGAACAGACGCGGGCGCTATTGCATATTCTTGCGGAGGCGTAAAAACAGCGGTGCTTGCTGTGCCGTGCAGATATATTCACTCACCTGTCAGCGTTATGCAGATAAGTGATGCGGAAAATGTGCTGCGCCTGTCACGTGAGATATTAAAAAATATCGAAAGGAGCGGTATTTGATGGAACTTTTAAAAACACTTACACAGCTTTGCGCGTCCGGCGGCAGGGAAGAAGCCGTGCACGGGTTTATTAAGGATACGCTTAAGGATATGCCGATTGAGATAAAAACAGACGCCCTCGGAAACCTTATATGCCATAAAGAGGGCAGCGGAAAGCGCCTTATGCTTACTGCAAATATGGACGAAACGGGTATTATGGCGAAATATACGGACAATATGGGATTTGTGCGTTTTGCCCGCGTAGGAGCTGTTTCAAAGCACGACTGCATAAACAGGCGCATTGTATTTCAAAACGGCACAAGGGGCGTTATATCCTACGAAAACCGCGAGGACGCTGCGGCGGTTGATTTTGACAAAATGTATATAGACATAGGTGCAAATTCAAAGGAGGAAGCCGAAAAAAAGGTTTCCGTCGGCGATATGGCTGTTTTTGACACACCGTTTGAAGTGCTTGGAAACGCTGTAAGCGCGAAGGCACTTTCCGGGCGCATAGGGTGCTATATTTTGATAAAGCTGCTTAAGGAAATTGCTTATTTAAAAGTTAAAAACGATATATACGCAGTTTTTACCGTACAAAACACGCTGGGGCTGCGCGGCGCAAAAACCGCACCGTACGGCATAAACCCGGATATGGCGATTTCTTTAAGCACCTCTCAAACGGGTGATACGCCGTCATCAAAAGAGCTTAACGTAAAGCTTGGCGGCGGCGCGGTAATAAGAATTAAGGACGGTACGTATATAATACACCCCTTTGCAAAAAAATTTATGCTTGACTGCGCAAGGCAGAGCAATATTTTGTATCAGATAGAAGTGTCGGACGGCGGCACAAGTGATGCGGGCGCAATGCAATTTTGCGGCGGCGGTGTGCCTGTCGGAACGCTGGCACTGCCGTTAAGGTATAAATATTCTCCTTGCGAGCTTGCCGCAATAGATGATATAAACGAAAACATACGCCTTGTCAATGCAATGTGCAGCACGCCGATTGCGGACTATATTGCATAAAAGATAGAAAATTTATAAAAAATGTATTGACAAATGCTGTCATATTTGCTATACTTTTAAAGTCGCAAGCGCGGGTGTAGTTCATTGGTAGAACACCAGCCTTCCAAGCTGGATAGGTGGGTTCGATTCCCATCACCCGCTCCATTTTGTGCCTGTAGCTCAGTTGGATAGAGCAACTGCCTTCTAAGCAGTAGGTCCTGGGTTCGAATCCCCGCAGGCACGCCATATGGTGGGTATAGCTCAGTTGGTTAGAGCGCTAGATTGTGGCTCTAGAGGCCCAGGGTTCGAATCCCTGTATCCACCCCACTTTCCAACTTGAGTTGCACTCGGCGATGAAGGACCGGGGCGGGTTTCCGCCGCCGTGTTACAGCAATGTTGGGCTGTAGCCAAGTCGGTTAAGGCACCAGACTTTGACTCTGGTATGCGCAGGTTCAAGTCCTGCCAGCCCAGCCATATACGGGCCATTAGCTCAGTCGGCAGAGCACTTGACTTTTAATCAAGTTGTCCGGGGTTCGAATCTCCGATGGCTCACCAGTTAAAAAACGGCTTACCTATACGGTTTAAGCCGTTTTTTCGTGTCCTTTTTTTCTTCCCCTAAAAACGCTTTGACCACAATTTTGACCACAACAGACAAAAAATCACCCATTCCGATATAAAATCAGAACGGGCGGCGGCTATATTAAACCAATGATTTTTAAAAGCTTTATACAATCCCTATAACCTTGAATATATAGCATATCACTTTCCATATCATACAGACTGTATACATTTTCTTTAAAGTTTTCAAATTTATCTAAATCATCTTTTTTCAGTGTTTTGGATATTATAATGCTGTTTTGTGTGTTTATGTCTTTTAATTTTCTATACTTCCTATTATGTTTTGCAAAATCTAAAATAGCTTTGTATTTATTTTCAGCCAAAAAATTATTTAAAATTTTTTCATATTCATTCATTTTGATTTCTCCTTTAAAATGCGTTTGACAGCTTTTGCAACTCATTTTCCATTGTTTCAACTGACACATGAGAATAAATATCTGCCGTAAGTGCTATACTGCTATGACCCAGCATATCCGAAACAACCTTTAACGGTATTCCGTTTTCTAATGCACGTGTAGCAAATGCGTGCCGTAAAGCGTGTACATTTATATGCGCTATTTCAGCTTTATCGCATACTCTGTCAAGAATACGAAATAAGTTTCTCGGCTCAAGAGGTTTTCCAAAATCAGTACAGAAAATCAAATCATTATCTTCCCACAACTGACCTGCTTTAAGACGATTTACTGCCTGTTGTTGTCTATGTATATTTAACTTGTTCGCTATATCTGGCAAAAGCGGTATAGTTCGCTTGCTTGAAGCCGTCTTAGGAGTGGTAAAAGTTAAATGAGATTTTCCGTCTGCCCCTTTTAATCGGCTTAAATTTTCCGTTACGGTGATATACTTCTTTTGACTGTCATAATTAGACCACCTAAGAGCCAGAAGCTCACCGCGCCTTAAACCTGTGGATAACGCAAAAAGTAATACAAAGCCAGATTTTTCATCTGACAAACATTTTATAAAGCGTTCCTGTTCCTCTGCCGTTAAAAATTTTCTGTCTTTTTGCTTGCGCTCTGGGAGCGTTACCGCTTCTGCCACATTGCGCACAATAAGACCGTTATTTATTGCCTGTTTCAACGCACTATGAAGCAGAGTATTTATATATCGTATCGTCCTTGATGAAAGCCCCTCGCTTATCTTCTGATTAATAAATCTTTGTACGTTATCTACTGATAATTTTTTTAGTTGTATTTTTGAAAATGCGGGAATAAGATGTTTGTTGACAAGGGCTTCATACCCCTCAAAAGTCTTTTGCTTGACTGTATTCTTTTTATAATCATATAACCAAGTGTGAAGCCATTCGCCCATTGTTATACGGCAATCCTCAATATATATTCCGTTATCAATATCATTTAACACCTTATTTAATTTTTTTCTTACTTCCTCTTGTGTTTTGCCATATACGCTTTTACGCTTATTATTGATAGAGTAAAGCCCCTCCCAACGTCCGTCTTTTCTTTGCCTTATACTTCCCTCTCCGTTCGCTCTCTTTTTTGCCACAATAAACACTTCCTTAATTTCTTCGATAAATACTGCAATATATATTTTATTAAAGAGTCAAACCTCTAAGCCAGTTTGTAAATGCTGTTTTTTCCGCTAAAACACGCTTTCCTATTCTTAATGTCGGAAAATTATCAGAAGCCATAATCTTGTAAGCATTTGCTTTCGATATTCTCAATATTTCCATAACATCATCAACAGTCATAACCGCTGGCAATTCGTCCAAAGTTCTGATTTTTCTTTTTAATGTTTTCATAATAATACAACTCCTTATAATAGGTAATTGATATTAATAAATATATATTGTATATTTATTATAGCACACTATTGACAACTTGTCAAGTATAATATATAATAGGATTATAAGATTAGGTATTTGATAAAAGGAGCTGTATAGAATGAATGTAAGCAAATACATTACAATAGATAAAAAACATATGTATTTACCTATAACAAACGAGGAATTTGAAATAGGCACTCTCTTGCTTGATTTTTTGGAATTAGATTTAAGCACATACCAAAAAGAAGTAGAAATAATTAAACAGCTTAAAGCTGAAAATATCAGAAAATGCCGACCTACAGGCAGAGGGTATAAAGGTTACAAAGGTATCATTCTTCAAATTGATAACAATATGTCTGATGAGGAAAAGTATGTCCGAATGGCTTTATATGACGCTTTAAAAGCCACCGAACACCCATACGCATATGAGGTTGAATATTCTGCACTTCACGATATAGACTATATGAAATTGTTTGATATATTTGACCTTGTAAAGCTTCAAAAAGAATATAGGGCGGCGGTTAATGCCTGTTTGTTAAAACAGGACGAAAATGAGAAGTTTAACCCATTGGAAAGGTATCTTAATTATTCTCACGAATTAAACGGCAAGGCAGAAATTGTATATACGGTGTCTAATGATTTAACGCTTTGTGAGGAATATATTGCTTCCGATATATCATCGTTATTGTACCTTGAATTTATGAAAATGTTGCAATATAATATATTCGTGAGAAAATGCGAAAACTGCGGTAGGCTGTTTGCGGTAAAGGGAAATTATAATAAAAAATACTGTGACCGTAAAATTTCGGGTACATCAAAAACCTGTCAAGAAGTCGGAGCGGTAAACAGCTTTAAAAACAAAACCTTAAAAGACCCGATTATAGGCGAATACCAAAGGGCATATAAACGTCTTTACGCACGGAAAAGGACGGGGAAAATTACAAAAGAGGAATTGGATATACAAATAAAAAAGGCTACCGCATTACGTGATGAAGCCGTAAAGGGCAGTCTTTCAAAAGATGAATATTTAGAACAAATAATTAAAATTTAAAGATGTTTTAATGCCGTGCGCACTATGTCTAAAACCGCTTCTTGTGTCTGGAGCGGTTTTCCTTTTATAAGCTGTTTAAAGTCTATAACAATCTGTTCCTCACTTGTGGGAGCACTTTCGGAAAAAAGATAGTTCATATCTATGTCAAGCTCTGTAACAAGCTTTACAAGCGTTTGCAGGGAAAAACTCCGCTGATTGCGTTCTATATGCCCGATATAGGCAGGTGTAACGTCCACAAGCTCCGCTAATTCCTCTTGTGTCAAGCCTTGATTTAGCCGTGCTTCTCTGATTATATTTCCTATGCGGTCAAGCTTTAAATCAATTTCTTTTGTATGCGGTTTACGTTCTGTAATAGGTGTTCGACCTCTATTACTCACCTGTCTACCCCTTTGCTTTTTTATCTTCATAATAAATACAACTCCTTGTATATATAGTTTATACTAAAAGGATTGTTTTATGAAGATATTTTAAGTATAGATAAGGTTATTTATTAGTACAGTTTCTATTACTTGAAAGTGCATTTTGCACGTTATAAAACATTCGTTTATCTATAATCGCTTTATGGTGTCCGTGTATCTTTTTATGACCATACGTAACAATACCAATATAAAAATCATTATGCAATATATAACGTAATGTTTCACGCTTAAAAGGTATGTTTCGGCGGCTTGTAATATGATGTTCGGAAAGGTAAAGTCTAAGCTGTTCAAGCGAATTACAGTATAGATATTGTTTAAAAATAAGTCTTACAATTTCGGCTTCTTTATCATCAATAACAATATTTCCGCTTTGATTTCTTTTATATCCTAACGGTATGCGACCATTAGGTTTATATCCGTTTTCTGCTTTTTCTGTCCGTCCCCGTGCCATTTTTGCGGATAAAACGGACGGCAGAAGCCTATTTAGATACTTTAATATAGAATTACATTCTTTTGTTATATCGTCCGTATATATGCTGTATTGCGGCTCTGTGACACATTTTATATTTGCTTCGATTGATTTTAATTTTAAGACAAGCATATAGTGTAATTCTTCATCACCCCATAAATGGTCTAATGAATATACGATTATTGTTTTAATACTTGTATGTTCAATTTTATTTAACAATCTGTATATACCCATGCGGCTATATATGCTGTTATCATAAAACGTATGGACTATATCATAGTCGTGGGCTAACGCATACTTATTTAATTTTTTCTCGTCTGACAACCCACCTTTAAATGTGTTGCAATAAGCGTAAACTTCCATGCCGACCTCTCATGTCTAAGGTTAAATTTTTTAGTATATTATATCAGGGAAATTTGATGTTGTCAAATAATACACGTAATAACTGGCAGTACAGTTTACTATACTTATATCAGGTATAAGCGGCATTTTTAAATTTCCGCTCCGTAAATCAAAAACTTTTACCGTGTATTTTTATATTATTCTCTCTCACAAGTCAAATTAAGGGCGGCAAAGAATATATATCTTTAATTATATAAGTATCATAATACATACAAGTGAAAAATTTTAACAAAAGAGCGGTAAAATAAAAATGTCTTTAAATAGCCATAGAAGCCGTATTACCAATAATACCAATAGACGAATATACAAATTAGACTTATATACAATATAGCTTACTCATACCCTTTAACAGTCTGATACCTTTTATATTAAAATTTTATTTTTCGGAAAACAAGGACAGGTAGTAGGTATAGAAAAAGCATACCAAGGTTTTTAGCCATTGGTATGCTCTGTGTTAGATAAAAAGAAAACCAAGTACGGCAAGCAGAAATAAAATCCCCAGCACCATTACAAGACAGCCACCGCAACCGCACCCATAGGGCGAATTGGCTTTTTGCTCCATAGATTTAAAGCCGCCGACAATCATTAAAATAGGTATAGCTATTGCCAACAACAGCGGCAAGAAAAAACTCATCATATAAATATCCTCTTTTAATCATTTTATAAATTAAATTATTTTATTAGTCTATACCCATACTTTCCGCTACATATCTTCCAGACGGTAAGCAAGGGTCATCATTACGCACATAAAGCTGTCCTACCTCGCTTCTTTTATACCAACCGTCATTTTTACCGCCGCTTATATAAACAGCTTTAGTCTTTTTCCCTCGCTCGTCTAATATATCATTGCTGAATGATGTAATAGTACCTACATAGCTATCATTATTCGGAGCGGAATATAATTTAACCCCTTGAACAATACCGCTTGTCAGACAATAGGAAAACTCGCTTTTCGGTTTTGTTTCCGTATTGTTGGATTGCTGTTTCGGCTCTGTTTTTTCGTCTGTTTTTTCAAAATGTCCTGTCTCTGGATTGAATTGTGCATATCCGCTGTCCGTATTTTCTGTGCTTTTTGGTTTGCTTTCAGGTATATTTCCTATGTATATTTCCATAGGATATTTTTTAACCCCTTGACTGTTATATTTAGTCAAGTCGGTTTCGATTTTAACATTAGGGTCATTTGTTGCCATAGCTACAAGCTCATCATAATGCTTGCTTATATATGACCCCTCGCCCGTCAGAGTGTCTACACCGTCAAAACTGTTTTGCATAAACAGTACACCGTCTGCCTTGTCTTCGCCGTTAAAATATACAGTTATAAGCAAGTCATTATTTTCAAAGTCAAGTGCGTTGTCTGACATAATAGATTTAGTTTCTTTATAGCCGTCAAATATCTTTCGTACACTATCTTTATCAGAGCCGATAATAACATTGTTTGCCTTTGGTTCGGGGGTAGGGGTATTAAGTGCAATTTGTCCCGATAGTGCTTTTGCTTCAATATTTTCGGGGTCATACTTTAATACTTCCAACGCATATTTTTTTGAGTTTTCCGTATCTTGCTTTGCTAAATAGCTTTTTGACTGTTCTAACATATAACTTATAAAATAAGTCTTGTCAAGCTCTTTAATATCCGAAAATACGACTTTGACAGGCTTTGATTTATCTATGATATAAATATTGTGTTCAAGGTATTCCTCGTTTCCGTATTTAAGCAAAGAATATGTATTATTATCGGGTGTCGGCATAGTATTAATATGGTCTGATTTAATGCGTTTCCCATTTTCATCAAACAATGATATATTAAACTCAAAATACCCCTCTTGCGGTTCTGTACTGTTTTTCTTTAGCGTTGCAACAACTGTATATGTAGATTGCTCTTTGAATAATTTTAAATCATATGCGGCAAGCGGAGCGGAATTATTGTCTACACCCTCAAAGGTTATATTTGATAAAACCTGCTCCGTATTATTTTTAATGTGTATAGATACGGGAATAGCTATTGACAGTATAATTATAACCAGCAAAGCGACAGACCCCGATATTATGCCCGTAATTGCCTTACGGCTAAGTTTTTTCTTTTCGCCTATAAATTCCAGAGATACATTTTTTGAGCCGCACGCAGGACATTTATGTGCTATTTCTGGAAGTTCATCAACGTTGTTTATAATATCCGATACTTTATTTTTGCCGAACATAGAAGTTAAATTACCAAGGCTTTTACGGCTTTCGTTCGTGCCACGATTTATTTCTGATTGCCTTAAATCCTTTTTTGTGTAGTACCATTCCTTACCACATGATAAACAAGTGCTTTTATATGGTTTGTTTTCAGATGTATTCATATACAAAACCTCCGTACAATTAGTATATATTCAATATACATATAGTATATATCAAATCCGTCTAATTGTCAACTCAAACTATACTATTTGTATATATTATTATGCAAAGGATAAAAGAATAGGTATTTTATTTTGACCACAATGCTGACCACAAAAAGCATAAAAGTAAAAATTAAAATTTAGTAAATAATAAAACAAATTAAAATAGAAATAAATCATTAATCAAATTATAGGTAATATATATTTAATAAAATCCATTATATATTTCTTTTAATCAAGTTGTCCGGGGTTCGAATCTCCGATGGCTCACCAGTAAAAACCGCTTAACCAATAGGGTTAGACGGTTTTTTGCGTTGGCTTTGAAATTCTTCAAAAACTCAGATTTCTAACCGATTTCTAACCGCTCAGGTGTATTTTTATCAAATAAACCGTTTAAAGTGCTGCCCAATTTGCGTTTGTGGTCAAGATTTAAGTGACCGTAAATATTCATTGTCGTTCCTACATCAGCGTGCCCCAACCATCCTGAAATTTCTTTCATCTGCCAGCCTTTCATTATAAGAATGCCGGCACAACTGTGCCGAAGGTCATGCCAGCGCAGGTGCGGCATGTTATTTTTCTTTAAGGTTTTTGTCAGCATCTGAGTTGGGTAACTCGGACGGCGCATAGAGCCATCCTCTTTTGTAAATACATATCCGCTTTCCTGATAACAGCTGCCGAATAATTTTTTGTATTCGTCCTGCTGCTTTTTTATCCTCAACAGTATTTCTTCAATATCATCAAGCAACGGATATGTACGCATACTTGTTTTATTTTTTGTACTGTCTTTGCAAGTAATAACGGCGGTATTTAAAACTATGCTGTTTACATTAACTACAACCATTACATCTCGTATGATAGGATTGAAAAAACAATCCGGGGGAACCCCACGCACAAATCAATTAACAAGTGTATTCTAACACAATATATTGTGGTTGTAAAGCTTATTTACAGATAATTTACAATTATAATACTATATGTAGTATCTATATGTCGCTTTAAAATCACTAATACTTAATAAATATAATTAATATTGGAAAGTTGCCATGCAATAATAAAAGCACAAGAGGAGAATCGGTTCAATATTCTTAGACTGTTTTTAGGTTGTCAATCCAAGAATATGTCTGCAGCCCCATGCTAAGTCATTCACAATTATAAAAAAGGATTGCTTTAAAAATTATTTTAATTAAGTTCCACTTATTGTCCTATGTTCCTCTTGTTGTCTATTTACAGTAAAAAAATTCTTTGATAGAATGACGCTGATATAATCATTCTATATTGGAGGAGAACCATGGTAATTAATAAACGTAACTATATTTTTGAATATAGTGAGATTGCTAACGAGGTTATTTTGTATAACAGCGATGGAGGAAGATATCTGAAAATACCTGCATCGGCACTTTTTGCCGAAGGCGGAGAGGAGATACAAACCGTAAAGCCTGAATATTCCTTTGAGGGAAATACGCTTACTGTTTCTGCGAAAAGCCTGTGCGACCGTTTCGGAACAATAAGCCTTTCTTTCCTGCTTAACGAGGACAGTATAGAGGTTTCCTTTTCTGCAGAGGCAAGAAAAGACGTATATGTACAGCAGACAGAGCTTTTCAGAAACGGTCCTAAGGGTATGTATATGGTGGACTGCATTAAATATTTTGCACCCGCACCAAGAAATAACGAGGGTGTAAACCGTGCCTTTGAAAAGGTTTTCTGTGATTGTACAATGAATGCATATTTCGCGCCGCCGCCGCTGAATTTCTGTGTGGGAAACCGCAGTGGCTGGATAGCATTCGGTCTTTTGGATTTGCCCGATTCATTTGAATATAGAATGACACCAAGGCTTGGAATACTTGTGGAGAACCGCGGCGGAAAATTGGTAACAAAAAAGGGGGATACATATAAGGCACCGAGGCTTCTTATCACTTTCCCAAAAACCCGGTGGGAAAGCATCAGTCTTTTTAGGGAAGAGCTTGGAAAGAGAAACCTGCTTCCCGAAAAGAGGAAGGAAATTCCCTCTTGGTGGAAAAGGCCGCTTCTTGTTACATACGGCGACCAGATGATGGACTTGCAGTATAACTGGTATACGGCAGATGACTGGGGTTGTGACGAATTTACTACGGAATGGCTGAGAATGTGGCTTAAACGTGCCGAGGAAATCTTGGGTAAAAATGACTTTACAATAGTAATTGACGCTTTCTGGCAGCACGAATTCAGTGCAGAGGCAAAGGTGGACGAAGAAAGATTTTCTGATTTAAGGAAATTTATTGATGAATGTCACGAGGGAGGGCATAAGGTTCTTTTATGGAGTGCGCCGCTGATAGATAATCCGTCTAACGGATTTGAGACATTGGCTCAAAGGATGGGGGTCCTTTCACCTGACGCACTCAGCGGAGGTATAGTAGACGGAAAATATTATGTGGACTTTACCTCTGACAAAATAGGAGAATACTTTGACGAGCTCTCAAGACTGTTCTTCAGCTGTGACAGTGACGCACTTAACTGTGATGGACTAAAAATGGACTTTCTGGCTAATCTCAGAAGACCTGACAGAGATGTGCATTATCAAAATCCTGAAAATGGTATAGGTATTAAGGAAATGTACCGATTTTATGAAGAATTCCAGAAGGCGGCAGTTAAGGTGAAGAGTGACGTTCTCCTTAACGGAAGCGGATGTGATCCGAGATTTGAAACAGTAATGGCAATGAACCGTTTGCACGATATACAGAATGTATATGAGGAGAGGGAGCTGCGAGCAAGAGCGTCGGCTCTCGCGTGCCCTAATCTTCTGATAGATTCAGACGGTGCGATAATGCTTACCGATTGGGTTAAGGAAACCTACATAAAGGCAACGGTATATTCCACGCCGTCACTTTACTATGTTAATAAGTTCCACGACGGAATAAGGCTCCCCGATAACGAAATGAAAGCGCTTAAAAATCTTCTCAGCCTGAGCGGCAAAAAAACAGATGGACATCCGTTTTATAACGAAAACGGGGATTGGGAGCTTATAGCGGAGGATGGAAGAATAACGGCACAAACCTTCGGCGGTGACAGCTTGTTTGTATGTGACGGGAAAGAGACGTTTAACATATTCAGTTGGAATGGCGGAGAACTTTATATTCCGGCAGAAGGATATACTTTTGTAAATCTTCCCAAAGGATGCAGATATGACGGAAAAACTCTGAATATAGAGGCAGAGGCAGGAAAGGTATTAACCTTAACGGTGGAGGAAGTATAAAATGGCTGTTTTGCTTATCATTCTAAAAACCATGGTGCATATGGTTGAAGGCACACTTATAAAAAAGTATAATTCAAAATATTCTGAGGGTGGATTCCTTTTTACAGGTATTGTATCATTGTTTTCAATGTTGTTCTTTGTGATTTCAGACACTAATGGGATTAATTTTACAGGGGGCATTGTTCCTTACGGTATATTGGGCGGTATTTGCTACAGCAGCGCATCAATTTTCACTTATATAGCATTGGGATGTGGTTCGTTTGCCCTTACCATGCTGATTCTTTCATATTCCCTCATGTTTTCAATAGTGTACGGCATTGTATTTTTGAATGATCCCGTTTCTGCTTTTACATATATAGGTATTATTCTGATGCTCATTTCCATATACCTTATAAAATCTGAAAATAGCACTGAAAGTGCAAAGAAAGCAATTACTCCTTTATGGTGTGCGGCTATAATTATCAGTCTGTTTGCGTCAGGATTTTTAGGAATATTGATGAAAATGCAGCAAGTTAAATTCAATGATATGTATTCAAATGAATTTATGATTATTACATTGGCCTTTTCCGCAGTATCCCTGATTGAAATAGGTCTTATAAAAGATAGAGGAAATATACTGTATATTATGAAAAACGGAGGAGTATATGCTGCCTTATCGGGAATTTCAAACGGTGTTACTAATTGGCTTGGATTAATAGTAAATATGATGATGCCTATCAGTATAGTTTCACCGGTAAGTGCCGGCATTACGAACCTGATTACGTTTTTAATATCATTGTTTATATTTAAAGAGAAGTTTAATAAAAAACAGATTATAGGTGTTATAATTGCGACTTTGGCTCTTATACTTTTTAAAATTTAAAGTTAAAATGAGAGGGGTAGTTTATAATGAGCAAAATTTGATTAGGATGTATAGGTATGGGACAGCGCGGAATACTGATGCTTGAGAATTGCTGTTATGGGCAGAAGGAGTTGACAGCTCTCAATATGGCACGTACGGTGATATTTGGATAAGTTGTTCACTGCAGCGGAGGGGATAATCATTATCTTTGTGATGAAATTGCAGGCGGAATAGAAAATCGTCATTACAGGCTTAGAAACTATCTCAACAGAAACTGTGACAATTACCCTACCCACGAACTTGGTCCTATTGCGAAAGTGCTTAATATCAACAGAGGAAACAAAATAGTGACATTTCCTTCCTTTTTATACTAATAACCCCCTGCCTTGTATTACGCAAAGCAGGGGGGCTATTTCCACGTCTAAATACACCAAATAAAGGTGGTGTAGCAAAATGATTCCATTTTGCTACAACCCCCCATTTTTTTACCACAAGCTGTATTCGCTTGTCTTTTTGCTGATAAAGTTTGCTGCGTTCAGGAAAAGGAAATTGATTATTGAGTTAAAGAGCCCGACTGCAGAACTGAAGCTCCAGTCAAGGTCTAAAAGTCCTTTTGCATAAACATAAGTTGAGATAACATCTGCAACACTCATTGTGTTATCGTTATAAAGAAGAATAATTTTTTCATAACCGACACTTAAAACCTGACCGAGCTTTAATATAAGCATAATTATAATTGTTGGCAATATACCGGGAAGTGTAACGTGAAGCATCTGGTCAAATCTGTTTGCACCGTCAATTGTTGCAGCCTCGTAAAGAGCAGGGTCAAGACCTGAAAGCGCCGCAAGATAAATTATAGACCCCCAGCCGATTTCCTGCCATATTCCCGATGCAACGTAAACTGTGGTAAAGTATTGCGGGAAATTAAGAAGCGATGTCGGCGTAAACCCAAAAAAGCCCAGTATGTAGTTTATAACACCCGTATCAAGCGTAAATTCGCGTATAAGGCTGCAAATAACAACCAGAGAAATAAAGTGCGGCATATACGTAATATTTTGCACTACTTTAGCAAAACGGGGAAATTTCAGCTCGTTAAGCAGCAGTGCAAGGATAATCGGTGCGGGAAAACCAAATATAATTGAAGCAAAACTGATTCTCAGTGTATTAAAAAGAATTCTTCCGAAAAACGGGCTGTTGAAGAAATTTTTAAAGTGCATCAAGCCTACAAAATCACTTCCCAAAATTCCTTTTTGGGGCTTGAAATTCTGAAATGCTATTACAGAGCCGTACATCGGTGCATAATGAAACATAATGTAGTATAGAAGTACGGGTATAAGTAACAAATAAATTGTACGATTACGCTTAAAATCCTTGGAAACGGTTGTAAACCAGCTTTCCTTATATATATCATTCCGTTTTTTAATTTTCTGCATTGGTATTCCTCCCTTAACCCTTAACCGCGCCTATCATAACGCCCTTTTGGAAATATTTTTGTAAAAACGGATAGACGCATAAAATAGGCAGTGTAGAAACAACAATAACTGCATATTTTACGGTTTCGCCGATTGCCATCTGATCAGAGGCATCACCGCTGCCCTGTGTCATACTGTTTGTATCATTTATAATAAGTATTTCACGAAGTATAAGCTGAAGCGGGAACTTTTCACGTTCTTTGATATAAATACTTGCATCAAACCACGCATTCCAGTGTCCCACCGCGTAATAGAGTATCATAACAGCGATAACCGGCATTGAGAGCGGTATTACTATGCTTACAAGAATTCTGATTGCGCCTGCACCATCAAGCTTCGCTGATTCCTCGAGGCTGTCGGGAAGTGCCGCAAAGGAGGTGCGCATAATAATAAGGTTATATGTACTGATAAGTCCGGGGAGAATCAATGACCAATACGAGTTTGTCATGTGATAGCTTTGTGTAATCATAAGGTAACGGGGAATAAGGCCGCCGGAAAAATACATCGTAAAAACCATAATCATCATAATGTGTTTTTGCCAGTAAAGGCCCTTTCTTGAAAGACAGTATGCACCAAGCGCCGTGAAAGCTACATTAAGCGTTACGCCCACTACAACAATGAAGATTGTGTTAAGATAACCCTTAAAAATCATTGGGTTTTTAACCATAAGCCTGTACGAATCAACACTAAACCCTTGCGGCTTTAATATAAGTCCCGTATGCCCCGTAAGAAGCGAGCTTTCCGAAAATGAAGCCATAATTACATGCCATATGGGATAGAGCATAATTGGAACCAGAATTAACATAATTAAAATGTTAATCATATCAAATGTTTTGATTTTCGATTTCATACAAATCCTCCTAACCTTGATAGATTTATTGTAGCATAAAATACTTTATTGTAAATAGACAACAAAGGGAACACAGGACAATAAATGGAAACACCTTTACAAAATCCGTTTTTTCTTTTATAATAGCAGCAGTGGGGTGTGGGTATGAAATTTATCAAGAAAAAACCAAAACTAATAGTAACTTGGATTTTATCATATGCCATTATACTGCTTGTTCCCATTGTATCTTCGCTTACGCTTACGGACGGGTATTCCGATAAAATGACGGAGCAGCTTAAGGAAAACAATGATTTGGTTACAAGCATAGCGGCAGATAATGTAAAAGATGTTTTAGTCAGTATAAGGAAGTATTATGCCGAGGTTGCCTTTCACGATGACCTTGAAAAAATCCTATCTGTACCTAAGGATAAAATAATCTATTCACAAGGGGCGCAAAACTTTTTAGACTGGTTTGGAGAAAGCAGAATATACCGCGATAATTATGAACGCGCATATATTTACCAGCCGGCAACAGATATGGTTATTGCAGAAAACGGAGTTTATGACAGTAAGTTTTACTATGAAACATATTTTGACAGCAATATTATTTCTTATGAGCAGTGGAAAAAAAGCCATTTTGTAAAAGACAGTACTTACAGTATTTCTGACGGCGCTAAGGATGTGGGCAGTGTGACGCCTTCCGAAATGATGACATACCATATGGCTTTTCCGCAAAATATTCTGCACCGCTACGGAAATATATCTTTTTCCGTTATTGTTAAAAAGAGCGACTTTTTTAAACGTATTCCCGATAACAGATGGCTTACGGATTGTGATATTTATCTTTTTACAAGTAACGGCGGCCTTCTTGAAGCAGACGCATCTGAGAAAAATTTACCGCGGAGCATGGAAGAGCTTTTAAAAAGGGAGAAAAAGAAAAATAATATTGTGCAGGTAAACCGTGTTACGTATGATACAATCAGTATGACGCTTGTAACCGTGGGACATAAAAATCTGTTATACCGTGAAATATTTAAAATGAGGCTTGTTTCGGTAGGCGTTATACTGTTTTGTATCCTGATAGGCGTAGCGCTGGCGTGGTATTTCGTGCGGCGTGATTACAAGCCCGTTAAAGAGCTTTTGGAGCTTTGCGGACTGAGTGATTATGAAGACGAGTATAAAAAAATAAGAACCTCACTTGAAAATTCATTTACAAAGAACAAAAATTTAGAAACTATTGCTGAAAAATACAAATTAAGTCTGCACGCAAATGCTTTGGCGCAAATTCTTAAAGGGACATTGCCGCACGGTGAGATGGAGGAAGCATTTAAGGAATATGATATTAAAGTGCATCCGGGCAGCATTGTTGTTTTTGCGTTTAATCCGGAAGAGTTTGCGGCATTTTTGCCGGAGGAAAATCTCAGCGAGGAGCAAAAGCAGCTTGAGGTACGCTTTATCATAGGCAATATTTTTGAGGAAATATTTACTACGGCAAAAAGCTCGGGATATGTGGTGAATGTGGAAAATAATATTGTATGTGTAGCAAGTCATATAGCGGCAGATATAGAGTTCTTTGAAAGAATAATAAATTATGGGCTTTCTATGATAAAAAAGCACTTTGCGCTTAAACTTACAGTTTGTGTGTCGGGTGTTCACAGCGGTGCAAATATGCTCAGCAGTGCATACAGTGAGGCTATGTATGCGCTGGAGTACAAAAGAATGAGGGCAATAGAAAAATCACTGTTTTTTGGTGAAATTAAGAAAACGAGTGTATCTGATCACCATTTCAGCCTTGAACAAGAAAAAAAGCTTATCAATCTTTTGCAAATGGGGGAGAAAGAGGATGCCGCAGCCTATATAAACGAGCTTTTTGAGAGTATAAAAAAGGATGAAACGCTTTCTCTTGAAAATATTAAAATGCTGATGTTTGATCTTTCGGCGGCAGTATTAAAAGTTCCCGAAACGATGGGAAAGCAGAGCTTTAATGCGCAGGAGCTTCTGTCATCGGCAACGCTTGGCGAGCTGCAACAAAAGCTTATTAAGCTTGCAAACGAAAGCTGCGCTCCCAAAAATAAGCTTGATGACAGTGCAAAATTTGATGCCGTATGCCGCTATATAGAGGAGAATTATCAAGATATTAACCTGAATATAAATTCAATCGGAGATCATTTTGATGTTTATCCTGCATATCTTTCAAAGCTGTTTAAAAAGAACTGTACAACAACGATGGTAGACTATATAAATAACTACAGAGTGCATAAGGCGAAAGAAATGATGGAAAATACCTCTCTTACAATTATGGAAATTTCGCAGAAGGTAGGCTACGGGCATATACGAACATTTAACCGTATATTTAAAAAATATGAGGGCATAACACCAAGTGCATACAGAAGCAGCCTGAAGAAATAAGAAGAAATAAACACAATAACAAAAAACCTCCCGAAATCTTTGTGATTACGGGAGGTTTTTTTATCTTTATCTTTATATTTATTTTCTGTTGTTGTAACGGTTAAGCGCGGTCTGATAAATCTCGATGGCACGGTCAATCTTAAGGTCTTTCAAATCTTTAATGAACTTATCATATTCATCAAGTGATTTTGCGCCTGAAATGAATGCCGCAGTTGTCTCTGTGCAGTATTTTGTCGCTTCGTTAACTATAGCAGAAAATTCTGTGTTTTCGCCGGGGGTAAAGGTTGTCGAGGGAAGCGCCTTGCTTGTAGATTCCTTTGGACCGCTGAACCAAGCTGTAAGAGCCTCCTTCTGACGGTCTGTTTCATAATATTGTTCAATGTAACGTACATCCTGAACGAACGGTCCGAGGTAGTTTGCACGGTTATACTGTCCCATTGCCTGACTTACCGTAAGTCCTTCACTGTTTTTCATAATGTAATCAGTATAAATTGGCTGACCATCAACATAGTTGAAGCTTTTGCCCTCAATACCGAAATTATTGAGAATATGTCCTGCCTCTGTATAAGAGTAGTCAAGAAACTTCATAGCAATGGGAATGTTTTTGCAGGCTGTTGTGATTGCCGCACCTGAGCCGCCCCACGGTGGCTGTACGGGAATATACTGTGCAGGAACATCTCCGATATAGGGATATGAAACACCGATAAGATCGTACTTGCTGTCTTTGCCATTCATTGTCTGCATCCACTTTCCAAGCCCGCTTCCGCCGCTGCCGAAGGTTGCGCCTGACTTGCCGTTAAGAATGTTGGAGTCTTGAATAGAACTGTCAACCATTGTGTAGTTTTTGTCAAGAAGACCTTCCTTAAACCAGCGGTTAAGCGTCTTTAATGCTTCATAATATTCTTCTTCCAGCGGTCCGTACTTAATTGTGCCGCCGTCATTATAGAAGTAAGAGGTCGTTGACATAAGGGCAAAAAGCATACTTTTCTGGTTTTTTTGCAGGGTAAGCGGTGCGGTTGCACCCTTTTCGTCGCGGAAACGGATAAGCATCTTTTCCCAGTCTTCTAAAGTTTTGGGAATATCCATACCGAGCTCATCAAGCCAATCCTTACGGATTATGGGTCCCGCGGAGATAAGAAGCTTGTCATTGCCGCGTATAAACGGAAAAACATAGTATTGTCCCTGATCGGTTTTTACAGCTTTGTCAATGTCAGGATTTTCTTTTAAATAAGAATAAAAAGCAGGTGCATAATCTTTCATATATTCGTTAAGCTCAACAATAATTTTGTCGTCAATTGAAGTGGTAGGGCCTCCCAAAGCAACGCTCCATGCTTCTTCCACGATGTCTGCCAGCTCGTTTGAAGCAACCATAAGGCTGAAGGCTTCACTCTCCTGACCTAACGCAGGGTGTATATATTTTACCTTTATACCCGTCTGCTTTTCAAGCTCTTTGGCAAACGGTGTGTCACCAAGGTTTGAAGCTGTTGCCGCAACGTTTCCGTTGAGTGCAACCCAATAGGTAAGCTCGGTATCGCTTTGGATAGGATAATCGCCAAGCGCCGCAGTGTCGCCCCGGGCAGTTTTTGGACTGCCGCCACCGCCCGTGCACGCACAAAGAAACAGTGCAAGAGCCAGAGGAAGAGCAAGTCTTTTTTTGAATTTCATTTTTTCTATACCTCCTTGTTTTGTTGATTTTACGATAACATACTTTATATTTATTTTCAATAGACAGATTTTCACAACTGGACAATTAAAACTAAAATTAAAAGGAAAAAAGCTGCAAAAAGCGGTTATAAAGCCATTTGTGTAAAAATTAAAAAAAGTATGCCCGTAAATGACATTATAAATTGTCCAATTGACAGAAAGTGTCTATTGACTTTTTTGCTTTTGCAGCCGTAAAATAACATTAAATAATGGGATGGCGCCGTATATTTTTGCGGCGAAAATTAAAGGGGGATCCGCAATATGCTTATTAGTAAAAATACCGCAAGGGAACATATGAAAAAACTGCTTGGTACAATTATTGAAAACGATGAAAAAAAAGGCAGATTTATTGACTACTGGGAATGGAGCCAGGGGGTTTGCCTTGCAGGTATTGCAAAAGCATATGAAGCGACAAAAGAGGAGGAGTACGCCGCCTTTTTAAAGGCATGGTTTAAAAGAAACAATGAAAAAAAGATTTTCGGCTCTGTAAACTGTGTAATTCCGTGTTATGCAGCGCTTACGCTTTACAAAAAAACGAAGGACAGCTTTTATAAGGATATATGTGATACATATGCAGCGTGGACAAAGGAGGCTGCACTTAAGACAACAAACGGCGCCCTTGCACACGTATGGAGCAGAGGCGGTCTTGAAGATTATAAAAATCAGCTGTGGGCAGACAGTGTTTTTATGGCAGGAATGTTTATGGTTGCGTACGGAAAAGAGATAGGTGACGAAAAGCTTTTACGTGACGGTATAGAGCAGTTTAAGATACACCTTGAATGTCTTTTTGACGCGGATGCACAGCTTTTCAGCCACGGATATCATTGTATAGAGGAAAAACGCCTCGGCGCACACTGGGGCAGGGGAAACGGCTGGGTAGTAGCTGCCCTTTCAGAAATTTTTAATATACTGGGAACGGAAAATTGCCCTGATAATTTTAAAAGTATTTTCAAAACCGTTATGGCAAAGGCAAAATCGCTTAAAACAGAAAAAGGTATGATCAGAACACTTGTTGATCAAGAGGACAGCTACGAGGAGTCTACCGCGTCACAGCTTTTCGGTTATGCAGCGATAAGAGGAAACGAGGCGGAAATTTTAGATGAAAGCTATATAAGCTGGGCAAAGGAAATAAATGAAGCGCTGGAATTTTACGATGACGGTGCGGCAAAATTCGCCTCCGGCGGTACAGACTGCCAGGATGTTGCCGGCTATTACAATATCAAATTTGTTGAGTCCGGGTATTCAGACGGAATAACGCTTATGTTTTTAAGCAGGTTTGTCTGATGCATGAAAAGGAGTGAGGTCTATGAAACGAATACTTTCGATACTACTGTCGGTAAGTCTTATAGCGGTAATAATGCCGCACCAAGCATTGACAGCAGACTCTTTATTTATAATAAATACTGACTTTGAAAGCGAAACGGCAGGCACTGACCCGTCAGGCTTTACATTAGGCGAGGGCGGCGGCAATATTGAGGTTAAAGAGCTTTATAACAACAAAGCCGTTCTTATAGAAAATACAAGGGATGGCCGGTATACTACGCTTAAAAAGGAATTTGGAACCACTTACAGCAATATTCCGCTTGCAGTGGAAATGTCCTATATGCAAAAAAGTGTAAAAAACGATGGCGTGGTAATTCTTGCGGTAGGGCGCGAGCAGGAGCCGATTGTTACCCTTGAAACTGAAAGCGGAAATATTGTATACCGCAGCGGAGGTATTACAAGGATAACGATTGTGGAAAATTATCTTGCAAACCGCTGGTATGATTTAAAAATAAGGATTGATCTCTTAAAAAAGACAGCAGATGTATTTCTTTCAAACACAATGATTGCGGAAAATCTTCCGGTAAGTGATTATAAGGCAGACTATTTTTCAAGCTATACATGCTATTCTCCGGGTCACTATGTTGATAATATCAGAATATACACAAGTCAGGAGCAGGGAAGTATAAAGCTTAAAGGTCCCGATAAAATCAGTATTCCGAAAACGGGTGAGAGAAGCTATACCTATACTGCGGCAGTTTTAGACAGCGGCGGTATTGAGATTGAAGGTGCGGCAGTTGATTATATGTTTGCGCCCGTTTCCGGAATACAGGCAAGTATTGATGGAAACACTTTGATACTGAAGGTTACGGACAGTGCAGCGGCAACCAGATTTGATATTTTTGTAAAGAGCAGAGATGATGCCTCTGTTAACTATACAATGACGGTAGACCTTACAGAGGATGCGCTCAATAATATAAAAATACAGGGCCCTGCCAGAATTTGCTGGAGAAAAGAGGACAGCAACCAATTTTTGTACAAGGCGGCGCTTTTAAATTCGACCGCAGATGAAATGGAGGGTAATGTAACGTGGTCGCTGGAGGGAAATGTTCCGCCGGAGGTCACAATTGATCCGGAAAAGGGAATTATAACAACGGGCGGAAAGCTTGACCGTTACAGAAACAGTAAAATAACTCTTAAAGCAACCTCCAAGGAAAATCCATTGATATCGAAAAGCTGCGATATTATGCTTCTTGACTGGAAAACGTGTATGGAGGACAATGACAGAGTTAACATTTTGACAGAGTTTTTAGATGAAATATTAAAGCTTGGGGCAGACAGGTGGAACGGAACACCGCTTATATCCGACGGTTACAATACCCTTACCGATATGCCGTATGAATGGCCGTATCCCACAACTACAAAAAATCCTGCACCGGCAGTACTATCAGACCTTGCCTCGCAAGGAAATCTGATGAGGATGATGGACGGTATAGGTAACTGGATATATGATGATAAGTACAAAGACAGAGTAGATGAAATTCATCGGTATTATGTAGACCACTATCTTTCCCCTGCGAACAGCCTGCCGTATTGGGGAGGACATGCGGCTGTGGATTTAAGGACAGGTACACCAAACGAAGCGGAGCCCGATGTAAATACGCACGAGCTTAAAGATAATTTTGTCTATCTTGATGCCTTTGGCAGAGTTGACCCTTCGCTGCCCCTTACAATTGCGCAGAGCGTGTGGAGCATACATATAAAAGATTTTAATACGTTTGACTTTAACCGTCACGGAAGCTTTACGGCTAAGCCGGAACTTTCGTGGTGGAACAGTGAATTTGATGATGAGGCATACAGACCGGAGCTTGTTCCTACACTAAACTGTGGTTTTCGCCTTGCGGCGAACGACTTTTTGTACATAATGGCAGAGGCTTACAAAACATCAGGCGATGTAAATGCGCTTAAATGGGCGCGCAGACTCTGGAAAAAGTTTGCAGATGTGTGCGATGAAAATACGGGACTTGGCGGATATATGTTTACTACGGCATACGGCGCCCCGGGCGTAAAAGAATTTCCCGACCCGATAGACAGCCCCGAATGGATAAAAAAAATACTTGAATACAACTCTGTATATACATGGACAACCTATGGAGACCGCGCATACGTTCAGTTTAAGGATGAAGTTGTAAGGAAAGGGCTTATGACAGAGGAGGAAGCAGAAAACCAGTGCAGAGAAGCAAATGCAATGTTTGGCACCAGCTATATGGAATTTTCTGCACAGCCTGTAGAATTTATTCTTGTTGACGAGCTTAACAATGCAGCAGCAAATGCATCTGCAGAGGAAAAGCTTTTGCTTGAGAACTGGGTAAAGGAAATTGAGAACTATAACCTTAAAAGACTTTCAAATTATGCGAAAATTGCATATAACCCCAACACCGACAAGGTGAAGCCCATATGGGCAAACGGTGTGGATATGACGGGATTCATTGTTGAAAGACCGGGATATTATTATAACCGGAGCATTAATTACGTTATGCGGGAGGAAAGCGTAACGGACTCGATGTTTTTAGCGTATCTTACGGTATTCAGTAAAACGGCGCACCGTACCGATAAAGAGACGGAGCGCAGAATTATATGGGAAACACTAAGAAATATGGCAGAAAAGCGAGGCCTTGGAGATTGGGGAGAGTATGGCTCAACAAATCCCGGTGTCAATCTTTCTACAACAAATCAAACACCGATGAACAGCATAATTGCATCATATTTATATGAAACTACGGGAAACGGTGCATATCTCGACCTTGCGAGAAAAATTGCGGAGAATATAATTGACGCATATTATCACAACAGAATTTTCAAGGACAGTACTTCATATAAAAACATTCGCTGGTGCGGTAAAAATGATGCAATGCCATACAGTCTGTACCTTCTGGAGCACGCAATAAGAGGGACGCTTTCTTCTGTTACCTACTATTGTCCCAACGGCGCACAGTTTACGGCAGATATTATAGAGGAATATACGGGAAGATTTCTTTCAAAAAGAATGTCCGCCTGGAATGCATGGGCGGTGCCGCTTGACAGTGTGAAGGTTAAATCGATAAAAACCGATGAGCAAGAGTATTTCTTATCACAGAATGAAGAAAGAAAAATCAAGGTAACAATTTATCCCGACGATGCGGAAAATAAGACGGTAAACTGGTATAATCAGAATCCGAGCGTTGCAAGATTTAATTCTGAAACGAATACATTGACCGCCTATACAAAGGGGGAAACCACCCTTACGGGCTTTTCGGAAGACAGAAATACGTTTGTCAAATTTAAGGTGATTGTTAAATAGGAAAGAGGCGAAAGATTATGAAAAAAATTATATGCGTGCTTTTAGTGGCGTCACTGCTGATTTTTAATATATCAGCTGCATTTGCCGTAACAACCGATGAGGCTATGATTCTTATGAATCAGCTTGGTATTATAAGGGGATATGAGGACGGTGACCTCAGACCTGACGGACTTATTACACGTGCAGAATTTTGTGCAATGCTGATGCGTATAAACGGCTATGAAAGCATCTGCGCACCCGTGCCTGAAACTCCGTTTTGGGATGTAGAGGGAGGTAACTGGGCATCGGGATATATCACCCTTGCGTACAACATAGGTATTGTTTCGGGTTATGACGGGTTAAGCTTTGGACCTATGGATAATATAACTGTCAATCAGGCTGTAAAGATGCTGGTATCCTCGCTCGGTTACAGTGTTGCCGCCGAAAAACAGGGATATCCCGCAGGCTATCTTGCACAGGCGGTAAGCCTTAATCTTCTTGGCGGTGTGGAAACGGGGGAAAAGGCTGCTGCAAGAAAAACGATTGCACGCCTTCTTGCAAACGCACTTGAAGCGCCGATGATGGAAATGACCTTCAATACTGAAAATAAAACGTACGTCCGCGGTAAAGGAACACTGCTCGGCATTTTGGATGTAAAAATTGTAAAAGGTCTTGTAGACGGAATTTACGGCGCATCACTTACGGGGGCAAGCGCACTTAAGGAGGATGAGGTATCCATCTCCGGAACTGTGTATAAAACAACACTTTCTTCCTGCACAGGCTTTTTCACAAAAACGGTTGAGGCATATGTGAAGGAAAATGAAAAAGGTCAGGACACCGTTGTCTTTATGACAAGAAGCTACAATACAGATTATACAGAAACGATTAAAGCGGAGGATATTGATGCCGATGCAACCACTCTCGGCAAAATTGTGTGGACACTGAATAATAAAACTTACAGCGAAACACTTAATTCCTCAATGACGTATGTATATAACGGCAATACTGTGACAACGCAAAACCTTAAGGCATCGCTTCTTCATCCCGAGTCGGGAGAGGTAATCCTTGCCGATACAAACCGTGACGGCGCATATGATACGGTTGTTATATGGAGCTATGAAACAATAGTAGTTACCTCTGTAACGGATAAAAATATTTACGGCAGATATTCAAAATATGTAAATATCGGAAAAGAGGACGAAGACAGGGTTATTCTTATTCAAAAGGGCAGTGAGAAGGTCGAGCCGTCATCACTTCTTGCAGGCAGTGTAATATGGGCTGCAAAAAGCCTTGACGGTGAATATACGTGGATTTTTGTAAACGAAGCACAGCCTGTTACGGGAACACTTGAGGCATGGGATAAAGAATCCCCCGTGCATTATACGGTTGACGGTAAAGAATACCGTGTGTCGCAGAGCTATCTTGACGCAAAGGAAAAAAACTTAGACGGATACGGGGAAATTGCACTTGGGGATAAAGCTATGTTCCTGTTTGACGATGCAGGAAAAATCGTTGCTGCCGACAAGATTATAGAAGATGGTAATGCCAAGGAACGTTATTACGGATATGTAACAAATGTTGCAGTAAGCGGTACACTGGCACATAAGGCAGGATTTCGTATACTGACGGAGGATAATGTTTTCCGAAATATGGAACTTGACGGAAAGAAAAGGATAACCTTCGGCAGAAAAACGGGTTCATCGTACAGCAAAACAAAAATGACTGCCGCCGATGCTGCACAGTATATGATTGCAAACGAAAATACCAAGGAGCTTATAAGCTACAGCCTTGGAAATGATGGAGAGATAGATGCTATATATCTTGCAGCACAGGCAGGGGATAAGAATAATTTCTCTCTGGACGAACCCCTTTCTCAGCGTTATTACAGCAATGGGATTATTGACCAGGAATTTATAGCAGACGAGGAAACTCTTCTTTTCCGTATTCCCAACGGCGGTTTTTATGAGGAGGATTTTTCGGTTTCACGAGCACAGCTTTTAATTTCAAACGGTGCAAATAAGCCGATGACACTTTATGATGTGGACAATATGCGCATAGGCGCTATAGTTATGACGGATAATACGGAACGTTTCACCCCTGACACAAAGGCGAGTGAGGTTTATATAAGCTCTGCCAATTCGCCTGTAATGATTGTTGAAAAGGTATATCATACGGTAAATGGTGAAGGCAGGGATTATATGGTGATAGAAGGATACGAGAGCGATGGTAAAAAGCAAGTCCTTGCATCTGATACACTTTCGTCAAATCCCCAGGCACAGCATGATATAAAACCCGGCGTAATTATTCAATATCAGGATAATGACGTGCTGTTAAAGCGTGCGCTTTATAGCGAAGATGACCGTGTGGCAGAGGTTTATCAGAAACTTTTTGACTGTAATGATGCTTTGGCAATGCCTTTCCAGAATTGGGATAAAACCTCGTATCAGCCGCAGCCAAATGCGGCAATGATTTGCTCCTTTGGTACGGTGTCGCGCTACAATATGCCGGGAATGACTTTAAACACAACACGAAACGGCGTTCCCAATTACGATGTTCCTATATATATCGGTGACGGCACTGTTATATACAGTTATGACAGAGAGAAAAAGAAGGTAGAGCCTATGCGCCACGAGGATATTCATATAGGGCAGGATGTGTTTGTATGGCAACGCTACAATAATACAAGAATGGTAGTTATTATTGAAGGTTAAGGGGGTGCACAATGAAATTGAAATTAAAAAAAATGACGGCGCTTGTATGCGTGCTTTCAATGTTGGCCTCTGTAATAATTATTCCGCCGCTTTTGGGCGGTGCGGCAGATATTGCCCCTGATGATGCAAAGTGGATATTGTTTCATAAAAGTGACTTTACAATTGAAGCCGATAAGCTGGGAAACGACATAAGCACCCTTTCGTATAACGGGTGGGCGCCTTCATCAGGCTCCGGAACCTCGTATGCCCGGATTGTGGCAGACCCCAAGGACTCTTCAAACCATGTTTTGAAAAGCGTTACACCCTATAATGAGGAGGGTGTGAGGCTTCCCTGCATAAGCCTGAGGAAAAATAATATACCGCTCAGCGGAAAGATAAAGGCAAGTATGCGTGTAAATGTTGCCGCAACATATTCGACAAGCTTTTATATAGATCTTCAGGATGAAAACGGAAAGAGTATTATACGCCTGAGAATTCGTGAGCCATTGCAAAATAACAAATGGGCGAAAAGAGATATTTATTCGACTTCTTCTTCAAGCGAAACTGCCGTAAGCTTAGGAAAATACAGCGCACAGGATACGTGGTTTAAGCTTGATTTCATCATTGATACAGCTTCGCGTACATTTGATGTGTATCTTGATAATTCAAAACTCAATACAGTTGGCGTACCGTTTTATAACGGAAGTGCGCAGACCGCAAATGATGCATCAAATATAGGGTATCTTTCATTTAAATCGTGGAAGAATATTACAGGTGCAGATTTCGGCGCAAATGCACAAAGCGATGATGTGTTTTATATTGATGATGTGGAGATTTATACCTTCGGGGAAGAGGATACCCCCGTTGATGAGAGCCTCTACCCGTATGTAGGCGGAAATTTTAAAGATGAATGGGATGTAGCGCATTACAGTGATTTTACGGCAGCTGACGCAATCCTTGGAAAATGCGTGTGCCAAATACACGGAAAGTATCAAAAATGGGACAGAATAGACCGTTCATTCTATTCTCTTTCCACAAACATTATAAAAGAACCGGAAAATACTGCAAACGGTGTTATGGAGATGGTGCGTACCGCCTATACGGGGAGTGCATCTCAAAAGGAGGAGGCAGTGTACAGCGTGGCAAGAGATGCCTCAGGCAATGCAGTTTCTCTGTCAGGCAGGGTAGACGCAGGTATGCGCCTTAAAGAAAAGGTGGAATCCGACGTTAATTTTACTGTTGCACTTCGTGACAGCCAGGCATCCGGCAGTCAATACTGGGTGAACGGCAAATACATTGCTATGCTTCTGTTTAAAAACGGGAAAATATCCGTAAAGACCCCCACACAGGAAACGCAGATAGGAACATATCCGCGTGGTAAGTGGTTTCATCTTGAAATAAAGGCTGACACAACGGCAAAGGTATATGACGTGTATATTGACGGGGTAAAGATAAATTCCGTTTCAGCCGACTTTTACAGTTCAACACATAATTCTACTGTTGCAGTTCTTGAATACAATATTGAAAAAACAGGAACTGCCGGCACGTGGTATGTTGATGATGCAGCGTTGTGGAAAGACCGCACAGATGACTTTGCGGCGTTTAAAGATTTGCTGACAGACAGTGTTATTTCCACAGAAAGCCTTGATAATATAACAAAAAACCTTAATCTTCCTGCCGAAATGAACGGATATAAGATTGAGTGGGAAAGCAGCCTGCCCGATGTTATTACAAAAGACGGTGTTGTTTATGCACGCAATGAAAAAACGGATGTTACACTGACTGCAAATATAATCTCCGATGCAGATGCGGCGTGTCTTAAAAGGGCAACGGCAAAGAAGGAATTTAACGTGACGGTGGATGTAGCGCGGGAGCTTCCTGAAATAATTCCCAAGTATTCGATAAAGGATGCAAATTTCAAGGAAACGTGGGAAGTACACCACTACAGTAACTTTACTGTTGATAATTCAAAGATTGGCAGCACTGTTTACGGTTACAATAATTGGGATCGTACTGACAGAGCGAACAAGACATACACCTCCAACTTTATTATGGATCCGGATAAAATGAATAACTACCTGCTGGAGCTTACCCGCTTTAATTCCAGCAGCGGCAATGAACGCCCCTACGTTACTCTTCGTAACAGAGACGGTGAAGTTAAAGGTCTTACGGGATTGGTAAAGATCGGGATGCGGCTTAATGTAAAGGAAGCTTCCGACAAGCCCTTTACCGTAGTTGTGCGTGACAGCGCCCTTTCAAACTACTGGACTAACGGAGAATATATGATATATCTTTCCTTTAATTCAGCGGGAACAATTACTGCCAGAAGGAACAAAAGCACCGCTGCTCTCGGAGAATTTCCGATGGATAGATGGTTTGAGCTTATAATAGAGGCTGACACCCAAAACCGCACCTATGATGTATATATAGACGGCGAAAAAATAAATACCGTACCTCTTGCCTTTTATTACGAGGGCGCGGCTAATGATAGGGGCGATATATCAACGGTAGAGCTTGATATTCAGAAAGAAGGCACAAAGGGTAAGTGGCATGTTGACGATGTGACTATCTGGAAGGACAGAGAAGAAGAACTTACCGCTATAGCTGACAAGTTAGCGGCAGAGGATATATCAGACGAGCCTCTTGGCGCGATAACTGCAGATTTAAACGAGCTTCCGCTAATTGTTTCAGGAAAAAACGTAACGTGGGAAAGCGATAACAAAAACGTACTGACCGATGACGGAAAGGTAACACGCAGCAGCTATACGCAGGAAGCGAAGCTGACGGCACAAATTTTCTGCAGTGATGACTCCTCACTGGTGCAGAATGCAAAGCTTTCAAAAAGCTTTGCTTTAAAGATTTTAAAGAGCGACAGTATAACGGCTGATAATACCCTCAACGCAGTTGCGAAGAATTGGCTTACGGAGGAGCGTATCAGCTACGAAAAGCTGACAGAGATAACAAAGCATCTTCGAATACTTCCTATTGTGGCTCCTGATGGCGTTGCAATTTCGTGGGAATCTGATAAAACTGATGTTATAACAAATGACGGATTTGTAACAAGACCTGCAATTGGAGAGAGTGATGAAACTGTTATCCTTACTGCAACACTTTGTAAAGCAGGTGCGCAGGATGTCACACGTACCTTTGTACTTACAGTTAAAGCATATCCTACTGCAAAGGCCGTTCTTCAAAAGGCTAGGGGAGCGCTTGATTTAAGCCTGATAACATATGAAAAAGCAAACGCAATCAGAAACAGACTGTATTTTATTTACAGCATTGAGGGCGCAGCAATCAGCTGGTCAAGCAGTAACACCGATGTTATTAAGAGCGACGGCACGGTTGTTCGCGGCGACACAAATATTGATGTAGTACTTACGGCAACACTTTCTTATAACGGGGAAAGCTTACCGGTTACGTTTAATCTTAAGGTGCTTAAAAACCCTGTAAAAACAATGCAGGAGGACCTTGATGCCATCACAATGCCGGAAACACTTTTAAAGGATTACAGCCTTGATAAAACAGGCAGTGTAAATATGAGCGCAATCACGTGGTCGTCAAATAACACTGATGTTATCCGCATTGCAAACTATGTCGCATATATAATACGGCCCGAATTTACAGATGGCGATAAAACAGTAACCATTACTGCAAAAACTGTGTTGGAGGGCATAACGCAGAGCCGTAATTTTAATGTAACGGTTACAAAGCTCCCGTCAGATGATGTTTTGGTAAATGATGTTTATAATCTTTTGACCGAAGCTTACATTACGGCAGAAGACCCAAATGCAATAACGCGGAATATTGCCTTGCAAACCGAATTTGAAGGCGGGGTAGAGGTTAACTGGGTATCAAGTGATGAAGATGTTATCGATAACGGCGGCAATGTCATAAATCCCGATGCAGGCGAAGGGGAAAAGACCGTAACTCTTACCGCAAGGATAAGTAAGCGTTATGCATATCTGGAAAAAACCTTCACCTTTACCGTAAAACCGTTTATATCCGATAAAGAAAAAGTAGAGCGTGCGGCAGAGGAGCTTTCATTCTCAAACATCAGCAGTGAATCTATAAAGGCGGTAACGCTGCCGCTTAATCTTGTAACTGACTGGAAGTTTGGAACAAGTATCGGTTGGTCTGTATCGAACGGATACCTTACCATAACGCAGAATGGCGAAGGGAATACGGTTGCATTGATAAATCCGCCTGCATACGGAAGCGGTGCGCAGACAACAATGCTTACGGCAAATATTTCGAACGGAGCATATAGCACATCAAAGAGCTTTATACTGACTATATGTGAAGAAAAAGCGTATACCGAAATATACAATCACAACAGCGACGAACTTGAAATCGGCGCCGATCCGATACAGGGTACAGGTTCGTTTACAAACTTCCCACCCAATACACCGGCAAAGGTGTATCCTGCACCGGGCGGAGCAGCGGGAAATGCGATACGCTTTTTAAAGAGTGCAGGCAAAACGGCAGTTTCGGGTGTGGATGAACTTATTTACTACACACCCTCATCGAGCGGATATGTTGGACAGCTTGTCGTAGGCGGTAAATTCTATATACCGGACAATGATGATGAAAAATTTCTTGACAGCTTTTTCTTTTATGAAGTTATGGGCTCGGGTACTGGGGTACAGCTTCCCATACGTTTTTGCAGGGACGGGAAAATTCAGGCAGGAATAAACGAAAAAGGACAGAGTAAATACCTTGTAACAAAAGAAGTGGTTTTTGAAAAAAACACATGGGTTGATTTCCGCTTTGAGGTTGATGCTGAGGCGCGCCGTTATCATATCTATATCAATAATGTGCGCGTGTCAGAGGATGGCAAGATGGTTACATCCGATGACAATACAGACTACTCCACATGGATGGGTATTCCGTATGTAAAGTTTGAAACAAGCACTTCGCAGCAGCTTGGTGCATACCGGCTTTCAATGGCGGCAGGGAAGCACACAGAAGACAGTGTATTCTATCTTGATGATATGTATATGCTGAAGCAAAATGAATTGCCTCTCGCACTTCAAACGGCAATTGATACGTTTGAACGTGAATTTTTGTCTGCAAATAAGCTTGAGAATATAAGTGCAGACCTTGTAATGCCAAAGATAAATTCAAGTATAATTAAATATTCCTATTATTCCGATAACACATCTGTTATCTCTATAGAGGGTAAGGTTACAAGACCTGCAAAGGATGAAAAAGTAATATTCTCTGTTGAAGCGTCGCTGGGCAGCGACACAATACGCAGAGATTATCCCATTACGGTAAGGGCGATAGATCCTGCAGAGGCGGCGCAGCTGGATTTAAATGCGGCAATTGCGGCGATAAAAGCAGCGCACAACCTTGGTGCAGTTACGGGAAACATATCACTTGGAAGTGCGCAGTTTGGTTCCGCTCTTAAAATAGCATACAGCAGTGATGAAAGTGCGGTAAGCCTTTCAGGCATTGTAACGCGGGGAAGCAGTGATAAAACCGTTGACATTACCGTTACTGCACAAAATGGCGTAGAAATAAAGAGTGAAAACCTAACCCTTACAGTTAAGCAAAAGACGGCGGCATCTACAACCACAAGCTATGAAGCTTCTTCAACGGTGCCGACAGTTTCGGGGTACAGCTCTAACGCGGGCGGCAGCGGAAACAGCGGTATAGAAATTAAACCTATAGAAAAGCCTGAGATGGAGTTTAGCGATTTATCATCATCCCACTGGGCATATGATGCGGTTAAGGCGCTTTGGCGTAATGGAATAGTAAAGGGCGTTACTGAAAACACCTTCGAGCCTGAAAGAAACGTAACGCGTGAGGAATTTGCAAAATTACTTGCATGCACAGTTGAAATCAGACCCAAAAACAAGGAATTTGCATTTTCGGATGTTCCCGAAACAAGGTGGAGCTATCAGTACATACGCACCCTCGCAACAAACGGCATAATTAACGGGCAGACAGACGGGTACTTTGGTGCAGACGCAAATGTCAGCCGTCAGGATATGGCAGTAATGATTTACCGTGCACTGTGCGCATCGGGTGTTAAGTTTGAAAAGGTACGCACTGCCCCGCAGTTTGCAGATAGTTCTGAGATTAGCTTCTACGCACGGGAGGCTGTAACGGAGCTTTTTGCCCTGGGTATTATAAACGGAATATATGATTGGGAATTTGCTCCCGAAAGAAGCGCCACACGTGCGCAGGCGGCAACCGTGCTTAATAACCTGATGCAAAAAACTAAGTGGTAAATTACGGATTTTGATTTATTGTCCGGTGTTCCCATTTCTGTCTATTTACATATAAAGGGGATGCTGGTAGAATGAACTTACGCTTAATATCAAATTGAAAAAAATATTTAAAACGGAAGGAATGAAATTTATGCGAAAAACCATTTCAAAGCTTTTGTGTATGGTAACGGTGCTTGCGGTAGTGCTTTCTATGATGACTGCGGTAACGGTATCGGCAGCATATACAGAAAGATTGCCAAGGGTTACGGTGCATCTTTTGGGTGACTCCACCGTAGCGAGCTATGCAAAAAATCCAAATACGGGAATAACCGGCTGGGGGCAGGCGCTTGAGGCTCTCTTGAATGAGTATGTTACAGTAAATAACTGGGCAATCAGCGGCCTTTCAACAAAAGGTATGCTCCAAAATCTCGGTCAGAAAAACGCAGGGGCTTACGAAGAACAGTGGACAGGGATTCTCGGAAATATTGATGCCGGGGACTATGTATTTATTCAATTTGGTCACAATGACCAGGCGTCAGGAGAGGCATGGTCTTCATCTATTGAAGAATATAAAGAAAATCTTATAAAAATGGTTAATGAATCAAAGGCAAAAGGTGCAATTCCTGTTTTAGTAACCCCGCCTGAAAGGATGTATTACGCTACCCAAGGTGATACTTTGGGCGGCTATCCTGCAGCAATGATAGAAGCAGCGGGAAATGACACCTTACTGATAGATTTAAATAATTATTCTAAGGAAGTGTTAAGTACAAAAACGCAGGGAGAGCTTGAAGCTTTTTATGCGAAAAAATATGACAGTGCAACATCTTCATATGTTTCCGATACTTCTCATTTCAGCCCGAGCGGTGCGCTTACTCTTGCAACATACATAGCGGAGCAAGCACCTTTTTTGAAAGATTATATCAAAACAGGTGTTACCGCTGAAAATATTGATTACAGTGAGGTTTTCTATAAATCATTTTTTCAGAATGCGGTAAATAATGCTGATGGAACAAGAATAACAAATACTCATTATACAAGACCTTTTAATACGGACGGAACGGCAGGCAATTATAAAACATCTGTATATACAGAAGGAACAAATAAGGCATATAAATGGGAAAGCCTTAAAAATGGCACGGGTCAGGATTATTTTGCATTGGATAATTTAAACGGCGCAGGGTTTATTTCTTACGACAGTATGATAAAAGTGCCCGCCAATAAGTCAGCAAAAATTGAAGTAAGAGATAAAAATTGGCAAAGAGCAATATATATTGAGCTTAGAGCTAATAACACAAGCGTTAATATGTCTGTTGTAAGTTCAAATTATGATGCTGATAAGGCAGCATATGTTGATCGCACTTTGACCTTTGGCAATGTGCTAAGTATGAAAGCGGACGAGTGGAATAAATTTCGCCTTATTGTAGACCAAGAAAATAAGAAATATCACATAATTGTAAATGAAAAGCTTGTATGCACGGATGTTCCCTACAGAGCGCCGGGAATGAATTCAAGCGAAAATGCATTGTATGCGTTTTATTTTGGCGTACCGTATACAGATGCCGGAAACACTTTTTATTTAGATGATGTTGTAATAAAAAGCGTTTCTGAGCGCCAGACAATAAAAATGCTGCTTGAGGGAATAGATGCCTGTCTGACTGAAAAAACATATTACAGCAAAGCAGACAGTAGGGATGGTTGGATAGAAGAAGGAACATTATATTTCCCTGCGCATGCAACAACCGCACAAAACAGCTCAATCTCATGGGGAGAGTACGAGCAAAGCAGAACCGCGTGCTATAAGAGCTTTTTCTATAATCAAAAAGAGGATGCTGATTTCAGCACATCAACAACACCATACCGCCAGACATACAATGTATATTCACCCATGGGGTATGATAGCTTTAATGATGCAAAACTGAATTTCAATCCTACAATAAAGGCGGGAAACACAAGCCTTACTCTTAAAACTGCAGATATGGTTATAAAAAGACGTTTGCTTTTAGAAAGTGATGCTGATCTTGAAATTTCAGTTCCGCGTGTACTTAATCATACTACTGCTGTTGCACCAAATGGTACAGCCCTTCCTTTTAGCTCGATTTATTCAAATATAGACAAATGGATAAATACAGTTATGCGCATTAAAAATACCGGAACCGGTGCCAGAAAAGTACTTCTTGGTATAGCCTTTTATCAAAATGACCAACTGCTTTCAATTTCTAACTTAAAAACTGCAGAAATAACAGCAGGCGGAGAATATGAATATAAGGTAACAGCAGGTCAGAATACCACTGATTCAGCTATAATGGTGAACGGAAAGAATAAAGGTGACATTCCCGAAAATGCAAATCTTAAGTTCTTTGTTCTTGATGCTGATACACTTAAACCTATAATTGATGTAATAACAATTAAATAATAATAATAAAAGATAGACAATAATTCACGTTATTGTCCATCTTTTATTATGTTGTCTATTTACAAGGGAACAGGCTTTCGTTAGAATAAGCATATACGGAGGGATTTTGTTATGAAAAATTTTAGAGCACTTGAAATAAGGAGAAAAAGCTATGCGTATATATGAGAGGTTTGACAAAACGAGTGAAAACAGAGTAAAAGAGAGGGCATACTATATTCCCTACGATACACTTGAAAAGGCACTGGGAGGAAAGAGGGAGAACTCCGCCTATTACAAGCTTTTAAACGGCAGATGGAATTTTGCCTTCTTTAAGCGTGACATTGACGTACCCGAAAAAATTACAGCGTGGGACAGCGTGATTGTGCCTTCGTGCTGGCAGAGTCTCGGCTATGAGAAGCCCGTCTACACAAACTACAACTATCCGCATCCCGTAGATGCACCGTACGTTCCCGATGATAACCCATGCGGCATTTATGAGCGTGAATTTATGCTTGATGAAATGTGGACAGACCGCAAAACATATGCGGTGTTTGAGGGTGTTTCCTCCTGCCTGATTTTATACGTAAACGGGGAGTATGTAGGTTTTTCGCAGGTTTCGCATATGCAGGCGGAATTTGACATCACCCCCTTTGTGAAAAAAGGTAAAAACATCATTACGGCAAGGGTTTTAAAATGGTGCGTCGGAAGCTATCTTGAAGATCAGGATTTTATGCGATACAACGGAATCTTTCGTGATGTATACCTGCTTTCAAGAGAGGCAGAGCATATCGAAGATGTTTACATAAAGGCAGATACAAAATCAATCACAGTTGATGCGTCAGATTATGAAATTTACGACGGTGACAAAATCGCCGATTTGAGTAATCCCGTACTGTGGAATGCAGAAAAACCGCACCTTTACACTGTTGTTGTAAAGGGAAAGACGGAATTTATTCCCTTTAAGGTTGGAATGCGTGATATTAAAATATCGGAAAAGAGCGAGCTTCTCATAAACGGTGTGCCCGTAATACTTCGTGGTGTAAACCATCACGACACACATCCGCAGAAGGGATGGACAATGTCTGATAAAGAGCTCAGAAATGACTTAATGCTAATGAAGGAGCTTAATATAAACACAGTCCGCACGTCACATTATCCCCCAACACCTGAATTTTTGAATATGTGTGACGAACTTGGTTTTTACGTTATTGACGAGGCAGACCTCGAAACACATGGATATGTTTCAAGAAAGGGAACAGAAGTTTATTGCTACGACGTCGATGATCCGATATGGCCCTGCGTTAACCCCGATTTTCGTGAAATGTTTTTAGAGCGAATGATGCGTATGGTAGAGCGTGACAAAAACCATCCCTCAATTATTATGTGGTCAACAGGCAATGAAAGCGGTCACGGGGAAAACCACATTGAAATGATAAAGTGGACACGCTTTCGTGACAATACACGTCTTATCCACTGCGAGGATGCATCAAGAAAGGGCGATGACAGTAATGTTGACGTTCATTCACAAATGTATGCAAGCTTTTCCTATATGCAGAAATATGCAGAGGATGAAGAAAAGAAATTGCCGTTTTTCCTGTGTGAGTTTTCCCATTCAATGGGTAACGGCCCAGGGGATGTTTCTGACTATATGGAAATGTTTAAAAAATACCCCAAATTTATCGGCGGATGCATATGGGAATGGGCAGACCACGTTGCGATTGAGGACGGCGTGCAAAAATACGGCGGCGATTTCGGGGAACTGACAAATGACGGAAATTTCTGCTGTGACGGACTTGTTTTTGCCGACCGTAGTCTTAAAGCAGGCTCTCTTGATGTTAAATATTCATATCAGCAATTTGATTCAGAATATATTGATGGAAAAATAATAATCAAAAACGGGTATGATTTTAGAAATCTTGATGAATTCAATATTAAAATGGAGCTTTACGTTGACGATAAGGTGCTTGATGAAAAAACAGTTGCTCTGTCATTAGAACCGCACGCACAAGCGGTGCTTGATATGCCGTTTACTGTTCCGAATGAATGTGAGTACGGTGCATACCTTAACATAACCCTCCTTGATAAAAACGGTAATGAGAGGGCGAGAAAGCAACACGAATTACCTGTGAATGTGAAAAAAATATCCATAAGTCAGCCGATAGACGAAATATATTTTGACAACGGAAGATTTTATATAAGCGGCGAAAACTACAGCTATATATTTAACAAGCATTACGGTGCGTTTGAAAGCATTATAAAGAATGGAGAAGAGCAGCTTGCATCTATGACGAGGCTTTCCGTATGGAGAGCGCCCACCGATAATGACAGACAGGTGAAGAAAAAGTGGGGACTTGTAGACGGAGATAACCTTGCAGGGGAAAATATGAATATACTATTTTCCAAGGTATATTCCTGCGGAGCAGAGGGTAACAAAATAACTGTTACCGGTGCACTTGCAGGTGTGGCAAGACTTCCGATATTTAAGTATATGGCAGAGTATGAATTTTTTAAAGATGGAGAGATTAAGGTAACCCTTAACGGAAAAGTACGTGAGAATCTTGAAATCTTCCTCCCCAGGCTTGGCTTTGAATTTACATCTCCCTGCCCTAATGACAGCTTTACATATTTTGGTATGGGTGAGGGTGAGAACTACTGCGATATGCACCATCACGTGCGAATGGGAATGTATAAAAGCAGTGCGCAGAAGGAATATGTAAATTATGTAATGCCTCAGGAGCACGGAAACCATACACGTGCAAAGCTTCTTAAAATGGGCAGTGGTCTTACATTCTTTACAGACGGAGAGTTTGAGTTCAATGTATCACAGTATACAAAGGAGGCACTTACCGAAGCAATGCATACGGATGAGCTTTACAAAAACGGCTTTACAAATATCCGCATAGATTACAAGGTGTCGGGAATTGGCTCAAGCAGCTGCGGTCCTCAGATTTTGCCGAAGTATTGTCTTACTGACAAAGAAATAAAGTTTGAGTTTTTTATAATATGAGGATAAAAAATGAATGGTATAATTTTAAAACAATGCTCCTCCCTTGAGAAAATATTTCTGAATGATAAAGAGGTTAAGGGAAACTACATTGAAAATTCAATTTTAAAAGGAAATGAAATTTCTTATCAGATTGCCTTTAAAGCACAAGAGGAAAGTAGCTTTATGGCAAAAGCCGGTATAGATGCACCTATAGGGTGTAACGCAGAACTTTTCCTTGTAGAAAATGTTCCCTGCTCCTTCCCGACATACCCGTTTTGTGAGGATGAGGATTACATAACGAAGGAGCCGGGGCTATTTCCTGATATGCTTCTTCCCGCGGAAAACAAGGAATTTTTGGTATCGCCATATCAGTGGAGAAGCATATGGGTAACTCTAAAAACAAACGGAAATATAAAAAGCGGAATACATCCTGTTACAGTAACATTTACAAGCGAAAAGGAAGACGTAAATGAAGGGATATGCTTTAACCTTAACGTAATAGATGCTTCGGCAACTCCATCAGAACGTATTTTTACGCAGTGGATTTATGCCGACTGCATTGCAGATGCTCACAAGGTTGAAATTTTTAGTCAAAAGCACTGGGAGCTAATTGAAAGCTACATAAAAATGGCAGGGGAGAATGGGATAAATATGCTCCTTACACCTGTGCTTACACCGTCTCTTGATACAGAGACAGGGGCAGAGCGCCCGACAGTTCAGCTTGTTGATGTTTTTAAAGACGGTGAGAACTATCGATTTGGCTTTGAAAAGCTTGAAAAATGGATAGGAATTATGCAGAGGTATAATGTTAAATATATTGAAATCTCGCATCTCTTCACGCAGTGGGGCGCAAAGTGCGCGCCGAAGGTTGTTGCGGAGGAAAACGGAAAATTGGTAAAACTTTTTGGTTGGGAAACAGAGGCGACATCAAAGGAATATGCAAATTTTCTCTCGCAGTTTATTTCGTCACTTCGTAGCTTCCTTTCGGATAGAGGACTTTTGGAGAGTACATATTTCCATATATCAGACGAGCCAAACGAAGATAATCTTGCAGACTATCTCCGAGCGAAGGAGGTTGTGCAGAAATATCTTGAAGGGTGCAATGTTATTGATGCGCTGTCAAGCCTTGATTTCTACAAAAAGGGTGTTGTCAAAAAGCCTGTCGTGTCAACAACAAGGATTGAAGCTTTTGTGGCGGAAAATGTGCCTGATTTGTGGGCATATTATTGTTGTAGCCAGTATGACTATGTGGCAAACCGTTTCCTTGCAATGCCATCATACCGTAACCGAATTTTGGGAATTCAGCTTTATAGGTATGGTATACAAGGCTTCCTGCACTGGGGATACAACTTCTATTATTCGCAGCTTTCACGGTTTTACTGTGACCCGTATCGTATTACTGACAGCTACGGTGCTTTCCCCGGAGGTGACCCATTTATAGTATATCCCGGGGATGATTGTGCATTGCCCTCGCTCAGACTAAAGGTATTTTGCGAAATGATACAGGATATAGCAGCAATGGAAATGCTTGAAAAATTATCCAGCAGGGAAGATGTTATTCGCCTGATAGATGAAACGGCAGGCGAAACAATTACCTTTAAGGAATACCCGAGAGACAGTGAGTTTTTACTGAAGCTAAGACAAAAGATTAATGAACAAATTGAAAAAGCGCTTAACCAATAGGGTTAGGCGGTTTTTTGTGTGTTTTTGGATTTTGCCCTTTGTTTGTTCTCTATTGCTTTTTATCCTCTGAATCCGGGAAAAATCGGGAAAAGCTGACGCCAAAATATACGGACAATCTGTGTATTGTCCTTTTTTTCAGATTTTTTGTTTGCCCGTTTTCCCACTTTTTAACAGTACCCGGCAAAACCCCAGTTACTTTACTTAAATCATCCAATGACATTCCTTTTGATATGCGAAGTTCTTTTATGTACTGTCCTAATTCCATAACTACCATCCTGTAATTTAATATTTTTTATTACCGTAAAATTGGGGTCGGGGTTTTCCCTGTAACGTTTTTAAACAGCTTCTTTTCAAGGGGATAGGGAAAAAAGCTTCATAACGGACAAACTTCAGGCATATCGGGTTCTATTGCATTATGCCACACCCGAAGATGTATATAACAGGGCATCCCGAAAACCAAAGGTTTTTGGGAAAAAGGAGAAACAGCATAATGAGTTCGCAGCAAATTTCAATTTGCTGCGAACTCATTACGCTGTTTTCGACGCCCGAGAGGTGAAGTTTGTTCGTAGCAAAAAGGCTTATAAATACAGAAAAATCGAATGTAATGAGATTTTTCTACCATAAAAGAGTTTTTAAACTATTTTGAAGGTATAAACCCTTTATTATAATTGCCTTTTTGCGTTCTGGACTTTTTTAACATCCCCTTGTCTATTACTTCAAATTTTCAAGTATCCTCATAAATACTGCCGCTGCCTGTGCCCTTGTCGAATTTTCGTGCGGGGCAAAGGTGTTGTCATCTTTTCCGAGGATTATTTTATTTCCCGTAAGCCACTTAACGGCGTCAAGCGCATATTGGGAAATTTCCTTTTCGTCGGCAAAGTTAATTTCTTCCTTTTCCTTGCCTTCATATCCCTTATACGATGCATAGCGGTACAAAATCGCCGCCATCTGCTCGCGTGTTATGCTCATATCGGGTGCAAACAGCGTGTCGGATATTCCAAGCACAATGCCGTTTTCGACAGCCCACGAAACCGCGTTTTCGTAATATCCGCCCTTTTCAAGGTCTAAAAATGCGGATTCTTTCGCTTCGGGCTCTTTTTCAATTCTGTAAAGCACCGTAACAAACATCGCACGGCTTACATTGTCATTCGGTGCAAATGTTCTGCCCGACATACCGTTCATAAGCCCTTTTTCGTACACATAATTTACGGCTTCATCGAACCAGTCTTCCTTTGAAACGTCGTCAAACGGCTTTTCATCGGAAACATCCGTTTTTCCGTTTTCAATCCACTTTGCAAAAAGCGTCATATCAGAAGACACCGCTGCGGAGAAATCATAAGCACTGGTAAGGTCTTTATCCTTGTACCAGCCGCCGAAGGTATAACCTGTCTTTGTGGGGTTTTGCGGCTCTGTTGCGGTTTTACCCTCTGTTATCTGCTGCTTTTTAACGGGGCTTCCGCCGTTTGTTTCAAAGCTTACGTCAAAAATCTTTGTTATGCGGTTGCCGCCGCCACCGCCGCCGCCACCGCCGAACACAACAAATCCGGCAGAAACGATAACTGCTGTATCGGTATCCGAAACAGTGTACGTTGAATTTTGAACTTCGTTGTCGTTTACCTTTACAAACGACTTTCTGTAGCCCGAGCTTGGCGTTGCAATTATTGTAAGCACCTCACCCGCTGCCACTGCGCTGCCTGTGATAACTTCGGTATTATCCGCCTTTCTTACGCTTAACGTTCCGTTTACGGGTGCAATGATTGTAAACGGCACTCCGTTTTCGGTTGCGGCGTTTATTGCAACATTTTCCTTAACGCCCGTAAGTTTAACTGCGTATTTTCCGTCGTTCTGGCGGGTTATCTCAACATTATCCGCTGCTGAGGCGTTTATGTCAAGCGCTGTTATCGCCTTTGTGCCTGCCCCCGAAACAACAAATTCCACATTTCCGCGTTTTCTTATAATTCTGTCGGTTGCGCCGTATTCCTGCGGTGTCTTTACAATATCCGTAATAACAAAATCGGCTGTGTCGTCCGGCAGTGTTACGTAGCTGTAATCCTCAAATTCCGCGGTAACGCTGATAGGCTCTTTAAGTGTAACGGTAAGCGTGTTTGAAAGATTTCCTTCGCATACATTGCCGTTTATCTTCCACTCTTTTATCATCTTTCCGTCTTCGGGAGCCGCCGTAAACACAAGCTTTGTTCCGCCGACATACTGCGCCTGTGTATTTATAACAAGGCTTTCGTTTCCTGCCATAGCGCTTACATTGCCGCCAAGACCTATAACAGAGTATTCCACCGCATAATATACGGCTTGCTTAAACGCCGCCCCGACTGTAACATTGGACGTTATGGGCATTTCAAACGTGGAATCGCTCTCGCCGGCTGCGTCGCCGCTCCATTCGTCAAACATATAATAGGGATCGGGCACCGCCTTAAACGTAACCGTTGTACCCTCTCTTACGCTTGTTACGTCTTCACCGTTTACCTTTGCGCTTATGCTTCCGTTTTCGGGCTGAATAAGCGTTATGCTGTATACGGGTATTTCTTCAAATACTGCCGTAATGTTTATATTGCTGTCAGCCGTGGTTATTTTCACGGTGTACTTATCCGCGCTTACAACGGCGTCTGCGGGCAGTCCGCGCCACTCTTTTATTCTGCAATACTGCTGCGGAGTTGCGGTAAAGGTAATTTCCTGTCCGGTTACGGTACGTCTTCCGCTTTCAAATACCCAGCCGTTGAGGATTGCGCCCACGCTTCCGAGGGCTTCGTCATTTGTGCCGTAGTTTACAAGTATTCCGCCTGTAATATTAAATCTTGCCTCATAAGACGCCTGCTCCAAAACCTCAAAGCTGTACGATGCGGCTGCATTTTCAATCTTTACACCGTTTTTGTACCATCCGTCAAACTCGTAACCCTCGTACGGGGCTGCGGTAATGGTTATATTATCGCCGTGGCGCGTTACGGGCGGGTAATCTACCGTTCCGTTACCGTCGGATGTTACGGTTATCGGTATAATTTCTTTTTCAAGAACAGCACCTATGCTTGCGTCGCGTCCGTTCGGCGCAAACAAATATGTAAGGTCTGTTTGCTGCGTAAGCGGCACTGCGTCAAGCGTCCAGTATTTAACGGTAAAGTGTTCATCGGGAACTACCGTAAATATTACGTCGCTTTCGGCGCTTCCTCCGCTGATAAACGGTGCGCCGGCGGATTCTGCCGTAATTGTTCCGTTTAAGGGCTGCATAAACGTGATACGCCCCGCGCCCTGCTCAAATTGAACGCTAATTGTCTTGCCGTGGTACAAGTTCAGTTTTTCGGGTGTTATAACAAGGGTATTTCCCACAAACACCTCATCTTCATCTGTTTTAAGCACAGTGCCGTCAATCGTCCATTCCTTTACGCGGTAGCCCGGGTCGGAATTTGCAATAAGGGTTACAATGCCGCCTTCGTATGCCGCTGCGGTGCATAAAATATCACGCGTAACGTTTTCCTCGTAAACTGCCATTGCTTTACGTGCGGCATTAAGTGTTGCGGTGCCGTTTGTTCCGCCTTCTTCTGCCGGGCCGTTCACATCCGTTACCTCAAACCTTATGTCGTATACCGCCAAAGCCCTGTAGGTAATTTCAAGCTGTATGTCGCTTACTACGTTTTCTATTGTAAGCGCAATATCGTCGCTGTCGTGCGGGGGCGTAAAGCTTATGTCGTTTCCGTTTGATTTTATGCTTTCAAGCACATATCCCTTGTCAGGCTTCACTGTAAGGATTAAATTTGTATTGAAATCAACATAGCCGCCGTTTGCAATATCCTTTCTTTCGTAATCCGATACTGCCTTCATTTCCAAAGCTCCGCCTTCATTTTGTGCGGCGAAAATCCTCGGCTTTGCCTTATACGTAACCTCAAGCGTAACATCGGCGTTTATATCCGCCTTTGTGTAGTATTTGCTGTCGGGTGCGTTGGAAACGTCTGTAAGGTTGCTTGTTATGTCAGTTCCGTTTTCCGTAACCTTTTCTAAGATATATCCGCTTTCCGGAATAAATGTAAAGGTCACATCGCTTCCGAATTCCACAAAACTTCCGCTTGAAACGCCTTCTCCTCCGCAGTCGGCAGAGGTAGCGCCGCCTTCGCTTCCGTTAATAAATATCTTGGGCTTTTTCTCAAATATTACTTCGATATTTACAGATTTATCAACCGTAAGAATATAGCTTAAAGCGTCCTCACCGAGAATTTTTTTGCCGCCCGAATTCCACTGCTTTACTCTCCAGCCTTCCTGTGCGGATGCCGTAAATTCAATCTGTATACTTTGCGGCTGGCTGCTTCCGTTTAAGATGTCGCCTCCGCCCACACGCTTTGCCGATACACTGTTTCCCTCTATCGGCGAGCCGTCGGCGGTTTTTGCCGTAAACGTAACCGTTCGCGTGTTCGGAATTTCGCAGTGAATTATATAGTCCGTATCGTCCTGCAAATCATAAACAAGGGTTTTCTTATTGCTTCCCTCTACGGCTTTTGCGCCTGCCTCCCAGTAGTCTACCAAAACGCTGTCCGGCGTTTTAACCTCTATTTCAAGGTTCTGGTGGCGGTACGCCGTAAATTTCAGTCTTCCGTTTTCATCCTTGTCCGTTACTTCGCTGCCGTTTACAAAAACGCTTATTCCGGTGATTTTCTTATTGTCCGAATCAACAATATCAAACGTCAGCGTTTTATCGGTCTTTTGAGTAAACATTGCGCGGTATACAACCGGGCTTATAACATCCGAAACCTTTTGCGTAAGCTTGGTATCCTTTTCATCTCTGCCGCTTACCTTAAGCGTTTCCCATACGCCCGAATTGCCCTCGCTGCGCTGCCATCCGCAAAGAACGTATCCGTCATTGGGAATTGCGGTAAGCGTTATTGTTTTTCCGCTTGTAAGGCTGTTGCCCGATTCAAAGCTTGTGGAGTCTGCGTATGCTCCCTCTATGCTTCCGCGTTCGAGCGCCGTAGCTCCGTTTTCATCCGTCGGCACAAACGACACGGTGTTAAGCGTGTACGAGAAGCTTACGCTTACCTCTGTGTTTTGTCCGATATTTTGTATTGTAAACGTGTTTTCGCGCCCGGGGGCTGCCGCAGCTCCCGTAACCGTCCACTTGTTCACCCCGTAGCCCGGCTTCGGCTGTGCGGTAAATGTAACGTCTGCCCCAAGCGGAATTTGCGCGCCGCTTTCCACTGTAAGAGGTGTGCTTTTGCCCGCAACGGTTCCGTCTGTGTTGTATCTGTCTGTTACATAGCTTATGCTTACGGCACCGTTTGCCTTTGCGTCTGCCTTAACGGTTACCGTGCTTTGCTCAATCGTATATACGGCATTATTTGCCACAATGGTATATTTATCGGCAAAATCCGCGCTGTTTATACCCGATATTTCAATTGTGTACTTACCTTTGGATTTAGCCTTCGTCGCATCACTTCTGAGCGCCAGCGAGCTTCTGAGCCTGTCAAGGTCCGCGCCGCTCATTCCGTCTATTGCTATTCGTTCGGTTTTAAGCTTTTCGGCTCTCACGCTCTCGCTTTCGCTGAGATTTCCCTCAACGTCCTCCGGGGAAAGCGTAACACGCCTTGCCGAAACCTCAACCGTTGCGGCTGCCGAAATCTCTTCTCCCGAATTTGCGTCCGTATACTTTGCAACAATCATATATTTTCCCACAGAATCCGGTATAAATATGTTTTGCGCAATTTGCAGCGGAAGCGTGTTCCATTCTTCCTTTACAACCTTTTTGCCTTCTACCGTACTTTCAATTCTTGAAAGCTTTTTAACGGTATAATCCACAATGCAATTTGTAAATCCGCCGGAGCTTATAAGCGTCGGCAAAAGGTCAAGGCTGTCGCCGTATATCATCGCACCGCCCGCAATGCTGAGGCTGTTTCCGCCGCCGTAAGCGTAGATGTTTACTGCATCCGAGGTGTCGGCGTAAAATTCGTCAGACCCCAGATATATTGCATTTACGCTGTAAAGACCTGCCATCGGGAAGGTGTACTCGGCTGTCCATCCCTTCTTACTGTCATCGTACACGCCGCCAACGGAAACTACCGTTCCCGTTTGCTTATCGGTTATTTTAAAGCTTACACCGCCGGCGGTTATCTTATTGCTGCCGTCAAGCACGCTTGCAAAAAGCGTTATCTTTTCCCCTGCCTGCTTTTGCGATGTTGAAACGGTTACTGCTTCGGATTTTTTCTCCTTAACCTCAACAAAGGAATCGACATTATATGTCGTTTCACCTATTTTAATTAACGTTTCCTGCGATGTCGGGGCATATTTATCATATGTACCGCCCGCGTTTTTCCTGTAATACTCTGTTATATCGTTGTTTTCGGTATCTTTGTATTCATAGATATAAACATACTCTCCGCCTGAAAGTATCTTATACCCTTTTGTGCTTTTTTTGCCGCTGCCGAGGTCTGTTTCGGCAAGAGATGATGTTATTTTGCCCTCTGTTTCAACCGTAACCGCGCTGTCGCCGTCCTTTACAAAAACGTACTTGCTGTCTGCGGTATATTTTCCGCCTGCCGAATTATTATCATCTTTATAGTATTCGGTATTGCCGTCTGCCGAAGCCGACCATATATACGGTGCGGTATAGCTGTAGGAAATTTCCGCATCGTCGGCATTTTCGGCTTCTGCTGCGGCAAGCTTTTTGTATGTAACGCCGCCGCGTTCTTCCGTAACGGGTCTCCAAACGTCTGCATATTCGTTACTTGTTACAATCTTTTCGTAATCCGCACGTACCGATGCACCGTCCGAGAGCACACTCCCGCCGGAGGATACCGTAAGAGTTGCCTTACTTTGCGAAAGCCCCACCGTAAGCAATGCGCTTTTACTGTTTAAGAATTTCGTTCCCTGGTATGCCGTGCAGCGATACTTGCTTCCGTCCATTTCATCGCTTACGGTAAGCTTAAGCTCGTTTGACGTTTTTCCCGTAAGCTTTTTCCATGCCTTGTCGTCGGTGTCGTAGCTGTACCACTGGTATTTTATCATTTCGGAATTGTCACCGGACGCCTCTATTTTAAACACTGCGTCCTTTCCTGCGGCAGCCTCCACATCTCCGGGCTGCTTTGTAATTGAAAACTGGCTGTCGCCCACCGCCATTGTTATGCCTGTAACGCGCGGTGTCGGAAGGCTTCGCGCGCCGTAAACGTTTGACGCCCGAACCTCAAATGTGCAGGTTGTGCGCGGCTCAAGATTTTTTACCGTGTATGACAAAACTCCGTCTTTTGCCATTGTCGCAGGGATGTTATCCAAAAGAAGCTCCTGACCGTCCGTTGTTATGAAGGACAGCTCATATACGGCGGCGTCCGGGGTTTCGTCCCATTCAATCGTCATAAAGTCGCTTCCTATATCTGTAATGGCAATGTTTTTCGGTGCCATAGGCGGTCTTTTTACATTTGAGGTTTTGTAGCCTATAACTATAACGTCTTCATCGTTAAATTTAATCTTTGAATAGCCGAGCTGCCAGTTAAACCCGAATTCCTCCACGCCTTCGGGCAGGCTGTCAACCGTTCCGGTATATGCAACGCCGTTCATATTGCTGAACACGCCGCCTACCGCTGCCGTCATAGACTGCACAACGCCCGCCTTTACATTGTTTCCCAAAAAGCCTGCGCCGCCGCCTGCTTTAAGGTTTTCTTCAATGCCTACGGAAAAGCTGTTTTCATTATCTGTTTCATCGGTTAAGCTTACGGTGGTTGTCGCACCGTTGCCCTTTCCGGCATTTGTAAGCGTCATTGTCGAGCCAATCGGCTTAAACTCTCCCTTTGCCCAGGATTGGTAAGACGCAGGGTTTCCGGGCGTGCTTTTAATCACGTTTCCGCGAATAGGCTCAAGCCCGCTGTACATCTTTGCTATCTCATCATATTTATCAACCGTTACTATAACGGTTGAGGGGGTAAGCGGTTCTTCTATTATAACAGGTATTTTCTGTGTTTCCCATTTCCTTGTTATGCTGTTATAAACGCTGTTGTAGCCGTCATACACATATCTGTGGAACGGAACGGTATACATAACAACATAATCGTCGCCTACGCCGCCTGCATATTCAACCTCTGTCGTTTTTGTCCATGTTGTCTGGTGTTCGTAGCTTGCTACCGCCGCTATTGACGCCTCAAACTCTGCCGCACCGCCGAGCGACGCCTCCTCGGAGGTATACACCCCGATAGAGGTTTCTATACTTGCGCTGACGCCTTTTGAGCTCGACTCGCTCTTTCCGTATGAGGTTGCACCGTTATTTAAATAATCGTCATAAACGTCTGCAACATCGTCAAAAAACGGTGCTGATTGCATAATCGCCTGAACTTCGGGCTTTGAGTAATATGTTTCACTGCCCTTAAACTCAAGCAGCATCGAATCATTGTCCACATCGGGCGCGCTTATCGTAAGGTACGGTCCCTCACGCCATTCGTCGGTTCTGTTAAAGTAGCCTGTCGCCTGATTTAAAACACCCTCGCTGCTTCTGTACACATTATCTCCGTTTGCGCATATGTACGCTATCTGGAACCAATATCTTTCGTCGTTATCCTGCCTTTGTCCGACTACGGCAATAAGCTGCTCGCGCCGTCCTATATCCTTTTTCGTAAAATTACCTTTAACCACGTCGGAAATCCATGTTTGCCCTTTGTTTTCCTTTTCATCCGCGTTGTTTTTCTGGTCGGAAAGGTAATCTATCGTGGTACCGTCGGCAACAAAAACACCGCCGGAATATTTATAAAGCCTGTCAAACAAAAACAGTCTTACGGGGCTATCACCGCTTGGGTCCTTCTCTCCGTACATATTAAATGCTTCCATAGCTATCGGCGGGTTATACTTAACGCCGTTATCGCGAAGCAGCATCTTGTTAAAATCCTCACCGTAGCTTTGTATTTCACCCGCGTTATACTGCTTTGTGTTGTGGTCGTACTCAACCGCTATCGTTCCTATTTTGTCAGAGTTTGATATTTTGGTCGGGTTTGACATATCGCCCAGTCTTCCGCCGAAAACCAATACCGGCTTACCCGTTGCGTAAAAGTCACCCGCTGCGGAGGAGGCGCTGCGCAAAAGCTTTTGCTCGTTATACAGCGGAATTTTCGCCTTCTGCTCAATGCCGCCGGAGGCTGTACCGCTGTAAATATAACCGTAATTTAGATTTTTGCATGTATCAGCGCTCACACCCTGCGGATTTGACACCGTTATTATAAGGTCTTCCGCATTGTTTTTGTCAAGGTCATAGGATTGCAGGCTTACTATTGCAGCTCTCTTAACCTTTGGTGCCGGTATTCCGTCGCCGTCTGCCGTGTAGTTTGTTTCCGTTTCTATATTCGTTATGGTTTTCCACGTTCTTAATCTGGATTTTTCCGGCTTGTATATTACAACCTTGTTGTTTGCGGCATAAACCGCAATCTCATCGCGCCCGTCACCGTCATAGTCGCCCGCTGTAATGTCAAAAAGCGCGTCGTAATCCATTGAATAAAAATAGCCCTTCTCATTAAGCGCATAGTTCGCCCCGCCGTTTTCTATGCGATAGCTGCGGGTTTTTCTGGACTTGCCGTCGTTTTCAAAATCGTTTAGTTCAAGCACTATCCTTTGGTTGCTTCTGTTAGAATCCGTGCTTCTTATGTAAAGCGTTGCAACGCTGCTGTCACGCCCGTTTCCCATATTATACGCAACCGATGTTGCATACGCTCTTCCCTGGTGCTTGTTTTCACTGGAAACGTTTCTGTAAAGATCCGTTCCGCCCAACTGCCCGTTGTTATAGCCGTTTTTTTCGTCAAGATGCGCCCAGTCTCCGTTTTGATACTGTCCGTATCTTTTATATCCGCCCTTTTGCTGCAAATTGCCGCCGTTATGGTACGGATTTATCCCGCTTCTTAAAACCGTTCCGTAATTGCTGCTTCCGTTATAATCCAAAAACAGCTCTTTTTTCGGCATAAGCACGGTATTTCCCTTGCCGAAAAACGCCTCTGTGTCGTTTTCCGCGTCAATGTTTTTAAAACCGAGCGCATTGTACGCCGAGGCGTCCAGATTGCTCTCTCCCGCAGAGCCTGCCGAAGCCTGCTCTGCCATTGCTGCCGGAATGTTTGAAAACGAGATTGACCCCGTAACCATACACACCGCCAATAATAAACTGAAAAATTTTTTCTGCATCTCGATCCTCCCGATGAAAATTAAAATGTGTTTTAAATAAGGTGCATTTTTTCTGCCGCCGTTTTTGCCTCGCTTCTGCGGCTTACGCCGCATTTTTGCAAAATGTGGCTCACATGGCTTTTTACCGTTGCAAGACGTATGTTAAGTATCTCTCCTATCTGCGTGTTGCTCTTATCGGCGCATATAAGCCTCAGCACCTGTGTTTCCGTTTCTGTCAGGCGTTCAATCTGCCCCGATTTCGGCTGTAAAAAGTCCGGATAATAAACAGCCTGGGCTCTCGCCGCTTTTATAACTTTTTGTGAAAACCCGCTCGAATTTTCTATGTTTTCCATAAGCGGTATCACCGCCGCACCGTACGTGGAAATGCTTCGCACAAATCCATATTTTTTAGCAATCGATACCGCTTCGGAAATATCATCTTTCCATTCTTCGTCATTAAGCTGCATTTTGGCTATCGCCCCAAGCACCTTAACGTTTATCATATCAATATGTCTTTCGCATTTTTCACAGTACACTTCAAGCGGTGCAAGCGTCAAAAGTGCATTTTGCGCGTTGTGGGTACAAAGCTCTGCCATCGCCTGTGTTATGTAGCAATACCTGTTAAGCATCCACACATTTACCAAATCACGCGGCGCCTTTTCACGATACCAGTTTTCCCAATAATCTATATCTCCGCAGCGCAGTGCAATTCGGCAAAGCATCGCATCAATATTCGGCAAAAACCTCTTCCAGCCGTTGTCTTCGTACCTTTCGCGCAGGGTTTCCAGCGTTCTTTTTGCGTCCTGCGCACGGCCCGCGTCAATCTGCGTGCGTGCCAAAAGCCCCACCAGTGCAAATTCTATATCCGGTGTTCCCTTGTTTTGAACCTCGCCTATTTTAGACACCGCCGCAAGCATTCTTCCCGAAATATTTTCTCCCTTTTCAAACTTGCTTTCGGCGATTGCACATTCCGCAAGCCCTATACCGTCTTTTCCGAGTACCTTTTCAACAGGTATGCGCATCGTCGCATACATAAGGTCGTCCTTTTTGCTCCATTCGGAAAAGTCCTTTCCTCCGTTCATAATACTCGGAAGCGAGCTTGTAACCGAAAACGGCGGAAAGCTTACCTCCCTGTTTGTAATAAGCCTGAAAGAAAGATTTATGGCGTCTGCAAGACCTTTAACACCGCGCTGCGGCAGTGCAATGTCCAGCCATAAAAGCCTGCTCTTTGCCTCTTTCGCCGCCGCGTCGTTCTTTTCCCGCAGTGCTTCAAACGTTTTAAGCTCTTCATACCACCGCTGCGACGCGTCGTAATCGCCGCACAACGCACACATCATACTTTTCGACTGCATAAGCGCCGGGCTTCCTCTTACAAGTTCATCTGAAATTGACATATAATGTTTTTGCAGCTTCTGATAATGCCCCATCCCCGGGTGAAGATATGTCAGCCTTATCAAAAGCTCGGAAATTTTTCTTTCCTCGCCGCTTTTTTTGTAATATTCAAGCGCCTTGTCATACTCTTCATGCAATTCATAATAGAGCGCGCCGCGGCTGTAAATTGCCTTCTGCTGCGAAACGGTGTATTCCCGATTTTGCTCCCACATAAGGAATTTATGAAAAAATGTCCAAAAACGAAATCTGTCCGATCCTTCAAACTTAAGCATACGTGTATTTTCCTGAAGCCTTGCAAGTATTTCTCCCGCGTAGGCGTCACCGCTTACCATTTTCGCAAACTCCGTGCAAAATTCTTCAAACGGGGCAAGCTCCATCAAAAAACGCCTTACCGGCATTGAGAACCGTTTAAAAACCATTTCGTCAAAATACAGGTATATCTCCCTTGTAATTTCATCTACAACCTTTTTTCCGTATTGCTCGCCGCAAAGAATATGCCGCGCGGCAATTGTGACCGCCGGCGGATACCCGATGGAATCGCGCACAATTTCCGAGAGCACAGTTTCCGAAACTTTCACGCCATACTCGTCAAAAAGCTTTTTCACGGTTTCTCTTTTTAAAAGCAGGTCATCCTCGCCTATAACCGTCATAAGCCCGGACAGCCTGAACTGCGTCAGCCAGCCCGGCGGCGCGCCGCGTGTTAAAATTACAAATTTCTTTTTGTGATTGTCCCTTATAAAATCACTCAATGCCTGCTGCTGCACATGGCTTTGTATGTCTTGCAGCCGGTCTATCAGCATTATATCCCATTTATCGCTGCCTTTTAAAGACGTGAAATCCGTTTCGTCTGCGCACACCTCATACACACGCGTTCCGAAGCATTTTAAAAGCTTCTTTGCCACCGTGCTTTTCCCAAATCCGCACGGCGCGCTGAAAAGCAAAATTCTTTCGTTCTCTATAAAATTTTCAAATTTTTCCGTTATTTCGGGGTTAATCTCAACCCTTTGCTTCAATACGCATCACTTCCTTTTAATACGAAATGAAATTCACACCCGTACATTTTGTATTATACCATCAATTCTTATTTTTGTCATCATACCAAAGTATGATTCAAGCATATTTTTTTACTTTAAAATTTTAAAAAAACAGTTTATATTTTCTGATTATTAAGTTTATTCCAAATTTTAAAATTTTTTCAAAAAACTATTGACAAATCGGTTAAAACATACTATAATAGGTCAAGTCAGCGGATAAAGCGTATCTGTAAGGTACTGCGCACCTCTGATGTGACGGTTTACATTCGGCCCGGTAGTTCAGTTGGTTAGAACGCCAGCCTGTCACGCTGGAGGTCGTGGGTTCGAGCCCCATCCGGGTCGCCATATGCTGCCCTAGCTCAGCAGGCAGAGCACTTCCTTGGTAAGGAAGAGGTCGGCAGTTCGAATCTGCTGGGCAGCTCCATATTTGTGCCATTAGCTCAGTTGGTAGAGCACCTGACTCTTAATCAGGGTGTCCAGGGTTCGAGTCCCTGATGGCGCACCATCGAAAAGCACTTCTTCGGAAGTGCTTTTTTCGTTGGTGTGCCATCCTAAAGGCGGCTGAAATTCCGCATCATAATGCGGTTTTCAGCTCGCAGGGACTTTGAGTGGCAAAACAATTCACAGGATTGTTTTGCTACACTCAAACTGATGGCGCACTTGTGCAAAAAAATTGCTTTCTAACACTTTTCTAACAAAAGGGAAAGTTTTGCACGCCTTCTCCGCTTCGCTTCGACGGATAGCGGCGTTCGTTTCTCTAACAAAATTAAATGCTTTTTTCAAATATACCGCTTAAGGTTTCGCCTAGTTTTCTTTTGTGGTCTAAATTTATATGACCATAAATATTCATTGTTGTTGTGATATCGGCATGGCCTAACCATTCTGATATTTCTTTCATCTGCCATCCCTTTAATATCAAAAGACTTGCTGTTGTATGTCTTAAATCGTGCCAACGGATATGTGGCAGATTGTGTTTTTTCAATTCCTTTTGCAGTTCATGTGTGGGATAGCTTGGATAGTAAGGTGTGCCGTCTACCTTGGTAAATACATATCCGCTATCAGCATAACAGTTCCCAAACATTTTCTTATATTCTTTCTGTTCTTTTAGTAACCTGATAAAGATTTCTTTAACTTCGCTTATAATCGGATAAACTCTGTTACTTGTTTTGTTCTTGGTATCATCTTTTGCAACAACTACTTTTTGAAGAACAACGGTGTGGTTTATGGTAATTATATTATTGACCATATCCACAGACTCCCACCTTAATCCAAGAAGTTCAGAACGCCGCAAACCATACAATGTAGTTATGTAAATCATATCATATAGCGGAGTTCCTTTTACTACGTCTAAAAGCTCCTGACACTGCTCTGCAGTATAAAATTTTGCTACAGGCTTTTTAGGTGCGAATTTAGGCATTTTTGCATATTCACAGGGATTGTATTTTAATAATCCGTCACGAATAGCTTTTTTGAATGTCAGGCTTAAGAGAATTCTGTGTCTTTTCAATGTCGATTGGGATATCCCTCCCTCTTTTCCGTCAAGCCTGCCTGAAACGGCCTTGTATTCGTAGTAACTTTCAATATCCCTTATTGTCATATCCTGCAGTTTAAGATCCTTTTCCTTAAAATACGGTGCAATATGATTTACTATACATTGTCTGTATCCTTCGTAGGTTACAATATCCACCTGTGTTCTAACGCTTTTAAGCCACTCAAACATATATTCATCAAAACTGGTTTTATCAGCCATAGAAGGATTTTCCGAATACATTATTAATGTTTCATTCAAGGCTTGCTCTGCCTTTCTTTTGTTGCCCTTTTTATCATCAATATTAAGGTTTATCCATCTTTGTTTTCCGTTTATTCTAAGTACGGCATAATATTTGCCGCTTTTTATCTGTAGACTACCTGTCATAATTTCTGTGATTCTCCTTTCGTTGTCAGATAGTCCGTCAACAATATAAATATATCATTGACGGACTCCGATTTCAAGTCTATCTGCTAAGATATTTGTGTACTTCTTTCTTAGGTATCTTATATACCTTACCAATCTTTATGCTTTTAATTTCTCCGCTTTGTAACAGCCTGTAGGCTGTATTTTTGCCTATGTCAAGTATTTCGCACAGCTGCTTAACGGAAAGTATGTCGGGATAAGAATTAAACATCCTCATCGCCGCCGGCAAGATATATTCTTGTTACATCATCTCTGTGATGCCCCAGAAGCTCGGATACCATTCTCCGTGCTTCTTTTTCGTTTTTACCGTTCTTGTTAAATTCTTCGTACTGTTCGTGTGCGTATGTATGACGTAATCCGTGAAAAGTAATACGTTCTTCGGTAAACTCTTTTCTGTGATATGCAATAAAGCATTGTAATCTTTTCATTGCAAGATGTGTTTTGTCATTGTTTCTTATACAAATAGCTTTTCTCCACGTTTAACATTTTCAAGTGCATTTCTTAATGCGATTTCAATGCTTTTGTTAATCGGAACATATCTTGTAAGACCGCCTTTGCCTTTTACGAACAGTTTACCTGTTTGAATTGCTTTTTCGGCTTCATTAGTATCTATACGAAAACATTCCTCAAGTCGCAACCCTGCATACCTTGCAAGCGAAAGAATAGCTACATAATCACTATGGTTTGTTTCTATTGCTTTTGCTACCATCAGGTTATATTCTTTGCTGTCCCAGGTTCTGTCTACTCCACCAAATGTACGTCTTTTTAATTCAAGCTCATCATTTGTCGGCAGAGTATATTTTGCATAAGGCAGATTGTCGTGGAAAAAGCGTATGGCTGCAAGCTCTGTTTTTATTGTTGATGCAGCATTACCTTTTTTCTGTAAGTAATTCAGATATGAAAGTATGTGCTTTTCAGAAATGTTTGAAAGCTTTTGTAGATGATATTCTTTTGCAAGATATACCATAAATCTTTTAAAAGCTTTTGCATACCTTTCTCTTGTTTTAAAGCTGCCTACTTTTAAATGTCTGAATACTTTGTTGAATTGAACTTCTAAATTTTTATATAAGTTAGTCATCTGAAAAATCCTTTCTTTCAGACATAGCAATACCGTTCTCTTTAACACCCGTTACCTCTCTGTTTCCCGATATGAATTATATAAATTTCCCTTTATATCGGTATATTGAGGCTTGTTTATTATCTCTGTCTCCATTTAGTATAATTTGTATTATCTATTGGCATATTGCCCGGTTAGTAATATTCCCACATTCCATATGGTGGATAGAAACTATCCAGTGGTTAGCATCATACCTGCTAAACTCAGGGGCATTGGTATTGCCGATGCTGAAATATATCATAGCGGTGACATATGTAAAATATTTCGCAGCCGCTACTGCGTCAAGATTCTGTCTAATCTTTTCGGATTTCAAAAGTGTACGCATACAAATCCGATGAAAACTTTGCGTTTTAAAAATCGCTTAATTCATTTATTAACCTGTGTCCGTACAGCTATCTGTAAGACAGTACAGATAACTGCCAATAGGACTTCAATTCAACCTTGCATTTAGACAAAAAAAGAATGCAGACTAATCCTTTTGGATTTAATTCTACATTCTTTTAACCTCTTTATTCATTTTGTCAGCATAGCTGACTTTGCGGAGCATTTAAGTTAAGAAACCTAAATATACTCATATTAATTCATTAATCTTATAAAGTGTAAAATAAAAATGAACTAAATAAAGCTAACAGCTACCCTTTTAAAAAAGGGCATAGTTATACCGTTGGCTTTAAATTACAATCACGACATCTAGTATGCTAGGACTGACTTTGTCAGTCCAGGGAACCCCACGCATAAATTAATTATTGATTATATAATATCATACCACATAGCCGTTGTAAAGCACTTCGGCAAAAGTTTACAAATTAACAATAAATATCTCAAAATGCCTTTACACTTTACTTCGTTTCATTATCCTCAAATTCATAAAAAAGCGTTTTTTGTACATAGTTATCCCGTTAAAGAAGGAATAAATAAATCAAAAATTACGCTTAACTGCTTACCATTTTTACGGATTCAGTATATATTACTTATAAAAGTATTACAATCCGTGGAGCTGTTTTTTCTGCACGTTTTTTAAATTTTTTTATTCTCATCATAAAAAACGTAGCAATTGCACACACACAAAGAAAAATTCCCACGGGGGAATTTTTCTTTGCAAGGTCTTGAATTTAGCTTTATATAGCACTTTATAGAACTTTTCAAATTGTCAATTAGAAGCATTTTTGTTTTTAAGAAAGCATCGCATTAAGTAATACTTTTAAGCTTATATGTATTATGATTTTCATCTTTATTCAAAGCTAAAAATAAACCATTTGTAATTTTGTATGCAAAAATTATTTAGTGTAAATAATACCTCTTGTTTTAGACATATGCCCGTGATATAATGTAACTATAAAATGGGTTAAGCCTACAAATTCGATAAAAATTTAAGGAGGGGGCTTATGAACCACAAGTATAGAATCAGTCTTGTAAAGAAAATATACTTACACTATGTTTTATTTTTTGTAATCCCTTTTCTGGCACTAAATTTTGCTATAATATCAATTTCAGGAAACACGTACAAATCTGATATGAAAACTCTTAAAACTGAGTATGTTACTAATTTAAAGAACTACATAGATACTTATTTTGCAGAAATAAATTTAACTGCCGTAAAGCTTGTAGAAAATATTGATGTATATAATTTCTCTTCAATTTCTCCCGCAAAAGATTATAGTTCTTATATTTATAACGCAAAGCAGGTCATCAATACAATAGATACATATATGAAATATAAAACAACCTATTTTTCCGTTTTCTTATATTATCCTAATCAAAGATGCATCCTTTCCGGAAATTCACTTTATTCTCTTGAGGATTTTTATGAAACTTTTTTACCAGGCTCAAAATTGTCCCTTGCGGAAGTTGAGAATTTATTATTTGATTATTCAGAACAGATAATTTCTCTTCAGGAGTCCTCGCCCGACTCTGTCATGCTCGTTAAACCATTATTTTTACAAAACAGTCAAGCATCTGCTACTATGATAAGCCTGATAAATATAAATAACATTATCAATTCCTATAACATTCTTAATTCTCATAACATTTTTACACCTGAATCCAATGAACTCTATACTATGATTGTTGATTCAGAAAACAACACCTTATATGAATTAGGCTCCTTACCTAAAAATATATCTTTTGATACTGCTCCTGTCAATCAATATAACAAGCCAATTAACATTGGTAAAAATTATTACCTGTTATGTCAAAAATCCAATCTTTATTCATTAAATTATCTGTGTGTCTTCCCTACCCAAAATATTTCAAACAATTTTCAATATATGCAGCTACTAATTTCTTTGGCAGTTTTAATTGTGGGAATACTTTACCTAGTTGTTTCCTATAAGTTATCTGCAAAGATGTTTTCACCCTTTAATGCACTCGTTAATACAGACCCGCAGAATAATGCATTATCATTCAAAATACAAAGTTTTTCTCAAATTCAAAACTTTATTTTTGACCTTGTTAACAGTAATAAAGATTTGAAAACCATTGTGGAAAAGCAACAACAAACCATAACAACAAATCTGTTTTATCAATTATTACAAAATTCATCCGACCTCACGGAAGAATCTTTTTCTACAGCGTTTGATTGCTACGATATAAAATTTATATACTCTAATTATCAGGCTGTAGTAATAAATTTTGCAGAATCTGATCAGGATAAATCTTCAATGCTCCGTTTTTCTCTTCTTGCTGCAATTCAGGATTTATCAAGCAGAGAAGGTATTGTTCACTTTGTTATCCCGATGCTAACATCAAATGTTGTGATAGTCTTAAATCACGATTATGATGAATTCTTTATTCAGGACCATTTGAGTCACCTTATTTCAAATCTTGATTTGAAAAACATTTCAATTACTATAGGTGTAGGACGTAATGTAAAGAGCTTAAATAGCTTCTCTAAATCATATGAAGATGCTTTATTTTCCCTTAAACTTTCAGGCGAAAACAAATGCAACTATCTTAATGCTACTCAGAAGAGGCTTGCCGGCGATATTTACTTTACCAAAGAAGAACGTGAATGTTTGCAAAAAGCACTTTTGGGTGGTGACAGTACCGGTGTATCTGAATTTTTCGACAGGTACCACGAAGTTTTGTTCGAAAAAAACATTCTGACATTGGGTATATATGCATATATTTGTTTTTCACTTGCAGATGTTCTTGAAGACAGTGTTATGCGGCTTAATATTCTGTGTGATGAAACTGAAGAATATATTTTTCAAACAAAGCAAACTTTATCAAGCCGTAATTATAACGAAAGCTTTAATATTATCAAAAACAATTATACTTCTCTTTGTAACTACATACAAAATAAAAAATCAAATTCTAACATAACACTTATGGAAAATATTTATAAATATATTACTTCTCACTATATGGATCCTGATATATCCCTAAAACAAATATCTTCTCAGGTTTATGTTTCATACAATTATTTATGTAAGTTTTTCAAAGAACAAACTGGAATGTTGTTTTTAGATTATCTGCATACTATGCGAATTGATAAATCAAAAGAACTTTTAAAAAACACAAATAAAACTATAAATGAAATCGCTCAAAGCGTGGGATATTTAAGTTCAATATCGTATATCCGAAAATTCAAGCAACTGACAGGTATGACGCCTGGTGAATACAGAAAATTTATTTAACCGCTCACACAAAAAAGATGAACTGTGACAATCGTTGTCACAGTTCATCTTTTTTGTCTTTTGTGTTATTGTTATCAGATTATCCTTTAACCGCACCTATCATAACGCCCTTTACAAAATATCTTTGAATAAATGGATATACGCAAAGCACCGGAAGGGTTGAGACAACCATAACAGCATATTTAATTGTTTCCTGCTGCATTGCTGCCGTATCAATCTGGGAATTTGTCTGTTGCTCCATGCTTCCCTGATATAGTATTTCACGCAGTACAAGCTGTAACGGATACTTTTCAGGGCTATTAATGTATAAAAGAGCATTCATAAAGTTGTTCCATATTGCTACAAGGTAATACAATGCAATAACTGATATAACCGGTTTTGCAAGCGGCATTAAAATTCGGAATAATATCTTATATTCGTTTGCACCATCAATCATTGCAGCTTCCTCCAGGCTTTCCGGGAGACCCTTAAAATACGTTAGAACAATGATAAAATTATATGTACTTATAAGTCCCGGAAGAATCATCGCCACACGTGTATCAAGCAGATGAAGACTTCTTACCAAAATATAATTTGCAATCATACCACCTGAAAAATACATAGTAAATACCATCGCCATAACTATTGCGTTCTTTCCCGGTAAATCTTTTCTCGAAAGGCAGTATGCTGCAACAACTGTAAAAAGCACACTCAAGGTTGTTCCAACACCTGCATAAAAGAAGGTATTTGCGTATCCTGTCCATATCATTTTATTTTTTAATACTGCCAAGTAATTTCCCGGATTAAACCCCTTTGGCCATAGAAGCAATTTACCGCCATACAACTCTGCTGCCTCACTGACTGAAGCAAAAAGCACGTATATGCACGGATATAAGGCACATATTAAAACTGCAGTAATAATAATTGTATTGAATACTGCATATATAGTTTCCCCTCTTGTTCTTTTAATCATAAATTTCTCCATTCTGCCGCCTTAAAATTAACAAAACTCAAAAAGCTATGCCTGTTAGCGACTGTTTTAATTTTCTGAAAAGCTTTAACATTAAAACTTACTAAAACAATCCATTTCCGTTTGTTCGTTTGTTTGTCTCATTTGCAAACACAAGCAGTATTAAGTTGATTATTGAATTAAACAGACCTACAGCAGTAGAATAGCTGTAATTTGTACTCAATATACCCTGACGATACACATATGTACTTATGGTATCTGCTGTTTCGTAGATTGCAGGATTATAAAGAAGCATTACCTTTTCAAAACCAATTGAAAGCATTTTACCTATTGTCATTATTAAGATAATAGATATAGTCGGCAAAATCCCGGGAATTGTTATATGAATTGTTTGTTTCCACCTTGATGCTCCGTCAATAGATGCTGCCTCATATAACTGTTGGTCAATTGATGACAGGGCAGAAAGGTAAATAATACTGCTCCATCCCATTTCCTGCCATATATCCGAAACAGTATAAACTCCTACAAAATACTTCGGGTCGGTAAGAAATCCTATAGGCTCACCGCCCAAAGAGACAATTATAGAATTTATAATTCCGTCACTTGAAACAAAGCTTGTTACCATACTGCAAATAACAACCGTTGAAATAAAGTGAGGCATATACGTTATTGTCTGAGCTGCTTTCTTGAATTTTTCAGACCTCACTTCATTTAGCATCAGTGCAAATATAATAGGTGTCGGAAACCAAAAGATTAGTCCGTAGATGTTAATTCTCAATGTGTTTTTCAAAAGTCTCCAAAAATAAACATCATTGAGGAAATTCGAAAAGTGTTTAAATCCTACAAAATCGCTTTTCATAATGCCTCTTGTTATCTTATAGTCCTGAAAGGCAATTATATTTCCCAACATCGGTACGTAATAAAAAACTATGTAAAACAAAATTATCGGAATAAGCATAATATAAATATTTTTATGCTTTAAGATAAGTTTTAGAGTTGTATTTTCCTTTTTGTCTTTCTTTTTAATAAGCTCCATATTTCTCTCCCCATTACTTGTTGTAATTCTCTATAATCGCATTATTTATAAAAGGCTTTAGTTCAGTCATTTCCCAGAAGAACGTTTTTAAATAATACTTTTCCTGTGAGTCCGGAACAATTATCTCTGCAAAAAAGCTTTCGCAACTGTCTTTTTTTACAACGGCATTTTCTATCTCAATAATTTTTTCGAGAAGTATTTGTCCGTTACTTTCTTTATACATACACAAAAAAGCTTTTCCTTTTATCTCCTCATCAGAATAATTATAAACAGTAACTCCGGATTGAACCGGTCCCGGATACAACTTATGTATATGGCAACCAAATCTTGTATAATTCGTTGTTAAAATCTCAACATCTCCGCTTTGTCGTTTTTTCAGACAAACATTATCGAGATAAATTTTTGAATTTGTTGCCATAAATATTATCTTAAGCTGCTTGGGATTTACCTCCTGAGGAAAAGATACCTTATCAAAGCATTTAACATCATTGACAAATATCTGTATGCCGTCACCATTTATAATAACCTTTATTTTATACCATTCGTGATTTATTTGTTGAAGAATTGTTCTTCCACCAAACTGCAATTCATCATTACAAATGCTTAAAAGAGAATGTTCTCCAAAAAACAGTATCTCGTCATCTTCCATTTCAGAAAACAACATATCAAACGAAAGTTCTGTAATGGAGTTTTCAGCATTAAATTCAGGCAACGGATAACCTTTTCCGTCAAAAACAGATAAAAATTTTGTTTTTTCGCCATTAAAGTCATAGCCGCTTATAATGTTTTCGTGCAAAGTATTATTAAAATTTTCTTCTATGTATGAAAATTTCTCAGTATTTTCCCCGTTTGCATATATTGTATATCCTGAGGAAAGAAGGAGAAATAATAAAAATACAATAGTTGCAATTAAACCAATTTTTCGCTTTTTCACCCTTCTCCCACCTTCCTTTATCAATTATTTCAGGCAAATGTTATTTGTAAACAACAATAAAAGTTGTAGAACCGTAGTTACAATATACAAAAGCCTTTCTCGATGCAGTACCATAATTAATTTTATCAAACAGCTCCCGTTGATTACTCATATACGCTCTTTTTTCAGTTGTGTCATAGCAGATGACATCGGTTAAAGAGAAAACAAGTTCCTGACTTCCGTCATTTGCACATTGCAACTTTATAAAAGAACCATCATTTGCAGTAATCTCACCGTAGTAAGTACTGTCAACAGCAAAATAAGATTCTGTAGAAAAATATGAAG